>CALWIO010000005.1 GCA_944380765.1 uncultured Clostridia bacterium
TGGTAGCGGCAACGGGACTTGAACCTGTGACCTTCCGGGTATGAACCGGACGCTCTAGCCAACTAAGCTATGCCGCCATACGCCGTCAATTTGACGGCTTGATTATTATAATATAGTAACCGGAATTTGTCAATAATTTTTTGCAAATATTTTGACTGCCGTTTAAATGTATTCCCTGCCGGTAAGGTAGCGCCACGCGGCTACATACTTTGCCGACGAGCGGGGATAGGCGGAGCCTATATCGTAATAACCCTCGGCGCTGATAATCGCCAGATAGTCTTTCATTGCCGTCTGTACCTTTTCAGCGTCAGCAAAGGGAATAACAATTTTCTGCGTTTCGGGACAGGTAATTTCAAAGCGGTCACCGAAAAGACTTAACTCGGCGTTTTCCGAAACAAGAGTGCGTATTCCCGAATCAACGGTGTATAAAAGCTGCGGACTTTCCTTGAAAATCAAACCGCCGTCCTTTTTGCCGAGCATTTTTTCTTTCCAGAATTCACGCTGCCATTTGTCCCAGTCAAGGATATTGTCAAAAATCAAATCCTTGTTTACCTTGTGGAAAAAGCCGTCGGTTCCGAAAGCTACCTCGTAGCCGCATTCGCATGTAAGACGGTCGCCCTTTGAGTGAAGCGCGCCTGTTTTTTTGCAGTGCGGACATACAAAAAGAACTCTCTCAACATATTCTGCCAAGTCCTTGCCCTTATATTCGTGATGGCTCTTTTTCTGTTCCTCAAAGGCGTTTACATAAGTATCGCGGCGTATTATTTCGGTAATTTCCTCCGCGGTAAGCTCGCTTAGCTCCTCAGCGGAATACTCGTTCACGAATTTTCCGAAAATAGGACCCTTGCGCGGATTCTTTGACCATCTGGGCGCTTTAAGATAACCGCCGGTGAATCTGTAAGTAATAAGAGCCGCGCCGGAATCCTTAACAAGCTGTCCGGTGTGCTCCGAGATAAACCCCGTCTCTCCGTTAAAGGTTGTGCCGCCCTCGGCGTGAAGACCTACGGGGATTCCCGCTTTGATATTGGCTATAATTTCGCCGGTAAGCTCTGAGGAGGGCCTTTCGCGGTGTTTTACTATAACTCCGCCGAGCGAGGTCAGGGCCTTGCCCACTATTGGAATTTGAAGCAAATGGTCGCTTGCCACAAAACGCACATACTGTTTAAGGGCAATCATTTCAATTCCCGAATCAAAAATATCACAGTGATTTGAAACGATAATATACGGCGTGTTTTTCGGCTTGTAGTATTCGGTGGTTATGCTGCGGTATTTGAGCAGAAGCCTGCCGAAAAGGTGCCTTAAAACGGTAAGAGCTATACGGTTTTTAGTAAGTCCTTTTTTTACATCATACTGCATTCTGAATTTCTTTCTCCGCTTCTTCTTCAAGAACATGATACGCCACCTTGCCCACAAGGGTTTTGGGCAGCTCCTTTTTGAATACTATCTCCTTGGGCACCGAGTGGTGGTCAAGGTATTCTCGGCAGTAGGCGAGTATCTTCGCCTTTTCTTCATCGTCCGGCTCAATTCCGGCATTTAAAACGATGTAGGCGCGCACGCGCTTCATCTTGTAGGGGTCTTTTACGCCGATAGCGCAGGAACAGCTTATATCGGGGTGCTTATCAAGCACCTTTTCAATCTGAGAGGGATAAACATTGTATCCGCTTGAAACAATCATTCTCTTGATTCTCTGTCTGAAATATACAAAGCCCTCTTCGTCCATATAACCCATATCGCCGGTAAACAGCCATTTTATGCCGTCTTTATCGGTTCTTAAAGTTTTTTCGTTTTCCTCCTCGCGGTCAAGATAACCGAGCATAAGGGTAGGGCCGGTCAGAATTATTTCTCCGTCTTCACCGGCGTTCAGCTCGTTAAAGGTGCCCGGCTCAACAATCTTGTAGCGCATATCCCTCAGCGGCAGACCTATGCTGCCTTCTTTCGCGCGGTCAACGGGAGTAACGCAGCTTGCCGTAACGCATTCGGTAAGCCCGTAGCCCTCTCTTATTTGAATTTGGGCGTTGTGTTCCTTAAAGAAACGGTCGGCTCTCTTTTTAAGCTCGGGACTTAGCGAGTCGCCGCCGCTGAATACGCCGATCAGGAAGGAGAGGTCGGCGCCCTCAAAAACATCAACGCCCAGCAACGCTTCATAAAGGGTGGGAACACCCGCGATAAAATTAGGCTTCTTTTTAAGCACGGTTTTGGCGTAGCTTTCTTTCGTGAACTGCGGAATAAGAATACATCTCGCGCTGTTTTCAAGCACGGTGTGAATACCTATTCCCAGTCCGAAACCGTGGAAAATAGGCATAACCGACAAGAATTTGCATTTTTCGTTCAGGTTGCAGCCCGCGATTTCGGCAATCTGCATTCCGAGCGTGTTGAAATTGCGGTCGGAAAGGCAAATTCCCTTAGGCTCTCCGCTGGTGCCGCCGCTGTAAAGTATAACCGAGGTCTTATAAGGGTCATAGCGCTCTTCGGGCAGTACGGCTTCCTTGCCGTTTTTCACAAGCGAAGCCCATGTTATGTCGCCCTCGCGGTCGGGATATTTCAAGAATTCCCTCGCTTTAAAAACCGTGTAAGCCGCCGCTTTGACCGCGGGCAGCTCCTCCTGTATTCTCGCAACTATAACTTTTACGGAATTGTCCGCTTCGTCAGCGGCTGAACGGACTTTCGTATAAAAAGAATCCAGCGTAAGAATAATCTTGCTGTTGGCGTAGTTAAGGTAAAAGGTGATGTTCTTTTTTGCCGAAAGAGGGTGAATCATATTCGCCACCGCGCCGATTCTGTTAAGCGCGTAAAGGCATATCACCGCCTGCGGCGTGTTCGGCATACAGATAGTAACAACATCGTCTTTGCCTATTCCAATGTTTACAAAACCTTTTGCCGCCGCCTCAATTTTTTCAATAAATTCCGAATAAGAAGTCTTTTTGTCAAGAAAGTCGTAAGCCACGGCGCCGGGAGTGCGCTTTGCCGAATCCCTTATCGCTCCGAACATTGTGGTTTCGGGATACGGGTGAACCTGCGGCGTCATATCAATTTCAGTATTTCTCATATAATCCTCCGAATATATCCAGTATAATAGACTTTTTAACACCCGAATGTTAATTTTAGTTAAACTTTTGATTTAAAAACTATGAATGTTTTTATTAGTTTTCCCTGCGGCGTGTTGCGCTTTTATACAAATTTGTGGTAAACTGAAAAAAGGAAAATATCATAAGGAGTGAAAAAAATGGCGAAAAGCATGTGCAGTATGTGCTCAAACTATTTTTATGACGAGGATTTGTGCGAATACTGCTGCGACATAAATCTTGACGAAGACGAGCTGTTTCGCTTTTTTTCGTCGTCAAATTATAACTGTCCTTATTTCAGGCTTGATGACGAATACGGAATTGTCAAAAAACAGAATTAGTTTTTGGTTATACTGTTAATTGAAAATAAACGCGATTAACAGTATAATTTTTTTATAGGGAAAAGAAAGGGGAAAAATATGCTGCCTGCTATAATAGTGTTGGGCGTAGTCACAACGATTGTTTTTTTGGTAATAAGGGTTTATAAGGGCGGTCTGCCCGCAATGTTTACAAAGGCGTGCGCTTCCGCCTGCTTTATCGGTACAGCGTGCGCCGCGTTTTCATATAATCACGACGATTTCAATTACGGAATTTTAATGCTTCTTGGCTTTATTTTCAGCCTTTTGGGCGATATTTGGCTTGACTTGAAATATGTCTATAAACAGCACGAATATGTTTATACCACGGCAGGCTTTATCTGCTTTATGGTAGGTCATTGTTTTTTTATACCGGCAATGTTTTCCGATTACGGCAAATTCAAAGCGTGGTATCCGGTTTTAGCGGCGGCAATATGCGCCGTGTGCGCCGCGGCGGTTTTGCTTACGGAAAAAGCGCTTAAAATGAATTACGGAAAATACAGAAAAGCCGCGGCGGTTTATTCGTTTTTGGTTTCCGGCAGCCTTGTAACCGCCGTAATAGGTATGGCTGTAACCGGATTCAGTACAAAATATATACTCCTTTCGGTAGGAGCGGCGGCGTTTCTGCTGTCCGACGGCGTGCTTTCGTTTATTTACTTTAAAGAGGGCGGAAACACCAAGGTGAATGTGGTAATAAACCATATCCTTTACTATTTCGCGCAGTTCGCGTTCGCGAGCACCTTGCTTTTCAATTAGAGGGTGAATTATGGGTAAAAAAGAGAAAGTAAATCAAACTGCAAAAAAATATATACCTAAAAAAGAAATGTACGCCTTTTGCGTAGCGGCAATGGGGCAGGGCATGATTTACGCCATGATGTCAAGCTACATCAGCGATTTTTATCTGAATGTGCTTCAGTTAGCGCCCATGTTCGTGCTGCTTTTAATGCTGCTGGCGAGGGTGTGGGACGCGATAAACGACCCGCTTATGGGTATGATTGTTGACAGGCATACCACAAAAAAAGGCAAAATGAAGCCCTATATTCTCTATGCCGCCGTGCCGATTGCAGTGCTGACGGTGCTTATGTATTACGCCCCCGACCTTGACAAAAAATACCTTATGGTCTATGCCGCGGTCGTTTATGTGGCGTGGGGTATGATATACACAATGGCGGATGTTCCCTTCTGGAGCCTGCCAAATGTTTTAACGCCCGACGCGGCTGAGCGCGGCTCGGTAATCTCTCTGGGCAGAACCTTCAACGGAGTCGGCTCGGCAGTACCCGAGGTGCTTTTCCTTGTTATCGGGCTTACCCTGCCGTCAATTCTCGGCAGTTCCGACGGGCTTGAATACAATAAAATCAAATACCTTATAATGGCGGTAATAACCGTTGTGATAGGAATGGCGCTGTATCTGCGTTCTTATTTCAGGGTAAAGGAGCGCGTAGTCCTGCCCGACAGAAAGCCGCAGCCCGGCGAGCCCTCGCAGCTTTCAAGAATATTCAGATGCCGTCCGCTTATGCTTGTAATTTTAATGGGCGTGCTTTCAAGCGGGCGCTATATGGTGCAGGCGGCCGCCGTTCATGTGGCGCGCTACGCCTTTTATATAGGGCCCTCGCTTGAAAATTTAAGCGAGAGCGAGCGCGTGGCGGCTATTGACGCCAGCGTTTCAACCGTCAAAACAATTTTTCAGGTCTGCGCCATTGTGGGAATGTTCGGCGCAATGCTCTTTATGCCCCTTTTAATGAAAAAGTTTGACTATAAGAAAATTGTAATCGTAACCTGTCTTTTAGGCTTTGCCGCCAGCGTTTTCACAACTTTAATCGGCTGGTTTACAATGAATCTTTATATCTGCATACCCTTTATTTTGATTTCATGTATTCCGCTGGGCGTGCTCAATGTCATTTCTTACGCTATGATAGGCGACTGCCTTGATTATATGGAGCTTAAAACGGGATTCCGCGACAACGGTCTCGGCTCGGCATGTCAGGGATTTGTCAACAAGCTCGGCAACGCGCTCGCCACTTCCGGAATTGTTTTAATGTATATGTTCATAGGTCTTGAACCCGACAAAATGTTAAGCTCAACCGCCGTTATGGCGGCTACCGACCTTGCTGCCGGTCAGCGTTTCGCTATGTTTTCGCTGGTGTCGGTTGTGCCGGGAGTGAGCCTTCTTCTTTGCGCCGTGCCTATGTTCTTTTACAAAATTTCGGGCAGGGAAAAAGAGAGAATTTTAAAGGAGCTTGAACAAAGCCGACGTGAAAAAGGCATAGTAATAGAATAACGGCGGCGGATAAATGTAAAAGTCGCAACAAAACCGCGGGAAACTGCGGTTTGTTTTTTGTAAAGAGTGCAGTTAAATTGTTATTGCAAATGGGCGGCCCGTTGTGCTAAAATAAAAAGGATATCAAAAGAACGAAAGAAGAATGAATATGGTAACGCTTGATAAAATCTATCACGCCTCGTTTATTTTAAAGGATATTATCCGTAAAACCGATATGATTTACGCTCCCAACATAAATCCGGAGTGCGAGGTTTACCTTAAAACCGAAAATCTTCAGGTGACCGGCTCCTTTAAGGTGAGAGGCGCGGCGTATAAGATTTCTCAGCTTTCCGAAGAGGAAAAGCAAAGGGGAGTAATTGCCTGCTCGGCGGGCAACCACGCTCAGGGAGTGGCTCTCGCGGCTACTAAAAACGGAATTAAATCGTTAATCTGCCTGCCTGACGGCGCGCCTATCTCAAAGGTTGAGGCGACAAAGCATTTCGGAGCCGATATATGTCTGGTTGAGGGCGTTTACGACGACGCTTACAATAAGGCGCTGGAATTAAAGGACGAAAAAGGCTATACCTTTGTTCACCCCTTTGACGATGAAGATGTTATCGCCGGACAGGGCACCATAGGGCTTGAAATTCTGGACCAGTTAAAGGACGCCGACGCGGTTGTAGTACCCGTAGGCGGCGGCGGACTTATCTCAGGCGTTTCGTTTGCGATAAAAGCCCTTAACCCCAATATAAAAGTTTACGGCGTTCAGGCTATGGGCGCTCCGAGTATGGTCAATTCCGTAAGGGACGGCAAAATCGAGTGCCTTGACTCCGTTTCAACTATTGCCGACGGCATAGCCGTAAAAGAGCCGGGCGTGAATACCTTTGAGTACTGCAAAAAATATGTTGACGATATGGTAACCGTTTCCGAGGATGAAATCGCGGCGGCTATTTTAGCGCTTATCGAGCAGCAGAAGCTGATAGCCGAGGGCGCGGGCGCTGTTTCGGTGGCGGCTGTTATGTTCAACAAAATCCCCGTAAAGGGCAAAAAGGTTGTGTGCCTTGTTTCGGGCGGCAATATTGATGTTACTATACTTTCAAGGGTAATCAAGAGAGGACTTCTCAAATCCGGCCGCACCTATTCGCTCACGGTTGAGCTTATTGACAAGCCCGGTCAGCTTAAAGGCGTTTCAAATATAATTGCAGACCTCGGCGGAAATGTAATTTCAATCCACCACGAAAGAGCCTCCGAAGGCTCCGACATCAACGGCTGTTATCTGCGTATAGTCCTTGAAACAAGAAACTTCGAGCATATTGAGCTTATCAAGAACGAGCTTATTAAAAACGGATATAAATTGGTTTAAGCCGAAAGGAGCAATAAATATGATAGAAACAGTTTACACAAAGAACGCGCCTGACGCAATCGGCCCTTATTCACAGGCGAAAATCGCCGGCGGACTGGTTTTCACTTCGGGACAGATAGCAATAAACCCCGCAAGCGGAGCCGTTGAGTCGGACACAATCGAGGGTCAGACAAAGCAGGTCTGCGAGAATATTAAAAATCTTCTTGAAGCCGCCGGCAGCGATATGGAAAATGTTGTAAAAACGGTTTGCTTTCTTAAAAATATGGAGGATTTCGCGGCGTTTAACGAAATTTACGGCAGCTATTTCACCTCAAAACCCGCCCGCTCGTGCGTAGCGGCAAAACAGCTTCCCAAAGATGTGCTTGTCGAGGTTGAAACGGTAGCGGTTGTAAAATAATAAAAAAGCGGTAAAAATTAAAGGAACGGAAAGAATTTCTTTCCGTTCCTTTTTATATGTATTGAGTTTTATTTTATCGGCACTATCTTGAAAGAGTAGCTGTACTCTTTGTTGCAGTGCATTATGTACGGCTCGCGCACTCTCGCGTCTCCGGGCAGGTCGCCGCCGACACCGAGCTGATTAAGGTCGACATTAAATGTTGTAATGTCACGGTGCTTTAACTCGTGAATGTGCTTCGCGTATTGCAGTTCGTCCTGCGTGTAATGCCACGCGCTGAAACAGAAAGGCGTGCCGCCTGCCGCTTCAAAGCGAAGACCTTTGCCGTCTTTGTTGGTAATCTCGGCAAATCTCACATCGGTGCGGTTTCCGTTTTCCTGCGGGCGCATATAGTGATGCTCCAAATCCGCAACGCTCATTTCATGCAGAGTAATCTTGCCGCCTGTCTTGCGGTCACAGTAGGTTTCCTGCGGCCCTCTGCCGTACCACTTAACACGATCAAATTCACGCAGCAGTCCCATTTTTGTTCCGAACCTTGTAAGGTTGAACATCTTGGGAGTTCCGGTGTGCGTAATTTCAAGAGAGCCGTCCGGGTTAATAACTATAACCGAGGTAACCGAGGAGAAGAACTGAACATTCCAGCTCACATTAACAACAAGCTGTCCTCTGTCGTTTTTCTCAGCCGATTTAACCGTTCCCTTTGCCGAGTTGGTGGCTCTCTGCCAGTTAAAATAGGGGTGGAAGGGAATGGTGAAGGGCACGAAATTTGTGTTTGAAAGGTCGTTGTCGGTAACCGCGCGGAAATAGTTGGGGCTTATGGGGGCTTTTAAGTATTCCTTGCCCGAATAAGTAAGCGAGGTTATTTTGCCCTTTACTATTTTGACTGAAAAATCGTCGCCCTTAGCGAATACTCCGGAGCTGTCCTTAACATAGGTAAGGTTTCCGCCCATGTGCGCCGGCAGCTGTGCGCGCTTTGCCTCTTTAACCGTGAACTGGTCAAAGCTCTGCTCGTATCCCGCTTCGCACCAGGGACGGGCGTTTTTGTTTATGAAAGAAACAATGAGCATGCACTCTTTTTCGGGCAGAGCGGACAGGTCATAGTCAATTTTTATCTCTTTCTCGGAAAGAGGAGCGCATACGGTATCGTTTATAATTCCGCTCTGAATCTCGACGCCCTCGGCTTGAAGGCTCCATCTGAACTCAAAGTCCGAAAGGTCGGTGAACATCTTTTTGTTAACAAGGATAAACTCACCCTTTTGAATGTCCTTTTCCTTGACCTTTATCTCGCAGTAAACCTTTTTAACCTCGTAGTAGGAGGGGTGGGGCTTTCTGTCGGCGGCAACAATTCCGTTGGCGCAGAAATAGGTGTTGCTGCCGGTCATGGCTGTGGTGTTCGGAATATGGGTGTATCTTCCCGGCTCGTATTTTTCAAAATCCGTTCCGTAAAGCCATTGGTCGCCGTCGGGCGTTTTGCGGCGTATAGCCTGGTCAACAAAATCCCATATATAGCCGCCCGCCATGTTGTCGTATTTCTCAAAATCGTCCATATATTCCTGGAAATTGCCGAGACTGTTTTCCATGGCGTGGGCGTATTCGCAGATAAGCACGGGCTTTGTGTATGCGTCACTTCTTATGGGCTTTGAGTCGCCGGCGAGCTGATTGGCTATGTTGTCATAAAGGGTTATCTTTATCTCCTCGCGGTTGCCCAGTTTATCCATAATATCCTTTGTGGGATACATTCTCGGAATAACATCGGTCTTGGTAAGGTCAAAGTCCCCCTCATAGTGGAACTGGCGGGTTTTGTCAAGGCGCAGGGCAGCCTCTTTCATCTTCATAAAATTGCTGCCGTCTCCCGCCTCGTTGCCCAGCGACCACATAAATACGCAGGCGTGGTTGCGGTCACGCAGTACCATGCGCTCCATTCTGTCGATTACCGCGCCGGTCCAGACGGGGTTGTCACCGGGAACGCCTTTGCGCCGTACGCCGTGGGTTTCAAGGTCGCATTCGTCCATAACATAGAACCCGTACTCGTCGGCAATATCGTACAGAAGCGGGTCGTCGGGATAGTGCGAAGTCCTGATTGAGTTTATGTTGCAGCGTTTCATCAGCTTTAAGTCCTGATAAAACCTTTCTTTCGGAACCGCCCAGCCGTGGTCGGGGTCAAAGTCATGGCGGTTAACGCCTCTTATCAGCATAGGCTGACCGTTAAAGAGAATTTTCTCGCCGACAATCTCAACCTTTTTAAAACCGAAGCGGATAGATTTGTAGGTGGTTTTTCCGTCAGCGGTAATTGAGATGAGCAGTTTATAAAGATACGGCGTCTCAGCCGACCATTTTTTCGGATTTTCAATGAGCTTTTCAAACCGAATGGCGGAAGCTCCGCTTTGAAGAGCGACTTCCGTTTCGCCCAGCAGCGTTCTCTCGCCGCAGTCGTCAATCTCAGCCTTAACAGCGGCAATGCCCGCGTCCCCGTAGTTTTTAAGCGTAATTTCAAGGGCTGTCTTGCTGTCCTTGTACTCTGCGTCCAAATCCGTTGTAATAAAGAAATCACGGACGCATTTTTTGGGCTCGCAGAAAATGTAAACCTCTCTGTAAAGTCCGCAGAAAAGCCACATATCCTGATTTTCAAGATACGCCGCGTCAGAGAAACGGTAAACCTTTACGGCAACCTTGTTCGAGCCGCCGCGCACGAGCTTAGTTATGTCAAACTCGTGGGGAGTCATACTGCCCTGAGAATATCCGGCAAAGGAGCCGTTTACATAAACCTCAATGGCCGATTTTGCCGCTCCGAAATGCAGGAATATTTCATTTCCCTCAAAATTTTCGGGCAAAGTGAATTCGCGTATGTAAAGCCCGATTTCCTGCATGGAGTAATCTATTGAAGGAATTTTGCTTTTGCTGCGGCTTAAAGCCCGGCAGAATGTGCTGGCGTAGTAATAGGGATAGCTTCCCGTGTCCTCTGTCTGCCATACCGAAGGAACCGTAATATCGCGCCAGAACGAGGCGTCAAAATCCTCCTTGTAAAAATCTTCGGGACAGTTTTCAAGCCCCCTCTGCCAGTGGAACTTCCATGTTCCGTTGAGAGTCATTTTTGTTTTCGGTTCGGCGCGGTCAAGCGCGTCCTTTTCATCGTCATAAGAAAAGGCTATAACATGACCGTCCTCTTTGTTCTTCTTGAACACTTCGGGGTTTTCCCAGTCGAACTTGTATTTTCTCATTTTTTCCCTCCGCATAGTTTTTTCATAAAGTATATTTATCCCTTATTCGCTTTTTGAAGCGAGATATTCCACAAACTGCTTGGCTGTTCTGGGGCTTCGTCCGCCGTTTCTCAAAGCGAACGCTTCCGCCGATTTAAACAGCTCGTTTTCGTCCATACTTATATTATACTCTATTGACAGATTTTTCACAATAGATAAATACAAATCTTTGTCGGGGCGTGAAAATGTCACTTTCAGCCCGAATCTTGCCGAAAGGCTCGTGATTTCCTGAATCGTGTCCTGCAAATGCACATCATCGCCGTTGCGGTCGCTGAAATTCTCGCGTACCAGATTGCGCCTGTTCGAGGTGGCGTAAATCGCGATGTTCGAGGTCTTGCCGGCAACTCCGCCTTCAAGTATGGCTTTAAGCGCTCCGAAGTCCGCGTCATTTGAAGAAAAGCTCAGGTCATCTATGAAAATAATGAATTTCAGCGGATTCTCCGCCAGCTTGTCAAGCACATCGGGCAAAGAATAAAGTTGATTTTTCTTGATTTCAACAAGCCTGAGTCCCATTTTCCAGTATTCGTTCACAATGCCCTTTACGGTGCTGCTCTTTCCGCTTCCCGCGTCACCGTAAAGCAGAACATTGTTGCAGGGCTTTGAGTGTATAAGCGCCAGCGTGTTGTCAATAACCTTCTGCCGTTCCAGCTCGTAGCCGCTCAGCTGCGAAAGCCTCTGCGGGTCGGAATATCTGACCGGCACAATCTCGCCGTTTTTATAAAGGAACATTTTATGCCCGGCGTAAATTCCGTATCCGGTAGTTTTGATTTCGCTTATTTTCTTTTTGTAGAGCGCCTTTATGTCAACCGGGCTGTTTTTCCACTCCGGCAGAAAAAACCGAGCGCCCACAGCCGCCTTTACATCTTTGCACTCAGTTGCGGCAAGCTCTGCAAAAAGCCCCAGCTCGTTTTCGCAGGCGGCTTCAAGCGGGGGAGTAAGCCTGTCCGCGGCGGCGGCCTTTACATATATGTTTTCATCGTCCTGTAAAAGTCCGTTCAGATATTCGCTTAAATTGTCGCCCGACTCATATAAAGCCGCCACAAAGTCCGAGTAAAGAGAAACGCTTTCGCTTACGCTGCCGCAGTCCGATTCCAAAAGCTTAATCAGAGCGCTTACCGCCCGGTCCTTTAAAACATTTTTAAAGATAACAGAAGCTTTAAGTCGGGTGCACAGATTTTCATAGGTTTTCATTTTAACAAGTCCTTATGTAAAAATTTTACTTTTTTAAAAATTCGCTATTGACATCTTGACAGGATATGTATATAATAATAAATTGCTATTTATAATGGAAATATATACGCTGACGCATTTTGCGCAACACATAGTGTACCATAAAAAATAACAAAAAGCAAGGTACAAAACCCTTTGATTTTAGTAATCTCCACGCTTTTCGCGCGCGGCCCTCAATCCCGGGCGCGGAGGCTGTCAGGAATAAAAAAATGAACGGAGAGTGATTAAGCCCTATGGTAAATGTCAAACCGGTAAAACTTGGCAGAAATACCCGTATGAGTTTCTCGAAAATCAATGAGGTAATGCAGATGCCCAACCTTATTGAAGTTCAGAAAAATTCATACCGCTGGTTCCTTGAAACGGGACTTAAAGAGGTGTTCCGTGATATTGACGCTATCACCGACTACACCGGAAATCTTGAGCTGACCTTTGTTGATTACCGTATGGACGACAAACCCAAATATACGGTTAAGGAGTGCAAGGAGAGGGATGCAACTTATGCCGCGCCCCTCAGGGTGACCGCGCGCCTTCTCAACAAAGAAACCGGCGAAGTCAAGGAAAACGAAGTTTATATGGGCGATTTCCCGCTGATGACAGACAGCGGAACATTCGTAATCAACGGAGCGGAGCGCGTTATCATTTCACAGCTTGTGCGTTCTCCCAGCGTTTATTACGGAATGACTCACGACAAAACCGGCAAGGAGCTTTATACCGCCACCGTAATTCCCAACCGCGGAGCGTGGCTTGAGTATGAAACCGATATGAACGACCTGTTCTATGTAAGAATCGACAAGAACAGGAAAATATACATCACAACCTTTATAAGAGCGCTGGGGCTTGACTCAAACGCCGATATCCTTGAATTTTTCGGCTATGACGACAGAATCGCGGCTACTCTTGAAAAGGACACTACCGTAAACACCGAGCAGGCTCTTATCGAGGTCTATAAGAAGCTTCGTCCCGGCGAGCCCCCCGCGCTTGAAACGGCTCAGGCTCACCTTGACGGGCTGTTCTTTGACGCTCACAGATATGACCTTTCAAGAGTCGGCAGATACAAATATAATAAGAAGCTGGCTGTTTCCGCCAGAATTGCCGGCCATAAGGTCAAAGAACCCGTTGTCAGCAAGCTCACCGGAGAGATTATGGCTGACGAGGGCGATGTTATCAGCCCCGAATTGGCTTACAGAATGGAGCAGGAGGGCGTTGACACCGTAGTTCTTGATGTTGAGGGCAAGAGCGTTAAGGTGTTCTCAAACGGTATGGTTGATATTGCCGAGTATGTTCCCCGGTTCACGCAAGACGAGCTGGAAGAAATCGGCATAAACGAAAAAGTCCGTTTCAGCGTGCTTATGGAAGTACTCGAAAAGTGCGGCGACGATAAAAACGCGCTCTATGAGGAAATGAGGCTGCGCGCCGACGACCTTATTCCCAAGCATATTACAATAGACGATATTTTCGCCTCTATCAACTATCTCAACGGCCTTGCCTCCGGTATCGGCGTAACCGACGATATCGACCATCTCGGCAACCGCCGTATCCGTTCGGTAGGCGAGCTGTTGCAGAATCAGTTCAGAATCGGCTTTTCCAGAATGGAAAGAGTAGTTAAAGAGAGAATGACTCTTCAAGGTCAGGAGCCCGATAAGGTAACTCCCGCGGCTCTTATAAATATCCGTCCCGTAATGGCGGCTATCAAGGAGTTCTTCGGCTCATCTCCGCTGTCGCAGTTTATGGACCAGACAAACCCCTTGGCGGAGCTTACTCATAAGAGAAGACTTTCCGCCCTCGGCCCCGGCGGTCTTTCCCGTGACCGCGCCGGATTCGAGGTCCGAGATGTTCACTATTCGCATTACGGCAGAATGTGCCCCATCGAGACTCCCGAAGGTCCCAACATAGGACTTATCTCATACCTCGCCACTTTCGCGAGAATTAACAAATACGGCTTTATCGAGGCGCCTTTCAGAAGAATTGACAAAAAGACGGGCGTAGTCCTCGACGAGGTTGAGTATATGACCGCCGATGTGGAGGATAACTACATTGTCGCGCAGGCGAACGAACCCCTTGACGAAAAAGGCAGATTTGTAAACTCCAAGATTGCCGCCCGTCACCGCGACGAGTTTCTTGAAGTTTCCACCACCGAAGCGGACTATATGGATGTTTCCCCGAAGATGGTGGTTTCGGTAGCTACCGCCATGATTCCCTTCCTTGAAAACGACGACGCCAACCGCGCCCTCATGGGTTCAAACATGCAGCGCCAGGCTGTTCCGCTTCTCAAAACGGATTCTCCCATTGTCGGCACCGGTATGGAGTATAAGGCGGCTGTCGATTCAGGCACAGTCGTCCTCGCAAAGAGAGCCGGTAAGGTAACTCAGGTTGACGCCAAAGCAATTACAATTACCGCCGAAAACGGCGAGCAGGATAAATACGAGCTTATCAAGTTCATGCGCTCTAACCAGGGCACCTGCATAAATCAGCGCCCGATAGTTTCTCTCGGTCAGGATATTGAGGAGGGCGAGGTAATCGCCGACGGTCCCGCCACATCAAACGGCGAGATTTCCCTCGGTAAGAACGCCCTTATCGGATTTATGACATGGGAGGGCTATAACTACGAGGACGCCGTACTCATCAACGAAAAACTCGTAAGAGACGATGTATACACTTCAATTCACATTGAGGAATATGAAATTGAGGCGAGAGATACAAAGCTCGGGCCCGAGGATATTACAAGAGATATTCCCAATGTGGGCGAGGACGCGCTCAAAGACCTTGACGAAAACGGTATTATCCGCATAGGCGCCGAGGTTCACTCCGGCGATATTCTGGTAGGCAAGGTAACGCCCAAGGGCGAAACCGATGTCGCCACCGCCGAGGAGAGAATACTCAGAGCTATCTTCGGCGAAAAGGCGAAGGAAGTCCGCGACACATCTCTGCGCGTTCCCCACGGAGAATACGGCATCGTTGTTGATGTTGAAGTGTTCACAAGGGAAAACAGCGACGAGTTAAGTCCCGGCGTAAACAAAATTGTACGCTGCTATATCGCTCAGAAGCGCAAGCTCTCTGTCGGTGATAAGATGGCGGGCCGCCACGGCAACAAGGGCGTTGTTTCAAGAATACTCCCGCAGGAGGATATGCCCTTCCTTGACGACGGCACACCGCTTGATATTGTTCTTAACCCCCTGGGCGTTCCGTCCCGAATGAATATCGGACAGGTGCTTGAAGTTCACCTCGGCTTCGCTTACAGAAAGCTCGGCCAGAAAATCGCCACCCCCGTATTCGACGGCGCGCATGAGGCGGATATACGCGAGGCGCTCAAAGAGGCGGGCTACCGTGAGGACGGAAAATCAATTCTGACCGACGGCAGAACCGGCGAAAAATTCGATAACCCCGTAACAGTCGGCGTTATGTACTTCTTAAAGCTGCTGCACCTTGTTGACGATAAGATTCACGCAAGAAGCATCGGTCCCTACGCTCTCGTTACCCAGCAGCCTCTGGGCGGTAAAGCTCAGTTCGGCGGTCAGCGTTTCGGTGAGATGGAAGTCTGGGCTCTCGAAGCGTACGGCGCAGCGTACACCCTTCAGGAAATCCTGACCGTCAAGTCGGACGACCTGACCGGACGCCGCAAGACTTACGAGGCTATTGTCAAGGGACTTAACATTCCGAAACCCGGAGTTCCCGAGTCCTTCAAGGTTCTTATCAAGGAGCTTCAGGCATTGGCGCTCGATGTCCGTGTTCTTGATGAAGACGGCGAGGAGATTGACATCAAAAACGGATTTGAAAACGATGATTATGACTTTGTTCCTCCCGCCGATTCCGATATACAGTTTGAAGAGGTAAACGACGCGACTTATGAAAACGGCTTTGTGCTTGATAACGAGTACGGCGACGAAGTCAGCGAGGACGACGACTCCGACTTTTACAGTGAAGCCGCTGACGATTCCTTTGACGACGGTATGGACGATATGATAGACGATTCGGACTTTTGATTGACTAATAGAAGGAAGAAGGGCTGTAACTAATGGAAAAGAAACCATTTGAAGCAATAAAAATCGGTCTTGCCTCACCCGACCAGATAAGAGAGTGGTCTTACGGCGAGGTTAAAAAGCCCGAAACAATAAATTACCGTACCTTGAAGCCTGAAAAAGACGGCCTTTACTGCGAAAGAATATTCGGACCGCAGAAGGACCTTGAATGTCACTGCGGAAAGTATAAAAAAATCCGCTATAAGGGCAAAATATGCGAGCGCTGCGGAGTTGAGGTAACAAGAAAAGAAGTCCGCCGCGAAAGAATGGGACACATCGAGCTTGTTTCTCCCGTTTCGCATATCTGGTACTTTAAGGGTATTCCCTCAAGAATGGGACTCATTCTTGACATTTCGCCCAGAGATCTTGAAAAAGTACTGTATTTCGCGAGATATATAGTAACCGACCCGGGCGACACCGAGCTTGTCAAGAATCAGATACTCACCGAAAAAGAGTATCTTGATATGGTTGAAAAGTATGACGACGAGTTCAAGGCGGGAATGGGCGCCGAGGCGATTAAGGAGCTGTTGCAGGAAATTGATGTTGACGAGCTCTGCAAATCTCTGCGCGAGGAGCTTAAAGACGCGTCGGGCCAGAAGAGAGCGAGAATATTAAAGCGTCTTGAAGTTGCCGAGGCGTTCAAGCAGTCCGGCAACCGTCCCGAGTGGATGATTCTTGATGTTGTTCCCGTAATTCCGCCCGATATCCGCCCCATGGTTCAGCTTGACGGCGGACGCTTTGCCACTTCGGACCTCAACGACCTTTACAGACGGGTTATCAACAGAAACAACCGTCTTAAAAGACTTTTGGAGCTTAACGCTCCCGATATAATTGTCCGCAACGAAAAGAGAATGCTACAGGAGGCCGTTGACGCCCTTATTGATAACGGCAGACGCGGCAGACCGGTTACCGGCCCCAACAACCGAGCGCTTAAATCTCTTTCCGATATGCTTAAAGGTAAGCAGGGACGCTTCCGTCAGAACCTTCTCGGTAAGCGTGTTGACTACTCCGGCCGTTCGGTTATCGTTGTAGGACCCGAATTAAAGCTTTATCAGTGCGGCCTGCCCAAGGAAATGGCGCTTGAACTCTTTAAGCCCTTTGTAATGAAGAGCCTTGTTGAAACAGGCGTGGCCGGCAATATGAAATCCGCCAAAAAGATGGTGGAGCGCGCCAAGACCGAGGTCTGGGACGCCCTTGAAAAAGTAATCAAGGACCACCCCGTAATGCTCAACCGCGCGCCGACTCTTCACCGTCTCGGTATTCAGGCTTTCGAGCCCGTGCTGGTAGAGGGCAGAGCCATCAAGCTTCACCCGCTGGTATGTACCGCGTTCAACGCCGACTTCGACGGCGACCAGATGGCGGTGCATGTTCCGCTTTCGGCTGAGGCTCAGGCTGAGGCAAGACTTCTTATGCTTGCCGCCAACAACCTTTTAAAACCCTCCGACGGAAAACCCGTTGCCGTTCCTACACAGGATATGATTCTCGGCTCTTACTATCTTACCATGCTTAAAGACGGCGAGCTGGGCGAGGGCAAGGTGTTCCGCGATGTTGACGAGGCAACCATGGCGTACAACGAGGGCGATATCGGACTTCATTCCAATATCAAAATCCGTATGTCCAAGGAGATTAACGGCGAAAAGGTAACAAAGCTTGTTCCCACAACTCTCGGCAGAGTCATATTCAATAACCCCATTCCTCAGGATTTGGGATTTGTTGACAGAACAAACCCCGAAAACGCCTTTAAGCTTGAAGTTGAGTTCCTCGTAAACAAAAAGACTCTCGGCCAGATTATCGACAAGTGCATTAAGGTGCACGGCGTCACGGTCGCGGCAGAAATGCTTGATAAAATCAAGGCTCAGGGCTATAAATACTCCACAAAGAGCGGTATTACGGTAGCAGTCTGCGACGCGACAATTCCTCCTCAGAAGGCGGAGCTGTTAAAGGACGCGGAAGCCCGTATAGATGTTATCAACGAGTATTACAGAATGGGTCTTTACAGCAACGACGAGCGTTCCAAAGCCGTTATCAGAATCTGGGAGGAATGCACAAACAATGTTGCCAAGGGACTTAAAGACAACCTCGGCAAATACAATCCCATTTATATGATGGTTGACTCCGGCGCCCGCGGTTCCGAGTCGCAGCTTCGTCAGCTTGCCGGTATGCGCGGACTTATCGCCAATACAGCCGGTAAAACCATCGAGGTTCCTATCCGCGCTAACTACCGCGAGGGACTTAATGTTCTTGAATACTTCATTTCTTCGCGCGGCGCCCGTAAAGGACTTGCCGATACGGCTCTGCGTACCGCCGACTCCGGTTACCTTACCCGCCGTCTGGTCGATGTTTCCCAGGATGTTATTATCCGTGAGGAAGACTGCCACTGCCATGACGGAATCGAGGTTTATGATATAACCGACGGCAAGGAAATGATTGAAACCTTAAAGGAAAGACTTGTCGGCCGCTATCTGCTTGAAGATTTCGTTGACGAAACCACCGGCGAGCTTATAATGTCCAAGGACGAAATGATGAGCGAGGATGACGCGGACAGAATTTCCGCTATTGTCAACGCCCGCGAGAATCCCGAGGACCGCAAAATCAAAATCCGTTCGCTTCTCACCTGTGAGTCCGAGCACGGCGTATGCATTAAGTGCTACGGCGCAAACCTTGCGACCGGCACTCCCGTAACGGTAGGCGAGGCGGTAGGCATTATCGCGGCTCAGTCAATCGGCGAGCCCGGTACTCAGCTTACAATGAGAACCTTCCATACCGGCGGTATCGCTTCCAGCCAGGATATTACACAGGGTCTTCCCCGTGTTGAAGAGCTGTTCGAGGCGAGAAAGCCCAAGACTTACGCAATCCTTTCCGAGATTGACGGCCAGCTTTCTTACCGCGAGAGCAAGGGAGCCGAGCACATCGTTATAACAAATAACGAAACAGCTGACGAGCGCTCCTACCTTATTCCTTACGGATTCCGCAAAAAATTCAACTCCGAGTTTGATGAAAACGGCAATCCTATAATGATTAAAAAGGGTACGGCTCTTACCGAAGGCTCGCCCAACCCGCACGACATTCTTGCTATAAACGGCGTAAACGCCGTTCACGATTACCTCATCAAGGAGGTTCAGAGAACCTACCGTATGCAGGGCGTTGACATCAACGATAAGCATATTGAGGTTATCGTGCGCCAGATGATGCGCAAGCTCAAAGTAGTTGACGCCGGAACAACAGAGCTTCTTCCCGGCGCTACAACCGATAAGCGCGAGGTAAGCCTTGCCAATGAAAAAGCAAAGGCTCAGGCTCAGGAGAACGGCGAGCTGTTCGTACCGGCAACCTGCGCTCCCGTGCTTTTAGGTATTACAAAGGCTTCGCTTGCCACCGATTCGTTCCTGTCCGCGGCTTCCTTCCAGGAAACTACAAGAGTGCTCACCGACGCAGCTATCAAGGGCAAGGTTGATCCTCTTATGGGACTTAAAGAAAATGTTATCATCGGCAAGCTGCTTCCTTCGGGAACAGGTATGAAATGTTACAGCGATGTGGAGCTTAAAAAGACCATCAGCGATGTAGTAAGCGCAGAAGCGTAAAATGTAATTTTCGGGAGAAATCCTGCGGGGTTTCTCCCGATTTTTGCCTTTTTTCAAAAAATAATTATAAAGCACTTGACAAAATCTGAGTGTTAATGGTAAACTCATTAAGTATGCGGGTAGAAATACCCGTCGGTTTGCTGTGTCAGGAAATAAAATTTCCTTTCATATAAAATTAAGTACGGAGGTGAATCAGCTAAATGCCAACCTTTAATCAGCTCGTTCGCAACGGCAGAGAAACAGCTACGAAAAAGTCTAAGGCTCCCGCTCTGGGCAAAGGTCTTAACTCCAAGAAAAATGTTATGACCGATAACAATTCTCCCCAGAAGAGAGGCGTCTGCACGGTTGTTAAGACCGACACGCCCAAAAAGCCTAACTCGGCTCTTCGTAAACTCGCCAGAGTTCGTCTGACAAACGGAATCGAAGTTTCGGCTTATATTCCCGGAGTCGGCCACAATTTGCAGGAGCACTCGGTTGTTCTCATAAGAGGCGGCCGTGTTAAGGACCTTCCCGGTGTTCGTTACCACATTATCCGCGGAACGCTTGATACTCAGGGCGTTAACGGAAGAATGCAGGCTCGTTCAAAATACGGCGCAAAGCGTCCTAAGGCTGCAAAAAAATAATAGGTTAAAACCACAGTAAAAGACAGAATCTTCTTGTATCAGGCAATATTCGTAATGAATATTTGTCCAACGAGAGTGTATATATATTTATGTATGCCTTTTCGTTGGCGCCACGGGGTTTTGTCACTCGAGTACCTATGATATCATTATTATGAAGGAGGGAAGCGCAGTGCCAAGAAGAGGCCAGACAGCAAAACGCGATGTTTTGCCAGATCCGCTTTACAATTCTAAGCTTGTAACAAGGCTTATCAACAGCGTTATGTATGACGGTAAAAAGGGTGTTGCCCAGAAAATCGTTTATGACGCGTTCGACATAATCGCTGAAAAAACAGGTAAGGAACCCTTAGAGGTTTTCGATGCCGCTATGGAAAATGTTATGCCGGTTCTTGAGGTTAAAGCTCGCCGTGTAGGCGGTGCAACCTATCAGGTACCGATCGAGGTCCGTCCCGAAAGACGCCAGACACTCGGTCTTCGCTGGATCACTCTTTACGCCCGTCAGCGTTCAGAGAGAACAATGAAGGAAAGACTCGCAAACGAGATTATGGATGCCGTTAACTCACAGGGCTCGGCATTCAAAAAGCGTGAGGACACTCACAAGATGGCAGAAGCCAACAAGGCTTTCGCTCATTTCAGATGGTAATTTACCCGAAACATTCAGTTTAAAACGGAGGATATTATGCCAAGAAAGGTATCTCTTGAAAAAACAAGAAATATTGGTATTATGGCTCATATCGACGCAGGTAAAACAACAACTACCGAGCGCATTTTGTTCTATACCGGCGTTAACCATAAGATAGGCGAAACACATGACGGTTCCGCTACTATGGACTGGATGGAGCAGGAGCAGGAGAGAGGTATCACCATCACTTCTGCGGCTACAACATGTTTCTGGAAAGACCATCGTATCAATATTATCGACACTCCCGGCCATGTTGACTTTACGGTTGAAGTTCAGCGTTCTCTGCGCGTGCTTGACGGTTCGGTAACCGTACTCTGCGCTAAGGGCGGCGTTGAGCCTCAGTCTGAAACCGTTTGGCGTCAGGCCGATGAGTATAAGGTACCCAGAATGATATTCGTAAACAAAATGGATATCATGGGCGCCGATTTCTACCGTGTTCTCGATATGGTTAAGGAGCGCTTCAACTGCAACGCGGTTCCGATTCAGCTCCCCATCGGCGCTGAGAGCACATTTAAGGGCATTGTTGACCTTCTCAACAATGACGCCGAAGTCTATTATGACGACTTGGGCAAGGATATAAGACACGAGCCCATTCCCGACGATATGAAAGAGCTTGCCGAGAAATACCGCACAGCGCTTATCGAATCCGTCGTTGAGCTTGACGAAGGTCTTATGGAAAAATATTTCGAGGGCGAGGAGCCCACTGTTGAGGAAATGAAAAAGGTTATCCGCAAGGCTACCATCGCAAACGAAATGGTACCCGTATGCTGCGGAACCGCATACCGCAACAAGGGCGTTCAGCCTCTCCTCGACGCCATAGTTGACTTTATGCCCGCTCCTACGGACATTGAGTCTATCAAGGGCACAAATCCCGAAACCGACGAAGAGGAGTACAGACACTCTTCCGACAGCGAGCCTTTTGCCGCTCTCGCTTTCAAGATCGCGACAGACCCGTTCGTAGGAAAGCTCTGCTTCTTCCGCGTATATTCCGGAACAGTTGACGCCGGAACAACAGTCTATAACTCGGTTAAGGATTCAAGAGAGAGAATGGGAAGAATCCTGCAAATGCACGCTAACCACCGTGAGGATATCGAAACGGTTTACGCGGGCGACATTGCCGCCGCGGTAGGTCTTAAAAACACCACAACGGGCGACACTCTCTGCGATGAGAAGAACCCCATAATTCTTGAATCAATGAACTTCCCGGAGCCCGTTATCCGCGTAGCTATCGAGCCTAAAACAAAGGCCGGTCAGGAAAAAATGGGTATCGGACTTCAGAAACTTGCCGAAGAGGACCCCACATTCCGCTGCTATACCGATGAGGAAACAGGACAGACAATTATCGCCGGTATGGGTGAGCTTCACCTTGAAATCATCGTTGACAGACTTATGCGTGAGTTTAAGGTTGAGGCGAATGTAGGTAAACCTCAGGTTGCCTACCGCGAAACAATCCGCGCTGCGGCTTCTTCCGATACGAAGTATGCCCGTCAGTCAGGCGGTAAAGGTCAGTACGGTCATGTTAAAATCAATATCGAGCCCAACCCCGACAAGGGTTATGAGTTCGTAAACAATATTGTCGGCGGCGCTATCCCCAAGGAGTATATCGCTCCCGTTGACGCGGGTATTCAGGGCGCAATGCAGTCCGGTGTTCTTGCCGGCTACAGCATGGTCGATGTAAAGGTTACCCTGTACGACGGTTCATATCACGAGGTTGACTCCTCTGAAATGGCGTTCAAGATTGCCGGTTCAATGGCGTTCAAGGACGCTGCCAAAAAGGCTAACCCCGTACTTCTTGAACCGATAATGAAAGTTGTTGTCATTACTCCCGAGGAGTATATGGGCGATGTTATCGGCGACCTTAACTCACGCCGCGGCGAAATTCAGGGCTTTGAAGACCGCTCAGGCGTTAAGCAGATTAACGCGAGAGTTCCTCTTGCCGAGATGTTCGGTTACGCTACCGACCTTCGTTCAAAAACACAGGGACGCGGTCAGTATGTAATGGAGCCCGACGGCTATAAAGAGGTTCCCAAGTCAATTTCGGAATCAATTATCAGCGACAGAAGCAAAAAGGACTGATAATTTCCGAAAAAGTCTTGAAATTTTTCAGGATAATTGATACAATATGTATCACATGAAATGTAAATTATACTTTTCAAAAATAAAGGAGGATTATTCCAATGGCAAAGGCAAAATTTGAAAGAACAAAACCCCATGTTAATATTGGTACCATCGGTCACGTTGACCACGGTAAAACAACATTAACAGCTGCTATCACAAAGACACTCGCTTCCAAGGGTCAGGCTGATTTCGTTGACTATGCAAACATCGATAAGGCTCCCGAAGAGAGAGAGCGCGGCATCACAATCAACACAGCTCACGTTGAGTACGAGACCGAGAAGCGTCACTATGCTCATGTTGACTGCCCCGGCCACGCCGACTATATCAAGAACATGATCACAGGTGCTGCTCAGATGGACGGCGCTATCCTTGTTATCGCTGCCACCGACGGCCCCATGGCTCAGACAAAAGAGCACCTTCTTCTTGCCCGTCAGGTTGGCGTTCCTTACATCATCGTATTCATGAATAAGGTTGACCAGGTTGACGACGAAGAGCTTCTTGAGCTTGTTGAAATGGAAATCCGTGAAACTCTTAACGAGTATGAGTTCCCCGGCGACGATATTCCGATAATCAAGGGCTCCGCTCTTAAAGCTCTTGAATCCGACGATCCTAACTCTGACGATGTTAAATGCATCTGGGAGCTTATGGACGCTGTTGACACCTACATTCCCACACCCGACAGAAAGGCCGACCAGCCCTTCCTTATGCCTGTTGAGGATGTATTCACAATCACAGGCCGCGGCACAGTTGCCACCGGCAGAGTTGAGCGCGGACAGCTTAGAACTTCTGAGGAAGTTGAAATCGTTGGTCTTACCGACGAGAAGAAAAAGACAGTTGTTACCGGTATCGAGATGTTCAGAAAGATTCTTGACTACGCTGAGGCGGGCGACAATATAGGCGCTCTTCTCCGTGGTATTCAAAGAACTGAAATCGAGCGCGGACAGGTTCTTGCGAAACCCGGCACAATTCACCCCCACACCAAGTTCTCAGGTCAGGTTTATGTTCTGACTAAGGACGAGGGCGGCCGTCACACACCTTTCTTCAACAACTATCGTCCCCAGTTCTATTTCAGAACAACTGATGTTACCGGCACAATTTCTCTTCCCGAAGGCGTTGAGATGTGCATGCCCGGCGACAATGTTGTAATGGATGTTGAGCTCATTACTCCCATCGCTATTGAAGAGGGACTTCGTTTTGCTATCCGTGAGGGCGGCAGAACAGTTGGTTCAGGCGTTGTAACAAAGATTAACGAGTAATCTTAGCAAGTTTAAGCTCCTCTATCTTCGGATAGGGGAGCTTTTTTAAAATCAATATACGCCTTTTTTAACGCCGGATTTAACCCCGGCGGATAAAAAGACATTACCTGAGGAATATTGTAATGGAACAAAAGAAAATCGACAGAATAAACAGCCTTGCCTTAAAGGCAAAAACGGTGGGCTTAACGCCGGAGGAAATAACCGAGCAGACAAATCTCAGAAGAGAATATATCGACAGCTTTAAAAAAAGCCTTACCTCTCAGCTTGACAATATGTATATCGTTGACGAAAAGGGCAATAAGGTCAAGGTTAAAAAGAAAAAATAAACATATATTGGGAGCAGGACGCTCGGTTGCTTGACTTAACCGCTAAATATAGTGTATAATATTTTCCGGTTAATTTTCTGAAAAAGGATGTAAAGTATGGCAAAAAAGGCATCATACGGTAACGAAAGTATTTCTCAGCTCAAAGGCGCCGACAGAGTAAGAAAACGCCCGGCGGTAATATTCGGCTCGGACGGTATAGAGGGCTGTCAGCACGCCGTTTTTGAAATACTGTCAAACTCAATAGACGAAGCGCGCGAGGGCTACGGCGACAAAATAATTGTCACACGCTATCTCGACGGCAGCATTGAGGTGCAGGATTTCGGCAGAGGAATACCCGTTGACTATAACAAAAAAGAGGATTGCTACAACTGGGAGCTTGTTTTCTGCGAGCTTTACGCCGGCGGAAAATACGATACCAACGACGGCGGAAACTACGAGTATTCTCTGGGCCTTAACGGACTCGGACTTTGCGCCACGCAGTACGCTTCCGAATATATGGACGCCGAAATTCACACCGGCGGCTATAAATATACCCTGCGCTTTGAGCACGGCGAAATAGCCGGAGAAATGGGCAAGGAGCCTTACGGCAAAAAGGATACCGGTTCAAGAATACGCTGGAAACCCGATTTAAAGGTGTTTACCGACATTAACATTCCCCTTGAATATTATCAGGAAACCATTAAACGCCAGTCGGTAGTCAACGCGGGCATAAAGTTTGTGCTTAAAAATCAGGTAACCGGCTCGTCTTTTGAAACTTATGAATATATCTATGAAAATGGAATAACCGACTATGTAAAAGAGGTCGCCGCCGATACCGAAATGTCGTCGGTGCAGTTCTGGTCAACCGAAAAAACTGGCCGCGACCGTGAGGATATGAAGGATTACCGGGTTAAAATTACCGCGGCGCTGTGCTTTTCCAATAAAGTTCAGTTAAAGGAGTATTACCACAATTCCAGCTTCCTCGAACACGGAGGAGCGCCCGAAAAGGCGTTCAGAAGCGCTTTTGTATCGCAGATAGACAGTTACCTTAAACAAAACGGAAAATACCTTAAAAGCGATTCCAAAATCAATTATCAGGATATTGAGGACTGCCTTATACTTGTAGTTTCATCGTTTTCTACACAGACCTCCTATGAAAATCAGACCAAAAAAGCGATTACCAATAAGTTTATTCAGGAAGCTATGACGGAGTTCTTCCGCAGGCAGCTTGAAATTTATTTTATTGAGAATAAGCTGGACGCCGATAAAATCACAAACCAGATTCTTATAAATATGCGTTCGAGAATCAAGGCGGAAAGCACAAGAATAAATATAAAGAAAACCCTGCAATCGGGCAGCGATATGACTTCAAGAGTGGAAAAGTTCGTTGACTGCCGCAGTAAAGATGTAAACGAGCGCGAGATATTCATAGTTGAGGGCGATTCGGCTCTCGGCGCGTGCAAGCAGGCGCGCGACTCGCAGTTTCAGGCGATTATTCCCGTAAGGGGCAAAATTCTCAACTGCCTGAAAAGCGAATACGATAAAATTTTCAAAAGCGATATTATAGTCGATTTGGTAAAAGTGCTCGGCTGCGGAGTAGAGGTAAACTCAAAGTCCAACAAGGAAATTTCCCTGTTTAACCTTGATAACCTCAGATGGAACAAGGTCATAATCTGTACCGACGCCGACTATGACGGCTTCCAGATAAGAACGCTTATTCTTACCATGATATACAGGCTTATGCCCTCTATTATAAAGGAGGGAAAGGTGTATATCGCCGAATCGCCGCTTTATGAAATCCGTTCTAAGGACGAAACCTATTTCTGCTATACCGAAAAGGAAAAAACCGATGTGCTCTCTGCTCTCGGCGATTCAAAATATACAATCCAGCGCTCAAAGGGACTCGGTGAAAATGACGCGGATATGATGTGGCTTACCACAATGAACCCGAAAACCCGCAGGCTTATTAAAATCGAGCCGGACTTTGACCCGCAGGCGGTCGAGGATAAATTCGAGCTGTTTTTGGGCAATAACCTGCAAGGCAGAAAAGACTATATTGCCGAAAACGGGTATCAGTATATTGATATGGCGGATATTTCGTAAGGGGAGGCGTGAAAATGGCAAGAAAAAAGAAAAGAGAAGCCGAAGCCGCTGTCAGCGAGGAGGAGCTTAACGCTCACATACTCGGCGCGGGCGAGGTAGTAAATCAGTATATCACCGAAACGCTTGAAGTAAACTATATGCCCTACGCCATGAGCGTAATTATGTCTCGCGCCATACCCGAGATTGACGGCTTTAAGCCCTCGCACAGAAAACTGCTTTATACCATGTATAAAATGGGGCTTTTAAACGGCGCGAAAATTAAATGTGCTAACATAGTGGGCAGAACCATGCAGCTCAACCCCCACGGCGACGCCGCCATATACGAAACGCTTGTGCGTCTCTCGCGCGGAAACGAGAGCCTTCTGCACCCGTATATCGACTCAAAGGGCAACTTCGGAAAAGCCTATTCAAAGAATATGGTGTTTGCCGCCTCCCGTTATACCGAGGCTAAGCTGGATGCTATTGCAGCGGAGCTTTTCAGGGATATTGACAAGGATACCGTGGATTTTGTGGATAACTATGACGCCACAATGAAAGAACCCGTGCTTTTCCCCGTAACATTCCCGTCAGTGCTTGTAAACGCCAATTCGGGTATAGCCGTCGGAATGGCTTCGTCTATCTGTTCCTTTAATTTAAGGGAAGTCTGCGAAACTGCCATCGGGCTTATCAAGGACCCGGATTTTGATGTTTCGCAAACATTGAAAGCGCCCGATTTCATCGGCGGAGGCAGCATAATTTATGACCGCGCGGCTATCGAGGAAATTTACCGCACGGGGCGCGGCGGCTTTAAGGTAAGGGCAAAATGCAGCTATGACAAGGCTAATAACTGTATTGATGTTACCGAAATCCCGCCTACAACTACGGCGGAAGCCATAATTGATAAAATCATTGAAAAGGTAAAGGCAAATTCCCTGCGCGAAATCAGTGATGTCCGCGACGAAACCGACAAAAAGGGACTTAAAATAACAATCGACTTAAAAAGGGGAACAGACCCCGAAAAGCTTATTCAGAAGCTTTACAGAATGACTCCCCTTGAAGACACTTTTTCGTGCAATTTCAATGTGCTTATTGCCGGCGTGCCGAGGGTGCTGGGCGTGTCCGAGCTTCTTCTTGAATGGATAGCGTTCAGAACCGAGTGCGTAAACCGCAGGGTGTATTTTGACCTTACAAAAGCAAAGGAAAAACTTCACCTTTTGCTTGGACTTCAAAAAATCCTTCTCGATATTGATAAGGCAATTAAAATAATACGCGGAACCGAACAGGAGCAGGAAGTCGTGCCGAATTTGATGATAGGCTTCGGAATTGATAAAACGCAGGCGGAATATGTGGCTGAAATAAAACTGCGCCACTTAAACCGCGAGTATATCCTCAAAAGAACCGCCGATGTGGACGAGCTTAAAAAACAGATTGAGGATATGGAGGATATTCTTTCAAGCAAGGCGAGAGTAAAGAAGATAATTGTCGGCGAGCTTCAGGAGGTTGCCGAAAAATACGGTAAAGACCGCTGTTCGCAGATTATCTATGCCGGCGAGCTTGAACAGGAAGAAGAAACCATAGACGAGGTCGAGGACTATCCCGTTACGCTTTTCTTTACAAAAGAGGGATATTTCAAAAAAATCACGCCTTTGTCGCTTCGTATGAGCGGCGAGCAGAAGTTAAAGGAAGACGACGAGATAATTTCAGTCACCGAAACCTCAAACAGTACGGAGCTTCTGTTCTTTACCGATAAATGTCAGGTGTATAAATCCAGAGCCGCCGATTTTGACGATACAAAGGCGAGCGTGCTCGGCGACTTTGTGGCTTCAAAGCTGTCAATGGACGAGGGCGAAAACGCCGTTTCAATGGTGCCTTTAAAGGAGTACAGGGGCTATATGCTGTTTTTCTTTGAAAACGGCAAGGTGGCAAAGGTGGATATTACAGCCTATGAAACCAAAACAAACCGCAAAAAGCTCATTAAGGCGTATTCCGATAAAAGCCCTCTTGTAAAAGCCGTGTATGTAAGCGAGGATAAGGAACTGCTTATACATTCCACCGCGGGCAGGTATCTGCTTTTCAATACGGGCGCCGTAGCTTCCAAAACCACAAAGGACAGTCAGGGCGTAAGCGTGATGACCTTGAAAAAAGGACACCGCGTTGACAGCGTTGAGGAATACGCAGAGGGCCGTTTTGTGAAGCCCGCCAGATACAGAACAAAAAATCTGCCTGCCGCGGGAGCCGTGCTCAGCGCCGAGGACCAGGGCGAGCAGCTTACACTGTAAATGAAAAAACCGGCTGCGAAAGCAGCCGGTGCAGACAGTGAATGCAAACGCAAAAATGTTTTTCTTTCTGTCTGCATAAATAGTGTGCGCGTAACCGCCGTCTCAATTCATTGAAAAAAATGGTACTTTTTCTAAAAAAAGACTTGCATTTTTTATCGTACTGTGATAGAATAGCAAGGCTGTTAAATATATAAGGTTTGGAGGTACGAGAAATGCCACTGTATCAGATAGCTTTCAGCGTGGTTCTTATTATATTGGCGCTTGCAATTATCGTTCTTGTTCTTATGCAGGAAAGTAATCAGCAGGGACTTTCGGGGGCAATTTCCGGCGGTTCTTCCGAATCCTTCTTTGGCAAGAACAAAAGCAGAACCGACGAAGCTAAAAAAGCTTTCGCGACTAAAATTGTTGCCGCCGTGTTCTTCATTCTTGCTCTTGCGGCGTCATTCGTTATTGTTTTTGTTAAATAAAAACCCCCGGCTTGTCCGGGAAAATATGATCCACTAGCTCAGTCGGCAGAGCACTTGACTTTTAATCAAGGTGTCCGGAGTTCGAATCTCCGGTGGATCACCAGCGGCAGTGCCGCAGACAAATCGCGCACCTCACTTGTGGGGTGCGTTTGGTTTTATGCCCGCCTTTAAGTAACATCTTTTTCGTACCACACAAACAAAAACCCGAACGCTTTGCGTTCGGGTTTTTGTTTGCCCTTTTCAGCCGTTTCGTTTAATAAAATCAAAAAAGGTTAGAATAAAACAGGGTGATATTATGCTTTCTGTCTGGTCAGATAACAGCAATTTTCAAAAAAGAGAACCTTTAAAAGGCGAAAAAAGAACTCAGGTGCTTGTAATCGGCGGAGGAGCAGCAGGTATTTTGTGCGCCGAAGAGCTTAAAAGCCGCGGCGCCGACTGTATCCTTGCGGAAGCCGACAGACTGTGCAAAGGAGTTACGCAGAACACAACGGCAAAAATTACGGCTCAGCACGGCTTTATTTATGACAGTATTATAAAAAAGAAAGGCTGTGAGCAGGCAAAAATGTATTTTGAGGCAAACGAAAACGCGGTAAAAAAATACCGGGAGCTTTGCCGAGGTATCGACTGCGATTTTGAAGACGGGGACAACGCGGTATACACGCTTACCGACGCGCGAAAAGCGGAAAAAGAGCTTGACGCGCTGTTAAGGCTCGGCGCTGACGCCGAGTTTAACTCCTCGCTTCCTATTCCCGTTAAGATACAGGGCGCTGTGCGATTAAAAAATCAGGCTCAGTTCAACCCTTTGAAATTCTTTTCGGAAATCTCGAAAAATATTGAATGCTATGAGCATACCAAAATCTTTGAAATCAGGCAGAATACCGCCTTTTTTGCGGGCGGAAGCATTCATGCGGAGCATATAGTAATCGCCACGCATTTTCCCTTTATCAATAAGTACGGCGGATATTTCGCTAAGCTTTATCAGGAGCGCTCCTATGCCGTTTACTTTGAGAACGGGCCAAAACTTGACGGAATGTATATTGACGAGGCGGCAGGGGGCCTGTCTTTCAGAAACTATAAGGACGGCATAATAGTCGGCGGAGGAGCTCACCGAACGGGAAAGCCGGGAGAGGGCTGGACTGCGGTCAAGAATTTTGCCGCCGAAAAATTACCCGGCTGCCGTGAGAAATACCGGTGGGCAGCGCAGGACTGTATGAGCCTTGACAAAATACCGTATATCGGCAAATATTCAAAAAGAACAGGTAACCTTTACGCGGTTACGGGCTTTAATAAGTGGGGTATGACTTCGTCAATGGCAGCCGCCGGAATTATAAGCGATATGATATTCTCAAAAAATAACGACTACGCCGAAGCGTTTTCTCCCTCTCGCAGTATCTTCACCTTGCAGCTTGCCGTCAACGCCGCCGAAACCGCCGCGGGACTTATGAGCCTATCAAAAAAGCGCTGCCCGCATCTGGGCTGCGCTTTAAAATGGAATAACGCCGAGCATAGCTGGGACTGCCCCTGCCACGGGTCCCGCTTCACCGAAACGGGCAAGCTGATAGAAAATCCCGCCACCGACGATTTGAAAAACTAAGAATTTATACTCCCTGCTCGGTTAAGAAGTCACGCTTCATGGCGCATTCTTCAAGAAAAGAACAGGCAGTGTCCATAACCGTAAGGTCCTCTTTTGTGATAAGCGAATAGTCAATGGAACGGTATATCTCATAGGCCTGCGGACTGTCGGCGGGCAGAGCGGATATTTTCGCGAAAATATCGTTAAGATACTGCTCCGCTTCTTTGGCAAGATAAACATTGTGACATTTGCTCTCGTAAAGCACGGTGCGCGAGTTGGGGTTAGAGGCTATTCTGGCTTTCAGGCCGACCGGACTGTTCTGCAACAAAACGGTCATATCGTTGCCGCCGTGCATTATAAGAGTAGGTATCGAGTTGGAAGCGATAGTGTCGCAGGATTTTAAAACTCCGGTTTTTCCGAATTTTATCAGATTAACTATATCGATAAACGGGCTGAAAAATCCCAAGTTAATTTTTGTCTTTGCGTAAGCCGTGTCTTTAATAAGAGCGTTGACCGAGTCAAAGGGCGAAAAGGCGAGAATGCCCTTAATGTCGCTGTCGCCGCAAAGGTAGGCGGCGTTGCATACGCAGTAGCCGCCCCAGGAATGACCGGCAAGCAGCAGCGGCAGTTCGTTTATGTCGCTTCTTGATTTCGCGAAGTCAACGGCGTGCTTCAAGTCTATTATACCCTGCGCGAAACCGTAGAGCTTTTTGCCCTCGGAAGAGCAGGTGCCCGTGTTGTCGTATGCCAGAACGGCAAAGCCCTTCTGAGCGAAATAGTTTATTTCCGTAGTGTAGCTTAAATGACCGGCGCCCATTCCGTGAGAAAAAATTATAAGTCCCTTGTATCTGTCGGTTTTGGCTCCGGTGTATATAAACCCGTTGAGCGTCTGACCCCGGTTGGATTTAAAGCTTACTGGCAGAGCGTTCAGATTGTCAAAATTCTTGGCTTTAAGGTATTTTAAATTCTCGTTTCCCTCGCACCTTTTGCCGAATCCGGCGCTTCTGAGAATAAGCGCGGCGGCAATCAGCAGAAGAGCAATAACAAGTATCACAGCCAAAATAATAATCAGCAAACAGAATCATCTCCTTTAAAAAAGAGCGCGGATTAAATTTGTAAATATTTTTATCATTTATAAGTATTATATCATAAAATCACGGATTTTGCCATACCCTATATATTTTTAAAAAGCGTATTGTTTTAGAACCGCTTTTGTTGTATAATTGTTGCAGATTAAGTGGAAAAGGGTGTTGAAATGGCTTTTCGTCAGCTTAAATTGATACGGAAACAGAATAAGCTGACTCAGCAGCAGCTTGCCGATGTGCTTCATATAAGCCGCTCAGCTTATTGCAGCTATGAAACGGGCAGAAGAACGCCGGATGTTGAAACGCTCGTAAAGCTCAGCGAGTTTTACAATATCCCCGTCGGGACTATCGTAGGCTCGTCTGAGCCTCTGAGCCTTTTTGACAGTCAGGATTACGAAAACGACGAGGATCCCCGCTACCTTTCACAGCTTACCAAGGAGGAAGCGCATCTCATAGTCAGCTTTCGTACCGCGAGCGCCGAGGCAAAAAGTGAAATCAGCGCTTTCATAAAAGAAAAATCTGGAAAATAAGCTTCTTCTCTCCGCAGTAAAACGCGGGGATTTTTTTTGACTGTAACAGCATATTTATATATTGCCGCTGTTGACTGTTAAAGGCATATCGTGATAGAATATTATAATAAAGTTTAAAGGTATGATGTGTATGATAAAAACCGTTGATAAACTCGCCCCAGGTGAAAAGGGAGTTGTAAAAGCGCTCGGCAGCTTCGGTGCGGTCAGGCGCCATATAATTGATATGGGCATAACTCCGGGCGCGGTTATTATAATGCGCAAAACGGCGCCTATGGGCGACCCTATTGAGATAAATGTACGCGGTTATGAGCTTTCAATCAGAAAAAGCGAGGCGCAGGCTATCAGCGTGGAGGTTTCAAAATGAGTTATCGTTATGCGCTGGTGGGAAATCCCAACTGCGGAAAAACAACGCTGTTCAACGCCGTAACAGGCTCAAATCAGTATGTGGGAAACTGGCCGGGAGTAACGGTCGAGAAAAAAGAGGGCAAAATCACTCATGACAATATGAATGCCTATATTGTGGATTTGCCGGGAATTTATTCCCTTTCTCCCTATTCTTCCGAAGAGATAGTCACAAGAAATTATATAATCGATGAAAAGCCCGATTTGATTATAAATATAGTGGACGCCACAAACTTAGAGCGTAACCTTTATCTTTCAATGCAGCTTGCGGAGCTGGGTATTCCCATGGTAATAGCGCTCAATATGATTGATATGGTCGAAAAGCGCGGCGACAATATTGACCTTGCCATGCTCTCGTCAATGCTCGGCATAAAAATAGTGCCTATTTCGGCAAGCAAGGGAACGGGAATACATAAGCTTCTGCATACGGCCATGCACGAGGCTCTTCACGGTGATGAAAAAACCGCCGAAAAGCATATTGACAGGCACCTTAATATGTGCGCTCCGCCCGATATTTACACGGGCAAGGTAAAAGAGGCAATAGGCTTAATCGAGGGCATAATAAAGGATAACTGCATAAAAAAAGATTTGCCGCTTCGCTGGTCAGCGGTAAAGCTCATTGACGGCGACCCGCCGACTCTTGAATCGCTCAATCTCAGCGACACTCAGTTAAGCTGCGTTGAAGCGATAGTCAGCGAGCTTGAAACCGGCGAAATCGACCGTGAAATGGTAATTGCGGACCAGAAGTACAAATTCATTTGCTCGGTGACCGAAAAAGCAGTAAAAAGGCGCCGTGAAGCCGGGTTCTTAACCGTTTCCGATAAAATTGACCGCATTGTAACTCACAGAATTTTCGCTATTCCGCTGTTTTTAATTCTTATGGCGGCAATATTCTATATAACTTTCGGCGCGCTCGGAGCGAATCTGACCTTGCTGGTTGACGGACTTATAAACGATGATTTTGCGGGATTTGTCCGTAACTTTTTAGTGTCAAAGAACGCCTCGGACTGGGCGGTAGGGCTTGTCTGCGACGGCATAATCGGCGGCGTGGGAGCGGTTCTCTCGTTCTTTCCGCAGATTCTTCTGCTGTTCTTCTTCCTCTCCATACTTGAAGACAGCGGATATATGTCAAGAGCCGCGTTTATTATGGACCGCGCGCTTCATACAATCGGACTTTCGGGCAAATCCTTTGTTCCCATGCTTATGGGCTTCGGCTGTTCCGTTCCGGCAATAATGGCTACCAGAACGCTTGAAAACGAAAAAGACCGCCGGCTTACCATGATGCTCATACCCTTTATGTCGTGCAGCGCTAAAATGCCCGTTTACTCTCTGTTCATTTCGGCGTTTTTCCCGCAGGCGAGGGGACTTGTGGTAATTTCTCTTTATCTTCTCGGATTTGTTGTGGCGGTGGCTTCCGCGTTTATCCTGCAAAAAACCGTGCTTAAAGGCGGACACGCGCCCTTTGTAATGGAGCTTCCTCCGTACAGACTGCCGACGGCTAAAACTCTCGGAAGGCATCTTTACGATAAGATAAAGGACTTTATGACAAAGGCGGGCACCGTGCTTTTGGGAGCGAGTATAATAATATGGTTCTGCCAGTATTTTAATTTCTCGCTGCAACATGTGGAAAACAGCTCCGAGAGCATTTTGGGAGTCATAGGCACTTTCATAGCTCCCGTGTTCAAGCCTCTCGGCTTCGGCGACTGGAAATCCTCGGTAGCCATGCTTACAGGGCTTGTGGCAAGGGAATCTATCGTAACCACAATGGGAATACTCCACGGCGGAGAGGGCGAAACAATCTCGGCGGCAATCGCTTCCGTCTATTCTCCCGCGGCTGCGTATTCAATAATGGTGTTTGCTCTGCTGTTCATTCCCTGTTCGGCGGCTGTTACAACGCTGCGAAAGGAAATGAACTCGCGTAAATGGACTTTAATAGCGCTCGGCTATCAGGCGCTAATAGCCTGGATAATAACATTTATAATCTATAATATCGCAAGGGTGATACTGTGAATTTGACTGACGCGGCGGTTTTAGCCGGTGCCGCAGTAATAATGGCGGTTTTCATAGCGGCGTTTTTTAAAAGAAAAAAGAACGGCGGCTGTAACGGCTGCTCAGGCTGTCAGGGCTGTCCGTATCACAGCGGCGGCAAATGCGAAAAAGAAAACAATAACGAAAAATAGCGGTTTAAATATTGTGAAAGGCAGGACTTGCGAATGTTTAAGGCAGCGATAATCGGCGGCGGAGCCTCCGGACTTGCCTGCGCCGTGGAGCTTGTAAATACGGTTAAAAATAAAGATGATGTAAGCGTTTGCGTGCTGGAAAAGCTGCCCAGAGTGGGCAAAAAACTGCTTGTCACCGGCAACGGCAGGTGTAATCTTACTAATTTGAATACCGGTTTGTCCGCGTACCGCGGCGACAGGGAGTTCGCAGAAACTGCGCTCTCGCACTTTCCGCCCGAAAGCAATATTAAGTTTTTCAACGCTATGGGACTTTATACCAGAGCCGATGAGGAGGGCAGGGTTTATCCTCTTTCAAATCAGGCGTCTTCGGTGCTTGACGCTCTGCGCTTTGAGTGCGCAAGGCTCGGTGTCCACACTATCTGCGATTACCGGGCAGTTCATATAAAAACTGCGGATTCCGCTTCCGGACAGAAAATAATAATAAATAACCGCGAACGCTTTGACGCGGCGGTAATAGCCTGCGGCGGCAAAGCCGCCAAGGTTCACGGAACCGACGGCGATTCCTATGACCTTTTAAAAATGGCAGGGCACAGGGTAATACCGCCCGTTCCCGCTCTTGTTTCGCTCAACTGTGAAAACTTTACCAAAGCGCTTAAAGGCGTGCGCTCCGTCTGCAAAGTAAAGCTGATAATCGACGGCGGGCAGGTCTATGAAAATTACGGCGAGGTGCAGTTTACCGACTACGGGCTTTCCGGCATACCCATAATGCAGCTTTCCCGGTTTGTGTCGGTATCTCCCTCGAACGATATTTATGTCGCGCTTGATACGGCGCCGGACTTTGATTCGGCGCAGATAAGAAAATATCTTGCCCGCCGGCGTGAGGCGGACAGGGGACTGTGTGAAAATATGCTCGGCGGCATAATGCACAAGCAGCTTTGCATTGAGCTTATGAAAGAGTGTTCAATAGCCGTCAACAGCCGGGTAAACGAATTGAGTGACTGCGATTTGGAACGCCTTGCGGCAACAATCAAAAACTGGAAAATCAAAATCAAAAACGCCCGCGGCTTTGACTTCGCTCAGGTCACGGCGGGCGGAGCCGACTGCTCCCAGTTTGACAGCGCTACTATGGAGTCAAAACTCGTAAAAAATCTGTACTGCTGCGGAGAGGCTATGAATATAGACGGCGACTGCGGCGGATATAATCTTCAATGGGCGTTCAGCTCAGGCAGAGCGGCAGGCAGGGCAATCGGCGAAAGGATTAACAATGCTGAGAATAAATGAGATTAAGCTGAGCCTTGACAGCGGCTTTAAGGACATTGAACAGGCGGCGGCCGAGGCGCTGAAAATAAATAAAAAACGCATACTTAAAACTGAGATTTACCGCAAAAGCGTGGACTGCCGCAAGGGCAGCGTGCGCTTTGTGTATTCGGTCGATGTGGAAATTGACGGCAGCGAGGACGAGCTTTTGAAATCGCTGTGCGACAAACGAATATCAAAATGTGAAAAATATTCCTATCAAATGCCCGAATGCCGCCGAAAAAGCCGTTTAAGACCGATTATCGCGGGCTTCGGGCCTGCCGGAATGTTCGCGGCGCTTATTCTTGCGAGGAGCGGTTACAGCCCCATAGTGCTCGAACGGGGCAAAGATGTGGAAACAAGAACGAAAGATGTAAGGGCGTTTTTCAAAACCCGCATTCTTGACGAAACCTCAAACATACAGTTCGGCGAGGGGGGAGCCGGCACTTTTTCAGACGGCAAGCTGACAACCGGAATAAAGGACAGCCGCTGCCGCTTTGTGTTTGAGGAGTTCGCCTCTCACGGCGCGCCTGAGGATATTCTGTACAACGCCAAGCCGCATATAGGAACAGATAAGCTCAAATCGGTTGTAAAGTCAATCCGTGAGGAGATTATATCGCTGGGCGGAACGGTAATGTTTGAAACCTGCCTTGTAAATATAATTGTGGCAAACGGCTTTGTTCAGGGAGTAACGGTGAGGGATAAAAACAACCGGGAGCGCGATATTGAAACCGACGCGCTTATTCTCTCAATAGGACATTCGGCAGGCGACACGGTCGAAATGCTGTTTTCAAAGGGCATAAATATGATGCAGAAACCCTTTTCTGTCGGAGCTCGCATAGAGCACCGTCAGGATATGATAGACAGCGTTCAGTACGGCAGCTTTAAAGGGCATAAAGCCCTCGGCGCGGCGGATTATAAGCTCGCGTGCCACCCTCTGCACGGCAGGGGAGCCTATACCTTCTGTATGTGTCCGGGAGGCACGGTAGTCTGCGCCAGTTCGGAAAAAGGAACAGTCGTGACCAACGGAATGAGCGAATACGCCCGTGACGGCGAAAACGCAAATTCAGCCGTGCTTGTGGGAATCGAGCCTGCCGACTTTCCCGACAGTCACCCGCTTTCCGGCTTTAAGCTGCAACGGCAGATTGAGCAAAAAGCCTTCGCTCTGGGCGGAGGGGATTATTCCGCTCCGGCGCAGCTTGTGGGCGACTTTTTAAAGGGCGAAAAGTCAGTAAAGCTCAAATCGGTTAAACCCACCTTCACAACGGGCGTTGTTATGAGCGATATAAGCCTTGTTCTCCCGCGCAAGGTGACCGAAACCATGCGTGACGCGCTTGTGAAAATGGATAAAATGTTAAAAGGCTTCGCCTGTGACGAGGCGGTGCTGACAGCGCCCGAAACAAGAAGCTCCTCACCGGTCAGAATACTCCGCGACGAGTTTTATCAGACCAATATAAGGGGGCTGTACCCCTGCGGCGAGGGAGCAGGCTATGCAGGCGGAATAGTTTCGGCGGCGGTTGACGGCGTAAAATGCGCCGAGGCGGTTCTCGGCGACGAGGTATAAATAACAAAACTGTAATTTGACAAGGGCTTGCATAATTTGGTATAGTATATCCGGTATATATTTTATTTTACGAAAGGGGCGTAAAAATGAATATAGATAATTTGTGTATGAACTGTATGCAGGAACTGCACGGCGAAAAACAATGCCCTAACTGCGGATATTATATTGATTCTCCGCAGATTTCGCCCTATCTGCCCCTTAGGACAACGGTGGGCGGCAAGTATATTATCGGCAAAATGCTTTCTTCCAACAGCGAGGGCGCTTCGTATATCGCATTTGATTTTGAAAGAAAAACTCCGGTAATGATACGCGAATACCTGCCCGACAAATTCATTGAAAGGGGCTTCGGTGAAACCGAGGTCACAATAAGGGCGCAGTGGAACGATATTTACTATATCTATCTTAAAAAATTCCTTGATATGTGGCGCCGTCTGGCTCGCGTCAGGGGGCTTTCTGCGCTTATTCCCGTAATTGATATTATTGAGGAAAACAACACCGCCTACGCGGTAACCGAATATATCGAAAGCATTTCGCTTCGCGAGTTCCTGCTTAAAAGCAGTACCGGCTATCTCAACTGGGAAAAGGCAAAGGTGCTGTTTATGCCCGTGCTCTCAACCCTTTCAACCCTTCATTCAATGGGTATAATTCATTACGGCTTAAACCCCGACAATATGCTTATCGGCAGGGACGGCAAGCTTCGGATTTCCGGTTTTTCAATAAGCGAGGCAAGAATTGAGGGCTTTGAGCTTTCCCCCGAGCTTTTTGAGGGCTATACTCCCATTGAGCAGTATTCCTACGGCTATGAGGAGGGCGCGTGGTCTGATGTGTACTCGTTCTGCGCCGTGCTTTACCGCGCGCTTGTGGGCACAGTGCCGCAGGACGCCGTTTCACGCTCGGTAAACGACAGGCTTATAATTCCGGCAAGATACGCCGAAATAATACCCGTTTATGTTATCAACGCTCTTATGAACGGACTTCAGGTTGACCCGGCGGAAAGAACCGGCGATATTGAGTCGCTCAGGGAGGAGCTTTCGGCAACTCCCGGCAATGTGGTTTCGTCCTTTTCGGGAGTAAACGCTCCCCCGGCCGAGGAACGCCCCAAAGCGCAGGCGGCTCCTGCCGAAGAGCAGCAGAGCAGCAGCTCAACGGGCAAAATAATACTTATCACATTTTTAATCTGCCTCGGCATAGGGCTTCTCGCTTTCGCGGGATATATGGCTTATGACAAGTTCGTTAAGCCTGCCGGGGAGCCTTCGCAGAGCAATCAGGAGGAAGTCGCGACCTTTGAAGTCGGCAATTTCGTTAACGAGTCATATACTCTTATAGCGAGCAACACCGTTCAGAACGAACGCTTTAAAATTTCATCTACAATGGAATACAGCTCAACAGTTCCCGAAGGATATATTATTTCCCAGAGCATTGAGCCGGGAACAATTGTGCCTATGGGAACCGAAATAACCTTTGTGGTGAGCAAAGGGCCGGAGTATGTTGTGATTCCTTCGGGCATAGTCGGCGAAATGTCGGTTTTCGTTGAACAGCAGTTAAAAGACGCCGGGCTTACCGTAAAAGTGGTTGAAAAATCAAACGACGGCTCCCATGAGGAGGGCGTTGTTTACGGAGTATCCCCCGGCGAGGGGACAAAGGTTATAAAGGGAAGCGAGGTTTATGTTCAGGTATGGGGCGCTCCGCCCGAAACCGAACCCGAAACCGAGGAATCCACAACCAAGAATCCCTTTGACTTTATATTCGGCGGCTGAATTTCTTTAAAACTACGCGCCCGCGCGGCTGATAACATTAACCGTGCGAGCGCGCTCTTGCTTATGCGCGCATAAGTGATTTATAGAAAATATTCGGGGGAATGGAAATGGCGGAAATAAAGGAAAAGCGGTATGTCAGCCCTAAGGAAACGCTGGCGTACGGCTTGGCTAACAGCGGGCAGGTTTTCGGATACAATCTTGTAGCGGGCGGATACCTGTCTTTGTTTTTTACAAAGGTGTTCGGAATACCTTCGGCGGCGGTCGCTACAATGATACTGTTTCTCGGCATTTGGGATACGGTCAACGACCCGCTTATGGGAGCCGTAATCGACAAAACAAGAACAAGATACGGAAAATTAAGACCTTATCTGCTGTTTGTGCCGCTGCCGCTGGCGGTAACTACAATACTGCTGTTTTCGGGACCGCTGATACTTGCCGACACAAAGCAGACCGTTGTTAAAATCATCTATATGTATGTGTCCTACTTTATGTGGGAGTTTTTCTACACAATCGGCGATATTCCTTTCTGGGGACTCAGCGCGGCTATTTCGCCCCTGCCTGCCGACAGAACAAGGTGCATTTCCTCGGCAAGATTTCTTTCGGGAATAATCGGCGGACTTTCAACAACATTTTTGGTTCTGCTTATGGATTTAAGCGAGAACAATATAATTCCGCTGAGTCTGCCGCAGGTGTTCTGCCTTATGGCGGTAATCGCCGGAACTTTCGGAATAGGTCTTTTCTCGCTGGCGGGACTTCGCTGTAAGGAAAGGGTAGTGCAGTCCGTTAAGGAGCCGAGTATAATCGAGGGCTTTGCGGTGCTGGTAAAAAACAGGCCGCTACTGCTTATCGTTTGCGGAAATATTATAGGAACTCTCGGCGGACTTGCGGGAGTTTTCCAGACCTATTATTTCGCCGAGGTTATAAACATAAATTCCCTTATGCTCATAATCAACCTGCCGGGTACAATCCTCGGATTTGTAACCTATCTTATAATTCCCAAGCTCAAAAAACGCTTTGATAACCGTCAGATAATCTTTTTGAACGGAATTACAAGAGCGGTAACGGCGGTGGCTGTATTCTTAATAGGAATGAACAGCTACGGCAATATCAAAGTGGTTGTGCCGCTTCTGCTTTTGCAGAATTTGATATTCAGCTTCTTTAATACCGTAAATATGGTAATCCCTACCGAAATGATAGGCGACACAATAGATTATATGGAGTGGAAAACCGGCGAGCGCAACGAGGGCGTTTCCTTCTCGGTGCTCACATTTATAGGCAAGCTGACCGGCTCTGTTTCCACCTCTGTGGCAACGGCTCTGCTGCCGTTTATCGGGCTGAGCTATGTAAGCGAGGGCGCTCAGCAGGTAGCCGTAAAGGGTGACCATACAGACCTTTGGATTTGGGCGTTTTACATACTTATTCCCCATCTTCTCGGACTTTTGGGACTCATTCCCTATTTCTGGTACGACTTAACGGGTGACAAACTGGCTTCTATCCGCGCCGACTTGAAAGTGCGGCAGGAGGAAATCTCCAAAAAAGTTTCGGGAGGTGCGGCTGATGAATAACCGCTGTCCTAAATGCGGCAAAAAATTAAGTCCCTTTTATTTAAAACAGAACTGCCCCAACTGCAAGGTTGATTTGCTTTATTATAAGCTCGATGAAAGGCTTGAAGCGGACGCCTTGGAAGCCGCGCGGCAGGAGCGGAAAATAAAAGACTTTGTAAATATTTTAAAAACCTCGTCTTTTGACTCGCCGCTGAAAATAATAAGATTTATACTCTTTTTCACGCCTCTGGCGGCTATGTGCCTGCCGGTTTACGGCAGCGTAAGCCTCATAAGCCTTGTTGCGGGAATAATCGGCGGCTCGTTTTCGCTTGAAAATTCCCTGCTTCCCGTAATCAGTATGGGCGCGGTTGTGGTAATATCTCTCGCGGTGATAATCTCTTCGCTGTTTTCTTCGGCTAAGGGCGGACTTGCGAGAAATCTCGTTTTCAGCGCGCTGAATTTAGCCGTGCTCGGCGTGTTCGGCATTGTTACAGGCAATCCGGGCGCCGGGTGGTACGCGGTCTGCCTTATCTACATACTTGAAATCGTTATGCACATTCTCTGCGACAGGCAGATAAAATCAAAAATCGAAAAATAAGCCCGTCTCAGCTTGTTTGCGCCGGAGGCGCAGCGGAAAAGCGTATAAACTTAACCGTTGCCGCTCCGGCTTTTTTAATAAAATTTCAGGGGTGCCTAAAATGAACAAACAGGAATATTTAAAGCATATCGACAGCGTAATAGCTTCGGGAAAATTCAAGGATACATGGGAGTCGCTCAGCGCCTACCGTGTTCCGGAATGGTACGAAAAGGCGAAATTCGGAATTTTTATTCATTGGGGAATATACAGCGTGCCGGCTTTCGGAAACGAGTGGTATTCGCGGAATATGTATATTCAGGGTTCTGACGAATACAATCACCACATAAAAACCTACGGCAGGCATAAGGATTTCGGCTATAAGGACTTTATACCGATGTTTAAGGCTGAAAAGTTTGACAGCGGGGAGTGGGCGCGGATTTTCAAGGAGTCGGGCGCGCAGTATGTTGTTCCCGTAGCCGAGCACCATGACGGCTTTCAGATGTATAAAAGCGATATATCCCATTGGAACGCCTATGAAATGGGGCCGAAAAAGGATACCCTCGGTATGATTTCGGAAAGCGTAAGCAAACTCGGTATGGTCAACGGCTGTTCCTCCCACAGAATCGAGCATTGGTTCTTTATGGGACACGGAAAAGAGTTTGAAAGTGATATAACCGACGGTGAGCGCGAGGGGGATTTTTACTATCCCGCTATGCCCGAGGCCAACCATCACGACCTTTTTTCAACTCCCGTTCCCGACAAGGCTTTTTTGGAGGACTGGCTTGTGCGCTGCTGCGAGCTGGTGGACAGGTACAACCCCAAGGTGTTCTATTTTGACTGGTGGATACAGCACAGCGCGGCAAAGCCCTATCTTAAAAAATTCGCTGCTTACTATTATAACCGCGCCGAGGAGCGCGGCGAGGGCGTTGTAATAAACTATAAGCACGACGCCTTTATGTTCTCAACAGCGGTTGTGGATATTGAGAGAGGCCAGTTCAAAGACGCTAAACCCTATATCTGGCAGACCGATACAAGCGTTGCGAGAAACTCCTGGTGCTATACCGAGGGCAATACATATAAGCCCGTGCGCGAGATTATCTGCAATCTGATTGATGTGGTGTCAAAAAACGGCAGAATGCTTTTAAATATAGGGCCGAGAGCGGACGGAACAATTCCCGAAGAGGATAAGGCAATACTGCTCGCAATAGGCGACTGGCTTAAAATAAACGGAGAAGCGGTTTATCCAAGCCGCGTGTGGCGTTTCAGCGAGGAAGGCCCCACCGAAACCGTTGAGGGGCAGTTTACCGACGGAGGCGCCAAGGAGTTTACCGAACACGATTTCCGCTTTACCGTAAACGGCGGCAGCGTGTATGTGTTTGCGCTCAACTTCCCCGAAAGCGGAGAGATAACCGTAAAGAGCTTTGCCGACGCCGACGCTTCAAAGCTTCCCGTGTTCAACGGAATAATAAAAGATGTCAGCGTTTTGGGATTCAGCGAAAAACCCGTCTGCCGCAGAGACGAAAAGGGACTTCATATCAAAACAAAAACGGTCAAATCGGAAAATCCGGTTGTTTTCAAAATTGAAATGGCATAAAAAGGGGGATAATATTATGAAAATTACATTTATGGGAGCAGGCAGTACCGTTTTCGCGAGGAATATAATAGGCGACTGCCTTTGCACTCCGGCGCTCAGGGAAAGCGAGTTTTCGCTCTATGACATCGACGGCAAAAGACTTGAAGAGTCCAGAATAATCCTTGAAGCCATGAACAAAAACATCAATTCGGGAAAAGCGGTAATAAAAACCTATCTCGGAGTTGAAAACCGCAAAGAGGCTCTTCGCGGCTCGGATTTCGTAATCAACGCCATTCAGGTGGGCGGCTATGAGCCGTGCACCGTAACCGATTTTGAAATTCCAAAAAAATACTCACTGCGCCAGACTATCGCCGACACTTTGGGCATAGGCGGAATTATGCGTGCGCTTAGAACTATTTATGTGCTTGAAGATTTCGCAAAGGATATTGAAGAAGTCTGCCCCGACTGCTGGTTCTTAAACTATACCAATCCAATGGCTATGGTAACGGGATATATGCAGAGATACACAAAGGTTAAAACCGTCGGACTGTGCCATTCGGTTCAAACCTGTTCCGAAAACCTGTTTAAAAAGCTCGGTATGGAGGATAAGCTCGAGGGCAGAAAAGAGCTTATCGCCGGCATAAACCACATGGCGTGGCTGCTCGATATCAGGGACAAGAACGGCGTTGACCTATATCCCGAAATCAAAAAAAGAGCCAAAGAAAAGAACGAAAAGGAAAAGCATGACGATATGGTGCGCTTTGACTATATCGACAAGCTGGGCTATTACTGCACTGAGTCAAGCGAGCACAACGCCGAGTACAACCCCTTTTATATAAAATCAAAATATCCCGAAATGATTGAGGAATTTCAGATTCCCCTTGACGAGTATCCGCGTCGCTGTGTGAATCAGATTGCCGGCTGGGAAAAGGAAAAGAACGATATTCTGGCGGACGGCAAAATAACTCACGAGCGCAGCAACGAGTACGGCTCTTATATAATGGAAGCGATTGTCACCGGTACGCCTTATAAAATCGGCGGCAATGTAATTAACAACGGGCTTATTGACAACCTGCCGGCAGACGCCTGCGTAGAGGTACCCTGCCTTGTGGACGGCTACGGAATAACCCCGTGCCGGGTGGGAAAACTTCCCTTGCAGCTTGCCGCAATGAACAGCTCAAATATTTATCCCCAGCTTCTGGCAATAGAAGCGGCTGTGACAAGGCAGAAAAAATATATTTATCAGGCGGCTATGATGGACCCTCACACCGGCTCGGAGCTTTCAATAAAGGATATTTATTCCCTTGTTGACGAACTGCTCGCGGCTCACCGCGACTGGCTCCCCGAATACCGCTGATAATAAAAAAACTCCGCTTTGTTAAAAAACGACAGTCAGCGGACACAAAAACAGGCCGCCCGTGTGGAACGGGCGGCTTTTAGCTTATCCTTTAAAATTTTTATGCCTTAATCAGGAATGTGTTTATTATTCCTGCGGCATATTATCGCTTGGTTTACAATCGGTTTCTGTTTTCTCTGTAATTTCATCTTTATTATTTAATTTTGCTTTTAAATTATTATAATTGTCGTTTATCGTTGCTTTCAAATCATCTATTTTATTATTAAGCACTCGGTTTTCTTTCCTCAAATTATATATGATAACGGCAAAATAAATCAGTACAACCGCCAGAAACGGCGAAGCCAGTTGATTGGCGTAGGGTATGTTTAACATACCGTAAGCTATCAGTATCAATATAATAATAACAATCATTTAAATCCTCCTGTTCAATTACAATGGGTTATACTCTCTGGCAGTCAAGGGCGTTTACGGTAATACCGCTTACCGTTACCGCTTTGTCGGTGTAGTTTACATATATCTTGTCGCCGCTGCTGTATTCGGCGCAGAAAACTCCGTCCTGCACCTCATAGTGCTGAGTCATTCTCGCGTCCCGCAGGTCCGCGAGCGCCTCGTTGGCTTTAAGGTAGAAGCTCACGGCGTCGTTTATGTTCTTGTCAAAATAGTATTTTTCGTCAAGCGACGGGTCAAAGGCGGTGCAGTACCACTCAACCGAGGGCAGACAGCCGTATTCAACCGATTTCAGGAACGCCTGCTTCATATCCTCGTATGTGTTCATGCCTTTCGCGCTGTATTCGGTGGTGCCGTGAACGATAAGCTGAACAAAGGGTATGCCGCGGTAAGCGTCGCTTTCGGCGGCTGAAACGGGACTTGTGGGAATTTCCGAAATAATGTCGGCGTTTTTAACGCAGTAGATGTTGCCCCTGTCAACCATAAGCAGCTTTGAAGCGGCAAGCACCGGCATCTGAGCGGCTATTTCAATTTTCGCAGCCTCTCTTGTGTAAAAGTCCGGGGAATAGTCGCTGTAAAGATAGGAGGCTATATCGTTTACCGAGTATCCGTCAAAATTTATTTCGGCGGAGCCGGCGAGTATGTCCTCAATTCTGTCCTCAATAAGACTGAGCTTTAAAAAGCTCTGGCGCCCTGTGGGCAGGGCAAAGGCGGCGTTTTCGTCCTTTACGGTGGAAATGCTTTTGCCGGTGACGGACTTTGCGCTCTCTGAGGCGTCACGCTTAAAGGTGAGTATATCCGTATCAATAAACAGGCGGAATTTCTGGCTGCTCAGGTAGCTGTAAAGCGCCTCCCATTGCTTGCGGCTTCCAAGACCCGATTTAAAGTCCGAAAACCCGCCGTCGGTGCCGTTGTTGGCGTTTTTGTGCAGTCCGTTGTAGCGAAGATAAACATTGTTCACGCCCTTGGCTTTTAAAAGGCGCGTCAGCGTCTGCGTCTGTTCAAAGTCCGAAAGAACGCTGTATTTTGAACCTTTTATGTATCCGCCCTGTACCGCCGTAACAAGAGGAATGTTCTCTTCCTCTGTTTCCACCGTCTTTGTTGAAAGAACGGAGTTTCTTATAAGGTTTTCGCGGCAGGCGGTCGCCATACCCGAATATGTGGCGGATTTTCCCGAAAGAAAACGGTAGCAAAGCTTGATTTCGTTGGCGTATTCATAGCCGTATGTTCTTTTTATTTTTTTGTCCGCCGAGGTGTAAATATCAGTCGTCTCAAAAGAAGCGTAAACGCTGTTGAGCGAGTTGTCGGAATTTCTGTAAGCGTTTATCTGCGCTATGGAGTCGCCGCGTTCGACTATGCACACAAAAGCGCAGTCGCCTTTTTTGATGCCGTATGCGCCCACAAGGCAGGAGGAGCTTTCGCGGCTGTCGGTTTTCGCGGCGTCCTGACCGTAAACATCAAGCGACAGGGGCTTGAATTCCTCGTCCTCAACGCCGGTCATAATCAGCGCGCCGCTGCCGTCGGGTACAAAAATATAATCGCTCTCACCGCTTTTTGAGTAAGCGCCGAAGCTGTTCAGAACCGAGATTTTTTCAAGATACACGCCTTTTGGAAGCGACAGCTTGTTCATGCTTATATTAACATAAAACGAGCCGTCTGTCAGCGTGTAAATAACCGAAAGGTCAACTCTTATCTGCTTTTCCGTAAGAGATGAAATATCCGCCTTTCCGGTCTGTTCGTCGGGAGCCATGGAGTAGTTTACGGTAACGCTGTTGCCTGAGGCGCTGTATGAGGCGTTGCCCACGCTCACCGCGTTGTCCTGCGAGTTCAAAACATAAAGGTCGCCGCCGTTTGAAAGAGTTACTTCCACGGCGCTGCCCGTAAGCTGGCTGTCCGTACCGTCTGTTGAAAGGGCATACCATACCGTGTTGCCCGAAGTGTCGCGTATGGCGGGAGTCATTGTCTTTTCGTCAAAAAGAAGCTCAATAAGTCCCGAAGAGCATATCGTCTTGTAATTATCCGCGGCAGCCTTGTGAAATTCAGCGCCGGAGTACTGCGCTTCATGGATGTTTATTGAATCGGGCTTAAAGGTTTTTACATCTGTTCCGGCCGTGCAGGAGGTCAAGAGAAGGGCTGAAAAAACGGTCATCGCCGTTATTTTTATAATATAAGAGGATAAATGCTTTTTCATAAAGTTTTTCTCCGTAAAAAATATGGTAAAACGATTATATATCATTTTACCATATATCCCCGAAAATATCAAATTTTGATTTAATTCCCTCTGAAAAACGCTAACCCGTCAGCTTTTCACGCATTTTGGACAGTATTATCTTTTCCCGTCTTGAAACCTGAACCTGCGAAACCCCCAAAATTCCGGCGGTTTTCGCCTGGGTATATCCCTTGTAAAATCTGAGGCCGATGAGCTTCCTGTCGTTTTCGGGCAGGGAATTTATAGCCTGTATTACCGAAAGCCGGTCGTCAATGGGGCCGTATTCGTCATCGGCGGGCACATCAATCTGCTTTTCGCTGTCGTCATCGGCGGTAAGGGAAATAACCGGCATTGAAACGCATAAAAGCTGCGCAGTTTCCTCAACGCTGATGTTGAGCCTGTCGGCAAGAGCGCTGACGGTAGGCTCGCGGTCGCTCTCTTTTTCCAGCTTTTCCTTTTCGCGCATCAGCATACGGGCCTTCTCTTTAATACTGCGGCTTATCTTTACCGTGCCGCCGTCGCGGAATATCCGCCTTATTTCGCCCAATACCGAGGGAACTGCGTATGTGGAAAAAGCAAAGCCCAGCGACTCGTCAAAGCCGTCGGCGGCCTTGATAAGACCTATGCACCCTGCGGAATAAAGGTCCTCGTAGTCAACTCCCTTGCCCGTAAAACGCGCTGCGCAGCTGCCCACAAGCCCTAAATTGTTAAGTATAAGCTCGTCCCTTGTCATTTTTCCCTGCCGTTAACAGTCTTGTAAAGCGTGACGGTTGTTCCCGCTCCCACCTTTGAGCGCACCGTCATTTTGTCGGTAAAACTTTCCATAACCGAAAAACCCAGTCCGGCGCGGTCTCCGCCCAGGGTGGTAAAAAGCGGCTCTCTCGCTTTTTTAATATCGCTTATGCCGCAGCCCTTGTCCCTGATTTTTATAATCAGGGTGTTTTTGTCGCGGATTTTAACGGTTATGTAAATTTTGCCCACGCAGTTTTTGTAGCCGTGCACAATGCAGTTTGTGACCGCTTCGCTGACGGCGGTTTTTATATCGTTTATCTCTTCAAGCGTGGGGTCGAGCGAAGCCGCGAAAGCCGCCACGGTCGCCCGCGCGAAACTCTCGTTGACCGAACGGCTGTCAACCGACATTTTAAATTCATTTGTCACCATTTTTTATTCCTCCTTTTTTAACGGACGCGATTCTGTCAATGCCGGCAAGGCGCATAACCTTGTAGGCGTTGCTTGAAAGTCCGGTAATTTCAAGTTCGCCGCCCATTTCGGACAAAAGCCTGTACCTGCCCATAACAAGCCCTATTCCCGAGCTGTCCATAAATGTAACCCCGCTGAAATCCATAACAGTTTTTGCCGGACGGCAGCTTTCAATACGGTCGTCTGTTTCAAGCCTTATGGGCAGGGCGGTGTGGTGGTCTATTTCGCCTTGCAGCCTGCAAATCAGCGTATCGTCCTCAAAAGTGAATTTAACACTCATTTTTTAACACTCCTTTGCTTCATTTTATATCGCGCCCGGCAAAAAATTTGTCACATTAAGAGAAGGGGAAAATATAATGTAACAAGGGGGACGCCGAAAGAAGGGGAGAGTATTGAATGAAAAAACGCTTGGCAGTCTTAAAGTGGGCGAAACGGGCAGCGTGTGCGCGCTGTCGGCGCGCGGAGGAATGAGGCGGCGGTTCAGGGATTTAGGCATTATCAACGGCGCAACAATAAAATGCACCGGACAAAGCACGCACAGGGATATAGCCTCATATCTTATAAAAGGCGCGGTTATCGCCCTGCGTAAAGAGGACGCCGAAACCGTTTTTATCATATAGAACAGGGGGAATATTTCTTGGCAAAGCATAAGAAAGAGCGCAAAGCTTACAGCGTTGCGCTTGCCGGCAATCCTAATGTGGGCAAAAGCACGGTGTTTAACTGCCTTACGGGTATGCGTCAGCATACGGGCAACTGGGCGGGCAAAACCGTTGAAAACGCGAAAGGGCGTTACCGCTTTGAAAACGCCGAATATACGCTTATCGACCTGCCGGGAACATATTCCCTTTTCTCCCGCTCTTTTGAGGAGCAGTGCGCCGAGGAACAGCTTTCTTTCAAAGGGTGCGACGCGGCGGTAGTGGTGGCGGACGGAAACTGCCTTGAAAGAAATCTTAACCTTGTTTTTCAGATTCGCGGAATAATTCCGAATACAGTGCTCGCCGTCAATTTGATGGACGAAGCCAAGAAAAACGGAATAAAAATTGATTTTTCCGCATTGAGCGAAGAACTGGGCATACCCGTTGTGCCTATGAGCGCGGGCAGAAACAAGGGACTTTCGGAGCTTAAAAGGACAGTAGCCGCCGTGTGCGAAAATCCAAAAACCGATATGGGAGAGCTGTTTCTGCCCGCAAATGCCGAACAGCCGGTGAAAACGCTTGCGAAAACCCTTGACGGTCTTGCGGGCGTTGATAAAAAGAATCCCTATTTCGCCATGAGAATGCTGTGCGACAGCGGCTACGCCGACCGTTTTTTCAAATATAAACCCGATTATAACGCGCAGAAAATCAAAGATATACTCAAAAATCTTTATGATGGCTCCGGCGAGGAGCTGTGCGACAGCATAACCTCCGGCATAGCCGCAAAAGCGGAAAAAACCGCGGCGGCGTGCGTACATAAATCGGAGAGCGGATATAAACGCAGGCTTGAAGCACTCGACAGAGTGTTTACCGGCAGGTTCAGCGGACCTGTTACAATGCTTTTGTTTTTGCTTTTGATACTCTGGATAACCGTTTACGGAGCCAATTACCCCTCGCAGTGGCTTTCCGGCGTTCTGCTGGGAGCCGAGGATAAACTCGCCGGGCTTCTTACTGCCGCCGGCGCCTCTGCGTGGGTTACGGATATGCTGGTGCACGGAGGCTATAAGGTGCTCGCGTGGGTGGTTTCGGTAATGCTGCCGCCTATGGCGATTTTCTTTCCTCTGTTTACTATTCTTGAAGATTTCGGCTATCTTCCCCGCGTGGCGTTCAATCTTGACTATTATCTTAAAAAAGCGAATACCTGCGGCAAACAGGCGCTTACAATGTGTATGGGCTTCGGGTGCAACGCGGTCGGCGTTACCGGCTGCCGTATAATCGACTCCCCGCGCGAGCGGATTATAGCCGTGCTCACTAACTGCTTTGTTCCCTGCAACGGCAGATTTCCCTCGCTTATCGCCGTTATAACAATGTTTTTCCTTGCGGGAGCGGGCGGATTTTCACAGAGCCTTCTTTCGGCGGCAATGCTCTGCGGCGTAATACTTCTCGGCGTCATATTTACCCTCGGCGTCTCAAAATTTTTAAGCAGGACATTACTTAAAGGCGTGCCTTCGTCATTTACCCTTGAACTGCCTCCGTATCGCAGACCGCAGTTTTTAAAGGTAATAGTAAGGTCGGTTTTTGACCGCACGCTTTTCGTGCTGGGCAGAGCGGCAAGCGTGGCGGCTCCCGCGGGAGTGGTAATCTGGGCGCTGGCGAATATCAGCCTTTCGGACGGTACGCTGCTTTCCTACATAACCCGTTTTATGGAGCCTGCCGGCAGAGCGCTGGGTATGGACGGAGTTATCCTGACCGCCTTTATTTTGGGATTTCCGGCCAACGAAATAGTAATACCCGTTATGATAACCGCCTATATGCAGCAGACCGAGCTTTGCGGCTATTCCTCGCTTTTTGAGCTGCGCGGACTGCTTGAAGCCAACGGCTGGGATATAACAACGGCTTTGTGCTTTACCGTTTTCTGCCTTATGCACTGGCCCTGCTCAACAACTTTGCTGACCGTAAGAAAGGAGACCAAAAGCCTTAAATGGACTTTGCTTGCGGCGGTAATTCCCACCGCGTGCGGCGCGGGAATGTGCGCGGCGATTAACCTTGTTTCAAAATTATTCTCATAAACCGGCAAAACCCGAAAGCGAAAAGCGGCGAGCTTTGGCTTTCGGGCTTTTATTTTGCCGTATTTTTTTATAAAAATCCTTGACTTTTTTTAATCTTTCTGCTATCCTTATATAGCCGCATATCAGGGGGCAGTATGTCTATTTGTACTGAAAGCGGATTTTTCCCGCCCTCGATAGCGAGTCTATATTCAAGGTAGGTTATGTAAATGTACGCAATTATTGTTACCGGCGGCAAGCAGTATAAAGTAACAGACGGCGATGTCGTTTATGTTGAGAAGCTCGACGCCGAAGAGAATGCCGAAATTACCTTTGACAAGGTACTTGCAGTCGGCACGGACAGCGGAATTACCACCGGCGCTCCTTATGTTGAAGGCGCAAAGGTTACCGCTAAGGTTGTGAAAAACGGCAAGGGCAAAAAAATCACCGTTTTCACCTATAAGCCCAAAAAGAACGAGAAACGCAAGAAAGGTCACCGTCAGCCCTATACTAAGGTTGAGATAACCGCAATCAACGCGTAATGACAAAAGCTGTTTTTTTGTTTTCGGGAGATACGGTAATTTCTTTTGAGCTCACCGGGCATACGGGAGCCGCGGCGCGCGGAAGCGACATAGTTTGCAGCGCTGTTTCCTCAGCGGCTTATATGACCGCCAACACGATAATAGAAATTTTAAAACTTTCCCCGAAAGCCGAAATAAGCGACGGGCGTATGAAAATTCAGTTGAATTCGGACGACGCTCAGAAAGCAAAAAATATTACTGACGGGCTTTATCTCCATTTGACTGAGCTTTCCCGCCAGTATCCGAACAATTTGAAAATTGAGAGAGGTGTTTTTGATGCTTAAAATAAACATTCAGTTATTCGCTCATAAAAAAGGTATGGGTTCAACAAAGAACGGCCGTGATTCCGAATCAAAAAGACTCGGCGTTAAAAAAGCGGACGGTCAGGCGGTGCTTGCCGGCAACATTATCGTTAAGCAGCGCGGAACTCACATTCATCCCGGCAACAATGTAGGCCGCGGCTCTGACGATACTCTTTTCGCTCTTATCGACGGAAAAGTTAAGTTTGAAAGAATGGGCAAGGACAGAAAAAAAGTCAGCGTTTATGCCGTTGAGCAGTAATTAAATTTTTCGGCTCCCATCGCCTTGCGGTGGGAGCGTTTTTTTGCCGGAGGTGTTTTTTTGAAAGAATACGGCAAGAGCCATAAACTCGATTATGTTTGCTATGATATAAGAGGTCCCGTAATGGACGAGGCGAACAGAATGGAAGCGGACGGAATGCGGATATTAAAGCTCAATATCGGCAATCCCGCGCCTTTCGGATTTACAGCGCCCGACGAGGTAATACACGATATGATGTATAATCTCACGGACTGCGAAGGGTATTCCGATTCCAAAGGGCTTTTCTCGGCGAGGAAAGCCATAATGCAGTACTGCCAGCTTAAAGGCATTAAGGGCGTAGGCATAAAAGATATATATACCGGCAACGGCGTCAGCGAACTCATAGTTATGTCAATGCAGGGGCTTTTGGACAACGGCGACGAGATTTTGGTGCCCGCTCCCGATTATCCGCTGTGGACGGCGGCGGTCACGCTCGCCGGCGGAAACGCCGTGCATTATATGTGCGACGAGCAAAACGAATGGAATCCCGATATTGACGATATAAAGTCAAAAATAACTCCCAAAACCAAGGGTATTGTAATAATCAACCCCAATAATCCCACAGGCGCGCTTTACAGCGAAGAGGTGCTTAAAAGCATAGTTGATGTCGCGCGGAAAAATTCCCTTATTATTTTTGCCGACGAAATTTATGACCGCCTTGTTATGGACGGCTTAAAGCATACCGCCATAGCTTCGCTCGCGCCCGATGTGCCCTGCGTCAGCTTCAACGGACTTTCAAAGTCCCACAGAGTCGCCGGTTTCAGAGTGGGCTGGATGGTAATCAGCGGAGATAAAAAGAAAATAAAGGGCTATATCGAGGGGCTTAATCTGCTCTCGTCAATGCGCCTTTGCTCAAATGTGCCTGCGCAGAGCATTGTGCAGACGGCTCTGGGCGGAACTCAGAGTGTTGACGAGCTTCTGCTGCCGGGAGGCAGGGTGTATGAACAGCGCGAGCTTGTGTATAACGCGCTTAACAGTATCGAGGGCGTTTCGGCTGTCAAACCCAAGGCGGCGTTTTATATATTCCCCAAATTCGACCGCAAAAAGTTTAATCTCCATGACGATGAAAAACTGGTGCTTGACTTTTTAAAGGAGAAAAAAGTTCTGCTCGTTCACGGAAGGGGCTTCCATTATCCCGAGCCCGACCACGCGAGAATAGTTTATCTGCCCGGTACGAGGGTTTTAAACGAGGCTATGCAAAAGCTCTCCGATTTTCTTGACGGGTACAGTCAGTAAATAAAGCAAAAAACGCTTCCGGAAGTCTGCGCTTCCGGAAGCGTTTTCTTGTTTAACCCGATTTTTAACTTTGAAACTGTGACCAGAAATTCTCTGAACTCTCATAAAAGCTTTCGCTGTAACAGTCGTAGCAGCTGCCGTTGATGTTTACAAATTCAGGCCGGGCCGTCAGCGTGTAGGTAATTGAGCCGGTCTTGTATATCTTAAACATTGTGTGCCGCTCGGCGGCTTTTGAGGACGAAGGCATAAAGCCGACTTCCATATCGGCGGCGATTTTAACAAATGAAGAAACGCCGTCGGCGTCAAGGTCTTTTATAAATTCCCCGTTTTCGTTATATACGGAAATTTTTTCAATATCCTCTGCCGTTATATTCTGAAACGGCTTTACCGTTTCGGGCTTTGCGCCGGCGTAAATCTTTTCAAGCTCGTCTTCAAGCTGAGAGTTTTCAAGCGGGAATTTTTTTCCGTCAACCGTGGTTAATTTCCCCGCCAAAACAATGCTGATTTCAGTACCGTCGGTTTTAATTATCCTGAAAGGATAACTTGCGCCGGAAAATTCAACCGGCTCCTGCGCGGTTTTGCCGTAAACACAGCCGTTAAAAAATTCAATCAGCTTATCCCGGGCGGTATCGTCAAGCTCAGCGGCGCATTCCTCGTCCTGCCAGTAATACAAAGCGGAAACGCTCTTTATATCCTCCGCTTTAAGCTGTGAATAGCCGTTGTCGCCGTTTTTCTGACAACCCCAGAAAGCAAAAACGAAAATCAAAGCCGCCGAGATAACCGATAAAATGCGTAAACCATTTTTCAACTTAAACACCTCTGATTCTTTTGTTTGCATTTGCAAGATCAACTCCAGTATTTACATGCGGCAGACTGAAAATACAAATTGTTTCCAGAATAGTTGCTCCTATATATTTTCATTCCATTCGAATTAGTAGTTGTTGTAGCAGAGCCAAATAAAGGATCCATTACGCTTAAATATCCTCCAAGTATGTCTACACCAAAAACAGTAACAGCATGTCCCGTTCCGCTGCTGCTAATGAAGTTTCCCCAAACTGGTTTCCCATTTCTTAAATTATTAGAAATAACACTATCACTTGGGACTTGTTGCTTATATGTATATCCTAATGAATAATATGTATTTAAAAGCTCTTCAATGTCAGAATGTGGTAGAGGTACATTAAAGTCAATAAGAAAATAGTTACTAGCAACATCTACGGCTGTATAATTTGTTCCATTAATATAATTAATAATACATGCCGCAGTCGCGGCCCAACAAATGTTTTGGTATGGTAATTGAGTGACATAGGATACGTTACATGAATAGTATCTTCCGATTGCTCTTGTTTGAATGGAACTATTATAACCAAGGTCTGAAGAAGCAGAGAGAGCAGAAGTATGTATTTGTTCTAAGTCTAAATTGTCAACAACTTCTGACAGCGCAACTCGGTCATTACTAATCATTCCACTAGCTGTTAACAATTCCAGTTCATTATTTGAGAAAATATAACAATTTTGTTTATCATAAATTAATGCAAATTCAGAACATAGTGTTAGTTCATGGTTTAGTTGTTCAACTAGTTGTGTGGAAATTTGATATTTTTTTTCATTGTTAATATTGATTTCAGATGCAACAGCAACTATTGTATTTTCTTGAATTAGAAGATAAATAGGCTCGCTTTCAATGAGACCTGACGATGCTAAAATATAAGTATTAATTGGACGTGAAACTTTAAGGTTAGCAAACGAAACATCTCCTAATTGAAGAGAATGTTTTATTGACTCAATTTTTTGTAATTCAGATATAATGCCTTGCTTATATTCATCATCAGATGATGATGAATGAGTAAAAGCATATGAAGGAGTAACAATTGAAACGAAAAAAAGAAAAGATAATACAAAACAAATTGATTTAAAAATGAATTTTTTCAAAATAATCGCCTCCATAGTATTATGATGTTTATTGATAATATTTTGTTAATACATCGGAAACACGCCCTTACATATATTTCATGATTTTAGTATATACGAAATAAACATAAAAATCAATATACAAATAGAATACTTATATGAATTTCACAAAAATGTTGAATGAGGTACTCCGAAAATCATTTTGAAATACTTAATAAATTCCAATAGGATGAGAGACAGTGCGCGTAAATTGCTGCCGGCATATGCTATCTTATTTCCGTGCCGGGGTAATAGTGCGAAAGAATTTCCTTAAAGTCAAAACCCTGCTTTGCCATATAGTCGGCTCCGTACTGACTCATTCCCACGCCGTGACCGTACCCCTTCACGCTGAAAGTAAAGCCGCCGTCGGCATGGCTTATTTCAAAGGTACTGCTTTTAAGCGAAAAAAGCGACCGGATTTCAGTGCCTTTAAATTTTTCTGAACCTATTGTTACGGATTTCACCATTCCCGTGCTTGTCTTTTCGGTGTTTTCTATCCAGTTTTCCGGCTCTGACTCCGGCTTTGCCCCCTGTTTCTCTGTAATGCTTTTAAAATCCTCATCGCTTATGAAAACAGTTGAGGAGTACCCGGGTGAAAGTTTGTCCGCCTCGCTGCTGACCGACACAAGATACGGGTATTCTCCGCCCCAAACATCGGCGGCGTTCTCTGTTTTGCCGTTGCTTATCGCGTGAAAGGCGGCGGCAATCGGCTCGCCGTCATAGTACATAATAAGGTCTATAACCTCGTCAACGCATTTTTCGGTTTTTTCATAATATTCGTCATATTTGTCACCCCATTTTTCTTTCAGAGCCTCTTTGTCAAGATACGCCTGATGTGAGGAACCGCTGTCTGAAATGTCCGCCTCTCCCAGTGACTCGCTCTTGTGCAGCTTTGTGTATTCAAGCAGGGTGTGCGAAGCCACAATCTGAGCTTTGAGCGCTTCCTCATGGCAAACCGCTCCCGTTTCGGCGGCGGCGGCTCCTATAAGGTATTCCTTTAAGGTGGTTTCGGTAATATTTTTGCTGTCGGCAGACATAACTTTTACAACGGAATTTGCAATTTCGCTGTCGCCTTTTTCGTTTTCCTCAACGGCGTCCGAAGTAAAAATTTTGTCTGAAATGGCGTCGGTAGCCTTTTGCACCGAGCACAGCGGACACAGTATCATAGCCACGCTCAGGAAAAAGCAGAGCAGGGTGTAACTTTTCATTTTATCGCTCCCTTTTGTTGACTTTGTTTTTGAAATGTATTAAAATAATATAGATTAAGTTGGATTATTGTATGTTTCTCACAAGGAGGTATTTTATGTCGCAATATATTTCCAGCATTTCAAATGAGGCTCTTTCAAATTTATGCGAAGAGCTTAGAAAAAATAACTATATCAACCCCGATTACTACGGCAGATTCGATGTAAAAAGAGGGCTCAGAAACGCCGACGGAACAGGCGTTCTCGCGGGACTTACAAGGATTTGCTCCGTTGAGGGTTACTATATTGACGACGGCGAGCGCGTTCCCAAAGACGGCCGCCTTATTTACCGCGGAATAAATATGTCCGATATAGTCGAAGCCTGCGAGAGGGAGGACCGTTTCGGCTTTGAAGAGGTTGTATGGCTTCTTTTGTTCGGCTATCTTCCCACCCAGACGCAGCTTGATAAATTCAAGCGCGTACTTGCCGAGTGCCGCGAGCTGCCCGACGAGTTTATAGAGGATATGATAATGAAAGCGCCCTCGCCCGATATTATGAATAAAGTCGCGCGCAGCGTTTTGGCGCTTTATTCCTATGACCCCAATCCCGACGACACTTCCGAGGAAAATATACTCAGGCAGTGTATTCAGCTCATAGCGCAGGTGCCGGTTATTATGACAAGCGCCTATCAGGTAAAACGCCGGGTTTATGACAAAAAGAGTATGTTTTTCCATCAGAACAAGCTGGAACTCGGAACAGCCGAGTCAATTCTCCGCTCAATACGCAACGACAAAAAATTCACGCCGGAAGAGGCGAAGCTGCTCGATATTTGTATGATAATCCACGCCGAGCACGGCGGCGGAAATAACTCCACATTTACCACACGCTGTATAACTTCCAGCGGTACGGATACATATTCCGCCATTTCCGCAGGTATCGGCTCGCTTAAAGGTCCCCGTCACGGCGGCGCCAATATAAAGGTGTTTAAAATGATGGAGGAAATGAAGCAGAATATTGACGATATAACAGACGAGGGCAAGGTAGCCGACTATCTTACCAAAATAATGAACCGTCAGGCGGGCGACGGCTCGGGACTCATCTACGGTATGGGCCACGCAGTCTATACGCTTTCCGACCCGCGCGCCGTGATTTTAAGGCGCTATGCCGACGAGTTCTCCAAAAAGACCGGCAGGGAGGAGGAGTTCAAGCTCCTCGCCTTAATCGAGAGCATTACGCCCGAGCTTTTTGCCAAACACCGTGGCAACAAAAAGAAAATCTGCGCCAATGTGGATTTGTATTCGGGACTTATTTACGATATGCTCGGAATACCTCAGGATTTGTTCACCCCCATATTTATGGCGGCAAGAACGGCGGGCTGGTCGGCTCACCGCATTGAGGAGATAACATCAAACGGAAAAATCGTGCGCCCCGCCTATAAAAATGTTACCATTCCGCGCGCCTATGTTCCCATGAGCGACAGAGTACCCAGAACCGAGGGTATCCAGAAAGAGTATATTCCCATTGAGGAAAGGTAAGATAAGTTATGAAAATAAAAGGCAAATGCGAAAAAATAAACCCTATGGCGGCGCTGTGCACGGTGCTGGGACTGCTTGTGGTTTCCGTACCTTTCAGAATGTATCAGCTTCTCAATATTATCGAGGAGGACACGGGCTTTTACAAGTCGGTTGACTGGTCGGTTTATGTAATGTACGCCGTCTGCGCGCTTGCGATTATCGTGCCCTACGCGCTTACTCTGCTTGCCAAAAACATTCCGGCTTCAAAATCCCCGTACAGAAAAAGCAAATTTCTCGCGGCGGCCGCAATACTTTTTGCCGGCGGAATAATTGCCGATGTGGTTTCGTCACTTTCGCTGTTTTTAATCAATGTCAGGAGTTTCAGCGCCGTTAACCTTTCGGTTCTCGGCACGCTTAATCAGGGGCAGATTCCTCTGCTTATCGAATCTGTTTTCGGCATACTTGCCGCAATTTATATAATTATTTTCGGCATATCCTATATTGACGGCAGAACAACCTATTCTCAGTATAAATTTTTAGCAATAACTCCGCTGTTCTGGGCTATGAGCAGAATAGTGCTCCGCTTTTTGAGAAAAATAGCATATATAAATGTTTCCGACCTTATGCTGGAAATATTCATGCTGGCGTTTATGATGATTTTCCTTCTCGCGTTTGCCAGAATATCGTCGGGACTTTCCAGCGCCAAGGCAATGCGCTCGGCTTTCGCCTCAGGCGCGGTTGCGGCGTTTTTCGCGGCTACCGCCAATATTCCGCGGCTGTTAATGTTTGTAACCGCGAACGGCGCGAAACTGCCCGATGAATATACCCTGTCGCTGTGCGACCTTACCTTCGCGCTTTTTGTTGTCGCTTACACCGTAAACGCCGTAAAGTGCGCTTCACAGAATGACAGCGCGGAGCTTACAGCTGAATCAGAGCCTAAAAAAACGGCAGAACCGGAAACCGACGATAATTTTCTTTCCGAATAAAAAAGGAGTATTTTTAAGTTGTACTTTTTGTCAAATGTATTTACCGCCTTTAATCAGGTGGTGATACTGTTCCTTGTCGCAATGGTGGGCTTTTTCTGCCAAAAGACCGGAATATATACCGAAAAAGCCTCCCGGCTGACTACCGACCTGCTCTTTTATATCGTCACTCCGGCGGTTATAATACGCTCCTTTGTCTCCATTGACTATAACCCTGAGGCATTGAAAGGGCTTTTGGCGGCTATTGCGGGAGGAGCGTTTTTCCACCTGGTCGCCATACTGCTTTCGGAAGCGTTTTTCGGCGGCAAAAGAACAACTGAAAATTCGGGAATTTTCAAATTCGGCTCGGTTTACGGCAATGTGGGCTATATGGCGCTGCCGCTGGCTCTTGCCGTGCTGGGCGATGAGGGCGTTTTTTACTGCTCGGTAATATTGGTGCCCTTTAATATTCTCTCATTCACCCACGGCGTGCGGGTAATGCAGAAAAAAGGCGAAAGAACCTCTTTCGGCATAAAAAATCTTATCGCAAATCCGGGAGTAATCGGCGTGGCGCTGGGGCTTCCGCTGTTTTTAGCGGGAGTGGAGCTGCCCGAGGTGATTTATGCTCCGGTTTCTTATCTTGCCGACCTTAACACTCCGCTTGCCATGGTTATGTTCGGCACATATCTTGCCTGCGCCGACTGGAAAAGGCTCTTTTCCGAAAAAGCCGTTTTTTCGGTCGCGCTTATTAAAATAATTATTGTTCCGGCAGTCACAATAGCCGTCTTAAAGCTCGCGGGTTTTGGCGGCACCCTGTTTACCGCCTGCGTTTTAAGCGCCGCGGCTCCTACCGCCAATAATACGGTAATGTTTTCGGCGAAGTACGGCAGGGATACCGCGCTCGCCTCAAAGCTTACGGCTTTTATAAGCGTGCTGTCAATAGTCACAATGCCCGTTATGATTGCCGTTTCTCAAAGTATATAAGGAGTGGTTTTTATGAAGCTGATAGTTGCAATAATCAATAACGACGATTCCTCCGCCGTAATGACTCACCTGACAAAAGCCGGGTATTCCATAACAAAGTTGTCCACATCGGGCGGATTTCTGCGCGCCGGCAATGTAACGCTGCTTGCGGGTACTGAGGATAAAAAGGTTGACGATGTAATAAATATAATCGGCGAGCACAGCAGTCAGCGCAAAAAAATTACCCCCGTCAATACTACATATATCGGAGAGTCAATGCTTTCCTCAATGCCGATAGAGGTAACGGTGGGCGGAGCCACTATTTTTGTACTTGATGTGGAGCAGTTTTACAAAATATGAAAAATAATTCTTATGCCGGAAATAAGCTGTACAGCGGGATTTCCGCGCTTGCCTGCCGTGGCAGCGTGCCGCACGGAATACTGATTGAGTGCGAAAACGAGGACGAGGGGTATGAGTTCGCGCGTTTTATCGCCGGCTGCCTTTTGTGTACGGGAAGTGACAAACCCTGCGGAGAATGTCCGGCGTGCAGAAAGTTTTACAAAAACGGTCACCCTGATGTCATTGTGACTGACGGAATACGCGGCAAAAGCAGCAGCTTTACCGTTGACGCCGTGCGTGAAATAAGAAGCAGCGCCTTTGTTGTTCCCAATGAGAGCGACAAAAAAATATATATTCTAAAAAACGGCGGAAATATGAACGAGCAGGCGCAGAACGCCATACTCAAAATACTTGAAGAGCCGCCGGAGTATGTCTATTTTATAATTATTACCCCGTCAAAAAGCACCGTGCTTGAAACCGTGCTTTCAAGGGTGTGCGTTTATTCGCTTAATACCGAGAGCGCCGGCGTAAGCGAAAAAGAAAAAGAAGCCGTAAAAGCGCTTGTAATGGCAATACTCAGCGTCAGCGAGCTGAAACTGCTCGAAGAAACCGCGGCTTACCAGAAAAATTCTCAGTTTGCCGAAACCGTTTTGGAGCTTTTGTCCGAGATTTTCCGTGACGCGCTTGTTAAAAAGAGCGGCTATAACGGAAATTTCCGCTTTGAGGACGAGGTTAACGCCGTGTGTTCGGCGCTCACTTCAAAGTCCATAATGAACTGCGCCGAGGTTTGCGGCGAGCTGATAGCTTCAATTCAAAGAAAGTGCAATAATAACCTGCTGATTACAAGAATGTGTTATGAGTTTAAACGCGCAATCGGCAGATAGGAGATATATTATGATTGAAACAGTAGGTATAAAATTCAAAGACGGCGGCAAAATTTATGATTTTGACGCCAACGAAATAAAATTCAAAAAGGGCGATTACGCCATAGTGGAAACCGTGCGCGGAACCGAGTGCGGAATTGTCGCTAAGGAAAACAGAAAAATAAGCGAGGACAATATAAATAAACCGCTTAAAAAGGTTATCCGCGCGGCTTCGGCGGAAGATGTGAAAACCCTTGAAGAAAACAAGAAAAAGGAAAAAGAGGCTTTTCGGGTATGCGAGGAAAAAATCGCCGAGCATCACCTTGAAATGAACCTTGTAGATGTGGAATATACCTTTGACCGCAGTAAAATTCTGTTCTATTTTACCGCTGACGGCAGAATTGATTTCCGCGAGCTTGTAAAGGACCTGGCTTTTGTTTTCAGAACCCGAATCGAGCTTCGCCAGATAGGCGTGCGCGACGAGTCCAGAATGGTGGGCGGCTTCGGAATGTGCGGCAGACCCTTTTGCTGCAATACATTTCTAAACGATTTTCAGCCGGTATCAATAAAGATGGCTAAGGAGCAGGGGCTTTCCCTTAACCCCACCAAAATCAGCGGCACCTGCGGCAGACTTATGTGCTGTCTTAAATATGAGCAGGAAACCTACGAGCACCTTTTAAGAGTGACTCCTAAGGTCGGCGCAATAGTCGAAACGGCGGAGGGCAGGGGAAAGGTTATAGAGGCCAACCTCATAACCGGAATGTTAAAAGTCGCCCTTGACCGCAGACCGGACGCGGCGCCTCTTTCCGTGCACCGGCACAATGTAAAAACCCTTAAAGACGCCTCGATAAGAGTGGAAAAAGAAGAGCTTGAAGCTCTTAAAGGAATCGAGTAAATTGGTACTTGATTTTTCGGTTTAATATGTTACAATGTAGTAGAAATAATAAAAGGGAGGTACTTTGATATGGCATATGTAATTAGTGATGACTGCATCGCCTGCGGCGCCTGCGCAGATGGCTGCCCCGTAGAGGCTATTTCCGAGGGCGACGGCAAGTATGTAATTGACGCTGACACCTGCATTGATTGCGGCGCTTGCGCAGAGGTTTGCCCCGTTTCGGCTCCTTCTGCCGAATAATCTCAAAGGCATACATATAAACGCCGGCGAATTTCGCCGGCGTTTTTTTCTGCTCAACGGAAAAAACTGGGGAAACAGCATTGTTTCCCCGGTTTTTGTATAATGGTTTATTACTTTGATTCTTCAATAAGTTTTAATATTTCCTCTTTTGAAAAAACATATTTACTGTTGCAGAAATGGCATACAACCTCAGTTTCATTGTCCTGCGCCATTTCGGCAAGTCCCTCTCTGCCGGCGCCTATGAGCGCGGCGGTCACTCTCTCCCTGCTGCAATCGCATCTGTAACCGGTCTGCGTGCGGTCAAGAAGCTGCATTTCAAAATTCGGCAGCACCTTTTTGCATATATCTTCGGGAGATAACCCCTCGGCAAGCATTGTGGTGACCGGTTTAACGCTTTCAAGTCCCTTTTCAACGGCTGAAATCACAGCTTCATCGGCGGTGGGCAGAAGCTGAATCAAAAATCCCCCCGCGAGCAGTACATTTTCGCTTTCCGGGTCAACCAGCACTCCCAGAGCGCATACGGTGGGCGTCTGCTCGCTGGAAGCGTAATAGGCGGTAATATCCTCGGCAACCTCGCCGGAAATCAAAGGCACCTGAGCGCAGTAAGGCTCTTTTAGCCCCAAATCCTTTATTACTGTCAGGAATCCGTCTTTTCCGAGAGCGCCCGATACATCAAGCTTGCCCTTCCCGTTCAGAGGGAGCTTTACTTTTGCGTCTCCTATATATCCCTTAACAAAGCCTTTTGAATCGGCCACGGCAACAGCGGGAGAGGCGGGGCCGCTGCCGCTTATTTTGAGCGTCAGCGTGTCGCTGTCGCCCTTTAAAAGCGCGCCCATCATTGAAGCGGCTGTCAGAAGCCTGCCCAGAGCCGCCGAGCATACCTTTGAGGTGCCGTGAATTTCCTGCATTTTTTTCACCATTTCGGTGGAGTTAAGGGCAAGAACATAAAGCGTTCCGTCCTGTGAAATCATTCTTACAAGCTCGTTCATAAAATCACTCCTTTACGGCGGCAAAGGTAATTCTTTCGGTAACCGAAGTCACGGGATTTTCGCCGTAACCGTCATATTGCCCGATTATTTTAAAGCCGCACGAACCGAGCATATCGGTAATCTCTTGCGGTGTGTAAACATATTCGCAGAAATTTTCCTCAAATCTGCTGTAATCGTCCGATTCATCGTTCTTAATAAAGAAATCAAGTTCAATCTCGGTCTTTTTTTCTTTTTCAATATAACTGTTCTGCCATACGCAGTAAACCTCGTCCAGGTCATAAACAAAGGTGTTTCCGCCCAGTATTTCGCGGTGTTTGTATTCGGTGTTAATGTCAAAAATAAACATTCCGCCCCTGTTCATAAAAAGCGAAACCTTTTGGAATACCCGTTTCAGCTTTTCGGCTGACTCAATGTGATTTACCGTATCAAGACAGCACACGGCGCAGTCCACAGTTCCGTATAGGTCAAGCTCTTCACCGCTTTGATGCAAAAACAGCGCGCGCGAGGAGTTTTCATATTTCTTTTCATTGGCAACGGCAAGCATATCCTCGCTTGCGTCAGCGCCTATAATGTCAAATCCGCGCTTTTCAAGCAGAAACGAAAGACTGCCCGTACCGCAGCCCAAATCAAGCAAAAGCCCCCCGTCAATACCGTTAAGGGATAACAGAGAGCAGATTCTGTCTGAAATTTTTTCGTACTCCACATTTTCGGTCAGCAAATCATAAACCGAAGCAAAAACCCCGTAGCTCATTTTTCAAGCCTGCTGAATACTATGTCGTATCCGTCCGCGCCGTCCTGAAGCGAGCGGTTAACGCGGCTTATCGTGGCGGTTGAAGCGCCGGTAGCGTTTACAATGTCGGAATAAACCTTTTTCTCCGAGAGCATTTTTGCCACAACACAGCGCTGCGCCATTGCGTGGAACTCCGTGAATGTGCAAAGGTCTTTAAAGAAATTATAGCATTCCTCGCGGCTTTCAAGCTTCATTATGCAGTCCACAAGGAAATCCGTGTTTTCGTTTTTAAATTCTCTTCCCATCAGTATAGCCTCCGTTTTTTACTGCTCACATTTTAACACATTAAAACTTAAAAGTAAATAACTTTACGAAAACCTGTCCTTAAAAATTCAAAAGATGAAGAATTATTCCGGGAACAGCGGCAAAAACAAATAATGCCGCCACTATTTTAAGATTGTCATAAATCCTGCTTTTTTCACGGAGAAGAACGAGCAGTCCCGCTCCCGCGCTTGTGCAGAGTCCGGCTATGACCGAGCCGAAGCTCAGCGCGCCGTCAAGGTAAAGTTCGGTCAGCAGAACAGAGGCGGCGCAGTTCGGAATAAATCCTATAATCGCAGCTAAAACCGGCTGGAATACCGAGTCTGAAAGCAGAACCGAGGAGAGCCTCTGCGTTCCGAGAACAGCAACCGCGAAGTCAAGAATTATTGTGATTATTAAAAGAAAGATAAAAACCTTTGCGGTGTGCACAAATGCCGGGAAAAGTATTCCCTCGTGCTTTTCACAGCCGCAGCGGTCGTGTTCGCACAGGTCGCTTACAACCTTTTTGCCGGATTTTTTAAGCTTTATGATAATGTCAATAATGTATCCGGATATAACGGCAATAACTATTTTTACGGCGAGCAGCTTTAAAATTTCCCCTGCCGCGCTGCGGTGAGCCGCGAGCAGTATAAGCGCCTCGTCCGAGGTGGAAAGGAACACCGCCGTTAAAGTGCCCATGCTTATTATTCCGCCCATATATAAGTTGGCGCTCAGCACCGAAAATCCGCACTGAGGAATACAGCCCAGCAGCGAGCCGATAACGGGACCGGCCTTGCCGCATTTTGTAAAAATTCTGTTTACCCGGCTTTGGGCGTGATGTTCAATAAATTCAATAATCAAGAACGCCGCAAAAAGGAATGGCAGGGTTTTTAAAGTGTCCGAAAGGGCGTCACCGAGCAGGTGAAGCACAGAGTGAGCCGAAAGAACAAACTCTTCGCTGTGGGTGTGCGCGTGTATAAAATCTGTCATATGTTTTTCTCCTTAGCGCAGTCCGCGCACAGACCGCACAGAACGGTTCTGGAAGTGTCAAGCGTAAATTCGTGGCTGTCGGATATGTGCTTTGAAAGCCGGTCAAGAAAATCACATTCCGTATGTATCAGCTTTCCGCAGTTAGAGCATACAAGATGGTAGTGATTTTTACATTCCGAAGAGCTGAACTGGTAGCAGCACGCCTCGCCGTCGCCGGAAAAGAACCTTTTTGCCTTTTCGCACTCTACCAGACGGTCAAGCTGACGGTAAACCGTTGACCTGCCGATTTTCTCACCTTCGTTGACAAGGGCAAAGTAAACCTCGTCCGCGCAAAAATGCCGCGAGGGGTTTTTCTTTAAAAATTCATATACAAGCCGGCTCTGCCGGGTGTCATACCTCAAAATTCTCACCACACATTTGAATTTGAAACTCAATTTCAAATTATATACACTAAGACAGGCGTTGTCAACAGCAAAAGGGAAAATATCTGTATCTTTCCGGTTTGCTCACAGCCGCGGCATATTAAAATGCGCAAAAAAACAGGGGGCTTTAAAAGCCCCCGCGCATATACCGTCTGTGTATTTTTTTGTAGTGTGTTTTTACGGAATATGCAATCCTTGCCGTACACTCAAAAACATAAAGCATAACAGCAATCCCTAACGGTGAATAAAAATTCACCGTACAATAACTATACAGCATAAGGCAAATTAAATCAATCCCAATAATAGACAAAGTTTTAACAAACACTTTGTATATTGTGTACAGCAAAGAAAAAAGCGGGTATCGTCTGATACCCGCCGGTTTTCACTTGTGCAGAAAATTATACCGCTCTTGTAACCTTTCCGGAACGAAGGCAGCGAGTGCAGGCATAAACTCTCTTAGGAGAGCCGTTTACGACTGCCTTTACTCTTTTAACATTGGGTTTCCAAGTTCTGTTTGATCTTCTGTGAGAGTGGGAAACCTTGATACCGAAGGCTACATCTTTACCACAAAATTCACATTTTGCCATTCTCAGGCACCTCCTTATAAAATTCAAATCACGAATCTAAATTACAGCAACAGTCATTTTAACAGAAAGTAAAGAATTTTGCAAGTGTTTTTTGAAAAATATTTTCTTTGTTATTTGCAAAAAAAACTTGCAATTAAAATAAAAATAATATATAATGTTGTCAAACGAACATTTGTACGATTGCGAGGAGTTAAAATGTCTGACAAGAAAAAGGCGCTTGAAACGGCGCTGCTGCAAATAGAAAAGAATTACGGCAAGGGAGCCGTAATGCGCCTGGGCGAGGACAGCGCTCTTAATATCGAGGCGATTTCAACAGGCTCCATCTCACTTGACGCCGCAACCGGTATCGGCGGTCTTCCGCGCGGCAGAATTATTGAGATTTACGGTCCCGAATCATCGGGTAAAACAACGCTTGCCCTTCATGTGGTAGCCGAGGCGCAGAAAGCCGGCGGCGAAGCGGCGTTTATCGACGCCGAGCACGCTCTTGACCCCGAATATGCCGCGAATCTGGGAGTCGATGTTAATTCCTTGCTTGTTTCCCAGCCCGACAACGGCGAGCAGGCGCTTGAAATTACCGAGGCGCTCGCCCGAAGCGGAGCGATTGATGTAATAGTTGTGGACTCGGTTGCCGCGCTTGTGCCCAGAGCCGAAATTGAGGGCGATATGGGCGACAGCCATGTGGGACTTCACGCCCGTCTTATGTCGCAGGCGCTGCGTAAGCTCGCCGGCGTTATCAATAAGTCAAATACGGTTGTAATCTTTATAAATCAGCTGCGTGAAAAAGTCGGAGTGGTTTACGGCAATCCCGAGGTTACAACGGGCGGGCGCGCGCTTAAATTCTACGCGACTATAAGAATTGATGTAAGGCGCATTGAGCAGCTCAAAGGTCAGGGCAGCGAGTTTATAGGCTCCCGCACAAGGGCGAAAATCGTAAAAAACAAGGTGGCTCCGCCCTTTAAGGAAGCCGAGTTTGACATTATGTACGGCGAGGGTATTTCCAAAATCGGCGAAATCGTTGATTTGGGCGTTAAATTCGACATACTCAAAAAGAGCGGCGCGTGGTTCTATTACGGCGAGCAGCGGCTCGGTCAGGGCAGGGAGAATGTAAAAATTCTGTTCAAACAGCAGCCCGAGCTTGCCGACGATATTGAAAAGCAGATACGCGAGAAAATGAAACAGCTTGTTGAAACCAAAAAGGCTGGCATAACCGTCGCGCAGCCTGAAATCGTAAAGGTTCCGACAACCAAGGCGGCTGCGAGAGCGGCTCTTGATATTGCGGTGGACGACGAATGAAGCTGACCGTTAAACAGGGCAGGGGCAATAAAATTCATATCTATGCCGACGGCGAGTACCAGGCAACTGTTGACAGCGATTTCTGGTACTCCGAAAGCTATAAGAACAAAACCGAAATAGACGAAACCGAACTGACCGTGCTTTTGCGCGCGGTCAGTTTTCGTCGTGCCTACACAAAGTCGCTCGACCTGCTTTCGCGGCGGCCGTACGCCGCGGCTGAGCTGGCTTCAAAGCTGCGAGAGAAAGGCTTTCAAAAGGAAACGGCGGATTCAGTGTGCGAAAAGCTTCTTGAACAGCGTCTTTTAAATGATGAGAATTACGCGGAGATTCTGGCGGAGGAGCTTGTCCGCCGCAAAGGCTACTCTCCGCAGAGAATAGTAAAAGAGCTTGTGTTTAAAGGCGTTGACCGTGAAATTGCACAAAATATTGTCGAAAGTCTTGACATTGACATTCAAACCCGTATTATATTATTAGTCCGAAAAAAATACGCCGCCGCCGTAAAAGACGAGGCGGGCAGACGGCGTACAGTAAACGCGCTTTTAAGACTCGGATATTCATATTATGATATAAAGAGCGCGCTTAAAACCTTTGAGGAATTTGAGGACGACGATTATTAAATGTGAAAGGAACCGCTTTTTGCGACTGCGGCGCAGGCGGAAACAGTAAATATGAGTAAAAAAATCGGAATGATATCGCTCGGCTGTCCCAAAAATCAGGTTGACGCCGAAATAATGCTCTCAAAGCTCAGCGAGGGCGGCTTTGAAATTGTCAATGACCCCTCTGAGGCGGATTTGATAATTGTAAACACCTGCGGCTTTATAGCGGACGCCAAGCGCGAGTCTATCGAGAGCATTCTGGAAATGACTTCATATAAAGAGGATTTTCCGAATATAAAAGTATTGGTCACCGGCTGTCTTGCGGAGCGTTACCGTGACGAGGTGTTTGAGGAAATTCCCGAAACGGACGGAGTAATAGGCATAGGCGCAAACGGCGATATATGCGAAATTTGCAGCCGCATTTTAGAAGGCGAAACCGAAAAGGTATTCCCAGAAAAGGAAAAACTGCCCCTTGACGGCGACCGTATTCTCACAACGCCGCCCTATACGGCTTACCTTAAAATTGCCGACGGCTGTTCAAACCATTGTACATACTGCGCCATTCCCTCGATAAGGGGCGAGTACAGAAGCCGAACAAGCGAGAGCGTGCTCGCTGAGGCGAAAAAACTTGCCGACGAGGGCGTTAAGGAGCTTATTGTCGTGGCTCAGGACACAACCCGTTACGGCGAGGATTTGTACGGCAAAAACGCCCTTGTACCGCTTTTAAAGGCTCTGTCGCAGATTGAGAAAATTGAGTGGATAAGGCTTTTGTACCTTTATCCCGAAAGAATTGACGACGCGCTGATTGAAGAAATCGCTTCAAATAAAAAAATAGTAAAGTATCTTGATATTCCCGTGCAGCATTGCAGCGACCGCGTGTTAAAGCGTATGAACCGCCGCTCAACTCACGCGGAGCTTAACGGGCTTTTTAAGAAAATACGCGACCGTATAGAGGGCGTGGCAATCAGAACAACCATTATTGCGGGATTCCCCGGCGAAACCGAGGAGGAATTTGAGGAGCTTTGCGATTTTGTAAAGGAAATGCGGTTTGAAAGGCTTGGCTGCTTCGCCTATTCAGCGGAGGAGGGCACGCCCGCAGCTTCTCTTGACGGTATGCTCGACGAAGAGGAAAGAGCTCGCAGAGCCGAAATTATCAACGAAACCGAAGCCGTAATCATTGACGAAATCAACGAGTCTTTAATAGGCAAGACGCTGGAAGTAATTACAGAGGGCTATGATGCATATTCAGATGTGTATTACGGAAGAACATATATGGACGCGCCCGAAATTGATATGCAGATAGTCTTTACCTGCGGCTATGAGCTTGAAGACGGAGAAATAGTCAGCGTTGAAGTAATAAATACCGTTGACGGCGAGCTTACGGGAGAAGTAGTATGAAGCTGAATACTCCGAATAAACTTACAATAGCGAGAATGGTGATAACGCCTGTGTTTCTCGCGGTGATTCTGTGGGAAAGCCTGCCTTACCGCTTTTTAACAGCCTGCGCGATTTTTTCTCTTGCGGCAGTTACCGACGCGATTGACGGCAATATGGCAAGAAAGTATAATCAGATAACAAATTTCGGCAAACTGCTTGACCCTATTGCCGATAAAGTGCTTACCACCTCGGCGCTGCTTGCGTTCATGGTAATGGATTTGTGCAATATCTGGATTGTGATGATTGTATTGACGCGGGAGTTCGCGATAGCCTCAATCAGAATGATTGCCGCCGCCGGAGGAGTGGTTATTCCGGCAAATGTCTGGGGGAAAATAAAAACAATAAGTCAGATGACTTTTACGATTGTTATTATGGTGCTCGCTCAGGCTTATGATACAGCCGAAAAGCTGAGCCCGGAATTTTTCGCGAAACTGCCCGAACTGTCGCTTATCTCAAAGGGTCTGCTTTGGATAACCGCAGTGCTTACGGTTGTTTCCGGCGTAATTTACATCAAGGACAGCGTAAAGGTTATCGACTATACAAAATAATTAAAATCTATTGAAATTTGCGGTGTAATCGCATATAATATTAAAGAAATATGTTAAAGACTGTGACCGAAAGAAGTAGCGGGTACCTTTTTTACCAGAGATTGGGCGCCGGCGGCTGTAAGCGCCCTTTAAAAAAGCCCTGTGAAATGCGTTCGTGAGTCGGCTCGGGGAATAAAGTATCCGCGCCCGTCTGCCGCGTTAAGGCTTATGAGTAATAAATCGAAGTGGAACCGCGGTTTAATCGCCTTCGCCAGTTTTGGCGGAGGCTTATTTTTTTTGGAGGAATTTAATGTTCAAACGACTGATAGAAGATATAAATACCGTTAAGGAGCGCGACCCGGCGGCAAAGTCGGTGCTTGAAATACTGTTCCTTTATCCGGGACTTAAAGCTATAAGAATGCACCGGGTGGCAAACTGGCTTTACCGGCATAATTTCAAATTTGCCGCGCGCTATGTTTCTCAGCTGGCGGTAAAGAAAACGAATATAGAAATTCATCCGGCGGCTAAAATCGGCAGACGCTTTTTCATAGACCACGGCACGGGAGTGGTCATAGGCGAAACTGCCGAGATAGGCGACGATGTCACAATTTATCAGGGCGTAACGCTGGGCGGAACCGGAAAGGATACCGGCAAGCGCCACCCGACTATCGGCAACGGGGTTATGATAGGCTCGGGCGCTAAGGTGCTCGGTCCCTTTAAGGTGGGCGACAACTCAAACATCGCTTCGGGAGCGGTTGTGCTTGACGAAATCCCCCCCAACTCAACGGCTGTCGGCGTTCCGGCAAGAATTGTCAAGCGTGACGGCAAAAGAATAGATAACCTTGACCAGGTGCATATTCCCGACCCCGTTTCGCAGGAGCTTTGCAGGCTGAATATAAAAATAGAAAAGCTTGAAAAAGAGCTTGAAAAGTATAAAAAGGAGGCAGAAAAATGAAAATTTACAACACTCTTACAAGAAAAAAAGAAGAACTTAAAACAATAGACGAGGGCGAGGTAAAAATTTACGCCTGCGGCCCTACCGTTTATAATTATATCCATATCGGCAACGCCCGTCCGCTCTGCGTTTTTGACACTATGCGCAGATATATGGAGTACCGCGGGCTTAAAGTTAAGTTTGTCCAGAATTTTACCGACATCGACGATAAAATTATAAAAAGGGCAAACGAGGAGGGGAGCGATTACAAAACCGTTTCCGAAAAATATATAGCCGAATTCTGGAAAGACACAGAGGGTATGAATATACGCAAGGCGACCGTTCACCCTAAGGCTACCGAAAATATTGACGAGATTATTTCCATAATCGAAACGCTTATTGAAAAAGGCTACGCCTATCCGGTTGAAAACGGCGATGTGTATTTCAGCCCCAAAAAATTTAATGAATACGGCAAGCTGTCGCATCAGCCCCTTGAAGAGCTTGAAGCGGGCGCCAGAATAAACATAGGCGAGCTTAAAAGGGAGCCTATGGACTTCGCCTTGTGGAAAGGCGCAAAAGAGGGCGAACCTTTCTGGGAGTCGCCGTGGGGCAGGGGCAGACCGGGCTGGCATATCGAGTGCTCGGCTATGGTCAGAAAGTATCTCGGCAAAACTATCGACATTCACTGCGGCGGTCAGGATTTGATTTTCCCTCACCATGAAAACGAGATAGCCCAGAGCGAGTGCTGCAACGGCGTTCCCTTTGCCAATTACTGGATGCACAACGGCTATATCAATGTGGACAATGTAAAAATGTCCAAATCTCTCGGAAACTTTTTCACCGTGCGCGAGGTTGCCGAAAAGTTCGGATACGAGCCTATACGCTACCTTATGATTTCATCTCATTACAGAAGCCCCATAAATTACAGCATAGATGTAATCGAGCAGTGCAAGGCTTCGCTCGCCCGCCTTTACAACTGCCGCGAAAGCCTCGATTTTGCCGCCGAGAACGCGCGGGATACTGTCCCTGAGGACTTTGAGGATATTAAAACCCGCCTTTGCTCCAGAAGAGAGCAGTTTATAAAGGCTATGGACGACGACCTCAATACCGCCGACGCCGTTTCAGCCGTGTTTGAGCTTGTCCGCGACATAAACACCTGCGTTATAAACGACAGCCCCTCAAAGGAGCTTGTGCGGTTTGCCGCTGAGCTCTTTGACGAGCTTACGGGAGTGCTCGGGCTTGTTTATAACAGGAAAAAGGACAGCCTTGATAAGGAAATCGAGGAAATGATAAACGCCCGCCAGCAGGCGCGCAAGGACAAAAACTGGGCGGAGGCTGACAGGATAAGAGACGAGCTGAAAGCGCGGGGAATTATACTTGAAGATACTCCCCGGGGCGTAAAGTGGCACAGGGAATAATTCCTATACCCTTTCGCAGAAAAGCGTAACGCTCGCGGAATTTCGTATAACCGTATATTTATATTTGCCGACGGTGGTCAGAGAATTGCCGTCGGTAAATTTTATGCTGTCGGCGGTTATGCCGCAGTTTGAAAGCACGGTGCTCTGAGAGGTTTCGTCATTATCCGTCAGTACGCAGCACATTTCAAGAAATTCCCGCAAAGCCGCCTGCGCTTTGCTTTCGTCGGTAATCAAAAGCGAAACGCCGGTGAGTTCGCTGTCGGAATCAATCATAAGTATTACCGTACCGCTGTCTTTTTCACACATTAAATACTTGCCGGAGTCCGCGTCCTCGCCCAGCATAAATTCTGAGGTCGAGTAGCCGGCGTCAAAAAGGCTGTTCATTCTCTGCGCGAACTGCTCAACACCGAATTTGCTTTCCTTTGAGCAGGCGGACAGCAAAAGCGCCGACACAATCAGCAAAACCGCAGCCGTTTTTTTCAAAATATCATCTTCCTTTTAATAATTTGTATAATATATGTTTAAAGAAAGTTAAAATTTACAATTATTTAACAAAAGGCTATTGGAAAAAAATTAAAATTATAGTAAAATCATAATAGAATTATTACGGAAAGCAGTGATATTTTTGTTAAAGAATTTCAGAAAAAAGAGCCTTAAAGCAAAAATACTTATAATTTTGTTTATAGTTGTAGTGCTTTTCCTTTTGGCTTATGTGCTTTATTCCAACTTTAAGCCGGACCCCCCGGCTGAATATGAGCTTGCCAATGTTTCGTACGGAACTATGGTCAATACCCTTGATGTCAACGGAACGGTCGAGTCGGAATACTGCGATAATTTTTACGCGGTCGAGGGCGTTGCGGTTGAAGAGGTGCTCGTAAATGTGGGCGATAAGGTGCAGAAAGGCGACAAACTTGCGACTTTCAATACTTCCGCCGTTTCCGGTTATCTTTCAGCGGCTCAGAAGGAGTATAACGAGGCGCTTTCCGAATACAACAGCGCAAAAGGCGAAGCTCAGAGCAGCGCTTCCGAAAAAGCTTCGCTTGAAAAACAGATAGCTTCCGTAAATTCTCAGATAGCGGCAAAGGAAAAAGAAATCGCCGAGCTTGAAAAAAGCGCTTCAAACAGCGAGCCGGTAACCGAAACCGTTACCGTAAGTCAGGAGCAGATAGCGTTAATAGCCGCGCAGATGGCTCAGAACGGAGCCACTCAGGAGCAGATAGATACCTTTACGGCGGCCGCTTCACAGGTTAAAATTCCCGCTGTTTCCGAAGAAAATTCTAAGTTGTCGCAGGAGCTTATCGAGAAAAATCTTGAACTTGCTCAGCTCAATTCAAAGCTCGCCTCCTTGCAGGCTCAGAACGCCGTTACCGTTTCAGGCGACAGCGAAACGCTTCTTGACGCTCTTAACAGGGTAGTTGAGTTAAAGAAAAAGAATTATGACAGCGTAAAAGAAGTTTATGATAAAATGCAGAACGGCTGGTTTGCCGACTGCGACGGTATTGTTACCGCCGTAAACATCAAAGCCGGCGAAAACTTTGTTTGTCCCGCGAAGGAGAGTTCGTCCTCTCTTGACCTGTCTTCACTTCTCGGCGGAATTTCGCTTGACAGCAGCGCGCTTCAAACGGTTACATCTCTTCTCGGCGACTCTCAGAGCATACCATCGGGAATAGGCGTAACGGTTGAGAGCTATGACGATATGTTTGTAACGGTTACCGTAAACAAATCCGACCTTTTAAAAATAGAAAAGGGAATGGAGGCCACCGTAACAAGCCTTGATAAGGAATATAAGGGCGAGGTAACCTATGTGGGCGCCAAGGCGGTTGAATCCGATTCTCTTGATTTAAGCTCAATTACAAGCTCGCTTATGGGTTCGGGTTCGTCAGGCGGAGCGATAGTCAAAATAAGAATAGAAAATCCCGATGAAAATGTTGTAATCGGCTTTGATGTGGATATTAAAATTAAGTTAGCTACGGTTGAGGGTGTGCTTAAAGTGCCGGTTGAGTCCGTGCTTTATGACAGCGGAACTTATTCGGTATATGTTTATAACAGCGAAGACGGCACGGTAAAAAGGCAGACAATAACAAAGGGCGCAATCGACGACACAAGCTATGAGGTTACCGAGGGGCTTAAAGAGGGCGACCGGGTAGTTAAAAGCCCCGATCCCAAAATGGAAGACGGAACTAAAATAAAAGAAAAAACGGCTTGATGGGGAGTGTAGATATTGAATATCCGTGAAAATATCCGCATTGCCGTTTTCAGTATAAGAACAAACCTGATGCGCTCGCTGCTTACAATGCTGGGCATTATAATCGGAGTTGCCTCGGTAATAGCGATAATAACGGTCGGCAACGGCGGCAGGGACTATATCGTAGGAATGATTCGCGATATGGGCAACAGCTCAATTTCGCTGACGGTCAACACAAGAACCGCGGAGGATTCGGATTATTTTACCGAGCAGGATGTTGAGGCGATAAAGGAGCTTGACGGAGTTGAATACGCCACAATGCAGTCTATGGCTATGTGCCAGATGACGGCTAACGATGAAAACGGCTTTTTAATGGGAATAGGCTGCAATACCGATATGCAGATGATAATGCAGTCGCCCTGCCTGTACGGCCGTTTCTTTACGGACGAGGAATACAGCGAGGGCAGATATGTCGGGGTAATTGACGCCACCAGCGCAATGCAGGCTTTCGGCAGAAAAGATGTAGTAGGCGAGTATATTCACTGTACGGTAAACGATGTGAATGTTTCCATCAAGATTATCGGCGTTATTGATATTATGGCGAGCATCAATCTTGATACCGACAGCCTTCTTGACAGCATGTCCTCAATGGGCGGTATGCAGATAATGAGCTGTATAGTGCTTATGCCCGCTCCCGTCGCGTCAATTCTAAACGGCTCTGACGCCGGCCGTTACGATACTATAAATATAACGGCTGTGGACGAGAATATGCTCGACGGAATCGGCACGGCGGCAGTCAACTATGTGCGCTCAATACATGATAATTATGAGGACGATTGCTATACCGTCACCAATATGGCAACCTATATTGATTTGCTTGATACGGTTATCAATGTGTTTACAATATTTATAGCCGCCGTCAGCGCCATTTCACTTGTGGTAGGCGGTATAGGCGTTATGAACATTATGCTCGTTTCCATTACCGAGCGTACCCGTGAAATAGGAATACGCAAAGCCCTCGGCGCAAAAACCGGAACGATTATGTTCCAGTTCCTTACAGAGTCAATAATACTGTGCTTGATAGGCGGTATGATAGGCTTGCTTTTAGGCGTAGCGGGAGCCTCGCTTGTGTCCTATATTATGGAAGTACCTCTGTCCGTCAAGATGTCAACCGTGCTGCTTGCTATCGGCTTCTCTTCGGCGATAGGTATAATATTCGGAGTTTATCCGGCGCGCAGAGCGGCAAAAATGCCGCCTATCGAGGCGCTCCGCAGAGAATAACGGCTTAAAAATGTCCCCTTTTTCAAGGGGATATTTTTTTTGCATTTTATCCTTCAAAAAAGGCTGTGTATATGCAGATGTATATACACGGCTTTTATTTGTTTCCGGCGTTTTGTGTAAAGGACTGTACTTTACATAAAAACCCGGTTTTTTATACACCAATCCCCGTCAAATAAGGTTTTAGACAGTTTCAACAGAGTTTTCGACAGTTTCAAAGTTCAAAATAAGGTTAAAAAAATACCTCGAATAATACAGTATAGTTTAAAAGCGACTGAATAAATCTTCCGCTTCAAGGCTGAATTTTTGCAGGAAAAAAATAATTTCCGTCATATATTTTTACAATCTGACCGGCTTCGCCTCTTGTCGAAAAGTTTTTATAAAAAACTTGAACTTTGCTATTGCCATAATATTCCATTTATGGTAAAATATGGCAGAAACAAGAAATTGCAAGTCAATTTTGTAATTAAAACGGAGGTCTTAAAATGGGAAACAATTTAAAGGTTTTACTTACGGGCGAGGGGAGTGAATTCGGAAAAAACTGCGCGAATGTGCTCAGAACTTACGGGTGCGATGTCATACTGCTTCCGAAAGACGGCAAAGCTCTGCTCTCCCGGCTTGAAACAACGCCGGCGGATGTGGTAGTAATGGACGCTTTTATGTCTAATCTTGACGCCCTCGGCGTAATTGAGAAAATAAAGGAAAAAGAAAAGCGCCCGCTTGTAATGGTAATGTCCAGCAGCGACAATCAGCGTTTTGAACAGGAAATTCTTGCGGCAGGCGCGGACTATTATTTTCTTAAACCCTTTGATATTGAAATTATGGCGCAGCGCATAAATCAACTTACCGGCTGGTCAAGGGACAAGGGCGACATAAGCAGATTGCAGGAAACCAACGATTTGCAGGTGACCGTAAGCGAGATAATGCACCAGATAGGCGTACCCGCGCATATTAAGGGTTATCAGTATCTGCGCGAGGCGATAGTCCTTTCAATCAATGACCGCGAAATGATGAACTCGGTAACAAAAGTGCTTTACCCCACGGTGGCGAAAATGTATTCCACAACCGCGTCAAGGGTTGAGCGCGCCATACGCCACGCCATTGAGGTCGCGTGGGACAGAGGCGATGTCGATGTTTTAAGCTCCTATTTCGGATATACCATTCAGAATTCGCGCGGAAAGCCGACAAATTCCGAATTTATAGCTATGATAAGCGACAAATTAAGACTCAGAATGAAAATCTCCTGACAACATAAAACGGACTTGACAAACGCGGCGTAAAATGGTAATATTTCAATACTTCGTGAGGGAGTAGTCGGCGCGCTGCGCGTTAAGTCAACATACTGACCTGTGCGGTCTGGCTTAGCTTAAATGACAAGACTCATGTACGGTGCCTGCCGTACATGGGTTTTATTTTTTTATTAAAATATTACGGAGAGATGCTGTATGGGAATTGCCGAACTTGTTGTTATTGCCGTGGGACTTGCGATGGACGCTTTCGCTGTGTCGGTCTGCAAAGGGCTTGCCATGCGTAAAATCGATTATAAGCAGACGGTTCTGATTGCCGTGTTTTTCGGCGGCTTTCAGGCTTTAATGCCCTTTTTCGGCTGGCTGCTGGGCAGACAGTTTGAAAAATACATAACCAGCTTTGACCATTGGATTGCCTTCTTGCTTCTTGCTTTTATCGGTGGTAAAATGATATATGAGGCGCTGAAAAAAGACGAAGAGGCTATTGAAAATTCAGCAAGGCTCGACTTAAAGGAACTTGTGGTGCTTTCTGTGGCGACCAGTATTGACGCGCTCGCCGTGGGAATAACTTTCGCTTTTCTCAAAGTCAATATCGCCCTGTCGGTTTCCTTAATAGGGGTGATAACTGCCGTACTTTCCGCCGCCGGAGTCTTTATCGGCCACAAATTCGGCGAAAAATATAAAAACAAGGCCGAACTTGCGGGCGGAGCTGTTTTGGTGCTTATAGGGCTTAAAATCCTTTTGGAGCATTTGGGAATTATAGGTGGATAATATGATTAAAAATATTTTGTGGGATATTGACGGAACGCTTTTGAATTTTGAAAAATCTGAAAAATACGCTTTAAAAAAATGCTTTGAGGTTTTCTCAATAGGCGAGTGTACCGACGAGATGGTGTCGCGCTATTCCGAAATAAACCGCGGACTCTGGGAAGAGCTCGAACGGGGAATGGTCACCAAAAAATTCGTGCTTATTGAAAGATTTAAAAGATTTTTTGAAAGCGAAGGAATAAGCTTTTCAAAGACCGGCGAGTTTAACGAGGAGTATCAGCTAAGACTCGGCGACAAATTTTTCTTCTGCGACAACGCGCTTGAAACCGTCACGCTTCTCAAAGGAAAAGTCCGCCAGTACGCTGTGACCAACGGAACTTATAAGGCGCAGAGCAGAAAGCTCGCAGGTTCGGGACTCATAAATCTGTTTGACGGCGTGTTTATTTCGGACTCGGTGGGATTTGAAAAGCCCTCGCCTCAGTTTTTTGAAGCGGTAAAGAACGAAATCGGCGGATTCGGCGAAAGGGATACCATGATTGTCGGCGACTCTCTTACCAGCGATATGAAAGGCGGCAACAACGCGGGTATTATTTGCTGCTGGTATAATCCGGGCGGAAGAAATAACGATACCGCCGCCGTTATTGACTACGATATTTCCGATTTGAAAGAAGTCGGGCGCATAGCCTGTGAGTTATGATTTTCTTACAACAGCTTTATAAAAGTTAGATAAAAAACAGAGCCTTTAAGGCTCTGTTTTTGTTTGGCGGTAAGCGGATTTTTGCTTGAAATTTGTGATATTTGGCGTTATACTTGTAACAATTAGTCAAAAAAGTGTTATGATATTAGTGTATATTTCACAAAGGTGGTCACACATTGAAAAGCTCAGTTAAAAATATGACCGAGGGCAGCCCCGCTAAGCACATACTGGCGTTTGCGCTTCCCATGCTTTTAGGTCTGCTGTTTCAGCAGTTTTACAATATGGCGGATACAATGATAGTCGGTAAATGGCTCGGCGTAAAAGCTCTTGCGGCAGTAGGCTCGGTAGGCTCAATAAACTTTATGATAATAGGCTTCTGCACAGGCGTTTGCAGCGGCTTTGCAATTCCCGTAGCTCAGCAGTTCGGGGCGGGGGATTACCGCGCGCTCAGAAAATATGTGGCAAACAGCGTGTGGATTTCGGCGGCGTTCGCGGCGGTGATGACGGTTGGGGTCTGTCTGCTGTGCCGCAGAATACTCGTGCTTATGAAAACTCCCGAAGATATTATCGAGGGAGCGTACAGCTATATTTTCATAATTTTCCTCGGGATACCCGTAACATATCTTTATAACCTGCTTTCGGGAATAATCAGGTCTTTGGGCGACAGCCGTTCTCCGGTTATTTTCCTGCTTATTTCCTCGGTTATCAATATAGCCCTTGATATAATCTCGGTAAAATACCTCAATTTCGGAGTAGCCGGACCTGCGGCGGCAACGGTTATTTCCCAGGCGGTGTCGGGCATACTCTGCCTTGTTTATATACGGAGCCGGTTTTTGATTCTCCGCATTGAAAAATCGGAGTGGAAGCCTGAAAAGAAATATATTTTCCGCCTGTTCTCAGTGGGGCTTCCCATGGGACTTCAATATTCCATAACCGCGGTCGGCAGCGTAATTCTGCAAAGCTCCGTCAATACTCTCGGCTCAATGGTGGTGGCTTCGGTTACGGCGGCAAGCAAGGTCAATATGTTCTTCTGCTGTCCCTTTGACGCGCTCGGAGGAACAATGGCAACTTTCGCGGGTCAGAATATCGGTGCGGAAAAGCCCGAGCGCATAAAAAAAGGCGCGGGCTCGGCTACGGTGCTCGGAGCGGTTTACTCGGCGGCGGCCTTCGCGGCGCTGTACTATTTCGGAAGAACCGCGGCGCTTTTGTTCTTGGACGCCGGCGAAACTGCCGTGCTCGACCGCGTACAGCAGTTTCTGTTTATAAATTCAATGTTTTATTTTCCGCTTTCCGTTTTGCTTATTTTCCGCTTTTCTGTTCAGGGAATGGGTTACAGCGCCCTTGCCGTTTTCGCGGGAGTTATCGAAATGGGCGCGCGTATAATGATATCCTACGGACTTGTTCCTGTCTGGGGATTTTCCGCGGTATGCTTTGCGAACCCTCTTTCATGGCTTTCGGCGGCGCTGTTTTTGGTAGGCGCGTTCTTTTACTGTATAAAGCGCAAGCAAAAGGAATTTGAAAGCGAAAGAAAAGAAAATACGCAATCTCTGTAATGTTAATTTTTAACTACGGCTCTGCTAAAAAAGCAGAGCCCTTTTTGTGCATATTTTACAAATATTCACGCATTGTTCACATTTTATTGTATTATTTTTTCGAGCATGCTATAATATTAAAAAAATTTTATACTGAAAGAGGGCGCGTTACAATGGGCGACGATAAAAAGTCACCGGTAACATTGGTAAAAGACTTTGTTACAGAAATAAAAACGCATTGGAAAACACCCGCTGAGGGCAAATATGTCCCGTACCGCGAGTACGCCGACATTGTCATTGCGGTCGGCAGCAATTATGCCGGTGCGAAAACGCTTGAATACATCGGATTTTTCGCAAGTTGCTACCTGATGATGTACCACTACAAGCTGCCTTATCTTACCTATTCGCTGATAAACATCATTAATATGCCGCTTAATTATATATCGGCGCTGATTTGGTGGTTTGTATGCGACAATCTGGGCTTCCTGCCTAAAAAGACAGAGAAAAAGCTATATACAGTCTATATTTCAATGGCTGTTTTCGGACTTTCCTGTCTGTTTTTCGACTGGTCAACGCTTTTCAGTCAGTCAAGCAGCTTTATTACATATCTGAACGGGCTTGAAGGGCTCAGCGCAACCGCCTGCTTTAAGATTTTCGGAACGCACTTCCTTTATACCGGCTGGGTAGGCGCGCGCAATATATTCTGGCGCAAAAAGCTTATCCCGAAATACGGGAGATATAAATATTCCCTTTACTGCGACTATCTTCCCAAGTGCATAATGGTAATCCTCATAGGCTGGCTGCCCATTTACAATGTGTCAGATGTTGCCACAAGAGTGTGGATGGCGAACCTTATGTTTGCTATTTACAATGTGTTCGGTTTCGCAAACAACCTTGAAATCTGCACGCGCAGCATCAGCCCCAACCTTCGCGAGAGAATCCTCGTCAGAAGCTATCCCATCAAGATTTCTCATATATTCAACTCCCTGCTGGGCATAATTTTACCGGCTATAATCGGTATGCTCCGCTATGACTGGGCGGATATCAATGTGTTCCGGTTTGTAATTCCCATAACCTTTATCACAGCGGCGACCTTTACAATGCTGTTTGCCGGCAGAATAAAGGAGAGAATACCTCAGCCGCCTATTGAAAGAAAGGTGCAGATTAAGTTCTGGGACGGACTTTTCGGAGTGCTGCACAACAAATATCTTTGGATTAACAACATTGTCGGGCTTCTTGACTCGCTGGGCAACGGTATGCTTGCGTTCACAACCGTTATATATCTTTATACCTTCCGGCTCAGCGGATTTATTTACGGACTCATCGTGGCGCTTATCTCCTTCGCGGGAACTCCGCCCGATTTGCTCTCGCCCTATTTCCTGAGAAGATTCTCATACAAGCAGATAATGATTTTCTATCAGCTTACCAGAGCGGTAGGATATTCCGTAATCATAGCCGCCATGCTTTTGTGCGGCGACAATCTGATACTCTGCGGTACAATAAGCTGCATTATGCTCTTCCTCATGGAAATGACAAAGACCGTTCCCACAACGGCTCAGCACGATATGAATATCCGTATCGGCGACTATCAGATGTATCTTTCCGGCGAGCGCCTTGAAAACTTTGCCAGCGTTTTCGGCTGGTTTACCGGCCCGATTACCTCTTTTGTAGGTCTTATAATACCGCTTTTGCTTCTCGCGTTCGGCTTCAACAGCAACTGGGATGTCCTGTTTGTTGACGCTTCCAGAGCGAAGATAATAGCTATACCCATGGCTATGGATGTTATAGGCTACCTGCTTATGACAATTCCGTATTTCTTCTGGGATTACAACAGCGAAAAGCAGAACAAGGTTATGGAAGTACTCAAACGCCGCGCCGAGGTTACCGAAAAACAGGCCGAGGCCGAGGGCACTTCCGTAGCCGGCAGCTATTTAGGATAATCGGGGGTGAATAATGTGAGTAAAAAGAATAAGGCTAAATACAAGGCGGAAGAACCTGTTGTGCTTGATATTCCCGAGGAGGAAATATGGACTTATCAGGTGGAGGGACTCGCTCCGCCCCACATCAATAAAACTTATAAGAATTACACCCTTAAAAAAGTCCTGCTCGCGCTGATAATAATAGTCGCTGTTTCAATTTCCTGCTATTTCAGTATCCGTACCGTGCAGAAAGAAACCTTTGAGTATTCCGATAAGGGCGGCGGCACTTACGAGCTTACTAAATTCAGCAATACGGGTTATATTACCGAAATGTCGGTCGATACAGCGCTCAGCGTTTCCTATGACGAGGAAAACGGCGACCCCAACACAAACTTTACGCTTGTAAGCGACGACAGCAAAAAAATAACTTCCATTAAGGAATACGCCTTTAACTGTGATGAAAGATTGCAGGTGGTGTATATAGGCGCAGATGTTACCGAGATTGACGGCAGGTCCTTTTATTCCTGCTGGGCGCTGGAATGTATCTATGTTGACGAGAACAACCCGAATTACTGCGATATTGACGGCGTGCTTTACAATAAGGATAAAACAGAGCTTATCTGCTATCCTATAAATCATGACGAGTACCTCTGCGAAAAATACGGCTTTACTCAGTATGATGAAAACGGCAACTGGGCGGAGCTTACGCCCGAGGACGAGGACTTTGAGCAGTACAAAAAAGATGTGCTGACTTATGTTGTGCCCTCAACCGTAACCAAAATCAACGAGCTTGCCATGAACTATGCCTACCTTGCCGATTTGTACCTGCCCGAGGGGCTTAAAACAATCGAAACCCTTGCGCTGTTCAAATCCACAAGGCTTGAAAATGTTTATACCTATAAGACCGACAAGGCGTATGAGGATACCCATTTTACAAGCCGTGACGCTTTGGGCGAAGTGTATCTCTCCCTGCCCGAGGGGCTGGAATACATAGGCTCGGACGCTTTCAGCTATAATCAGGCTATGTCCTATGTCTATATTCCTTCCACCGTGACCTATGTGGGCCACCACGCTTTCTGGGATACCGTTTATAAAGAGGACAAAGCTCTGAAAGGCATAACCGAAATAAACATCGCCGCCGACGAGGACTCTTTCTCCGACAATGTCCATAAGGGCGACCAGTGGTGCCCTGAGTACGACTACCTGCTCTTTAAGAAAAAAGTGCCGGTAAATTATTCGGCTCAGCGCGCTTCAATGGAATAAAAGAAAAACGCTTCGGAATTTCCGAAGCGTTTTTTTAAAGGGCTAAACTCAGCGCCAGCAGTAAAGCGAGCAGGGCAAAATTCAAAGCGGTAAATAAAATCAGATATTTCCTTTTTAATGAGGGGTGTTCCTTTAACAGCAACTTGTATGAAATCAGGCTCGCCATTGAGGCTATCAGAGTGCCGAGCCCCCCTATGTTGCAGCCGACTATAAGCCCCTCCCAGTCGTCGGTAAAGCCCGAAAGCAGCAGAGCGGCAGGAACATTGCTTATAACCTGACTTGCCGCGGCGGCTACCGTTTGAGTGCTGACGGCAAGAATTTGCGAAAGAGCGTTTTTGAATACCTCAATGCGGCCTATGTTCCCCACAAATATGAAAAACGCCGCGAAAGTGCCTAAAAGCGAGTAGTCAACCTGCTTTAAAACCTTTCTGTCGTAAAAGAGCAGAAAAACTGCGACAATTACAGCCGGAACAGCAGCGGCAACCAGCTTGAAAACGCTTGCAAGGCAAATCAGAAAAGCCGGAACGCACCAGATAAGAACTTTTAAATCGGGACTTTTCTGCCCGGGCAGTATAACGCCGATTTCTCCGCGGCTTTTGCCGATAAGCGTAAGCGCCAGCAGGCAGATTCCTGAAAATATTACATAAGGCAGCATTATAAGGCAGAACCTGCCGAATCCGTATCCCGATTTAGCGTACAGATAAAGATTCTGCGGATTGCCCATAGGCAGCAGCATACTGCCCAGATTTGCCGCCAGAGTCTGCAATACCGTAATTTTTACCGCAAGGCGTTCAAGATTCGCCATTTTAAGAACAACCAGCGAAAAGGGGACAAAGGTGATAAGCGCCACATCGTTTGTTATAACCATGCTGAAAAAGAACGGTAAAAAAACCAGTATCAATTCAACGGCTTTTATTCCGGCGGCCTTTTTCATAAGCCCTCTGCCCAAGAATATAAAAATTCCCGCGTTTTGCAGCCCTTTCATAACAGCCATAAGCGCGAACAGCAAAAACAGAGTGTTAAAGTCAATGTAGTTAAGATATTCCCTGTCGGGCTTAACAAAAAAAGCCGATAAGGCGGCAAGTATAACCGCGGCGCAAAGCACCGTTTCAGCCTTGAAAAAATCGGCGGCCTTTTTGGCGACAGTTTTAACAGCCATAATATGTACTCCGTTCATTTAAAATCAATTTTGAATTATATCACAGCTTTTCCCGTAAATAAAGAGATTTTTTCAATTCCTCAAAAACCGGCAAACCGTAAGCCCTTACGAAAATAAACCGAGCCGTAAAAGGAAAAGCCCGAACACAGTAAAGCGTTCGGACTTTTCTGGTGGGCAGGGGTGGATTCGAACCACCGAAGTCGTCGACGGCAGATTTACAGTCTGCTCCCTTTGGCCACTCGGGAACCTACCCATATCATTTTAAATTAACATCAAGTGGAGCTGGTGGACGGACTCGAACCCCCGACCTGCTGATTACAAATCAGCTGCTCTACCAACTGAGCTACACCAGCGTTTGACGCTTGAATATAATAGCATATCCTAATTTAATAGTCAATACCTTTTTCAAAGTTTTTTCCCGAACTGTGAAAAGTTTGTTGAAAAATATCGCTTTACATGCTAAAATATCAGCATATAAAGCGAGAGGAAAATGATAAATGACAGCTATTGTTGATTACGGCGCGGGAAATCTGCAAAGCGTTAAAAAAGCGCTGGATTTCATAGGCGCCGACAGCGTAATAACCGACAGCGCCGAAGAAATTCTGTCAGCCGACAGGGTGCTTCTGCCGGGCGTCGGCTCTTTCGGAGACGCTATGGAGTCGATGAGAGCCAAAAAACTTGACGAAACGGTAAAAAAATGCGCCGAAAGCGGAAAACCCTTTCTCGGAATCTGCCTGGGACTTCAGCTTTTGTTTGAGGAGTCCGAGGAATCTCCGGGCCTAAAGGGACTGGGAATTTTCAAGGGTAAAATAAAACGCTTTTCTTCCGATATGGGGCTTAAAATTCCGCATATCGGCTGGAACTCAATAAGCATAAAACAGGACTGTCCGCTGTTTAGGGGAATACGGGAAAATTCCTATGTGTATTTTGTCCATTCCTATTACCTTGAAGCGCAGAATCCCGACGATGTGGCGGCGGTCACAAATTACGGAATCGACTTTCACAGCGCCGTGGGAAAGGGCAATGTTTTCGCCACCCAGTTCCACCCGGAAAAAAGCGGCGATGTGGGAATAGCTATTCTTAAAAATTTTGCTTTCGGAGAGATAAAATAATGTACGCTAAAAGAATTATTCCCTGCCTTGATGTTAAAAACGGCAGGGTTGTTAAGGGAGTCAGCTTTTTAAATATCCGTGACGTGGGCGACCCGGTGGAGTGTGCCGTGGAGTATAACAAGAAGGGCGCCGACGAGCTGGTTTTGCTGGATATTATGGCAAGCTACGAGGGCAGGGGAACTATGCTCGATATTGTAAAAAAAGTGTCCGACTCCATTTTTATACCTTTTACCGTAGGCGGCGGTATAAGAACGGTTGAGGATTTTAAAGAGCTTCTGCGTGCCGGCGCCGATAAGGTTTCGGTAAATTCGGCGGCGGTCAGAAATCCCGACCTTATAAACTCGGCGGCTTATAAATTCGGCAGTCAGTGCGTTGTGTGCGCTATTGACGCCAAAAGAAACGGCGGCTCGTGGGAGGTCTATTTGAACGGCGGCAGAGTGCCTACGGGTATTGACGCGGTAAAATGGGCGCGGGAAGCGGTAAAAAGAGGAGCCGGCGAAATTCTGCTGACGAGTATGGACTGCGACGGTCAGAAAAAAGGCTATGACAACGAGCTCAACCGCGCGGTTTCCGAAAGCGTGGGAGTACCCGTTATCGCCTCGGGCGGAGCGGGAGCCATGAGCCATTTCCTTGACGCCTTTAATGTGGGAAAGGCGGACGCGGTGCTTGCGGCTTCGCTGTTTCATTTTAACGAAATTCCCATTATGGATTTAAAACACTATCTGAAAGAAAACAATATACCGGTAAGGCTTTGATATGACAAGAGAAGAGATTTTTGAATACGCGGCCGAAAACTATTCCACAACCCCCGAATATCTTTGGGAGAACGACCCGGTTTCTGCCGTGCTGAGAAATAAAACTTCATCAAAATGGTACGCGATTTTAATGCGTGTGCCGCGCAGAACGCTGGGTTTGCCGGGAAAAGGCGAAGCCGATGTTATGAATATAAAGTGCGGCCCGCTCGTTTCCGGCTCGCTCAGAATGCAGAAAGGCTTTCTGCCGGCGTATCATATGAATAAGGATAACTGGATAAGTATTTTGCTTGATGAGGCGCCCGAAGAACAGATTACGGAACTCATTGATTTAAGCTATGAGCTTACCTCAGGAAAAATAAGAAAAAGAAAAGAAGAGTAATTATGACCGGAGCTTTTGTAGGCGACATTGTCGGCTCAATCTATGAGTTTGACAATATAAAGACCAAGGATTTTGAG
>CALWIO010000006.1 GCA_944380765.1 uncultured Clostridia bacterium
GGCGCTTCGCGGTCGATGGTGGTGACCTTGAACACCTTGCGGGCGCTGTTGCCGTTGTTTAAGGTTATCTCGAACTCATAGTCGCCGTTCTCGGCTGCCGTGAAGCTGTCGCCTTCAAGAGCTTCTCCGTTTACCGTTACGCTCTTTACGCCCGATATGCCGGTACTGCCGGTTGTTACGCTGAGAATTACATTTTCGTTTGTGTATTCTTCGCTCTCGGCGGTTACCTCGATTGTCGGCACCGCTTTGTCTACCATTATCTTTACGCTTTCGCTCTCAGCGCTCTCGCTGCCTGCCGCGTTGACCGCCTTGAACCTGTACTCCGCGTTTACGGCTTCGCTTACCGTGAGCGTGTTGCCGTTCATCTCTGTCCAGCCGTCGCCGTTATCGTAATAGTAAGTTACTCCCGACTCGCAGTTTACTGCCGAAAGCACGATTACCACATCGTTTACCGTCCATTCGCCGGTTACTCCTATTACCTGAGTCTTAACTTCGGGCACGCCTTTTTCGCACTTGGTAATTACTGCCGCTGTGCCGCTTTCAAGTCCCGAATTGGACTGAGCCTTGAACTCGTATTTATGAAGTCCCTCTTCGGCGGTTATGCTCTCGCCTGTCATCTTTATCCAGTCGCCGCCGTCAACACGGTACATATACGCGTATATATCCGAGAAAGCTGTGGCGCCCGGTGTAAGAACTATATCTTCCGACACATAGCTGCCGTCATATTCTTTTCCGTTCACTTCGGCTGTTACCTTAATATCCTCGGGAGCTTTTGTATCCACTACAAAGCCCTTGGAGCTTACAGCCGCCGAAACATTGCCCGCTTCGTCGGTGGCTCTGGCTTCAACATAACCCTTGAATTCTGTTTCGATACAGGGTTTGTTATCCTCGTCATACTGAGCCCAGTCGCTTACCGCATTTGAGTTTTCGTCAAGAAGCCTGTACTCTATATTTTTAAGTCCTGAGGCTCCCGTATCATTGGCGGTTATGGTTATCTCGGTCTTTTCGTTAAAGAACAGTCCGAAAGTTATGGTATTGATAAATCTTGCGAAGCCGCCCGTGTTTTTGTGCTCCATTGAAATATCGGTTATCTGCGGAGCGCTGTAATCAAAGCTTTCTACTGTCAGCACCTGTGTTGTGCTCTTTGAGTTATTGGCTGTTACGGTTACGGTATATTTGCCGTTTTGAGTCACCTTGAAGCTCATGCTGTCGGTTATATCCTCGCCGTTTACGGTTACGCTCTTTATTCCCGATATGCCCGCCTGAGCGTTTACGGTTGCCGTGCGCGCCGTGTTTGTGAAGTCCGTGCTGTCGAGCATTACGGAAAGCGTGGGGGCGAGAGTATCAAGCATTACTTTGTACTCGGCGCTTTCAAGGCTTGTTCTGCCGGAAGCGTCAACCGCCTTGAATTTATAAACCGCGCTGCCGATTGTGCTGACCGCAAGGGTGCTGCCGTTAACGGGCTGCCAGCCGTTTCCGTTATCGTAATAGAACTGCGCTTCGCCCTCGCACTCTGCCGCCGAAAGGCTGAACACAACCAAATCGGCAGTATAGGAATCAAGCGTTCCGCTGACGCCTACGCTGAGTATCGGCTTTTTCTCAACGGTGAGATAGTTCTTATCGACTATCACTCTGTATGAGGGGCTTTGGTTACTCTCAATGCCGGTTCTGCTTACCGCTTTGAAAGTATATGTTCTGTCGCAGCTTTCGCTTACGGTGAGCGTGTTGCCGTTCATCTCTGTCCAGCCGCTGCCGGTATTGTAATAGTATGTAACTCCCGAAATGCCGTTGGAAACCGAAAGACGGAAAGTTACATCGTCATAGGTTCTGTGGCCTATTGTGCCGTCAACCTCGACCAGAAGCGCGGGAATAACGCTCTCGATTTTTGCCGTAAGAGTTGAAACGCCGCTTTCGAGTCCCGCTTTTGAAACGGCTTTGAAATCATAGACATGCTCGCCGTTTTCGTTTATTGTGAGAGTATTGCCGGCAAGGCGAATCCACTCGCCCGAATCTACCCGGTAATAATAGGAAAGTATTCCCGAATACGCCGAGGAGGTAAGGACTATATCAATTTCCTTTCCTGCCCACTCGCCGCTGTATTCCCCGCCGTTGTAAAGCGCCTGTACGGCAGGAGCCGCGGGAGCGATTCCGTCAACGGTAAAGCCCTCGCTGCGAACGATATCGGAAGCGGTTGCACCGTCCGAACCGAACGCGCGCGCCTCCACATATCCCTTGAAATTGGGAGCGATTACGGGCTTGTCGCTGTCGCTGTAAATCTGCCAGTCGCCCGTAGGCTCGCCGTTTTCATTAAGAAGCCTGTACTCGATTCTGCCGGGCGCTCCCTCGCTCGCGGAAGCGGTGATTGTTACCACGGTGTTTTCGCTGAACATCTTGCCGAAAGGCTCGCTGTAATAATTTGAGAAGCCTCCGCTTTCACCGGCAAGCGTTACAGAATCCACCTTTACGCTGTAAGAATAGAAATTATCAACAGTCAGCACCTGCGTGGATACAATGCCGTTATTGCCGACAAGCACGAACACATACTCGCCGTTGCCGGTAACGGTTACGCTGTCCTGACCGGTTATATCCCTGCCGTTCATACTGATGGATTTAAGCCCTGCCTCGCCCGCGGTCACTTTAAGCCCGACCGAATAGGGAGTCTGTGTAAGCTCCGTTACCGAGGGGGTGAATTCCACCGTGGGAGTTACGCTGTCAATCATTACGCGGTAGCTGTCGGAGGGTGTGCTTTCAATTCCGGCTCCGTTGACCGCTTTGAAAATATAAGTGGCGTTTACGCTGTCATTTAAAACTATCTCGGCTCCCGAAGTTATTTCGGTCCAGCCGTTTCCGTTGTCATAATAATAGGTTACGCCGGAAATAGGTTCTTCGAGCATTGAGAAGCTGAATTTTACTCCGCCGTAAGTCCATCTGCCGAAGGTACCCTCAAAATCAACGCGGATAACGGGCGTTACCCTGTCAATTTTCACAATAAACTCCGCCTGCGCGCTTTCAAGGTCGGAATTTGAAACCGCCTTGAATTTGTAGTCGGAAACGCCCTGAGCGCTGACCGTTAAGGTGTCGCCCTCCATTTCAAACCATTCTCCGCCGGAAAGCGAATAGTAATAGGCGTAAATATCAGAAAACGCGGTTGATTTGAGCTTTATTGTTACATCGGTCGAAGTCCATGTGTCGCTCTCGTAAAAGCCGTCGGCGTCACTGGCTGTAATCATAATATCGGTAGGCGCGTCAGCGTCGATTACAAATCCGTCGGAACGAAGCACCGCCGAAACATTGGCAGCCCTGTCAGTCGCTCTCGCCTCGACATAGCCCTTGAACTGGGGGTCCTGCAAGGGACGGTCGGTATCGTCATACACTTCCCAGTCGCTTACAGGCTCGCCGTTTTCATCGGTATAGCGGTACTCGATACAGTCAACGCCCGCTACGCCGTAATCCTCCGCGGTAATCTGCACTTCAACGGTCTTGTTGAAGAAGAGTCCGAAGGTTATGGTATTGATAAATCTCGCGAAGCCGCCCATTTCCTTATGTTCAAGGTTGATTTTCAGCACGGCAGGAGCCTCTTTATCAATGTTGTTTATATTTATTGTCTGCTCGCTTTCAAGTCCGCCGAATGAAATCACCTTTACCGTGTGAGAACCGTTTTCATCGACTGTAAAGGACATAGCCGAGGTGATGTCGTACTCGCCGTCAAGAATTACGCTCGCTATTCCCGAAGCGCCTATTGTTCCCACATTTACCGTGACGCCGTAGGACTGGTTGGTGATACCCTCAATCTCGGGAGTCAGCTCAAACACGGGCACGATTTTATCAATGCTGACCTTATAGCCTATGGTCTGGCTGCTTTCAATCAGCTTGCCGTTTATCGCCTTGAAATAATAGGTTTCGTCGGTATCGGTGCTGACGGTCAGAGTATTGCCCGTCAGAGCCTGCCAATCCGACGACTCGGTTTTGTAATAATAGGTTATTCCTCCGAGCTGATGCGTACTGTCAAGCTCGAAAGTGACATCTTTATTTGTCCAGCCGCCCGAATAATCGCCGGTTGAAACGCTGACTACGGGTATTCCGTAAATTATAACCGGGAATGTGGCGGAAGCGCTTCTGCCCGCGTGGTTGTAGGTTACCGTAATCTGCTGTTCGGTATCAAGCGTCTGCGGATTGAAATCGTTGGTATTGACAATATAATCGGTTATTTCTTCCGAGGGAGCGTTAAGATAGTTGGCGACTACCGTAAGCCCCGTAAGGTCAAGCTCTGTTTCACCTTCAAGATACTCGTATCTGGGAGCGTTGGTTATCTCAATAGTGTCAACCTGCTTGGATTTTACAAGTATGGGGAAAATCGCCCTCATATCCTTGCCGGCTCTGTTTACCGTTACGATAATATACTGCTCCTTGTCAAGGGCGGTTGGGTCTATCGCGCTCACCGTATAATCGGTGACGGCGACCGTCATCTGCTCATCGGTATAACTCGCCGCTTCCGGATAATAGAGAGCGAGCTCGTCGCGGTCATAGGTCAGTTTAACTTCAAGTCCCGTTAAATCGAGCTGGGTTTCGCCTTCGAGATACTCGTATTTGTCGGGCGCGGTTATTGTTATGCTTTTGGGAGTAAGCTCAACAACCTCAATTTCACGGGTAATGTCCTGATATGTTGAAAGAGCGTTCGCCATATAAGTCCACAGCGTTGTTTTGCCCGCCTGTTTGGCGGTTACCGTTCCGTTTTCGGAATTTACCGAAAGATAGCTGTTTTCAAAATTACCCTCAAAGGGATTTATAAGATCATCGGCGCCGAAATACTTGTCAGATGTCCACGGCGCTTCTCCGTTATCGGTCGCTACGCCCCAAAGCTGACGGGTTACATCAATTCTTGTGGGCGTGTGCGTAGCGGAATACTGATACGGGAAATCCACTACAACGCAGTCCGGTCCTACAATTTGGCCGCCGGTATATTGGTTTAACGCAATCAGGCCCTGTCCTTTGACCGTTACGGTGATGCTTCTTGATACGGCTCCTATTGTAGCCGTAACAACTGCCGTCTGGGTATTTGTAGAGAGTCTTCCGCCTGCGTCAAGCCCCTTGACCACACCGTTTGAATCTACAGAGGCTACCGAGGGATTGTCCACGGTCCACACAACGGTATCCAGAATCGCCGGGTCATAGTCCGACGGCAGGATAGACGAAATGCTGAGCTGCGCGCTGTCGCCTTCTTTAAGGGAAGTTGTTCCCGTTATGGCAAAGTCGGTTATCGCTTTGCCGACGATTACCTGAATTTGATCCTCAACAACAGTTTCGTTATACTCGGCCTCAACAAAAATAATTACCGTGCCGCTTGACAGACCGGTTAATATACCGCTGTCGTTTATTTTCGCGATTGTATTTGCCGCTTCGCCGCCGTTTGCGTAAATTTTCTCGCCGGTGAGAGAATCAATTATACCCCATCTTCTGACAACATCTTTGTTGGAATCAAGTCTTGAGGGAGAAACGCTCGCGGTATAAGAAGCGGAATTGCCGATTCCCACAGCGGTGTCGCCGCTTATTTCAACTCCGGCTATGGAGCTTATGAAATTTCTTTTTACCGTAACCGTCACCGAGCGCGTTACGCCGTCAATAGTCGCGGAGATAGTGGCGGTTTTTGAATACACCAGTCCGCTGCCGCCGTCAAGTCCCGTAACAACGCCGTGCTGGTCAACAACGGCTATAGACGGGTCTGAGGACTCCCACACAACGCTGCCGGTGTACGCTCCCTCGGGAGTCAAGTTGTCAATCGCCAGCTGAGTGGTGCTGCCCTCGGTCACATCGGTTTCGCCCGTTATTGTAAAATCGGTTACGGGCAAATCGGCAGGGTCAAGCACCTCAAAAGTAACGGTATCGCTGAACGCCGCAGCATACAAGTCACTGGAGGGATTGACCCTTACCGTTGCCGTTCCCGCAGAGGTAAAGGTTACAAGTCCGTCCTCGCTTACTGTCGCGTGCTTAGATGATTCACCGTCAAAAACGCTGCTGCCCATAGACCACTTTATACCCTGCCCTAAGCGCACGGGTGTGCAGGCTCCGTAAAGCTGAACCGTTGTTCCCACAGCCACGGTAGTGGGAACGGCCCTTTTATTGGTAATATGTACGCCCGTAGGCGCCACATTTGCGATAACGCTCTTGGTTACAATAACTTCAACTGTATCGCTCGCCAAAACGCTTGAATCCGCGTCATAGAGCGTAGCCGTGATTTTAACATTCATATTGTCAAGCACGCTTTTAAGACTTTCGCCCAGCTCCGGACTGATTGCCGAAACTACCGCTACAATCATATCGGTATTGGCGGTTTCAAGGTCTATGCCGCTGGACTCAAAAGCGCTCTCAATTGCCGAAGCCATAGCTTCGCCTATAAGCGGAATAGGACGCACCTCCTCATCAAGCCAAAGCTGAATTACAGCCGCCTTTGAATAGTCATAGCCGGTTACCTTGCCGTTATCGTCAACCCCCGCAAGCAGCGGCAGGTTGCTCTCCCAAACGATATAGGAGCCGTCCGGCGCCTGAGACGACAGGGTGTACCCGAGCTCTATCGAACGGTATTCCTGTACCTCCAGCCTTTCGGTTACCGATGCGCCGTCAAGTGTGATGTCAAGGGTAATATCGGCGGCAAAAACCGATAATCCCTGGACTATCATAGTCACCACAAGGACCGCGCAAAGCAATATGCTTATACTTTTTTTGGTTCGCAATTTCACAGTCATCACTCCGTTGAAGCAATTTTATACATTTGGATATATTATACAATATAAGTCAAAAAAAATCAACAAAATCTCATACTGTTATAAACGGATTTTTGTTATTTTTTCGGCACGGCGGCAAAGAATTTTTTTCCGTATTGTAAAATAAACAAATACAGGCTATAATGTTGTTAATGACAGGAGGCTTTTAATATGGAGCAAAAAAACAACCGCGCTAAGAGCTCATCAAATAAAAGAAAAAACACCGCACGCAAGCGAAAAAAGGCCGCAAAAAAACAGGCTTTAATAAAGCTTGCCGCCGTTACGGTTGTGCTGTGCGCAGTTATAGGCTCGCTTGTATGGGCGTCATTACGGCAGAAAGCCGAAAACGAGGCCGCCGGAAATTCTGACCCGTCAGCGGAAGAAAACGGCAGCGTTTCAATTTCCGACAGCGTTTCAAGCAGCAAAAGCGAAAGCCAGAGCGTCAGCGAAGAAAGCGAAGAGAAAAGCAGCGGCAAAGAGGAACAAGCCCAAAAGGAAACTCAGCCTTCAAGCCATACAAATTCGCAGAGCGGTTCCTTTTACTCAGGCGTTTCGTACCGTTCGCCTACCGCCAAAACCGCCGATATTTTCAAGCACGGCAGAGAGCTTATGCTTTTAAACAACGATTACGAGCTGCCCGAGGATTTTAAGTGGGATCTGGTATATTGGTCAAACGGAAAGTCCGTTGACGCGCTGAGCCTTAACTCACAGAAATACGATTCGGTAAAAGCCGTTGACCGCGCCGCGTATCAGCCTCTTAAAGATATGTTCAGCGCGGCTCAGAAAGCAGGCGTGCCTCTTGAACTTGTTTCGCCCTACCGAAGCATTGATTTGCAGGACAGGCTGTTTTCCCGCTCGGTAAACTCCTATATGAATCAGGGATATTCAAAGGAACAGGCCGTTAAAAAGGCCAATTACGCGAGGACTTTTACGGGTACGAGCGAGCACAACACAGGTCTTGGCTTTGACATTCTGCAAAAAGGGAACTTTACCCTTTCCGAATCCTTTGAGAACACGGCTCAGTTCAAATGGCTCAGCGAGCACGCCGAGGAATACGGCTTTATTTTAAGATACCGCAAGGACAAGATTTCACAGACGGGCATTATGTACGAGCCCTGGCACTACCGTTATGTAGGCGTTGAGAACGCGAAGAAAATAAACGAGCTTGACATGTGCCTTGAAGAATACATTGAATATCTGGAAAGATAGTATGAACGGGTTAGTATTCAGAAAAATTAAAAGTTACCTGTTTTTACTGCGTTTTTATCTTTATGTCATCGTCTTTTTTGTGATAAGGCTGCCCTATTACAGACTCCTTACAAAAAAAGGCTTTACGGAAAAACGGACAGACGCGGTTTTTAAAGCCGTGCACCGATGGGCGGATTACACTCTTAAAGCGGGCGGCTCAGCCGTATATGTAAAGGGACTCGAAAAAATCCCCCGTGACAGACCTGTGCTTTTTCTTGCCAATCACCAAAGCTACGGCGATATTCCCGTGCTCATTCACGCCTTAAAGGATTTTAACTTCGGCTTTATGCTGAAAAGCACTATGGAGGGTATTCCCTTTATACGGGATTACCTTGAATATATGAGCTGCGTCACCGTTGACCAGAGCGATATAAGGCAGGCGGCAAAGGCGATAACAAAAGCCGCCGATATTATAAAAAGCGGAAAATCTCTCGCGATTTTTCCCGAGGGACGGCGCAGTTTTTCAAATATTCCCGAGGAATTCAAGGGCGGAGCGTTTAAGATTGCGCAGAAAACCGGCGTCACGGTAGTTCCCGTGTGCCTCAGAAATGTGCACCTCTCCTATGAGTGCAACCGCCACTGCGTTACGGGAGTAAACATAACCGTTACGGTGCTTGACCCCATTGAAACCGGCGGACTTTCGCGTGCGCAGACGGCAGGACTTTTAAACACGGTCTATGAAAGGATTAAAGCGTGCGCACAAGAGCAGGAAGCCGAAGAACGGAAAAATAAAAATTAGGCAGTCTGATAAAAAAGGCTGCCTTTTTTTATATATAAAGCGCATTGAACAAAAAGCAAATAGGATGTATAATATCTAATAATATTATTAGTCCTAAGGGGGAAATGAAATGAAAAAAGGGATTGTTTTTGACAAGTCTGCCAAAATTTTTCCGATAATCGTAATGGCGGTAGGAATTGCCGCGGCGCTTGCGCTTTTTATACTGCGCCTTAACCTTGTCGCCGTTGTGAATGTGGCTTACATGTGCCTTGCCTGCGCCGTTATTATTTTAGGCGTGATTTTCTTTAAAAAGCTGTATGTATGGAACTTTATAGGCTACGCCGTTTCCGCGCTGTCGGTTGTTCTGTATTACGCTATCTGGGGAGCCGACGGCGGTTTCGGCGCTTTTTCAAGCGGAAAAACCGGCTGGAGCTCCGCTGAAAACGGGCTTTTCTCGGGAGCCTCCGACTACAACTTTTTTGTGCGTCTGGGCGGCAATCTTCTGCTTATTCTGCCCTGCGCGCTGGCGCTGGCGGCTCTGTTTTTTGTGGGTAAAAAAAGATTCGGCAAAAAAGCTCTTCACACCGTGCTTACCGGCGCGCTGAGCATTGTGCTTGCCGGAACAACCGTTTTTTATGTGCTTACCATGAACCTGCGCTCCGAACCCAATGTGGAGCGTATGTGGGACGGTCACGACGACTACCTTAACAGCCTTGACAAAAACACCGAGGGCAAGCCTAATGTCCTGGTAATTCTTATGGACGATATGGGCTGGGGTGACACCTCGCTCAACGGCGCGATATACGATACTCCCAATGTGGACAGAATAGGCGAAGAGGGACTTAATTTTGACAACTTCTATTCAAGCTATTCCGTATGCTCGCCCGCGCGCTTCGCGCTTATGACAGGGCGTTATCCCTACCGCGGATACGCCGACAATGTTATGTATCCCACCATCGACACCCTTTCGCCCTTCGCTATGACGAGAATATACAACTCCATTGAGATGGGCGCCAACTGCGACGGCATGCTGGGCGATGAAATCACCATAGCCGAAGTGTTCCAGAACGCCGGCTACAATACGGGCGCTTTCGGAAAATGGCATTTGGGCGACTACGGCGAATATCTGCCCACAAATCAGGGCTTTGACTATTTCTACGGCAGTCATCATGTTAACGATATGACCCCATTCTACCATGTTTCGGAGGAAAACGGCGAATATGAGATAGTTCACGGAACCGACGAGCTTTATACCGACGGCAAAAAAGACCAGCGCCAGCTTTCAAAATGGATTAACGCTGAAATCACGGACTGGATTACTGACAAAGTCACCAATTCCGACGAGCCGTTCTTTGCCTACTACGCCACGCCGTGGCCGCACGCGCCCGTATTTGTGGGCGATGAATTTGCCGGCTCCTCGGGTATGGGAACCTATGTGGACTGCCTTACCGAATTCGACCACTATTTAGGCGAGCTTTTTGACACGCTTGAAGAGCTGGGCGTTATGGACGACACCATTATTGTTTTCACAAGCGACAACGGCCCTGCCCTTGAAGGCTCGGTCAGCGACCTCAGAGGCGGCAAATACCTGACCTATGACGGAGGTCAGAAGGTTCCCTTTATGATTCGCTGGGGCAACAACAACGGGCTGTGGGAAGCCGGAACAACAATAGAAAACAGCGCGACTCTCGTTGACCTGTTCCCGACTCTTATTGAGCTTTGCGATATAAAGAGCAACACGGGAGAGGAAAACTATCTTCCCGCCGACCGTGTAATAGACGGCGTTTCCATGGTGCCGCTTCTGACGGACGACACGGTTATACACACAGAGGAGCACCCGATTCTTCACATGAAGCGCGAAAAGCTGAGAGCCATTCAGTACACCGTTTCAACCGACAGTATTTTAAGCCGCGAGGAATACAGCTCCTACACCTACCCTGTTCTTACCGAGAACGAATACATAACCTTTAAGTATTTCAACCGTGTTCAGAACGACAACTCGGCTTTCTTTGACAAATACCGCAAAAACTGGCTTCACATTCTCAGCGACGACAGGGGCGAAAACTACAACCGCGCGGTGACATATCCGACCGTTGCCGAAGAGATGGACGAAAAGATTGACGAAATAATGAAAGATTTTAAGGAAAACCGCAGAGGAATAAACTACGATTATTACGCCAAAGCCTGATTTATTCCGAAGTGCCAAAAAACGCCCCGCAGAAATGCGGGGTATATTTAAAGGAGAACCCATGCCACCGCTTTCAATAATGATTAAACCGGCATCAAGCCTTTGCAATCTCAGGTGCCGATACTGCTTTTACCACGATGTTTCCAATATACGCAGCGTGGCTTCTTTCGGCGTGATGAGCAAAAGAACCGCCGGCAGCTTAATTAAAAAAGCTCTCGACTTTGCCGCCGGCGAGAGCGTTGCCTTTGCCTTTCAGGGCGGGGAGCCTACGCTTGCGGGACTTGATTTTTACAGATTTTTCACCGAAAAGGTAAAAGAGGAAAACACTCTCGGCAGTAAAATCTATTTCAGTATCCAGACAAACGGCACCACAATTACCGACGAATGGGCGAAGTTTTTTGCAGAGAACGGTTTTCTTGTGGGGCTTAGTCTTGACGGCGATTTTGAGGGCAACAAATTCCGCGTTGACTTAGGCGGGCAGAACACATTTTATAAAATTCTGAGTGCAGCCGATAAGCTGGGGCGTTTCGGCGCCGAGTTTAATATTCTGACTGTTTTAACGGGAAATTGCGCCGACAGAATTGACGAGATATACTCCTTTTTTAAAAGCCGCGGCTTTAAATATATTCAGTTTATACCCTGTCTGCGGCCTTTCGGCGACAACAGCGAAAGCGAGCTTTACATGACGAACGAACAGTACGCGAAATTTCTTATTCACGCCTTTAACCGTTATGTCAAGGACTATGTGCGCGGTCAGTACACAAGCGTAAGGTATTTTGACAATCTGGTTCACCTGTATCTTGGCAATCCCACCGAGCAGTGCGGAATGTGCGGGCACTGCACGCACCAGTTTGTGGCGGAGGGCAACGGCAACATATATCCCTGCGATTTCTACTGCACCGACGAGTGGCTGCTGGGAAACATAAATGACGCTCCGACCTTTGAAAGCCTTGCGAAATGCGGTAGGGCAACCGAATTTTTAAAAGAAAGCCTTGCCGTACCCGACAAGTGCCAAAAATGCAGATACTACCCCCTGTGCCGTGCGGGAGGCTGCAAGCGCACCCGCGCCGACCGCGACTACTGCGAGGCGTACAGGAAGTTCTTTTCCTCGTGTCTGCCGCTGTTCAGGGTTTTCATAAACGAAAAGAAACAGCGCCCTTAAAAGGCGCAAAAAAAAGCTGAGTTATTAACTCAGCTTATATTTTTTATTGTTTATTTTTATTTTTGATTTTATGCTTTTTCGCAGCAAAAAACTCTTTGGTTTCCTTTGCCGCCACGCCGGACAGGGCGAACAGCGCAATCATATTAGGTATTGCCATAAGCCCGTTGAATATATCGGCTATCTTCCACACCGCCGAAACGGTCATATAAGGGCCTATGAACACGGCTGCGATATATAGATACCTGAAACATTTTACGGCGGTTTTGTTTCCGCCCGTCAGGTATTCAAGGCATTTTTCGGAATAGTAATCCCAGCCGAGAATTGTGGTAAAGGCAAAGAAAACAAGGCATGCCAAAAGTATGAGCGAAGTTACTCTTTCGGGCAGGAAAGGTATTCCCTCGGCGAAAGCGTAAGAGGTGACATCAACGCCTTCAAGCCCCTCCTGCTTCCATGCGCCGGTTATGACTATCGAGAATCCTGTCATGGTGCATATAACTATTGTGTCAAGGAAGGTTCCGGTCATTGAAACGAGTCCCTGACGCACGGGTTCGTTTGTTTTAGCCGCGGCTGCCGCTATCGGCGCGGAGCCGAGTCCCGCCTCGTTTGAGAAAATTCCGCGGGCAACTCCCTTCTGCACGGCGACTATCATTGTGCCGGTTATTCCGCCCGCAACGGCCGAGGGGTTAAAGGCTCCCACAACTATTTCCGCCGCTGCCGCCGGAATTTTTGTGATATTGCAGCAGATAAGCACCACGGCGAAAAGAATATACATCACCGCCATAAAGGGCACTATAACAGTAGCTACATTTGAAATTCTCTTTATTCCGCCTATCAGCACCAGTCCCACGCAAAGCGCGAGCACAAGTGACGCCGCCACAACCGCTATGGAATACTCGCCCAAAAGCGGAATATTTACCGTTGAGGTTTTGCCGGGGTCAAAAAAGCTCTGCACCGCCGAGGATATGCCGTTGACCTGTGTAAATGTGCCTATGCCGAAAAGTCCGCAGCATACTCCGAAAAAGGCGAACATCACCGCAAGCCATTTCCACTTTTTGCCCATGCCGTTTTCTATGTAATAAAAGGGTCCGCCCAGAGTGTGCGAGTCCCTGCCTATCACCCTGTATTTTACAGCCAGAAGTCCCTCGGTATATTTAGTTGCCATACCGAAAAAAGCGGCGACTATCATCCAGAACAGCGCTCCGGGCCCACCCGCGCATATAGCGGTAGCCACGCCCACAATATTCCCGGTGCCTATGGTTGCCGAAAGCGCCGTGCAAAGAGCGCCGAAAGAGGAAACTTCGCCCTCTCCGCCCTCTTCGTTCTGCACCATCCATTTAAGCGCCAGAGGCAGCCTTATAACCTGCAAAAGCCGAAGCCTGTATGTAAGCAGTATGCCGCCGGCAAGTATCAGCACCATCAAAGGCACGCCCCAGATAAAATCGTCAGCTTTTGTCAGGAATTCACCGAAACTCATTTTTCTTCTCCGTTTAGTCATTAAAAATCGGCAACGCTCGCGCATTGCCGATTTCAGTTTTTTAATCAGGCAAAATCAATAGTAATATCCGTAGTCAATCGCCGGAATCAACGCTATTATAAAAGCCATGAACGCGAACGACAGCACAACGCCGATAATAAGAAGAATAAGCTGCGCTCTCGCGAAATTTCTGAGGCTCTTTTTATTAGTAGAGCTTAACGCCGTTACAAGAAGCATTATAAAGCCGATAATCGGTATAGAAAAAAGAATAGTGTAACCTACATAGGCTCCCACCGAAACGGGCTTGTATTCCTCAGGCAGCGCGTTCTCGTTTACAGGGGGATACGCGCCCGGCTGAACATAAGGCGCGCTGTAAGGAGCCGAGCCGAAAGGCGGCTGGCCGTACTGTGGCTGAGCGCCGGGAGCCTGTGCGTACTGAGGCTGAGCGCCGGGAACCTGTGCGTACTGAGACTGAGCCGCAGAGGCGGCTTCCTGTGAGGAAAAGCCCTGCTGTGTCTCAGGAGCGGTGCCGTTTTCCGTGCTTTCCTCCGCCGCAAAAGGTTTGCCGCAGATTTCGCAGAAAGAATTGCTGTCATCGTTAAGAGCGTTGCAGTATGCGCAGTTTTTCATAATATACATCTCCTCAAATAATCCTTTTCATCATTATATATGAAAATACCGCGTTTAGCAACATTTTTTTCACGGCTTAATATACTTATTACTTATAGCATTATATAAGTCAGCGCCATCATAAGCGCCTCGTCCGCCCCCTCGCTTTTTAACAGAAGCAGCAGTCCGAGGATAACCGCCCGGTCAGGCTCGGCTAAAACGCTGTCAAGCAGGGCGGAAATACCGCCCTGCGGCTGTAATCCGGAGTCTGCGCGCTTGGAAGCCGGCTTTTTGTCCTCGCTTTTTTCCCTGCTCTTAAAATATTCGGCAAAATCGGGATAGGCGCTGCGTCCGGTAAAACCGGGCGGAAAATTAGGCGGCATATTGGTTATTTTAGGCTCTATTTTTCCGCCTGCGCGCGAATCTGGAAAGCCGTCCGCCTGCCCTTCGTGTAAACGGGGGTCCCCGTTTGTTTCGCCCGCGAGCGCGGCTTCGGATTTTCTTTTCATTTCGCTGACGCGCTCCATAGCGCGCCTTTGCATATTCTGAAGCTCGGTATAAGAATAATTGCTCATATCAGAACATCCCTTTCAGAAGCGGCAAAAACTCCATAAGCTGCAAAAATTTTATCGCTTCGTCCGCCTTTTTTCTGCGCTCCTCGCTTAACAGCGGCTTTAAATCGGAAATAAGCCGGGTGCGGCTGTCCTCTTTATTCATATTCCCCATAAGCGACATAATTTTGCCCATCATTTCAGGGGAAAAGGGAGAGGAGGATTTTTCGCTTTGCTCCGTTTCGCTTTTGCCGGAGGAATTCATAATAGAATCCGCCACGCTTTTGATTTTAGCCATGTCCTCATCGCTTATTGAGGACAAAAGTTCCTCCAAATCAGCCATTTTTATCCCCCGTCAGCTTTTTAAACAGCTCCTTTGCCCGGTCGGTTGAAAGCAGTTCTTCGAGCTTTTTACGGTCGCCTAAAACCTCGTTGAGCCGTTTTGTCTGGTCGGCGTTAAGCTGTTTGCGCAGTTTTTCGCCCGCTTCCTTTTCGCCGCCATTTTCCCTTATTTCTTTTAAAATGTCGTCTAAATTTCCGTTACTCATTGAAACCACCGCCGATTTAAGTTATAATAATCATAAGCCGAGGCTTTTGAAACGGCTTATCGGTAAATTTTATGCTGAGGCAGGGCGGGATATACTTGAGAATTCTTGTGCTTTCTGATTCGCACAGAGCGGGCAGCAAGGCTCTTGCCGCCGCGGTTGAGCGGCACCCCGAAGCCGAAACCGTAATTTTTCTGGGTGACGGCGCCGGCGATTTTGAAAACTGCTTTGAGAAGCTCTCCGGCAGGCGGGTTTACGCCGTATGCGGCAACAACGATTTTTACTGCAATTACCCGAAAAAGCGGATTATACTTGAAAACAACATAAAAATTTATATTACCCACGGTCACTATGAATATGTTAAAAGCGGACTCGGTCATCTGCTTGACTCGGCAAAGGCGGAGGGCTGTTCTCTCGCCCTTTACGGGCACACGCACCGTCAGCAGGCCGACTACGCCGACTCGGTTCACCTTTTCTGTCCGGGCGCCTTAATGAACGGCGAATACGGAGTTGTGGACATAACCGACAACGGACTTATCTGCATAGGAATGAAAATCTGAGGTGGTATTATGATACTTTTTAAAAACGCGAAGGTCATACTTGAAAACAGTATAGAAGAGCTTATGCTTCTTGTTGACGGCGGCAAAATAGTCAAAATAGCTAAGGAAACAGCTCCCGGCGAAGCTGAGATTATAGACTGCGGAGGTCTTTACCTTTCGCCCGGATTTATTGACCTGCATGTGCACGGGGGCGGAGGAATTTCCGCCATGTGCAAAGACGCGGAGAAAATTACCGGAATGTGCCGCGCGCACGCTCTTCACGGCACCACCTCGATTTTGCCGACTACTCTTGCCGCGCCTGTAAAACAGCTTCTTGAAGTCACCGAGCACATTAAAAAAGCCGCTGAAATCTGCGGCTGCTCAAATATTTTAGGCGTGCATTTTGAGGGGCCGTACCTTTCGCCCGAAAGCCGCGGAGCGCAAAGCGCGGACAACATTCTTTCACCGCTTAAAGACGACCCACAGCCCCTGCTCGACTGCTGGGACAAGGTGCGCATTATGGGAGTCGCTCCCGAAATAGAGGGCGCTTTTGAGCTGGGCGAAAAGCTGAAAGCAAAAGGCATAGTAGCTTCGGTTGCCCACACAAAAGCCGACTATGACACTGCAATCAGCGCGCTCGACCACGGTTTTTCAGATGTCACGCATATCTACAACGCCTGCACAAGCTGCTTTAAGCGCGGAATTTTCCGGGTGGCGGGAGTAGTTGAGGCGGCGCTTACCGACGACCGCTACACCGCGCAGGTAATCGCTGATTTGCGGCATTTGCCCCTGGGCGTGTTAAAGCTCATATACAAGTGCAAGGGCGCCGACAAAATGTATGTAATTACCGACGGACTTGAATTTTCCGCGGCAGGTCTTAAAGAGGGCGAGCACTGCGTACAGGCAAACGGCGTAGAGGCGATTTTTGAGGACGGCGTTATGAAGGTGGCCGACAGAAGCTGTCTTGCCGGAAGCGCCGCCACAATGGATTCGCTCGTCCGCAATATGTACAAGGCGGTGGGCGCTCCCCTTACCGACGCAGTCAAAACGGCTTCGCTCACCCCCGCGAGAGTAATAGGAATCGACTCGCATAAAGGCTCGATAAAAGAGGGCGCGGACGCCGACCTGCTCATTTTTGACGATGACATAAACATAAAGCGTGTTATGGTTATGGGCAGATTTATAAATTAAATTTTACCGCTGTACGGCAAAGCCTTTTAAAGACAGGTTGGAATTTGAAAAAATATTTGCAAACATAAAAACAGCCCTTTCGGAAAACCGAAAGGGCTGTAAATTTTATTTATCCTTATCTCCACTCCCTGATAACCTGCGGATTTTCAAAAATCTCGTCAAGTTTACGGAAGAAAGGCACTATATCGCCGTAATCGAGAGCGCGGTGGTCCATGGCGAAAGTTATGGGCAGTACCGAACGGATTTCAATTTTTTCCTTGCCCTCTTCGTCCTTTACCACAACCGGACGGCGCTGTACAGCGTTAATGGCGAAAGCGGTAACCTGAGGCGGAATAATTTCAAGCAGGAAGCACATACCCTTCTGCTCGCGGTGGATTGAGCCGAGGTTCGAGATGGTTGTGGTACCCTGCTCAATATCGTGTTTTGTGAGCCTGTCCTCAACAGGGATTGAGTAGTATTCCTTCTTTTCCTCTCCGGTAAGAGTCCTTACCCTGTGCTTGCCGGTCTTTGAGCCTATAAGGCGGTTGATTGTCTGCTTTATTTTGCCGTGTTTGAGCCCGTTAAGGGTATTGTCAAGCGAAACCTCAAACATAACCTCGTTCATATTGCTGTTTTTAAGCCGGCGTACCGTATCGTTTATGGTTTCGGTCATCTCGCTCAATGTTTTGTTTTCCATATTGTGAAGATTAACGGTCATCATTGAGCCGTCGGGCAGCAGTATGGGCATTGAAATATCAATATTATCATGATAATTAAGGCAGCCTCTTACCAGCTTGCGGTTAAAGGTAAGAGTACAGTTCATTTTGGGAGCTTCTTTGAGGCCCTCGCAGATAGCTTTCATAACTACTGTGTTGACGGTTATCTTTTTGCCGGGGTCGGTACAGCCCTCGTTGAGCTTTTTACACTCCGCCATAAATTCGGTAGCGTCCACCTCATAGCTCATTGTGGCGTGGGGAATCTGCTCCCAGCTTTCGGCCGTCATATTTGAAACTATTTTTCTTCCTATTCCGAAATGTTCTTTTCTGTAAACTGCCATAATTTTCTCCTTGTTTATGTAGTTGTTTATAATTTTTCCGAGAATCTTCTTTCAAAAGCCTCGGTAAGTTCTTCGCGGAAATTGGGGTGCGCAATTTTTATAAGCTCCCTCGCGCGGTCTTTCATTGTTTTGCCTTTGAGCTGAGCTATGCCGTATTCGGTTACGATATAATTCACATCGTTGCGGGTTGTTGTGACCGCAGAGTGGTCGGTTATTTTGGTAACGATTTTTGAAATGGTGTTCCCCCGCGCCGTGGAGGGCATGGCGATTATCGAGCGTCCGCCTCGGCTCATGGTAGCTCCGCGGACAAAGTCAACCTGACCGCCCACTCCCGAAAACTGGTCTATGCCGATGGTATCCGAAACAACCTGCCCCATTAAGTCAACCTGAATACATGAATTGACTGAAACCATATTGTTGTTGAGCGCTATAATCATCGGGTGATTTACATATTCAATGGGGTACATCTCAATATCCGGATTATTGTCGATAAAATCAAACAGCCGGCGTGTTCCGAAAGCGAAACCCAGAACGGTTTTGCCGGGGTGAAGCGTCTTTTTTGAGTTGTTTATAACTCCGCTTTCAATAAGGTCAACTACGCCGTCGCCCACCATTTCGGAATGAAGCCCCAGATCCTTTTTGTTTTTAAGCTGTTCGCAGATGGCGTTGGGTATTCCTCCGATTCCAAGCTGCAAGCAGTCGCCGTCGTGAATAAGCGAAGCGCAGTTGGCGCCTATCTGACGCTCCACATCGGTAAGCGCGGGAGAGGGAACCTCCGGCAGAGGCTCGTCGCACTCAACAAAGCAGTCAAAAGCGGAAATATGCTTTCTTGCCTTGCCGAAAGTGCGCGGCACAAACTTATTGACCTGCGCTATTTTAACCTCGCAGTAGGAAAGCGTGCTTTCAATATAATCGGCGTTTGTGCCCAGCGAAACATACCCGTCCTCATCGGGCGGACAAACCGACATTACGGTTACTCTGGGCTTGATTACATTTTTCAGCACCGAGGGTATCTCATAAAAATGGCAGGTGGTGAAATCCGCTATTCCTCCGGAAATCGCCTTGCGGTTTGAGTGAGAAGCGAAAAACGAATGATATGAAAAATGCCCCCTGACCTCGTCCTTTATCCACGGAGTGTCGCCCAGAAGAAGCATATTTATTATTTCTACATCTTTAAAATCGGCATAATTTTCAAACATAGCCCTTTCAATTCCGCGCGGTTCACCGCAGCCGAAAGAGGTAACTATTTTATCCCCGTCTTTTATGAGCTTTACAGCTTCATTCGCCGTCATAAGTTTACTTTTGTATTCTTCCTGCCAGTTCATTATACTTCCACCCTATTTTAAAATCGGATTTATTATACAGCTTTTGCCGTTATTGTTCAATAGCCTTGTGATATATTTACAATATTTTAACATTTTATCGGCATTTTGCACAACATTATAAATTGCTGAAATTAAAAATAATGCTAACTGCGCATATTTTTACAGTTTTTATATTGTAAAAAATTTAGTAAAAATTTTGTAAATTAAGACAATGCTTTTGCGATTGAAAGAGGTTCCCCGTTATGTTAAAATGCTTTTATGGGGAGTGATCGTATGAAATACATTACGAAAAAGGAAAAATCCAGCTTTTATCTGGGACTTACCGGTCAGAATATTGTGTATTCCTTTATAGGCGGCTCTTTTTTTACATACTTTATGACGGACATAGCGCTTTTCCCTGCAATCGCTGTTTCGGCTCTGCTTTTCATTATGAAAGCGTGGGACGGAATAAACGACCCGATTGTAGGCTCCTTGATTGACCGTCACCGCTTTAAAAACGGTGAAAAGCTCAGGCCGTTTTTAAAATACATGCCCCTGCCGGTAGGCATTACAACCGTTTTGCTTTTCCTTGTGTTTTCCACAGACGACAAGCTGTTGTGGCTGAGAATTTCGTATTTTATAATTATGTACCTTGCCTGGGACATTGTATATACCGTTCAGGATGTGGCTATGTGGGGAATTACCTCCTGCGTTTCGCCTGACGGAAACGAGCGCGACAGTTTTGTGAAATGGGCGAGAACGATAGGTTCGTGCGTTTACGGCGTTTTCGGAATGGGTATTCCTATGGTAATTGAAATGACGGCAAACGCCCTTAAAAGTCCGCTGGCGGTTATGACTCTTGTTTTCGCGGCGGTTTTGGGACTGGGCGGAGCGCTTTTAAGCTACCGCTCATACGCCGTGCAGGAGCGTATCAGAGTCAATCCGCAGAAGCAGCAGCAATCCTTTAAGGAAAGTTTTTCGCTTCTGTTTAAAAACAAAATGCTGATGCTCGTCACCCTTTCAAATATTTTGGCGGCTTTCGGATTCGGAAGTCAGCTTGTGACATATTTCTTTAAATACAAAATCCCGGCGGACTTTATAGGCTCAGCCTCGATTATCGGCGCGCTGGGACTCACCACAATATACGCCGCTATAACCTCCGCTCCCGGATTTATAGGTATGATTTTCGCCGACAAGATGAAAAAGCTCTTCGGCTCTTACGCAAACGCAATTATTTTTATGCACGCCTGCAACATAGCCGTCCGTATTGCCGCCTACTTTGTGGGTTACAGCGGCATAAACCTGTGGATAGGAATGGCTCTTATAGGACTCGGCTGTATTCCCATGGGCGCTTCATCAATCGCTCAGACCTCCATTTTCTGTGACAGCATTGACTATATGGAATGGAAAACCGGAAAGCGCACTGAGGGAATCACCTTTTCCATGCAGACCTTTTTTACAAAAATTTCCAGCGGCATAACCGCCGGACTTGCCGTGCTGGCGCTTCACTTTATGGATTACCGTGCGGTTGACGACAGCGCCGCTGTATTTACAGGCACTCAGTCACAGGCGTTTGAAAACCTTATATGGCCCCTTGTTATACTTACTCCCGCAGCCGCGAGCCTGCTTGCCATAATACCCATTTTGTTTATACGCTACTCTCCCGCTCAGAGGGCGCAGGTTGAAAGCGAGCTTCAACAGCGCAGAAATCAAGCCGAGCCGCAGACAGCGAAATAAAAGCCGCCGATTACGGCGCACATCACAAAAAAGCCGGACGAATAAATTTCGTCCGGCTTAATGTTTATTATAAATTATTTAAGAGAGTCCACGAATCTGCACGCGGCAAGCGCCGCAACCGCTCCGTCCGCGGCAGCCGTAGTTACCTGACGGACAGCCTTTGTCCGGCAGTCTCCCGCGGCATAGATGCCCGCCGCCGAGTTTTCGGGAACACAGCTTTCCCCTGCCGAAATATAGCCGTATTCATCGAGCGGCACAACATTTTTAAAAGGCTCGTTTTCCGGCTTCTGACCGACCGCTACAAACACTCCGTCAACCGCAAGCTCACGCTCGCCCTCGGGAGAAGCTATTTTTATGCCCTCTAAGCTGCCGTCGCCCAAAAGCTGCGTAACGGTGCTTGAAAAAATAATTTCAACATTCGGGCGTTTTTCCAGTTCGCGCGCCAAAAGCTCCTCGCCCGTTAAAAACGCCAGATTCTGAACGACATACACCTTTTTGCATATATCGCTGAGCATAACGGCTTCTTGCAGCGCGGTATTTCCGCCGCCGATAACAGCCACAACGCCGTCTTTGTAAAACGCGCCGTCGCATACCGCGCAGTAGGAAACACCCTCGCCGGTAAGCTCCTCCTCACGGGGAAGCCCCAGCCGCCTGTGCTCCGAGCCGGAAGCTATTATTACCGCTTTCGCGCCGTACTCGGCGTTCTCGCATTTAACGGTAAAGTTTCCGCCCTCGCCCGTAATGCCGGTAACCGTTTCCATTTCTATTTCCGCGCCCTGGCTGAGCACCTGGTCAACCAGCTTGTCCGCCAGCTCAACGCCGCTGAGCTCCTTAAAGCAGGGATAGTTTTCCACCCGCGGAGAATGAGTAATCTGACCTCCGAAAGTGGATTTTTCAATAATCAGAACGCTTTTGCCCGCGCGCCTGGCATACAGCGCCGCCGTTAATCCCGACGGCCCCGCGCCGACTATCGCTATATCGTAAATATTTTCCATATCAGTGTGAAACGCCCTCGGCAAACGCCTTGATATTTGAAAGGTTAACTATTTTTTCAGCCTTTCCGCCGGCGGTGCGCACAAGCGTGGGAGCCTGACGGATATCGTACTCCTTGGCAAGCTCGGGATTTTCGGCCGCGTTGACAACTTCAAACTCTATTCCGGCTTTTTCAAGAAGATGCTTTGCCATTTTGCAGTTGGGGCAGGTCGAGGTTGAGAAAAGCACCAGCTTATCCTCGGCCGCCGGAGCGCAGCATTCGCTGTCTGCGGTCACATCGACATCAGCCTTCTTAGAGGGCTTTACGCCGTCGAATTTAGAGAAGGAATACACCTTTCTGTCCTTGAACTCCTGAGATTTGCCGTCGTTCCAGTTCTTTACGGGACGGTAATATCCGGTGATACGGCTGTAAACCTCGGTATCCTCTCCGCAGTGCGGGCAGGTGTAAACCTCACCGGCAATATAGCCGTGATTCTTACATACTGAATATGTGGGCGACATGGTATAATAGGGCAGCTTGTAATTTTCCGCAATAGTGCGTACAAGAGCCGCGGCGCTCTGCCATGAGGGCAGCTTTTCGCCTAAGAAAGCGTGGAATACTGTACCCGAAGTATAGAGCGTCTGAAGGTCGTCCTGAACATCAAGCGCGGCAAAAATATCGTCTGTGTAACCAACGGGAAGATGCGAAGAGTTGGTGTAGTAAGGAGCCTCGCCCTGTGTGGGGTCGGAAGCCGTGATAATATCGGGGAAGCGTTTAAGGTCATGCTTGGCAAGACGGAAGCTGGTGGACTCGGCGGGAGTGGCTTCAAGGTTATAAAGGTCGCCGTACTCCTCCTGATAGTCGGAGAGCTTGTTGCGCATGAAGTTGAGAACTTCCTTCGCGAAATCCTGCGTTTCCTTATGGGTAAGGTCTTTTCTGAGCCATTTTGCGTTGAGTCCGACCTCGTTCATACCCACAAGACCGATTGTGGAGAAGTGATTGTTGAATGTGCCGAGGTATCTCTTGGTGTAGGGATAAAGTCCCGAATCAAGCAGCTTTGTTATTACCTCACGCTTGATTTTAAGAGAACGGGCGGCAATATCCATCATTCTTTCAAGACGGCTGAAAAACTCCTCTCTGTCCTTAGCGAGATACGCTATTCTGGGAAGGTTGATTGTAACAACGCCAACCGAGCCGGTGCTCTCGCCGCTGCCGAAGAAGCCGCCGGATTTTTTGCGCAGCTCGCGAAGGTCAAGACGCAGACGGCAGCACATTGAGCGCACATCGCTGGGCTCCATATCGGAATTGATATAGTTTGAGAAATATGGCGTGCCGTATTTTGCGGTCATCTCAAAGAGAAGCTTATTGTTCTCGGTTTCGGACCAGTCAAAGTCACGGGTGATTGAATAGGTGGGAATGGGATACTGGAAGCCTCTGCCGTTGGCGTCGCCCTCGATCATAATTTCGATAAAGGCGCGGTTTACCATATCCATTTCCTTTTTGCAGTCCTTGTACTTGAAGTCCATTTCCTTGCCGCCGACAATAGCGTTAAGCTCCGCCAAGTCATTGGGTACTGTCCAGTCAAGGGTGATGTTTGTAAACGGCGACTGCGTGCCCCAGCGAGAGGGTGTGTTAACGCCGTAAATGAAGGACTGAATGCACTGCTTGACCTCTTTGTATGACAAGTTATCTACCTTTACAAAGGGAGCAAGGTATGTGTCGAACGAAGAGAACGCCTGAGCGCCCGCCCACTCGTTCTGCATAATACCCAAGAAGTTAACCATCTGATTACAGAGGGTTGAAAGGTGGGAAGCGGGTGAAGAAGTGATCTTTCCGGGCACGCCGCCGAGTCCCTCCTGAATAAGCTGTTTAAGCGACCAGCCCGCGCAGTAGCCGGTAAGCATTGAAAGGTCATGAATGTGAATATCGGCGTTTCTGTGAGCGTTGGCGATTTCATCGTCATAGACCTCGGACAGCCAGTAGTTGGCTGTTATTGCGCCTGAGTTTGAAAGGATAAGTCCGCCTACCGAATAGGTAACGGTGGAATTTTCCTTAACGCGCCAGTCGTTTACCTGAAGATAGTTGTTGACAATCTCCTTATAGTCAAGCAGGGTAGCGTTAAGGTTACGCAGTTTCTCCCTCTGGCGGCGGTAAAGTATATAAGCTTTCGCCACATCGGCATAACCCGCCTGAACAAGCACCGACTCAACGCTGTCCTGAATGTCCTCAACGGCAATGTGATGGTCCTTTATTTTAGGCTCAAAATCCGCAGTTACTTTAAGCGCGAGGAAATCAATGATATTGTCATTGTAATCTTTTTCCTGAGCCTCAAACGCAAGGCGTATTGCGTCGGCTATTTTCTGCAAATTAAAATCTGCTATTTTCCCGTCTCTCTTTAAAACGTTATACATAAAAAATTCTCCTATCAACTTTTGATGACGAAATACAGTATAGCCTTTTTGTCACCGTTTGTCAATAGGAAAATACAAGATATAGTAATATTTTTTTAATTCGTTCACAAGATATTGTGTCAAAAACCTCTTAATTCCGCTGAGGGAATATACTTTTTCGCCGTTTTCAACAAGTTTTTCATCTCATTTTCGTCATATCCGCTAAACCCTTCGGCGATAAGGTCGCCGGAGTCTATGAACCCCTGCAAAAAATATTTTTCCGCTCCGGCAATCATTTCGCCTATTTTTGCAATATCCTGCTGTGTGTGCAGCTCTTTTACCACGGTTGTTCTGAACTCGTATTCCACAGTGCCGGACAGTAAAAACTCTATGCTCTCCTCAATCGGTGTAAAGTTAAGGTCCTTTACACCAGTTGTGAGGGCGTACTTCTCTCGGCAGTTCTTTATGTCCATAGCGGCATAATCCACAAGTCCTGCCGAAACGGCGTTTTTAAGCATTTCCGGCTTATAGCCGTTTGTGTCGAGCTTTACCGAGTAGTCTTTTTTCTTTATTTCGTCAAGAAAATTCAGAAGGTCCCTTTGCAGGGTAGGCTCTCCCCCGGTTACGCAGACTCCGCCGAGCACGCCGCGTCTGTGTTCCAGAAAAGAAAAGAACTCCTCCTCGGTCATAAGCTCGCCCGGTCCGCCGACCACAAGCGAAGCGTTATGGCAAAAGGGGCAGCGGAAATTGCAGCCCGCGGTAAACACGGTGCAGGCAATTTTGCCCGGATAATCAAGCAGCGTTAATTTTTGAAGTCCGGCTATAACCATAAAAATTCTCCTGTTTTTAGCTGTTTTCCCGAACATCAGCCGTCAGGCGGTTTGTTTGCAGCCGGGAAGCTTACAGCTTGTTTTGCAAGTTCATTTTACCACAGCGCCTTTGATTTTTCAACTCGCCTCATTTTATAAAAGCAGGAAAATTTATGCGTTTTCAAAATAAAAGTCTTCAAGCACGCAGTCCAGATGCTCCGGCTCTACCTGACCTTCGTTTAGCCGCGCGGCGAGCGCCGCAACAGCCTCCCTGTCGCTTGAAACATCAAAAAGCGTTTTAACATTACCGCCCGCGTCATAAACGCGCAGACCGTAAGTTTTAACGCTTTTACCCTCTATTATAATTTTGTGGCTGAACATTTCGTACCGCATAATCTAACCCTCTTACAAGGTCGATTATATAATAAATGTGTCATTTTGTCAACTTTTTTGCGCTGATTTTTTTACCCGTTTTATTTAAGTAAAAAATTATACCGTCACGCGGAAAAGTCTTGTGTAAAGGCTATAAACTTTATACAAGACGGGCGGTAAATTTAACGCAGATTTTTCCGGCCGGCATTTTTTAGCGCTCTGTTGCAAAAAGCTATACAATTATATATACTGTAAGCAGACAAAAAGGAGGATTATTATGCAGGTAAAAACATTATATCACTCCCCCATAGGAACTTTGGCGCTTATAAGCGACTCCGGCGCGCTGACTTCTGTAATTTTCCAGAAAGAAGCGGCTTTCGCGGCCGCTGTCAGCGAAATTGCCGACGGGCAGAACAAGGCTCTTTGTGACGCGGAACTCTGGCTCAACTCATATTTTAAAGGAGATATACCGAAAGGCTTACCCGAACTCGGGCTTTCGGGGACAAAATATCAGCTTGCCGTATGGGAAGAGCTTTTGAAAATCCCCTACGGCAAAACCTCAAGCTACAAAGAAATCGCCATACGCGCGGCAGAAAATACCGGCTCGCCGGGTTTCAGCGCTCAGGCGGCAGGCGGAGCGGCAGGGCGCAATCCCGTGCCGATAATAGTGCCCTGCCACCGGGTAATCGGCTCTGACGGCTCGCTGACCGGTTACCGCTGGGGCGTCAGCATTAAAAAAGCGCTTCTGTCCCTTGAAAACGCCCTGTAATTTACGGTTGCGCTCCTTGCAAACCAAAATTTGCCCCGTATGTAAACCTGTGTGTATTGTATCCGCGGCCCGCTACCGGTAAAATCTAAGTGAAAACAAAAAAGAAAGGAGCCGCTCAATTATGGATTTAATTACTGCCAACAGATTACAGCAATTAAGAAAAATGAACGGTTACAGTCAGGATGTTCTTGCCGAAAAGCTGGGGGTCAGCCGTCAGGCTGTTTCAAAATGGGAGAGGGCCGAGTCCTCGCCCGACACCGACAACCTTATAGCTCTCGCTTCACTCTACGGTATGACTCTTGACGATTTGCTCAACACCTCGCAGGACGCTGTAAAGGTGAAAGCCTTGCCAAAGAAAAGAGATGTTAAGGGAAAGCTGAAATCAATTCTCTCAAAGGCAAACGACTTCGGACTTTATCCCCGCGCGGCGCTTAGTATGCTGAAATTTCCCTTTGCCGTTGTGCTGCCGCTGGTCTATGTTGTTCTGTCGCTTGCCACAAAGCTGTGGCACCCGCTGTGGATAATGTTTTTGCTGATTCCTATTTATTACCGCACAGCGATAGCGCTTAAAGCCAACAGCAAAAAGATACTGCTTTTGCTGCTGCCCGTACCCGAAGCCGTTGTAACCCTTTTTTTGATATGCGGAACGGTATTTTCCGCGTGGAGCTACGCCTGGCTGCTGTTTTTAATCATTCCCGTTTATTACTGGATAGTTTTAATGATGAAAAATAAAAGCGAATAACAAAAAAAGCCGCCCGAGGGCGGCTTTTTTGCGAAAAAGAATGGACAGGAAAACCGGCGGACAGCTTATTTTCTGTTTTAGGGCAAAAAATAAGCCGGAGCAAAGCGGACTTTGCTCCGGAGTGGTGGAGACAGAGGGGCTCGAACCCGCGACCTCACGGATGTGAACCGTGCGCTCTGACCAACTGAGCTATGCCTCCGTTTTTTCAGCGGCAAAGGCGCAAGCCGCTGCGCTGAATTATTTATAATTATATCACACTTTTTTTATATGAACAAGCGTTTTTTAATTTAAAGCGCTTTTTCCATTGTGGTTTTCAGCGGCGTCATACCGCAGTTTTCATAAAATTTATACGCGCCCTCGTTGAACGCCCACACATTGAGCGTTATATTGTCAAAGCCGTTGGTCTTTGCGAATTTTTCCACATATTCAAATATGCTTTTGCCGACATGCTCTCCCCTGTGGTTTTCGTCAACGCAAATATCGTCAATATAAAGGGTTTTTTTATCCTGCATAAGCAGACTGCCCTTTGTTGACTGATAAACGCAGAAAGCGTAGCCTAAAATTCTTCCGTCCTCTTCCGCCGCGAAAATCGGCGTTTCATCATTTCTGATTATTTCGGCAAGCTCCTCGTCGCTGTACTTTTTAGTCGCTTTTTTAAAAATATCCGGTCTGCCGTCGGCGTGGATTTTCGCCACCTGAAACAAAAGGTTATTTATTTGCTCGGCGTCGGCAGCCGCAGCTCTTCTGATTATCATTTTTTATCTTCCAATCATAATATATTGAAATAATTATAACACATTTTTTCAAAAACACAAAGCTCCTGCAAACTGCAAGGACTTTTGAACTTTCAGCAAGATATTTATTTTGAATAAACGGTTACAACCGACATAGGCTCTGCTTTTAATACGCCGCCTGTGTTGTTCTCAACGCTCTTGGTCAGTTCCAGATCATGCCGGGCGTCGGTAGTGTAAACATCATAGGATTTTAAATCCCCTGCCGGAATTTTTGTTTCAAGCGCCTTGTCGCCGGAATTTACATATACAATAACCGTTGACCCGTCTGTATTTTCAAAAGCGACACAGCGAAGCCCCTCGGTTCCCGAAGAGCAGGCAAGCCGCACGGCGCCCTCCTCAATAAATTTTGAGAAATTTCCGAGACACCAGAGTCTTTTTGATGTCTGTATATCGCTGTGGTCGTTTTCGTTTACATAAATCAGTCCGTCTGGTTAATGAAGATTTACTGCGGGAAGCCGGATATATGCTGCCGCAAAGCGGAAACACCCATGATTTGCTCCGCGGCTGGGTTGAAAACCCGCCTTCCGCTGAATTTCCCGTCGAAGTGGCAAAAAAACTTTTGGAACGGTTTCCATGTAATGATATCAATAAAGGAGAAAATAAAAAAATGAGCAAATGGAAATGTAAAATATGCGGCTACATCCATGAAGGTGAAAATCTACCTGCCGATTTCACCTGCCCGGTGTGTAAACAACCGGCTTCTTCCTTTGAAAAAATAGAAGAAGCGCCGAAAGCCAATAAATATGCCGGAACACAGACCGAAAAAAATCTGGAAGCGGCTTTTGCCGGTGAGTCTCAGGCTCGCAACAAGTACACATATTTTTCTTCGGTCGCAAAAAAAGAAGGCTATGAACAAATCACCGCTTTGTTCCAGAAAACTGCGGATAACGAAAAAGAGCATGCAAAAATGTGGTTCAAAGAACTAAACGGTCTCGGTGACACCGCCGAAAACCTGCTTCACGCTGCCGAGGGTGAAAATTATGAATGGACTGACATGTATGACGGTTTTGCAAAAACCGCGGAGGAGGAAGGTTTCCCGGAGCTGGCTGCTAAATTCCGTTTGGTTGCCGCCATTGAAAAACATCACGAAGAACGTTACCGCGCGCTGCTACACAATGTGGAAACAGCTGAGGTCTTTGCCAAGAGCGAGGTTAAGGTATGGGAATGCCGCAACTGCGGTCACATTGTGGTCGGTACCGTTGCGCCGGAAGTTTGTCCTGCCTGCAATCATCCGCAAAGCTATTTTGAACTGAATTGCGAAAACTACTAAGCCTTCGGCTTATCCGGTAACCGTAATTGGTTGAACATCAAAATAATCTGAAAAGTCCATAAAACAGGTGAAAACAACCGTGATTTTGATACCCATTATATCAAAATCACGGTTGTCATTTGCCTAATCCCATCAAGATTGATACAAGAAAGACTTTACCCTAAAATTGGGGTACAAAGTCTTGCACGGGTATCTTGCGGGTTTCAAATTTTAGGGAATTAGCCGATGGGGGTTTCAAATTCAAATGCCGTAGATTTTTTCACATTTATGTGGTATAATCAGTTCGATAAAATAAGAATTTGATTGGAACAGAACCTTTGAGTTCACTTTAGGTGTTTATGTAGTGGCTATCAAATACGGATTAGGTGAAAAGAGGTTTGGCAACCCTCGGTTGACACATTGCAAGGCTATGTTTGGTGGTATGTAACCGTCAAAAATACTATAATGATGTTACAAAAGCACCAAGGAGGTAATGATAATGATTTTAGCTGATAAGATAATCAGACTTAGAAAAAAGAATGGATGGTCACAAGAGGAACTTGCTGAGAAAATGAATGTGTCCCGTCAAGCAGTATCCAAATGGGAGGCAGCACAGACCACGCCTGATTTGGAAAAGATACTTCAACTTAGCAATTTGTTTGGTGTAACGACCGATTACTTATTGAAAGACGAAATTGAATATGAGGAATTTACGGATAGTACGGATGAAACGCCGATACGAAGGATTTCTCTCGCAGAGGCAAATGAATATTTGGAACAGAGAAAGGATGCCTCGGTTAAGATCGCAATCGCCACATTCCTGTGTATTATATGCGCCATTCCTTTGCTTCTTTTGATCGCATTAAGTGAGATGACCTCACTTCCGATTGCCGACAATACCGCAATCGGAATCGGCGTAGTTGCGATTTTTCCTATCGTAGCGATTGCTGTAATTATGTTTATTCGTGTTGGGTTCAAAAATTCACCTTATGAGTTTCTTGAAAAAGAACCGTTTGATACGGAATATGGTGTTACCGGACTTGCAAGAGATAGACAGAAAGCATATCGGAGTACCTATGTGAAATACAACTACATTGGTGCTTGCACCTGTGTGTTGTCGCCTGTTCCTCTCATAGCCGGAGCATTTACAGAGAATGAACTGCTTGTAATGATTTTACTTTGCGTCACAATGCTGATTGCTGGAGTAGGAGCAATGTTTTTTATCGTTGCGGGAGTGCGATGGGCAAGTATGCAAAAATTACTTCGAGAAGGAGAATTTTCAGATAAAGGAAAACGAAAAAGCAAGATCAGCGAAACTGTAGGTACGGTGTACTGGCTTGCGGCAACTGCCGTTTATCTGTGTTGGAGTTTCCTTACAGACGATTGGCATATTACTTGGGTTGTATGGCCGGTTGCAGGTATTTTGTTTGCAGGAGTAGAACTCATTTGTAACCTTGTGATTGATAAGCAAGACGAAAAGTAAAATATCAATTTGCCTAAGTGGCAAATTCCAATATGTCGCACTGATAGCAAAGAAAGATATATGATCACAAAGAGGGCTGACCAGAATAACCGGTCCGCCCTCAAAATTTGAGTCGCAGTAATCAAAGAAAAAGGAATTCTGCAGGCCGCATTTGATTATGTGGTCGTGAAAAATGTGATTTTCTTAAAAGTGGCGACAAAACACCTAAAAAGCATAAAAAATTGACCGAAAGTGGAGGTAAAACCTCTATTTTCGGTCAAAATTTGGTCGGAGTGACAGGAGTCGAACCTGCGGCATCTTGCTCCCAAAGCAAGCGCGCTACCATCTGCGCTACACCCCGTTATTTCTATGTTTTTATTTTTTTGTGTCTATGTAATTTTATCTTTGAGTCCGCTGCGCGCAATTTACTCAGCCATAACAGTATAAACCATTTAACCGGTAATGTCAACAAAGCGGATATTCAAAAAAACATTGAATAATCGGCGTTTGTGTGATAATATATATGATTGCGAGTATATGAAAAGAGGTTTTTTATGATATACAATAACATTCTTGAAGCAATCGGTCACACGCCGATGATTCGTCTTAACAGAATGAACGACCCGGACGCCGCAGATGTTTATGTTAAATTTGAGGGACTTAATGTGGGCGGCTCCATTAAAACGAGAACGGCGTACAATATGATTCTGAGCGCTGAAAAGGAAGGGCTTATAAACAGCGACACGGTGATTGTTGAGCCGACAAGCGGCAATCAGGGAATAGGCCTTGCGCTGATAGGAGCCGTAAAGGGGTACAGGACCGTGATTATTATGCCCGACTCGGTAAGCGAGGAGCGCAGGAAGCTCGTTAAGCATTACGGAGCCGAGGTTGTGCTTATTCACGATGACGGCGACATTGGAAAGTGCATTGACTGCTGTTTGCAGACCGCTGTTAAAATGCAGAAAGAAAACCCGAATGTTTACATACCCCAGCAGTTTGAAAATCCCAAAAACCCGGAAGTGCACCGTCACCACACGGGAATTGAGATTATGGAACAGGTTGCGGGACCCATTCACGGCTTTTGCTCGGGGATAGGCACGGGCGGAACTCTTAGCGGTATAGGCGAGGTTTTAAAGGCGCAGAATCCTGATATTGAAATCTGGGCGGTGGAGCCGGAAAACGCCGCAATTCTTGCGGGCGGAACAATAGGCACTCATCTTCAGATGGGGATAGGCGACGGGCTTATACCGAAAAATCTTAATCAGGAGATTTACAGCTATATTTACATAGTGTCCGATGAGGAAGCGATAAGCACCGCCAAAGATTTGGCGCGCAAGGAGGGCATTATGTGCGGCATTTCAAGCGGAACGAATGTTGCCGCGGCTCTGCGGCTTGCCAAAAAGCTGGGCAAGGGCAAAACCGTTGTGACCGTTCTGCCCGACACCGCGGAAAGATATTTCAGCACTCCCCTTTTTGACGAGTAATTTTACACAGGAAAACAGCCGGAAGAAAATTCTTCCGGCTGTATTTTTTTTGACTTAATTAAAAGATGCTGTAATTCACAACCAGAGTCGCGAACACAATGGATACCATTGAAAGCAGCTTGATGAGTATGTTGATAGACGGTCCGGAGGTGTCCTTAAAGGGGTCGCCCACGGTGTCGCCCACAACCGCGGCTTTGTGCATATCGCTTCCCTTGCCGCCGTGAGTTCCGCTTTCAATATATTTTTTGGCGTTGTCCCACGCTCCGCCGGAGTTCGACATAAATATCGCCATTAAGAATCCCGTTACGGTAGCGCCGGCGAGCATTCCCACAACGCCCTTATAGCCGAGAACCATACCGACCGCGACCGGAACGGCAATCGCCACAAGCGTGGGAACAATCATTTCGTGAAGGCTTGCCTTTGTGCACAAATCAACGCACGAGGCGTAATCGGGGTCGGCTTTGCCCTCCATAAGTCCCGTGATTTCCTTGAACTGACGGCGAACTTCCTTAACAACGCTCTGCGCGGCTTTGCCCACGGAATCCATTGTAAGAGCCGTGAATACGAAGGGCAGACAGCCGCCCACAAAAAGTCCTATAAGCACGAGGGGATTTATAATATCAAAGCTCAGATCCGCCGCGGCGTCAACGCTTTTAACCTTATCGACATAAGAAGCTATCAAAGCCAAGGCCGTAAGAGCCGCTGAGCCTATCGCAAAGCCTTTGCCGGTCGCCGCCGTGGTGTTTCCGAGCGAGTCAAGGGCGTCGGTGCGCTCCCTTACTTCCGGAGCGAGCCCAGCCATTTCGGCTATGCCGCCCGCATTATCGGCAACAGGGCCGTAAGCGTCGGTAGCAAGCGTTATGCCGAGAGTTGAGAGCATTCCGACAGCGGAAAGCGCTATGCCGTAAAGTCCGGTAGCCGAGCTTGCCGCTCCGCCGGAGACAAAGAACGAAATAAGAACGCTTACGGCGACTATTACTATCGGCACGGCTGTTGACTTCATACCGAGTCCCAGTCCGCTGATAATAATTGTAGCCGAACCGGTTTCGGAAGTAGCCGCAAGGCGTTTTGTGGGTTTGTATGTGTCGGAAGTAAAATACTCGGTTGAAAGTCCTATTAAAACGCCGGCAATAAGTCCCGAAAGGATAGCGAAGTACAGCCCGAGATTTTCTTTGCCGAGAACGAGAAGGACAACGGGAAGAGAAACAACGGCTATTCCCACGGCGCTGAGGTTAGTGCCTCTTCTGAGCGCTCTGAGCAGGAGTTTCTGCTCAATATTTTCACCGGTACGCACAAAGAATGTGCCGAGTATTGACATTACTATGCCGATAGCCGCCAGAATCATAGGCACCGCCATCGCCTTTATTTCGCCCTGAAAAGCCGAAACGCCGAGCGCGGAAGCGGAAATTACCGAGCCTACATAGGATTCGTAAAGGTCGGCGCCCATTCCGGCAACATCGCCCACATTGTCGCCCACATTGTCGGCTATAACCGCCGGGTTTCTGGGGTCGTCCTCGGGAATACCCGCCTCAACCTTGCCGACAAGGTCGGCGCCTACATCGGCCGCCTTTGTGAATATGCCGCCGCCCACACGGGCAAACAGCGCCATTGAGGAAGCGCCCATTCCGAAGGTGAGCATTGCGCCCGTTATTTCAGAGGGGGAGAGCTTGAACACAAAGTTGAGCAGGAAAAACCACACCGAAATATCAAAAAGTCCGAGCCCTACAACGGTAAAGCCCATTACGGAGCCTGCCGAAAACGCCACTCTGAGCCCCCTGTTGAGTCCCTGCTGACAGGCGTTTGCCGTTCTGGCGTTTGAGAGGGTGGCGATTTTCATGCCGATAAAGCCGGACAGTCCCGAAAAAAGTCCTCCGGTTATAAACGCGAAAGGCACGAACCATGTAAGCAGGCCGAACGCCGCCATAACAAGAAGAATTACGAACATTCCCGCGAAGAACACGGAAACCACAGAATACTGCCTTTTAAGGTATGCGTTGGCGCCCTTTCTTATCGACTGTGAAATCTTCTGCATTTTTTCGTTGCCCTCGGAAAATTTAAGCACTTTTTTCGCCGTGAGGGCGGCAAACAAAAGCGCTATGACCGAGCCTAAAAATGTAAATAAAATTAAATATCTTTCCACAGAATCTTCCTTTCTCATATATTTTTTACAATATACTAATATTATATACCCGGCGGATTTATTGTCAAGCAATTAACAATCTTTAACCGCTTTTTTGTGAATATTCAACAAATAAATCCTGCATATTCACAGCGAAATTCCCTGCCGTTTTGTCGAATTATGAATATTGGCGTCCTTTCGCTTTCAAAGCGCAAAAAAGCCCGCCTTTTAAGGCGGGCAAAAAAGCTATTCCTCTTTTTTCATCTGCTTAACCATCTGGTCGCCGTAAACCGCCGTTCCGGTCACGAGTATGCCCTGCACGGCGCTTTGAACCGAGGGGCCCATAATCGCCATCGCTCCGGCAATTCCGAAAAACAGCAGTATGAGCGGTATATATTTATCGGGTATTTTTTCGGTCTTTTTTATGACCGCGCCGATAATATTCAGTATAGGTATAAGCAGCAGCGCGTTCTGCGTTACAAACTCTATCATTTTTTCTCCTTTAAAAAGCTATATTGCCCGCAACCGCTCCGCAAACCGCCCCTATAAGCGCCACTACCAGCTTATCCCAAAGCCAGCCGGGACGCTTTTTCAGAGTTTCTATGCTCTCTTTCAGTTCGCCGAGCGTTACGAGCATACTGTCAAGCTTGGTTACGGTTTCAACCTGAGCCAAGGTCACATTGTTGACTTTTTTGTAAAGTATCTTTACATCTTCCTCAATCATTTCAATTCTGTGGTTTGAAACTTCATTTTCGCTCATAGCTTCACCCCAGCTCGTCACGGTCCACAAACCCCGTAACATATTTGCCTATTGGCTTGCGCTCGGCGTTGGCCGCGGAGTTTGTTATTCTGTATCTGCCTTCAAGGTAGATTCCGTCATAGATATAATAGGTGCCTGTGAGATAGTTCGCCACAACCTTTGAGGTTGACGAGGAATACAGCGGCGCGTTTTTCAGCGTTACTTTCTGTCCCGCCTTAAAGCCTTTCGCCGGCGGTGTGACAGGCTCCCCGCTGCCGTAGCCGTTTAGTCCGTTATACTTCATAATTGAAGGATAATTTTTATAGGACTCGTCTAAATCCACATTGGTTTCAATGCCGTCAACCTTGCCCTTTGAGGTTTTCTGCCATATTCCGTAGGCTCTTTCAAAGGTTGGTTTTTCGCTCCACTGAGCGAGCCATATATCGTATTTCTCAAAAATCTCATCGGTGAAATAGTTGTTGAGCCAATTAAGATTTGCGTAAATACAGACATAATATCCCAGACTTTCCATTTTTTCGCAGAAAGCCTTGGCAATTTCCGAAACCTTTTCGCGGCCGAGAGCCGCGACTGCCGTTTCCTCCATATCATAGGCTATGGGGTACTCGAATTTTTTGCCCTTTAAATTTGAGTGGCAAAATTCGGCTTCCTTTACGGCGTCCTGTGTTGTTTTGGCGTAGGAATAGTGATACGCTCCCACGGCTACGCCGGCTTTTTTGGCGTTTTCGTAGTTCTGCTCAAATTTTAAATCGGTCTGGTTATCTCCCCAGCCGAAGCCCTCTCTTATCATGGCAAAGTCAATACCGCTGTTTTTTACTTTGCTCCAGTTTATATCTCCCTGCCATTTTGAAACATCTATGCCTTTATACACTTACATTACCTCCCAACTCGTTAATTGCGTTTTTCAGCTCGTCGATTACCTTATTTAAATCCCTGCAATATTCACAGTTAACCGTAATGCCCGAAGCGTCCGGCAAAATCACCATATCGGGCGAGACCGAAAGAGCTCCCTCAATATTCCCCTCGGAATCGGCATAAAAGCGTTTTGTTCCGGAATATGGCGTCCATGCGCTTTGCATTACACTGTGTTCAAACTGAATATCGCTCCCGTCGGAAATTTCTCTGTGATAGGAGAAGCGTATATATCGCGTTGCGCTCTCGTTAACATTGATTACCCTTTTCGCCGAATTTTTATAAAGCATATTAGCCCTTAAAAATTTTTTATTTTCATCATAAAAAATCCAGTTGCAGCAAAAGTTAACATTATAGACATTATTCGGCGCGACAGGAATAAAGCCCGATACATTCATAGTGTCGCTGCTTACGGATTCGCCGTTTTCGTTCAGATTTTTATATTCCTCTTTTTCAAGATTATTATAAAAATTCTTGCCGCTTACTATGAGGCTTGCGCCGCTGTAATCGGACAATTCCTCGCTTGAAAGCGAAATTTTAAGCGAGTGCTTTAAAGGCGACACATCGCTTACGGAAATTGCCGTTCCTTCTACGGAGGCCTTTACGGCGTTGCCTGCCAGTCCGAGCGCCTGCGACACCGCAATTCCGCTCTGCGGATTAAGGCTTCCCGGAGAATACTCCTTATCCCCGTAAGCCGTTTCCCCTTTAAAGGTTCCGTTTCTGATAGCTTCAAGCAAAGCGTTTACGGAAAAATCATTTACCCTGCACAGATAATTGTCCGTATCGGGCGAATAGTCAAATTCAAGATAGAATTTTTTGGGCTTTATGACCTGCACCGTGCGTCCGTCATTGTCGATGTTCACTATATTGAAAAGGCACTCAACGCACTTTAAAGAGCTCATAGCCGCGGGTATATCATAACTGACCGTAGATGTCGCTTCATCAAGCGTCAGATACTCGGTTCTGACTTTTGCCCCTATCGCCGAACGGTATTCAATATAATACCGGTAATCGCCTGCGTATTCGGGGGCGATAGTAAACACAAGCTTTACCGCGTTGTGTTCCCACATTACTCCCCCGTTATCTTTATATGCTTCGTCAAGGCTTTCGGGACTTATATCAATAGAAATAATTTTCCTTTCCATCAATTTTCTCCTTTATAATAATTTTTTAAATGAGCGGCAGTACTCAAAAGCTCCCTTTTAATCTCATACAGTTTTAAAAGATCGGCTTTAAGCTTTTCTTCCGCTTTAAAGTCCCCCGACTCCCTTGCTCTTTTGATGTCACGGCGGCAGTTTTCTATAAAGCTGCGCTGAATAGCCGCGTTTTTTTCATATTCCTCCCCCAATTCAAAAAGCGTAAGCCTTTCAGTTTTCAAGCCTTTTGTCCTCCGTAACAAATTCTATAAGTTCCGCCGCCGAGCAAAGCTTTAAGGAATTTTCATACATCACTACATATTTAAGCGAATCTTCCAGCTTCGCGCGCGCCTTTTCCAGAATACGGTAAACCGATGAACGGGAAATGCGGTTAAGCCTTGCTATTTCCCCCGCCGCAAGTCCCTCGTTCCAGAATCCCAGCGCTACGGCGCGCTCCCTTTCGGTCAGCTCCTCGGCAACGGCTCGCCTTACCGTTTCGTAAAGCCGGCGTTTTTTATTGAAAAGCAGATATTTCATTCCGCTTTCTACGCTGCCGGGACTGATAATTTCAAGATTTTCGGTGAGAAAAAAATATTCGTCCACCGAAAGCTCCTCTATTTGCTTTTCGCTGTTCTGCAAAAGACCAACCTCCCTAAAAAAATAAACGCAGCCGCTATGACTGCATTTTTTATGTTATTTTTTAATCTCAGGCGCCCTCTTCCGAACATTTGTTCGCCTTGCAATTACTATTTTAGCGGCGCTTTGCGAACTTGTCAAGAGAAAAGTAAAATCAACTGAAAAAAATTTTTATACTGCGAAAATAAAAGCTATAAAATAAAGTTATTTTGCCTGCGAAATTTGCAAAAATTTTACCCGTGACTTTTGACGGCAAAAAAAAGGCGGAAGCTAATAGCTTCCGCCTTTGCACAGGTAGTTTAACCTTTTTATCTGATTATGTAAAAGACTTATTCAGCGTCGTCTGTTTTGTCGGTCTTCTTTTTTCTGGTAAGAACAAGAGCCGCGCACGCAACAACCGCAACCGCGGAAACAGCGATTACAGAAGTATCGCCGAGCGAGTTGTCGTTGAAGGGATCGTCGCTGTCGTCGCCCCAGAGGTCGTCGTCATCGCCGCCGTTATTACCGCCGCCAATAGCGTCATTGCTGCCGTCATCGCCGGTGTCGTCACCGCCGCCGAAAATCAAATCTCCGAGCGAGCCGAGAGCGCCGAGGATTGTGTCGATAAAGCTGTCGCTGCCGCTGTCACCGCCGCCGATTGAGGGAAGGGTGATGTCGCTGGGGAACTCTGAAGGAAGCTCCGAGGGAAGCTCCGAGGGAAGCTCTATGCTGGGAAGTTCAAGTCCGAGCTCTTCGAGAATCTTGGTTACCGCCGCTAACGCGTCGCTTCCGCCCTGTGTTACAACGCCGCCGAGAACGGAGAGAAGAGTTTCCTGAGTTATTGCTCCGGATTCAAGGTCCGCCTGAATTTCGGCAACCAAAGCGGTAATGTCAGCTACCTCGGTAGCTTCAAGATAATAAGCTGTCCAGCCCTCAACATCGTCGGGAGATGTGGGCTTCGGAGTGGTAACGCCGTCCAAAGCGAAAGCCGAAAAGCTCATCATAAGTACCATTGCGAGAGCAACGATAATTGAAATCGTCTTTTTCATAAAATACATTTCCTTTCATAAATCAAAATTAGGGTTATATCTTTATTCTCGTTCATTATATAACAGAAAACTCCTGTTGTCAATCCATTTTTCACCTTTTTAATCTCAAAAGTAAATATCGGACTTTTTTCGTAAAAGTGTCTATTTACAATTTTTTCACAAAAAATATTTTTCCTGCGCGGGCATACTATTTATATAACGGAGGTGAAGCGAATGTTCTTTAAAGGCAGAAGCGAAAAGCTTTTTGAAAAAAGAAACAAATTAAAAAAACTTGAAGCCGAAATTTCGGATATATGGAATCCCGACTGTCAAAGCACGCCGGCAGACACAAACGGAAGCTACACGGGCAACCCCTCGGGCTTTGAAAAGCCGGAACAGGACGCCGACGATTTATAAGGCGTCAGTCCCGGAATTGCCCGGAATTTATATATTTTTATATATTATTTATATGTATAGCAAAAAACTCTTGATTTTCCGAAAATTGTGTGGTAATATCATTAGCGTAAGAATATCCGTATTGTAAGAGAGTGGGGCGACCCGCTCTCTTAAGTTTATCGGCGCTTTTGCGAATCTGTGCGCAAATTCTGCCGCGGCGGTAAAATTCGGAGGTATTATGAAAAAGAATACTGCGTCGGTTGTATGGGATATTGCGAAACCCATTGCCGACTCGCTGGGGCTTATCCTCTGGGATGTTAAATTTTTAAAAGAGGGCACGACCTGGTATCTTCGCATAACCATTGACAAGGAAGGCGGCGTAGGAATTGACGACTGCGTTGCCATGCACAGGGCGATTGACGGGCCGCTGGACGAAGCCGACCCGATTGAGCAAAGCTATAATTTGCAGGTGCAGTCGCCGGGAATCGAGCGCGAGCTGACAAGGGATTTTCACTTTGAAAGCTACAAGGGAAAGCCCGTAACGGTAAGGCTTATCAAGGCTTTTGAGGGCAGGCGCGACTACACGGGAATACTGACCGCCTATGATAATGAAAGCGTAACTCTTGCTCTGAGTGAGGAAACGGAGCTTAATGTTAATAAAAAAGAAGCATCGTGGATAAAAGCGTGCGATGATTTTGGAGGTTTTGAAGAAAATGAATAAAGAGTTTTTTGAAGCGGTTGAGCTGATGGAAAAAGAAAAGGGTATCCAGGCGGATTACCTTTACGAAAAAATCAGCAACGCCATTGTTGTCGCGGTAAGAAGGGATTACAACGGCAAAGATGTTGTGGCGTGCGACATCGACCCCGAAAAGAAAACAATGCGGGTTTACCTGCACAAGAACATTGTTGATGAGATTGAGGACGAGGACACCGACATTCTTGTTGAGGACGCGAAAAAATACCGCGAGGACGCGAAAGCCGGCGAGGTTCTTGAAATTGAGCTTGACACCATGCAGTTCGGCAGAATTGCCGCGCAGACAGCCAAGCATGTTATCCGTCAGGGAATAAAAGAGGCGGAAAGAGGTCAGGTTATACGCGAGTTCCAGTCAAAGAGCAAAGACCTTGTTACAGCCAAGGTCAGCCGCATTGACCCGATTAACGGAAATGTAACCCTTGAAATAGGCAAAGGCAGCGCAGTGCTTCCCAAGTCGGAGCAGGTGCCCGGCGAAACCTTTACCGAGGGCGAGCTTACAAAAGTATATATAGTAGAGGTAAGGGACACCGAAAGAGGTCCCAGAGTTATGATTTCCAGAACTCACCCCGGACTTGTAAAGCGTCTTTTTGAGCAGGAAGTTCCCGAAATTTACGACGGCGTTGTTACAATCCACTCCGTTTCCCGCGAGGCAGGAGCAAGAACAAAGATGGCAGTCAGCAGCAAGGACGAAAATGTTGACCCCATCGGCGCCTGCATAGGTCAGAGGGGTTCAAGAGTCAACAAGATTGTCGAGATTCTCGGCGGAGAGAAAATCGACATTGTAAAATACAGCGAGGACCCCGCCCAGTTTATAGCGGCGGCGCTGGCTCCCGCCGATGTGCTTAAAGTTGAGATTACCGACGAGGAGAAAAAGGACTGTCAGGTTACCGTTCCCGACCATCAGTTATCCCTTGCCATAGGCAACAAGGGGCAGAATGCCCGTCTTGCGGCAAGGCTTACCGGCTGGAACATTGACATAAAGCCGGAAAGCGGATTTTACGAGGGCTAAGCGGTAAGAAAGGAGATACAAAATGCAGAAGCAGAAAAAAATACCTATGCGCAGGTGCAACGGCTGCAACGAGCAAAAGCCCAAAAGCGAGCTTGTGCGTGTTGTAAAATCGGCCGAGGGCGAAATCTCCCTTGACCTTACCGGCAAAAAGCCCGGCAGGGGCGCTTATATCTGCCGCAGCGTGGAGTGTCTTCAAAAAGCCAAAAAATCGCACAGAATCGAAAGAGCTTTTGAGACGGCTATTCCCGAAAGCGTTTATATGCAGATGGAGGAGCAGATAAAGGAAAATGGAAGCTGATAAAATAAAAGGTCTTTTGGGACTTTGCCGCAGAGCCGGAAAAATTTCGGCGGGTCATGACGCCGCGGTTGCTTCAATAAAAAGCAGACGGGCGCGGCTTGCGCTTATCAGCAGCGACTGCTCCGACCGGCTGAAAAAAGAGATTGCCGACGAATGCGGCTTTGACGGCCGCGGCATTCCCCTTGCCTGTTCGGGTATGACGATGGAGGAAACTGCCGCGGCAATCGGCAGAAAAGCGGGAGTCATCACAATAGACGATGACAACTTTGCAGAAAGGCTCTATGATTTAACGGGAGGTAATGAGTATGACGAAAAAATATAAAATTCACGAGCTTGCCAAGGATTTCAATATCCAGAGCAAATATATTATAGAAAAGCTGACCGAGCGCTTTGAGGGGGATAAAAAGTCCCAGACAGCGCTTGAAGACAAGGAACTTGACTATATTTTTGATTTAATAACAAAGGAAAACTCCGTTGAAAGCTTTGACGAATATTTCACGGCTGTTCCGAAAGAGAAGCCGAAAGAGGAGAAAACCGCCAAAGAGCCGAAGAAAGCGGAGAAAAAGCCTGACGCCAAAGAGCCCGCCAAAAAGAGCGCGAAAGCTCCTGCCGAGCCGGCAAAAGCCGCTCCTGAGCAGAAAAAGGCGGAAAAATCCGACAAACCGCTTCAGGCGCGCACAAAGGGCGAGATGCGCCGTATTGACACGCGCAGCTCTTCTTATGACGCGGACAAATACAACGAAAAATATGAGAATATCGCTCCTGCAAGCGCCCATAATCAGGATAATATGGTTAAAAAGCAGAAGCTGAAGCAGAAGAGCCAGCAGTACAGAAAACAGGGTATGCGCAGCGGCAGAAAAGAGACCGAGGCGGAGCGCCTTAAAAGAATTGCCGCCGAGAGAGCCAAGAAGCCGCCCGTTATCACCGTGGGTGATGAAATAACCGTAGGCGAGCTTGCCTCCCGTCTTAAAATGACGGCGGCAGAGGTTATCAAAAAGCTGTTTTCACTGGGTATGATGGTAACGGTAAACGAGGTTATCGACTATGACACCGCCGAAATTGTCGCCACAGAGCTGGGCGCAAAGGTAAACCGCGAGGTTGTAGTCACCATTGAGGAGAGAATTATCGACGATTCTCAGGACGCGGAAGAGGACCTTCTTCCCCGCGACCCGGTTGTTGTCGTTATGGGCCATGTTGACCACGGCAAGACCTCGCTTCTTGACGCCATAAGGCACACCAATGTTACCGAGACCGAGGCGGGCGGTATTACCCAGCATATAGGCGCTTACCGTGTTAACTTGAACGGAAACTACATCACATTCCTTGACACTCCCGGTCACGCGGCGTTCACCTCAATGAGAGCGCGCGGAGCGCAGGCTACGGATATAGCAATACTTGTAGTTGCCGCCGACGACGGAATTATGCCCCAGACTATTGAGGCTATAAACCACGCCAAAGCGGCAGGCGTTGACATAATAGTAGCCATCAACAAGATGGATAAGCCGGGCGCTTCCGTTGACAGGATTATGCAGCAGCTTACCGAGCACGAGCTTGTTCCCGAGGAATGGGGCGGCGACACAATATGCGTACCCGTTTCGGCAAAGACAAAGATGAACATTGACAAGCTGCTTGAAACCGTGCTTCTCGCGGCTGAGATGAGAGAGCTTAAAGCCAATCCCAACAGAGCCGCCAAGGGCGTTGTTATTGAAGCCCGCCTTGACAAGGGCAAAGGCCCCATCTCAACGCTGCTTGTTCAGAACGGCACGCTGCACACGGGCGACATTATTGTTGCCGGCCTTGCGGTCGGCAGAGTCCGCGTAATGGTAAATGACAGACACAAGAAAATCAACTCGGCAGGTCCCTCGGTTCCGGTTGAAATCACCGGCCTTGACGAGGTTCCCCAGTCGGGCGACATATTCAACGCCGTTTCCGACGAGCGTCTCGCGCGCGAGCTTGTTGAGCAGAGAAAGCAGGAGGCGAAAGAGGAGCAGTTCAGCCAGTTCCAGAAGGTTACTCTTGACAACCTGTTCTCCTCAATTAACGCCGGCAAGATTAAAACTCTTAACATTATCGTAAAAGCCGATGTTCAGGGCTCGGTTGAGGCGGTCAAGCAGAATCTTGAAAAGCTCTCCAACGAAGAAGTCGCCGTTAAGGTAATTCACGGCGGAGTTGGCGCTGTAAGCGAATCGGACATTATGCTCGCGAACGCCTCAAACGCGATTATTGTAGGCTTTAATGTGCGTCCCGACCCGGTTGCCGCCGAAGTGGCTGAGCGTGACGGCGTGGATATGAGAATGTACCGCGTAATTTACGACTGCATTGAGGAAATCGAAAGCGCCATAAAGGGAATGCTCGCTCCTAAATACCGCGAGGTTCCCCTCGGCAGAATTGAGGTCCGCAGCGTATTCAAGCTGTCAAGCGCGGGCACAATCGCGGGCAGCTATGTGCTTTCGGGCAAGGTCACAAGAAACGCCCGTATCCGCGTTGTGCGTGACGGAGTTGTTATGACCGAGGACGAAATTGTTTCGCTCAAACGCTTCAAGGACGATGTAAAAGAGGTCGCCGCCGGATACGAGTGCGGTATCGGCCTTGAAAAATTCAACGATATTAAAGAGGGCGACATTTTTGAAGCCTTCATTATGGAAGAATACAGAGATTAAGGTGAAGAGATATGTCAGGTTATCGTGTAGGCAGGGTTTCCGAGGACATAAGGCGGGAAATTACGGCGGTTATCCGCACGCTTGAAGACCCGCGCGTCAGCGGCAGAATTCTGACGGTAGTGCGCGTTGAGGTAAGCTCCGACTTATCCTTTGCCAAGGTTTATGTAAGTTCCGTAAACGGCATTGACGAGGCAAAGCAGGCGGTAAAAGGACTTGAAAGCGCGACCGGTCTTATACGCCGCGAGGTCGGCGGCAGGCTTCGCCTTAGAAAAACGCCGGAGCTTAAATTCATAGCGGACGATTCGGTTGAACAGGGAATAGAGATTTTCAAAAAAATAGAAAATTTCGGTATGAGGGATGAAAATGACGAGGATTGATTCGGCAAAATGCGCGGCTCTTTTAAAGGAAAACGATAATTTCCTTATTTTAGCCCATGCGAATCCGGACGGAGACACGCTCGGCAGCGCTTTCGCGCTTCACCGCATTCTTTCCGTCTGCGGCAAGAAAAGCGCGGTTCGCTGCGCGGACGAAATACACGGCAAATATTCCTATTTGTTTGACGATATTGACAACGGCGATATAGAATTTGATAAAATCATAGCCGTTGATGTAGCCGACAAAAGCCTTTTGGGCGACAGCTTTGCCGCCCTTTACGGCGACAGGGTTTTTCTCTGCATTGACCATCACATGTCAAACCGGGAGTATTCCGAGTACCTTTTGCTTGAAGACCGTGCAGCCACCGCTGAGATAATTTACAGGCTCGCGGGCGAGCTGGGCGTTGAAACAAGCGGCAAAATAGCCGACTGCATATATACGGGCATAGCTACGGACACGGGCTGTTTTATGTTCTCGAACACCACGCCCGGCACCCACAGAATAGCCGCTGAAATGATTGAAAAGGGCGCCGATTACGCCCTTATTAACCGCGCGATGTTTGAAACGAAAACTCTTTCGTATCTTCGGCTTGAACAGATGGCGGTTTCATCAATAGAGCTTAAATTCGGCGGCAAATGCGCCGTAATGACCATTACTCAGGATATGTTCCGCGAAAGCGGCTCAAACGAGAGCGAGTGTGACGGAATAGCGGCTCTCCCGAGAAAAATTGAGGGCGTGGCAATCGGAATTACCGTGCGCGAGCGCAAAGACGGCTCCTACAAGGTTTCGCTCAGAACAGTTGAGCCTTATGACGCCGCCGAAATCTGCGCTGAACTCGGCGGAGGCGGTCACAACCGGGCCGCGGGCTGTGAATTTTACTGTCCGCTTAGCGAAGCGAAAGCCGTTTTGCTTGACGCTGTAAAGGCGGCTCTTGTATGACCGGTATTATTTGTATTGACAAGCCGCAGGGAATGACCTCCTTTTCGGCTGTAAAAAAAGCCGCCCGCATTCTCGGCGTCAAAAAAGCCGGGCATACGGGAACGCTTGACCCTATGGCTACGGGCGTGCTTGTAGTAATGCTTTCCGGCTGCACAAGGTTTTCGGAACTTTTGCCGGAACACAAAAAAAGCTACCGGGCAAGGGTGAGTCTCGGTATTGTCACAGACACGCTTGACATTACGGGAAAGGTGCTTTCCCGGCAGACTCCCCATGTGACCGAGGAACAGCTTTCAGAGGCATGCTCGCGGTTTACAGGCGGGATAATGCAGACGCCGCCGATGTTTTCGGCAGTCAAGAAAGACGGAAAAAGGCTTTACAGCTTAGCCCGTCAGGGTATAGTCACCGAGCGGGAACAGCGCAAAGTTATTATTGAAAGCCTTAAAGTTTACGGCTTTGACGGCTCGGAATTCTGCCTTGACATTACCTGTTCGGCAGGGACATATATCCGTTCGCTGTGCGACGACATAGGCAGCATCCTCGGCTGCGGCGCGGCTCTTAAAGAGCTCCGCAGAACAGCCGCCAACGGTTTTTCGGTTGAGAACGCCGTCACCCTTGAAAGGCTGGAACAGCTAAAAAACGAAAACCGTGCCGAACAAGCGGTAATTCCCCTTGAAAAAGCGCTGTCGGCATATTCGGAAATTGAGGTTACCTCCGCGCAGACTAAACGCTTTTACAACGGCGGCGAGCTTGACGGCAAAAGGCTCGGCGGTTATTTTGAGGCGGGAATTTACAGGGTTTATTCGCCCGAAAGAAAGCTGCTGGGGCTCGGCGAGATATTAAACGGCGGCGGCGACCTTACGGTAAAGAGAGTGCTTGTATCAGATGAGTAAATTAGCTTTGGCTCTGGGTACCTTTGACGGGCTGCACAGAGGTCATATAAATGTGCTTAACACGGCGAAGTCCTTTGAAAAAGACGGGCTTCTGCCCGCTATGCTCTTTTTTGACGCTCATCCGCAAAAGGTTATACGCGGTTCTTCGCCCCCTCTGCTTATCACCGCGGAGGACAAGGAAAAATATGTGCGCGATATGGGAATAACCCCCGTTTTTATAAACTTTTCGCAGATAAAGGATTTGAGCGCCGAGGAATTTGTGCGCGGCGTCTTAAAGGAAAAGCTCAACTGCGGAGCCGTTATAAGCGGCGGCAATTTCCGCTTCGGGAAAGGCGGAGCGGCAAACAGTAAAATTCTTTGGACTTTGTGCGAAAAATATGGTATAATTTACAAGCAGGCGCAAAGCGTGCTTTATAAGGGCGAGATGATAAGCGCCACAAGAATACGCGCGGCTCTCGCCGAGGGCGACATTGAGAGCGCCAACGCTATGCTCGGCAGGAATTTTTCCTATGATTTTCTTGTTGTAGAGGGCAACAAGATAGGCAAAAAATATCTCGGCTTTCCCACAATCAACCAGCATTTTCCCCCTGATTTTATAAATCTTCGGCACGGGGTTTACGCTTCGCAGTCGATAGTCGATTCAAAAACATACCCCTCGGTTACAAATTTCGGCTGTCACCCCACAATAGGCGGTGACGCGGTTTTGAGCGAAACCTGCATACTGGGTTTTGACGGCAACCTTTATTACCGGAAAATCAAGGTGGAGCTTCTGAGCTTTCTGCGTGATGAAAAAAAGTTCGCCTCAAAAGAAGAGCTTAAAGCGCAGATTGACAAAGACAGTAAATCAGCTGTTGAAATTTTCAGCAGTAAAAATAACTTTATGAAAGAGTGATATTATGACAAATCTTCAAAAAGCGTTTTACCGCGTTTACCAGAAGGTAATGTTCGTGTTTATGCTTTTCCTTGACTGGTCCGAGCCGCAGACTCTTACCGGTCCCGGCAGCATAAAGAAACTGCCCGCGCTCATCAAGGAAAAGGGACTTTCAAAGGTGCTTATCGTCACCGATAAAGGTCTTATGGGGCTGGGACTTCTCAACGGACTTTTTGACGAGCTTACAAAAACCGGTATCGGCTATGTGGTTTACGACGGCGTTCAGCCCAACCCCTCGATTGAAAATATTGAGGAAGCAAGAGCCATGTATGTGGAAAACGGCTGTCAGGGCATTATCGCCTTCGGCGGCGGCTCGCCCATGGACTGCGCTAAAATCGCGGCGGCAAGAGTTGTCCGTCCTAATAAGCCCGTTGAAAAAATGCGCGGCGTTATGAAAATTCTTCATCCCCTGCCCCCCTTCTTCGCTGTTCCCACAACCGCGGGCACAGGCTCTGAAACCACTCTCGCGGCGGTTGTCACAAATACCAAAACCCATGAGAAAAACGCCTGTAACGACCCGGTTCTCCGTCCCAAGTACGCGGTGCTTGACCCCGAACTTACAGTGGGACTTCCTCCGCACATCACCTCCACAACCGGTATGGACGCTCTGACTCACGCTGTTGAGGCTTACATAGGCAAGAGCAATGTGAAGTCCACCCTTGACTATGCCGAAAGAGCCACAAAGATGATTTTTGAAAATATTGAAACCGCTTACAATGACGGCAAAAACATTGAGGCGAGAAATCAGATGCTTTTGGCATCGTTCTATGCAGGTATGGCGTTTACAAGAGCCTATGTAGGTTATGTTCACGCTATCGCCCACAACCTCGGCGGTCAGTACGGCATACCCCACGGACTTGCCAACGCCGTTATTCTTCCCGTTGTGCTTGAAGCTTACGGTGAAGCGGTTTACGATAAGCTTGCCGCTCTGGCGGACATTGTAGGAATTACGGGCGACACAGCCGCCGACAAGGCAAAGGCGTTTATCGCCGAGATTTACGCAATGAACGAGAGAATGAATATTCCCAAAGGCTTTACCCAGATAAAGGAAGAGGATATTCCCGTTATAGTTGAGCGCGCTGTAAAAGAGGGCAACCCGCTGTATCCCGTTCCCGTTATCTACGGCAAGGAAGAGATTGAGAAAATTGTCCGTTCGCTGATGATAACCGAATAAGCAAAACCTGTTAGGCCGCGGCTTTCTGCCGCGGCTTTTTTCTTTGCTTTTCCGGCGGATTTTATATGTTAATAAGCGGCTTATCCGTTTTTTATTGACAGCTTAATTTAAGCACAAATCAAGGCTGTGATTATTGACAATTCAAGCTGCTTTTGCTATACTATGTATTGATAGTTAGTAATACATAGTATAGAGGGAAAAGCCTTGAACAGTAAATTTGCTCAGCAATTTAAAAAGGGCGCGCTTGAAATGGTGCTGCTTGAAATAATCAGCCGCGGCGAAACCTACGGCTATGAAATCATATCTCAGCTTAACGGGCAGGGCGGCAGGGTGTTCGCTCCCGCCCGTGACGGGACAATATATCCCCTGCTTTACCGGTTGGAAAGCAACGGGCTTATTTCAAGCCGCAGCGTTTTTTCGGTCGCCAGCGGAAACGCCAAAAAATATTACTCTCTTACGGAACAGGGCGAGAAAGCTTTGGGCGAGATGAAAGCCTACTGGCAGGAATATATAAAGAGCGTGAACAGCTTTGTGGCGGAAAGCGGGGAATAAAAATGGACAGAACAAAATACTTAAAAGAGGTAAAAAGGCGGCTTAAACTGCCCGCGGAAATGAAAAGCGAGATATTACGCTCTCTTGAAGAAAGCCTTGACTGCGCCGACGAGTCGGGCGAAGAGTTTTCCCGGACTGTTGAGCGCATAGGAAAACCCGCAGACTTTGCGCGCGACATAATGCAGAGCGTTGAGCTCACCGCCGACGAAAAAAGGCGTACTAAGCGCGCGAGAGCTTTTTTGTTTGCGTTTTTGATTTTTTCGGTTGCGGCTGTCTGCGCTACGCTGAGTTTTGCCGTTCCGATTATTTATATGAAATCTCGCGGCGCCATAGGGTACGCGGACGCGCCCACTCAGATTGCCGTAGCTTCCGCTGCGGGAATAAACGCCGAAGCGGCAGTCTGCGCTTTTCTTTGGATTGCGGCGGCCGCGGCGTTTATATTGCGCCTTATTGCAAAAAGAAAACGCGCCCGGTAAACCGCGCGCTGTTATACTTACGGAGGAATACTATGAAAACCACCGTCCGCCGGACAGCGGCTGCCGCCGTATTTTTAATTTTTACATTGCTTATGCTGTCGGGCTGTTCTGAAACCGACGCAGGCAAAGCCGGCTTGCAGGCGCCCTCGCTTCCCTTAAAGGAATACACCACCTCCGCTTTTCAAGGCGGCGTGCCGGTTCCCGACGGCGCTGAAATTTATGAATTAACACAGGGCAGTACGAAAGAATACGAGCACTACGCCTATACTTTTGAAAACTTTACCCTTGAAGAGGCAAAGGAATATATAGCGCTTTTGGAGGAAACGGTTGTCACCGAACGGGTAATGTATGAAATTGACAGCTCAAATGACTACCCGGTACTGAGCTATTTTTCCCATTTTGACGGCGGCTCGGTTTCGCTTTCACAGAGCGGTGACAGCGGCGGCATTACGATAAACATAAAAATATCGCAGACGGAAATTTACAGCGGCATTTAACTGAAAATAGGCTTAAAAAAGCGGAACGGCTTTCACCGTTCCGCTTTTTCAGCGTTTATCTGTTTTCGATTTTCGCTATGCTCTCTTCAAGCATTTTCAGCTTTTCGGTCTGTTTTGCGAGATTTTCACGCTGAGCGTTTACCACCGCTTCGGGCGCTTTTGAAACAAATCCGGGATTGTTGAGCTTTGACGAGATAAAGTCAAGCTCTTTTAAAACCGCTTTCTTTTCCTTATTGAGCCTTTCGAGCTCCGCTTTGAAATCAACCAGCTCGTCCATAGGTATATAGATTACCGCGGCTTCGGTAACAACGCTTACGCAGCCCTCGGTCTGTATGCCGGTTTCGTCACCTGCTACGCTGATTTCGGAAGCCGAAGCAAGGCGGGTAAAGAATTTCGCTCCGCTGTCAAAAAGTTCTTTTTCCTTTGTTACAACGCAGAGCCTGGCTTTCTTTGAGGGCGGAACATTCATTTCGGCGCGGCGGTTACGAACAGCCTTGACAGCCGACATAATTTTTTCCATGCCCGACTCCTCAGCGGCAAACACAAGGCTTTTGCTGAATGACGGCCACTCGGACACCATTATGCTCTCGCCTGTATGGGGCAGAGTCTGCCAGATTTCCTCGGTTATAAAGGGCATAAAGGGGTGGAGAAGTTTAAGCGTATTGGACATTACATAGACCAGCACCGCTTTTGCCGCCGACTTTGCCTTTTCATCGTCCGAATTAAGGCGGATTTTGGCGATTTCAATATACCAGTCGCAGAAAACATCCCAAATAAAGTCATACAGCTTCTGCACCGCCATACCCAGCTCGTATTTTTCAAGCGAGTCGGTAACGCCGCTTACAAGCTCGTTGTATTTGCTTAAAATCCACTTATCCTCCAAATCTAAATTTTCGGGGATATAAGGCGCGGGCTCGTTTTCGTCAAGGTTCATAAGAATAAAGCGTGCCGCGTTCCAGATTTTATTGGCAAAGTTACGGCTTGCCTCAACCCTCTCATCGGAGAAACGCATATCGTTTCCGGGACTGTTGCCGGTAGCGAGGGTAAACCTGAGCGCGTCGGCGCCGTATTTGTCGATGATTTCCAGCGGGTCAATGCCGTTGCCCAGCGATTTTGACATTTTTCTGCCCTGAGCGTCACGCACAAGCCCGTGAATCAGCACGGTGTCAAAGGGTACTCTGCCGGTCTGCTCAATGCCTGAGAACATCATTCTCATAACCCAGAAAGGAATTATATCATAGCCGGTTACAAGGGTATTTGTGGGATAATAATGCTTAAAGTCCTCGGTTTTCTCCGGCCAGCCGAGCGTTGAGAAAGGCCAGAGCGCTGAGGAAAACCAAGTATCCAGCGTGTCGGGGTCCTGCTCTATATTTTTGCCCGAACAATGGGCGCATTTTTCGGGGGCGGTACGGGAAACCGTAATGCCGCCGCAGTCGGCACAGTACCACGCGGGTATGCGGTGACCCCACCAGAGCTGACGGGAAATGCACCAGTCGCGGATATTTTCAAGCCAATGGAAATAGACCTTTTCAAAACGCTGTGGAATAAACCTTGTTTCTCCGTTCTTAACGGCGTCAATGGCGGGACCTGCCAGCGGCTTCATCTTTACAAACCACTGTTTTGAAACTCTCGGCTCAACGGTTGTGCCGCAGCGGTAGCAGGTGCCTACATTATGGGAATAATCCTCAACCTTTACAAGAGCTCCCTCGGCTTTTAAGTCCTCCACAATGGCTTTGCGCGCCTCATAACGGTCCATTCCGGCGTATTTTGGGTAATCCCCGGTAATTTTCGCGTCGGGAGTCAGAACATTTATAACTTCCAGATTATGCCTGAGCCCTACCTCAAAGTCATTGGGGTCATGGGCGGGCGTTATTTTGACCACGCCGGTACCGAAATCCGTTTCAACATAATCGTCGGCGATAACGGGAATTTCACGGTGAACAATGGGAAGTATAAGCGTTTTGCCGACTAAATCCTTATATCTTTCATCATTGGGGTTGACCGCGACGGCGGTATCGCCCAAGAGTGTTTCGGGACGGGTTGTGGCAAGTTCCAGATAACCGCTGCCGTCCTTGAAGGGATAGCGCAGGTGCCAGAAATGGCCCGCCTGGTCCTCGTACTCAACCTCGGCGTCCGAAATAGAAGTAAGACAATGAGGGCACCAGTTTATTATTCTTTCGCCCCTGTAAATAAGCCCCTTTTCATAGAGCGAGCAGAAAACCTCGTTGACCGCCTTGTTGCAGCCCTCGTCAAGGGTAAAGCGCTCTCTGTCCCAGTCGCAGGAGGAGCCCATTTTTTTAAGCTGCTCAATAATTCTGCCGCCGTACTGCTCTTTCCATTTCCAGGCGCGCTCCAAAAACTTTTCACGGCCGAGGTCCTCTTTTGTAAGCCCCTCTTTTTTCATGGACTCAACTATTTTAGCCTCGGTAGCTATTGAGGCGTGATCCGTGCCGGGAAGCCACAGGGTATCCCACCCCGCCATTCTGTGATAGCGGATAAGAATATCCTGAAGCGTATTGTCAAGGGCGTGTCCCATGTGAAGCTGCCCCGTTATGTTTGGGGGCGGAATTACGATAGTATAAGTCTTTTTCCTGTCCTCACGCTTGGCGTGAAAATATTTTTTGTCAAGCCAGGTTTTATATATCCTGTCCTCAACATTTTTGGGATTATACTGCTTTTCAAGCTCTTTTGACATATTTTGAAAGCATCTCCTTTAAAAAATAAAAAGCCCCATACAAAATTTTGTATGAGACGAAAATTTTCCGCGGTACCACTCAAATTGCCGCAATGCGGCCGCTTATCTGCCCGGTAACGGGGGCTGACCGTTTCCGCTTAACGGCGTTCGCTTTTAGGCGGAACTGCTCAAAAGTGACGGCGGACTGAGCTTTGTACCGCCTTGCACCAACCGGCGGCTCTCTGAAATCAACGGCTTCAGCCCTTATTCTTTTTCACAGCATTTTTCATATTTCAAATAATTTTATCAGTATAATCAGCTTTTGTCAATACCCGGCGTTTTTTGCGCGGCGGTCACGGCTGCCGTAATGCAGTAAACCGCGCCCGCTCCCCTTATTTTAAGAATTGCCGCGCACTCGCTGAGCGTTGCGCCGGTTGTACGCACATCGTCAACCAAAAGTATTGTTTTTGACTCTACGGAAGCTTTTTCCTTAACATCATAAACGCCGAACACATTGCCGCGCCTTAATTTTCTGCCCGTGCTGTGCTGAGAGCCGGTATCAAACAGCTTTACCATCACATCTTCGCAGGGGATAGAGGTAAGCTCCGACAGGCGCTGCGCCAGCAGCTCGCTCTGATTATATAGCCTTGAAATTTTCTGAGCCGCTGAAAAAGGCACATAGGTTATAAAATCAAAATCAATATCTTTGTACTCTTCAAGAAAACAGAGGTACATATCGCGCGCAAGCACACGGGCGGCATAATCCCTGCCCTTGAATTTAAGCCTTCTTATACATTCCTTTATTCCCTTTTCGTAATAAAAGGGAGAAATCACCGCGTCATACTGCACTTTTCTGCCGCGGCAGGAGCACCTGTCCCTGCCCGCTCCGCAGCGCCGGCAGCGTTTTCCGGTTATGCGCGGCAGCTCTTTTTCACATTCCTCACAGAGGTTTTTGCCCTCTTCGAGCAGCTTCCCGCAGTAATCGCAGTGGCTGGAAAGCAGCAGCCACAGAAGTTTTTCCTTAACGCTGCCCATCACACGGTAAGAGAGGTTAAAATAGCCGAATAGACCTTTACCGGATCGTCTATAAAGTTCTGCTTAATCTGTTCAAGCTGGAGGCTGTCCGCCACATACACCGAGAGCTTCATAAGCTCGGTATCGCGGTCAAAAAGCGTAAAGGTTATTGTGTATCCCCCGTCATCTTCACGCTTTACCTCGATACGGTTTTCACGCTCGATTTTGGCTCTTGTTGTAAGCCGTATTGCCGAATTGACCGCCTTTTCACGCACGGTTCGGGGCAGTCCCGTTTCCAGAAGGTCGGCGGCCTCCCTGCCGCGGTCGGTAACCGAAAGCGCCTCTTCTCCGTCAACAACATTCATCGTTATATTTCCGCTTTTCAGAAGCTCGTCTATCGCCTGGCTGACCTCAAAATAATTGGCAAGCCCGTCCTGCTGCATCGCGTCATTGAGCATCATTCTGGACATCGGCGCATCAACGCTCTTTAAAAGGTAGCACACCAAAAGTCTTATATCGTCGCGGCTTCTGAGTCCGCCCAGCTCTATTCCCCCGTCAAACGCATCGTATTCCATTGCCTTACTCCCGTATTTTACTTAAAAGCTCCCTTATATCCTCAAAGACATAAGCGGGCTTGATTTCGCTTTTTTCAATATCTTCCCTTGTGCTCTCTCCGCTGAGAACGCAGACGGTATCCACACCGGCGTTCACCCCTGCGGCAATATCCGTATAAAGGCGGTCGCCGATTACAAGCGCCTGCTCCCTTTTAAAGGGAGACATATTAACGGCGCAGTCAATCATAAACCTGTCCGGCTTGCCTATATACAAAGGACGGCGTCCCACGGCGTAGTTTACAGCCTCGCATATCGCGAAGCAGTCGGGCACCAGCCCGTACTCGGTAGGGCAGCCGCGGTCGGGATTGGTGGCGATATAGGGAATATCCCGGTTCTCGTGAAGAAGATAGCAGATGTCCCTCAGCTTCTGATAGGTAAGCTCCGTATCGTACCCGGCAAGCACGCAGTCGATTTTGCCGGAGGTTGAGGTCACCGCGTCCACGCCTGAATTCCTTAACTCCTCCACCATTGAGGAAGTTCCCATACAGAAAATCCTTTTGCCGTCAAAATGCTCTTTAAGATAAAGAGCCGTAGCCTGAACCGAGGTAAAGAAGTTTTTTTCGGTTACCCTCACGCCCATATCCGACAGCTTTTTTACATAGTCCTTTACCGAACGGGAAGAATTGTTCGTTATAAAAATATACTGTCCGCCCGAGCTTTCAATATACCCGAGGAACTCGTTTACTCCTTTGAAAAGACGGCCGCCCTCATAGACTGTTCCGTCCATATCGAGTAAAAACAGCTTTTTGTTTTTAAGCGACATACAATTTACCTGTTTGCTTTAAGCTTGGCGAAAAGCCCTGCGTTGCCTGATTTCACCTTGGAAATGAACGAGCCTTCAAGATAGGTCAGCGGCACGCTTTTTATTTTCACCGGCACAAGCATTATTTTCATCATCAGCGAATTGGGCTTTGCCTTTTTAAGGGCTGTTCTTACATTTTCGCTGTTTATTATCTCTTTAATGCGGCTCATTTTTTCACCGCGGCTGAGCGTACAGGCGGAATTTGTGAGGTTTTCCACACAGCCTATAATTCTTTCAATGTAACGGCGGTGTATCATCTCCGTGCTGTTTTCATCGTCTATTCCCCAATAGGAATAAAGCTCTTTCATCCAGCCGTGCTCTTCCTCGCGCTTTTCGTACATTCCGCTTCTGTATTTCGCCGTTTCGCTGTCCGCCCTCGCGCGGATAAAGTGGTAATACTTTTTTTCAGTCAGCGCAACCCGCTCTACATCTCGCACCACATCAAGGTTAAAGGGAAAATCGTCCCAGAAGGTGTTTTTAAAGCGTATGTTGTTGTTCACAATATAATCCCTTAAATACAGCTTGTTCCACGGCGTATATAAGAGGTTTTCGTCAAACATCTTGTAGGCGTATTCCCTGAACTCGCGCTGACTTTCGAAATCTCTTGACGGCAGCGCCTGCTCTTGGGTGTAGCACTCGTTTTCGGAATAATAGGTATCAATGTAGTATCCCGCCACCACAAGCTGAGCGCCGGTGTTCTTCGCCTTTTCGTACATATCGCTGAACATATCCGGCTGCGCCCAGTCGTCGGAATCAACAAAATACAGGTATTCGCCCGAAGCTTCTTCAATAGCGGCGTTGCGCGCGCTGGGCGCTCCTCCGTTTTCCTTATGGATAACCCTTATGCGGCTGTCAGCGGCGGCGTATTCGTCGCAGATTCTGCCGCTTGAATCGGTCGAGCCGTCGTCAACCGCTATTAACTCCCACTCTTTGAGCGTCTGGGATATTATACTGTCAATACATCTGCCCACATATTTTTCGACATTGTAAACGGGCATAATCGCGGAAATTTTAATCTCGCTCACCGTTACAGCTCCCTTTCACACAAGGACAGCGCGGCTTCAATGCACTTATCCATATCGTAGTATTTATAGCTGCCGAGCCTGCCGCCGAAAATAACATTTTTTTCGTTTTTCGCAAGAAGAGAATATTTTTCGTAGAGCTTTTCGTTTTCCTCATCGTTGATGGGATAATAAGGCTGTGCGCCCTCTTTGAGGCTTTCGGGATATTCCCTTGTAATAACCGTTACCGGCTGAGTTCCGAACTCAAAGTGCTTGTGCTCGATAATTCTGGTATATGGCACCTCGCGCTCGTTGTAATTCACCACGGCTACGCCCTGAAAGTCGGGAATGTTCAGAATCTCGCTTTCAAAACGCAAACTGCGGTATCCGAGTTTTCCGAGCGAATATCCGAAATAGGAATCAACGGTGCCCGTAAACACGCACTTTGAGGCAAGCGAGAGAAACCCCTCCTTGTCCGAAAGGAAGTCGGTATTGAGCCGCACCTCGGCATTTTCAAGCAGCTTATCTATTATCCTGTTATAACCGCCCTCGGGTATGCCCTGATAGCGGTCGTTGAAATAGTTGTTGTTATATGTGTAGCGCACGGGTATTCTTTTTATAATAAAGGGCGGCAGGTCGCGGCAGTCTTTGCCCCACTGCTTTTCGGTATAGCCCTTGATAAGTTTTTCGTAAATATCCCTGCCCACAAGGCTTATTGCCTGCTCTTCAAGGTTTTTAGGCTCGCCTTTGATCTCGGCGCGCTGACTCTCAATCACGGCTCTCGCCTGCTCGGGCGTTACAACGCCGAACATCTTTGAAAAAGTGTTCATATTAAAAGGCAGGTTGTAAATCTCGCCCTTGTAATTGGCAATCGGGGAATTTATGAAATTGTTGAACTCACAAAAACGGTTGACATACTCCCACACTCGCTTATTGCTTGTATGAAAAATATGCGCTCCGTACTTGTGAACGGTAATGCCCTGTGTATTTTCGCAGTAAACATTTCCGCCCGTATGGCTTCTTTTTTCAAGCACAAGGCATTTTTTGCCCTTTTGAGCCGCCTCATAGGCAAACACCGAGCCGAAAAGGCCGCTGCCGACTATAAGATAATCATACTGCTTCATAAAAACCCTCCCGGTGGTATTTTAACCGAAAATCAGCAGAGGTATGCCCGCGCGTCAGCCCTCGTAATCGTCCTCGTTTTCCCAGTTGTGGTAAACATTCTGAATATCGTCGTTATCCTCGAACATTTCAAGCATTTTGCCCATATTCTTTATATCGTCCGGATTTGTAAGCGCGGTATAGGTTGCGGGGACATACTCCACCTCAGCCGAAACAAAGGCGTAACCCTTGGCTTCCAGATCGTCGCGCACCGCGCCCATATCCGAAGGCTCGGTACGGACATCATAAATCTCATCGTCCGTAATAAAGTCAACGGCACCCGCTTCAAGAGCGTCCTCCATGAGCTTATCCTCGTCAACGCCCTCTTTTTCAATAAGCAGAACGCCCTGACGGTTGAACATAAATGAAACGCAGCCGCTCTGGCCCATATTTCCGCCGTATTTGTCAAAATAGTGACGGACATCGGCGGCGGTTCTGTTGCGGTTGTCGGTGAGAGTTTCAACAATTACGGCGATTCCAGACGGGCCGTAGCCCTCGTAAACAATCTCCTCGTAATTGTCGGCGCTGCCGTCGCCTGCCGCCTTTTTGATAATTCTTTCAATATTATCGTTGGGCACATTATTCGCCTTGGCTTTGGCGATTACATCTTTCAGCTTTGAGTTAGCCGCCGGGTCGGGGCCGCCCTCCTTAACCGCTACGGCGATTTCCCTGCCGATTTTTGTAAACACCTTCGCTCTGGCGTTATCGGTTTTTTCTTTTTTGCGTTTGATTGTACTCCATTTTGAATGTCCTGACATAAAAATACCTCTTATAAATCAATATATATCCTAATAATTTTATCATATCGCACCGTCTTTTTCAATAGTATGTTTGCTTTGGAGCCGTGTTAACTTTTTATAAATAATACCGTCTCTCTGTTGCTAAAACAAATTTATAGTTGTATAATTAAAAAAAATGATTTCGGGTGATTTTATGAGAGCATTTATGTCCGATGATTTTCTTCTGACTACCGACACCGCGCGCGAGATTTTTGAATACGGCGCCAAAAACACGCCGATTTTTGACTGGCACTGCCACCTCTCGCCCAAGGAGATTTATGAAAACCGTCAGCCTGCCGATATAGCCGAGCTGTGGCTGGGCGGCGACCACTACAAATGGAGAGCCATGCGCTCATACGGGGTTGACGAGGAATACATAACCGGCGGCAAAACGGGTTATGAGAAGTTTTTGAAGTACGCCGAAACGCTTCAATACTGCATAGGAAATCCGCTTTATCACTGGACTCACCTTGAGCTTCAACGCTATTTCAATATTTACGAGCCGCTTAACCACAAGAGCGCGCCCGCGATATGGGAGAAATGCAACTCGATGATTGAAGCCGGCGGATTTACTCCCCGCGAGCTTATTGAAAAATCGAATGTCGCCTGCGTATGCACAACCGATGACGCCGCCGACAGTCTTGAATATCACAAGCTCTTAAAAGCCGACGGCGGTTTTAAGTGCAGGGTGCTTCCCGCTTTCCGCCCCGACAAGTCCTTTCTTATCGACTCGGACTCTTTCCCCGGCTGGATAAAGGCAATGGAAGCCGCCGCCGATATGAAAATAGACAGCTTCGGCGCTTTGCTGGCGGCTCTTGAAAAGAGAATTGACTTTTTTGACGAAATGGGCTGCCGCGCCAGCGACCACGCCCTTGCCTACTGCCCCTTTGAGGAGGCTGACGAGGACGCTCTTGAAAAGATATTCAGAAAAGCTCTTTCGGGAAATGAAAAATTCAGCGTAAGGGAGCTTGATATGTACCGCACGGCTCTGCTTCGCTTTTTCGGCGAGCAGTACGCGAAGCGCGGCTGGGTTATGGAGCTTCATTTCGGCGCTATGCGCAACAACAACACAAAGATGTTCCGCGCGCTCGGCGCTGACACGGGCTTTGACTCGGTTGCCGACTATCCCCTCGCCTGCGGACTTTCACGCTATCTTGACTCGCTCGCCGTAAAAGACGCTCTGCCCAAAACGGTGCTCTTTACGCTTAACCCCAAGGACAACTATGTTCTCGGCACAATGCTCGGAAATTTCCAGGACAGCTCGGCGCAGTCCAAAATCCAGTTCGGCTCCGCCTGGTGGTTTAACGATAACTACGACGGTATGCGCGCCCAGATGCAGGCGCTTGCGAACTTAGGCGTGCTCGGAAAATTTGTGGGCATGGTTACGGATTCAAGAAGCTTTCTTTCGTACCCGCGGCACGAGTATTTCCGCCGTATTCTGTGCGAACTGCTCGGCGATTTGGTTGAGGACGGCAAATACCCCTGCGACATAGCTTTTCTCTCGCAGATTGTCGCCGACATCTCCTTTAACAACGCCAAAAATTTCTTCGGAATATAAACGCAGCGAAAACACGCTCCCGAACAGGAGCGTGTTTTTTTGCGGTAAAATGAAAAAACCGGCGCCCTTTCGGACGCCGGGTGTAAAAATATGAGCAGTAAAATCCGGAACCTACACATATTTTACAGCTGTATTATAACATATCCCCGAAAATTTTTCAATCGGTTTTCAGCATTACCCGCTCATTTTGAACTCATTATCCTTATGTAGCGTTTGAAAAATTCCAGAGCCTGCGGCACGCTTTCAACCGGAAGCCGTTCGTTGACGGCGTGAGTGCAGAGCAAAAGCCCCGTGCTCACCCTAAAAGGCGAAAAACGGTAAATATTGCCGCAGATGTTTTCGTAATTGTAGGAATCGGTTCCTCCCATTACCAGAAACGGAGCCACAAGATTTTTGCTGTCCGCCCTTTCGCAGAGCTCCTTAATCGTCTTAAAGGCTCGCGAATCGGTCGGCGAAACCTTTGACGCTTCTTTTCCCACAAGAAATTCTATTTCTATGTTTTTATTCTTTACGCTCTTTCTTATATGCTCCTCAACATCACTCATTGTAACGCCGGGCATTGTCCTGAAATTGACCGTTGCAGAGGCTTTCTGCGGCAGTACATTAAACTGAGGGCTGCCCTGCGCCATAGTCACCGCCGTACAGGTGCGTATGAGCGAAGCCGCCGGAGGAATTTTGGTCATAACCTTTAAAACCAGCGGCTTTAAAAGCCACAGATTGCAGAAAACGAGCCTTGCCGGATAAGATGACCTTTTGCCTATGGCAGTAAACAGGTCATAAACAAAATCGGGCATTACGGCTTTAAACTGATGATTTTCAATATCTCTTATAACATTTGCCAGATGCCCCAGCGCCGTATGCTTAGGCGGCTGCGAGGAATGTCCTCCCTTGGCGCTTACGCTGATTCTATAATTGACGCTGCCCTTTTCGGCAATACCGACTCCCGCCAGATTGCAGCTTACAACGCCCTTTATTTCAGCCGGCAGAATTGCTCCGCCCTCGTCAAGCACCGCTTCGAGTTTTACTCCCTGCTTTTCAAGATACTGCGCCATAGCCTTCGCGCCGTTGTCGGGAGAGGCTACTACCTCCTCGTTGTGGCCGAGGCATATATAAACCGTCCTGACCGGCTTATATCCCTCGGCTATGAGCGCTTCCGCGCTTTCCATTACGGCGATTAAGTGATTTTTCATATCCATGGCGCCTCTGCCCCATATAAACTCGCCGTCGTTTACGCCCTCAAAAGGCGGATTTTCCCAGTCCTTTTCGGTTTGGGAATCCACCGGCACAACATCCTGATGAGCGAGCATGGCTATCGCGTCAAGCGAAGGGTCGCTGCCCTCCCACTTGTAAATCAGGCTCGCTTCGCCGATTTCAGTTATGCTCATGGTCTTGTGAACAAGGGGATAGCGCTCCCTTAAAAAGGCGTGGAATTTTTCAAATTCCGCCCAGTCCACCAAGCTGCTGTCATAGTTAGAAATTGTCTTGAACTTTATCGCGTCGCTTAAATTTTTAAGAAATCTTTCGGTATCCGTATTTTCTTTTTCCAAAGGCTCATACCCGGTTTTTTTCTCCTTATAAAAAGCCGCCCTTACAAGGGTTATAACGATAAAAGCCAAAAGCAGCGCGAGAATTACAAAAAGCACGGTCATAACTTCACCCGCCCTTAATCAAGTGTTTTTATCCACCTGATGAAAAGTTTTAAGATTGCCTGTTTTTTCGCTGCGCTTATCAAGCTCCGCCATAACATCGGCAACCTCAATGCCCTCGTTAGCCATCATTACGAAAAGGTGAAAAATAAGGTCGCTTATCTCACCCACGGTGTCCTCTTTAACGCCGTTTTTGGCGGCGATTATGGTTTCGGAACATTCCTCGCCCACTTTTTTGAGAATTTTATCCAGTCCCTTATCGAAAAGATAGCAGGTGTAAGAGCCTTCTTGGGGATTTTCCCTTCTTGAAATAATTGTGGCGTAGAGCCTTTCAAGAGTATCGTTCATTGTTTTGCTCCTTTATTTTATCTTGTTGAAAAAGCAGGACTTGCTGCCGGTGTGGCAGGCGGGCCCGGTCTGTTCAACCTTAATTAAAAGCGTATCGTCGTCACAGTCGCCGCAGATTGAAACAACCTTCTGGACATGGCCGGAGGTTTCGCCCTTGTTCCAGAGCTTCTGCCTTGAACGGCTGAAAAACCATGTATAGCCCGTTTCAAGGGTTTTTTCAAGCGACTCTTTATTCATATAAGCGAGCATAAGCACCTCGCCGGTGCTGTTTTCCTGAATTACGGCAGGGATAAGTTCGCCCTTTTTAAAGAATTTTTCAAGTTCCATTATTCTTCGCACTCCTTTACCGCCTGCGCCAAGTCAAGCGTGCCGCTGTAAATGCTTCTGCCGCATATAGCGCCGTAAAGTCCGGCGTTTTTAAGAGTGATTATATCGTCAATATTTCTTATTCCTCCGCTGGCGGTAATGTTGCAGGAAACCGCCTCGTTGAGCCTTAAAAGCTGCTCGGTGTTAGGGCCGGAAAGCATACCGTCACGGTCAATATCGGTATAGATGATATATTTTACGCCTATATCCTCCATACGCTTTGCAAGGTCAATATAGTGCGTAGCGCTTTTCTGAGTCCAGCCCTCGGTGGCGACCATTTCGTTTTTCGCGTCAATCCCCACGGCGATTCTGTCGCCGTAGGCTGCGCACGCCTCCTTTACAAGGGCGGGATTTTTAAGCGCGGCAGAGCCTATTATTACTCTTTGTATTCCGTTTTCAATATAAAATTTCACATCGTCCATTGTGCGGATACCTCCGCCGACCTCAACTGAAAGTCCGCTGTCTTTGGCGACCTTAACAAAAATGTCGCTGTTGATGCGTACTCCGCCGAGCGCGCCGTTTAAATCGACCATGTGAATCCACCCGGCGCCCGCCGCCTTAAAATCCTCGGCGGTTTTAATATAGCTGTCGGCGACCTTGCCCGCTGTGGAAAAATCGCCCTTATAAAGCCTTACGCAGACTCTGTCTTTAATATCTATCGCCGGAAAAATAATCATAAATCACAAGCTCCCTTTTGTGGAAAGTGTTTTGCCGCTCTCTTTTACCGCGGCCCCCAGCGCGTGGCCGGCAGCCTTGAAAAGGGCTTCGGCAATATGGTGTGAATTATCCCCGTAGGGCGCTCTTAAATGCAGGGTGATTTTAGCGCCGGAAGCAACCGCCGTAAAAAATTCCTTTACCATACAGCAGTCAAAATCGCCGCATTTTTCCTGGGGGAACTGCGCTTCAAACACAAGATACGCGCGGTTTGAAATATCCGCCGCGCAAAAGCCGAGAGCCTCGTCCATAGGCACAAAAAAGCTGCCGTAACGGACAAGTCCGGTTTTGTCGCCCAGCGCCTGAGAAAAAGCCGAGCCCAGAACTATTCCCACATCCTCAACGGTGTGGTGACAGTCAACCTCAATATCTCCCTTGCACTCAACCGTCAGTCCGAAACCGCCGTGAACGGCAAAAGCGGTCAGCATGTGGTCAAAAAATCCCACGCCCGTACTGATTTTTACATCGCCGCCGTCAAGATTAAGCGAGAGTTTAATATCGGTTTCTTTCGTTTTTCTTGAAATTTCAGCCTGTCGCATTTTCAGCCCTCCAATATTTCTCCGATAGCTTTAAGGGTTTTTTCGTTTTCATATCCGGTGCCGGCGGTAATTCTGAGATAGCCGCCCATATTTCTTACGATTATTCCGCGCTCTTTGAGCTTTTCAAAAAGCCGGGGCGCGTTTTCGACCTCCATAAATATGAAATTGGTATGCGGTCTCGGAATATTTCCGATTACCGGATACTTTTCTTTAAGGCTCAAAGCGCCCCTGTAAAGCTCCTCACGCGAGGAGATAACTTTTTTTGTGCAGCCGGAAATATAGTCCGGGTGAGAGAAAAGCGCCGACGCCAGAGCCTGACTGACCGAATTTACATTGTAGGGTGATTTTACCGCGCGCAAAGCGCCGGTTATTTTTTTGCCCGCAACGGCAAAGCCGAGCCTGAGAGCGGCGACGCCCAGCGCCTTTGAACAGGTTTTTAAAATCACCAGATTATCAAAGCTCAAAAACTCCGAGAGCAGGCTTTCGCCGCCGTCAAAGTCCATATACGCCTCGTCAAGCACCACAAGGGCGTTCACGCCGCCTATAATACGCCTTAATTCCTCTTTTTTAATAATGCAAGAGGTGGGGTTGCAGGGGTTTGAAAAGATAATTACCCTTACATTTTCGGCGTTCGCCTTTTCAATAACGGCGTCGGCGTCAACCGAAAAATCCTCCCCGTTCTTTTCAAAGCGCACGCTCTGCCCCTCGGCAAGCTCGCCGTAGAAACGGTACATTGAGAAATCCGGCTCCAAGGTCATAAACTTGTCGCCCTTCTGCAAAAAGGCGTTCATAATTACTGAAATTGTTTCGTCCGAGCCGTTGAATACCGTTACATATTCCGGCGCCACCGAATAATACGCGCCGAAGCCCTCCGCCAGAGTTTTGGCAAGCGGGTCGGGATAACGGTTAAACGCCGTCTTTAAGAGCGCCTTTGCCGCCTCCTGCATAAGCTCCTCTGAAAGATTCATAAAAGACTCGTTGGCATCAAGGCGTATGCTGTATTCTCCGCTTATGGGTTCATAGGGAGTTAAATTTCTGATTTTTTCGTTAAGTTCAAACATTTTCAGTCCTCGAATCTGACTTTTACCGAATTTGCGTGAGCCGTAAGCCCCTCGGCTTCGGCAAGAGCCACAATCTTATCCTCGGCCTTTGAGAGCGCCTCGCGCGTGTAATAAATAAAGCTGGATTTTTTAATAAAGCTGTCAACCGAAAGGGGCGAGAAGAATCTTGCCGTACCGCTGGTGGGCAGAACATGGTTCGGTCCCGCGAAATAGTCGCCGAGAGGTTCGGGCGAATAGCTGCCTAAGAACACGCTTCCGGCGTTATCCATTTTACCTATATACTCCATGGGGTTTTCAACGCACATTTCAAGGTGTTCGGGAGCGAGCCTGTTGGCGAACCCGACCGCCTTATCCATACTGTCACAGATAATAACGGCGCCGTAATCGGCAAGGGATTTGCGGATAATATCCTTTCTTTCAAGACGCTCGCACTGTCTTTCAAGCTCCTTTACGGTGTCCTCGGCGATTTTTTTGCTTGTTGTAATAAGTATGGCGCTCGCTAAAACATCGTGTTCCGCCTGACTCATTAAATCGGCGGCAAGGAACGAGGGATTCGCGCTTTCATCGGCAACGATGAGTATCTCGCTGGGTCCCGCGACCATATCAATATCGACTGTTCCGTAAAGAAGTTTTTTTGCCGTAGCCACAAAGATATTGCCCGGCCCTACAATTTTATCGACTTTCGGAACGGTCTGCGTTCCGTAAGCGAGAGCCGCCACAGCCTGCGCTCCGCCCATCAGGAAAACTCTGTCCACGCCGGCGATTGCCGCCGCCGCTAAAATATCCGGATTGGGTTTTCCGTCCTTTGAAGGGGGAGTTACCATAATAAGCTCTTCTACTCCGGCTATTTTAGCCGGTACAGCGTTCATTAAAACGCTTGAAGGATAAGCCGCCGTGCCGCCGGGAACATACAGCCCCACGCGTTTAAGCCCTCTTACGCGCTGCCCCATTATAACGCCGTTTTCCTTAGTGGTAAGCCAGCTTTGCTGTTTCTGGCGGGCGTGGAAATCGCGTATATTCTCCGCCGCGGCTTTAAGCGACTCTATAAAAACCGGGTCGCACAGTTTCAGGGCGTTTTCTGTTTCCTCTTTTGAAATTTCCCATTTTTCGGGCAGGCTTTTGTCAAACTTTAAGGTGTATTCCGCCACGGCTTTGTCGCCGTCAGCCTTTACATTTTCAAGTATTTCGGTGACCGAAGCCGTCACCGCCTTGTGAGTTTCGCCGCTGCGCTGTTTAAGCTGGGAAATCAGCTCCTCCTCTTTTACTCCGTCTGCGATTACTGTATTTATCATTGCTTTTCACCCCTGAGGCTTTACCTTTTCTATCCTTTCAAGAAATTCGTCTATTTCGTCACGGCGCAGCTTCATGCTCGCCATATTCACGATTACACGGGCGGAAACCGGCATAATTTTTTCTACCACTTCAAGTCCGTTCTCTTTAAGAGTCCTGCCCGTTTCAACAATATCCACAATTCCGTCCGCCAGGTCAAGCAAAGGCGCCAGCTCGACAGAACCTTCGATTTTTATTATTTTTACATCCATTCCGCGGCTTTCAAAATACGCCTTTGTAACATTCGGGTATTTTGTGGCAACACGCTTTATATTGTAACCGTCAAAAAAGTCTGTTCCCTTTTTGGCGGCTATGGCAAAATCGCATTTTCCGAGATTCAAATCGGTCATCTCATAAAAGCTCTTGCCGTTTTCAACAATAGTATCCTTGCCCACAACGCCTATATCGCACACGCCGTGCTCCACATAGGTTATAACATCGGCGGCTTTGGCAAGCACAGCCTCATAATCGCCTACCTTTAAAATAAGCCTTCTTCCCTTATTTAAAAGCTCGGTGCAGTCAAGCCCCATTTTTTCAAACAGCTCGACGGTCTGCTTTTCAAGTCTGCCCTTAGTGAGCGCAATTCTCAATGGCCTCATATTTTTTCCTCGCTGATACCTTTTTCATCAATTATGCACACTTTGCCTATTCCCCTGCTCTCAGCATAACGGCGTGTTTCCTCTGCCGTTTCAAAATCTGACAATTCGCAGGAGGCGCCGTTTTTAATTAGCTTTCTCGAACATTCCAGCGCGTCCGTTATAAAATCCTTTGCCCCCCACACAATAATATCGGGAGCTTTTTCCTCGGTTACCTCGCCGCGGGCAATCATTACCGCCGCGAGAGCGCCTGTTTCTATTCCGAATCCCGTAGCGGGAATATCCTTTCCGAATTCTCCGGCAAGGCAGTCATATCTGCCGCCCGAAACCACGGGCACTCCGCTTCCCTGCAAATATCCTTTGAAAATAATGCCTGTATAGTAATTTGTTCTGTTTACAAGGCTCAAATCAATTATTACACGGTCGCCGAATCCCGCCTTTTCAAGCAGGGTATAAAGTTTTTCAAGATATTCAAGGCTCTCTTTGCCCTCTGAATCAAGCTCGATTTTTTTGGCTTTTTCAATTATTTCAAGTCCGCCGAAATAGCGCGGCAGGTTGCGTATGTACCCGGCGAAGGGATTGTCCGGGATTGAGTCGAGTATTGAGCCGAGCGCCACAAAGTTGCGGCTCTCAACGCAGTCATAAACCGCCGAAAGCGTTTCGCTGCCGGCTCCGAGTCCGCCGCAAAGGGATTTGAAAAATCCGGCGTGCCCTATCTCCAATTTAAAATCGGCGCCCGTGCACGCCTCAACCGCCTCAACCGCCGTCGCTATCACTTCCAGATCCGCGCGCAGTCCGCCCACTCCCATAAGCTCAATTCCGCTCTGGGGGATTTCGTCGCTTCTTCCCGTCAGGTTTTTCTGGCGCAGAAAAACATTCTGGCTGTAATAAAGCCTTACGGGCAGCACTCCGTTCTGAAGCCGGGTGGAAACAAGCCGCGCGATAGGCAGAGTTGAATCCGGGCGCAGCACCAAAAGCCTGCCGTATGAATCGGTAAGGCTGTAAAGATTTTCAGGACTGTAACCGGAGCTTTCGCGGTTAAACACATCGAAAAATTCCAGAGTAGGGGTTATAACCCTGCCGTAGCCCTTGGCGCCGAACAGCCCGGACAGCTTTTTTTCGGCAAGCCTTATGGCTCTGCTTTCGGTTCCTATATAATCCTTTGTTCCCTCGGGGGTTATTTTAGAATAATTCTTCATAATTTCTACCTTTGTATTATATGTTCCGCTTTAGCGTGCTACTATGATAGCATAGTAAAGCAGATTAGTCAAGCGCAAAATCCGTAGGAATTTATTTTCCGCAGGTTTATGCAAAAGGCGCCTGATTTTTCACAAAAGACGCCTTAACATTTACTTTTTGCAGCCGGATTATCCGAAAAGAGTCATCTGCGCCGTTTCCGGAAGGGAACTGAGCGCTCCCACCTCTTTGAGCGCCGCTATAACCGCGCTTGAAGCCTTTGTTCTCGCCTGATAATCGTCAACCGAAACAAACGCTCCTCCGCCGTCGCTTACCGCCGCGGCAAGCAGCTTTGCGGCGTTTTCGCCTACGCCGCTGAGAGCCGCGAAAGGCATTCTGATTTTTCCGTCCTCAATGTAATACTCGGTTGCCCTCGATTTGTAAATATCCACGCCGAGAAGCTCCACGCCCCTCGCCATCATCTCATTGACAACCTGAAGCGCCGTAAACTGGTCTTTTTCCTTAGCGGACATGGGCTTTTGGTTTTTGTCGTCCGAAGAGCCTTTAAGCTCTTTCATCTTCCTGAGCACGGCGTTTCTGCCCTGCAAAACCGTTACCGCGTCCAAATCGCCGCCGCGCACCGTGAGAAACGCCGTATAATACTCGGTCGGGCGGTAAATTTTATACCAGCCGAGCCTTAACGCCGCTATAACATAAGCCGCCGCGTGAGCCTTGGGGAACATATATTTTATCTTGCGGCAGGAGTCCATATACCACTGCGGCACTCCACAGGCGCGCATAGCCTCTTCCGCTCCCTCGGGGAAGCCGTTTTTAGCCACCTGTCCCTTACGGGTTTTTTCCATAATGTTGAAAGCCAGAGACGGGTCGAGTCCCTTGTGGATAAGATAAATCATTATGCTGTCACGGGTTCCTATAACATCGGAAATGGTGCAGGTGCCCTGTTTTATAAGCTCCTGCGCGTTGCCAAGCCATACATCGGTACCGTGGGAAAGGCCGGAAATCTGCAAAAGGTCGGAGAAGCATTTAGGCTGAGCTTCCACCAGCATTCCCCTTACGAAATCGGTTCCCATTTCGGGAATTGAGAGCGTTCCCGTTTTAACATCAATATCCTCAGGCGTTAGCCCCAGAGGTTCGGGACTTGTGCACAGCTTTATAATATTGGGGTCGCACACATCGACATCCATTACATTTATGCCGGTCATATCTTCAAGGTGTTTGTAGAGAGTGGGAACATCGTGCCCGAGTATATCCAGCTTCAGAATAGTGTCGTGCAGGAAATGGAAGTCAAAATGTGTGGTTTCCATATCGGACGAGGTATCGTCAGCGGGATACTGAACGGGGGTAAAGTCATAAACCTCAAACTCACGGGGAACAACGACCATTCCGCCCGGGTGCTGACCGGTTGTTCTCTTGATTCCCGTACAGCCCCTTGTGAGCCTGTCCTCCTCGGCTCTTGTAACCTTTACGCCTTTTTCTTCAAGATATTTTTTAACAAAGCCGTAGGCGGTCTTGTCGGCAACCGTGGCTATTGTGCCCGCCTTGAAAACATGGGTTTTTCCGAAAAGCTGTTCGGTATAGCGGTGGGCACAGCCCTGATAGTCGCCGGAGAAGTTAAGGTCTATATCGGGCGCCTTGTCGCCGTGGAATCCCAAAAAGGTCTGGAAAGGTATTTCGTGACCGTCGCGCACCATGGGCGCGCCGCATTCGGGACAGTCGGCAGGGGGCATATCAAAGCCGGAGCCGTACTCGCCCTTTGTGAAGAATTTGCTGTATTTGCACTTGGGGCAGCGGTAATGGGGAGCTAAGGGGTTTACTTCGGAAATTCCCGCCATTGTGGCTACAAACGAGGAACCTACCGAACCACGGGAGCCTACATGATAGCCGTGCGCCTCCGAATCCCACACCAGCTTCTGCGCGATAATGTAAAGCACGGCAAAGCCGTTGGCTATAATGGAGTCAAGCTCCATTTTGAGCCTTTCCTCAACATAGGGAGGCACCGGGTCGCCGTAAAGCTCCTTTGCCTTATCCCAGCAGATTTTACGCAGTTCGTCCTCTGCTCCGTCAATGGACGGCTGAAATGTTCCCTTGGGAACAGGGCGCACCTGCTCAATCATATCGGCGATTTTATTGGTATTCTCAACTACCACCTCATAGGCTGTTTCCTCGCCGAGATAGGCAAACTCGGCGAGCATTTCCTCGGTTGTTCTGAAATACAAGGGCGCCTGCTCGTCATAGTCCTTATATCCCTGCCCTGCCATAAGTATGGCGCGGTAAACCGAGTCGCCCGGGTCCATAAAATGCACATCGCCCGTCGCCACAGTCATTTTGCCCATACTGTCGCCGAGAGCGATTATTCGGCGGTTGATATTCTCAATATCCTCAAAGGATTTTATATGCGCGTGCTCGGGTCTGTCCGAGCGCACCATAAAGGCGTTGTTGCCGTTGGGCTGAATTTCAAGGTAATCGTAAAAAGAGGCTATTTGCTTTAACTCCTCCTCGCTCTTACCGCCCACAACCGCGCGGTAAAGCTCGCCCGCCTCACAGGCGGAGCCGATTATAAGTCCTTCCCTTAACTCGGTTATTTTTGAGCGCGGCAGACGAGGCCGTTTATAAAAATAATCTATATTGGACATTGAAATCAGCTTATACAGATTTTTAAGTCCGACGGCGTTCTTTACAAGCAGAATTATATGGTAGCTCGGCAAATCCTTATAGCTGACTCCGGGATTCGCCACATCGTCCACCAAGTATCCCTCTACGCCGTAAATCAGCTTTATATTTTTGCCCTCGCCAGCTTTCATAGCGTCAGGATAGCCCTGCGCCACGCCGTGGTCGGTTATGGCGATAGCCGGGTGTCCCCATTCCAGCGCTCTTTTTACCAGCTTGTCCGCGGGAGTCATACCGTCCATTGCCGACATATTGGTGTGCAGATGAAGCTCCACGCGCTTTTTGGGAGCGTTGTCCTGCTTCTTTACGGGACTTACTGTATTAACCGAGGTGGCGCTTATAATATGCTCGCCTGAAAATTTATCGTAAATAACCTTGCCGTAAACGAGGACCGTCACGCCGTCCGAGATTTTTTCAAGAAAGCTCTTTGACTTTTCCACGCTCTCGAAAATCTTTACGGTATAGGAATATGTACTGTCGGTTATATTAAAGTTTATGATATTGCTTTTGCCGTCCCTTGTGGTACGCACATCAAGGCCGAAAATCTCGCCCCACACCGTAACCGCGCCGCTGTCCTCCCTGACTTCGCGCAGGGGCATAAGCTTTGAAATCCGTATTTTACTGCCGTACACGGGTTTGAGCGTTTCAAGGTAAAGGGGTATTCCCTCTTTTACTATATGCTCCGCAGGCGCTTCCTCTTTATTCATAAGAGGCGCCGGCGACTTTACCGCCTGCTCGCGGTCCGCCTTTTTCTGCATACTGTCAAGCGCCTTTGCGCAGTCAAAATCGCCCTCTGAAAAGCTGACCTTACAGCTTACGCCGAACACCTCGGCGATTATTTTCTGCGCTTCTATGTCACAGCCGCTTTTTAAGAGCACCTCGGCTCCGCCCTTTTTTAGGCTGACTTTAAGCTCCTTGCCGTCAAAGCTGTATTCCGCTGCGCCCAGATAACCGTTGACAACCGGCAGGCGGTCTTTTAAAATTTCCGCCACTATCGGCGCGCGCGAAGCGTTAAAGCCTGCCGAGGACTCGTCGCAGACTATTTCAATATTCACATTAACGGCTCCTGAAAGTTCCTTTTCAAGAGCCTTTATTCTTGCTTCTTCAATTTTTCTGTAAGGCTTTACGGTCAGCTTCGCGGAGCCGGTTTCCCTGTTTACCGCAAGGCCCTCGACTTCGGCGGCGGCAAATTCGGGAAAAGCCGCGCAAAAGCCGTATCCGCCGAAAAGCGATTTGAAATCTGCCATTTTATTTTCCCCGTTACATCTTTTCTATTTCGTTTAAAAGTTCTTTTACAATATCCTGCTCATCTACTTTTTTGAGCACCTCGCCGTGTTTGAAAATAACTCCGCAGCCGTCGCCGCCCGCAACGCCTATGTCGGCGTCCTTAGCTTCGCCCGGACCGTTTACCACACAGCCCATAACCGCCACTTTAAGCGGCTTTTTAACATCGGCAAGGGCTTTTTCAATCTCCTCGGCAAGGGCGATAAGATTGATTTTTGTTCTTCCGCAGGTCGGGCATGAAACAATGCTTACGCAGTCTTTTTTTATACCGGCGGCTTTTAATATATCAAAGCCTGCCTTAACCTCGTAAAGCGGGTCGGCGGTCATGGAAACCCTTAAAGTGTCGCCTATTCCGTCAAGCAGCAGCGAGCCTATTCCCATACTTGATTTTACGAGCGCCATATTGGGCGTACCCGCCTCGGTAACTCCGAGATGAAGCGGATAGTCGCACAGCTTTGCCACCGTACGGTAGGCTTTTACCGTTTTTTCCACATCTGAGGATTTTATTGAGATAACAATATCGTTGAAATCGTGCTTTTCCAAAAGAGCCACATGGCGCATGGCGCTTTGAGCCATAGCTTCGGGAGTAGGCGAGCCGTATTTTGCCAGCAGCTCCTTTTCAAGCGAGCCGGCGTTTACGCCTATTCTTATGGGCACGCCTTTAAGACGGCACGCCTCCGCAACGGCTCTGACCTTTTCGTCGTCGCCTATGTTGCCGGGATTTATTCTTATTTTGTCGGCGCCCGCCGCAACGCTTTCAAGGGCGCAGCGGTAATCAAAATGAATATCGGCTACAACCGGAATTTTAACGGCGTCCTTGACCGCGTAAAGGGTTTTGACCGCCTCGGTATTGGGCACGGTAAGCCTTATAATCTCACAGCCGGCGCATTCAAGAGCCTGCGCCTGCCTTACATTTGCCCCGGCGTCCTCGGCAGGGGCGTTGAGCATAGACTGCACCGATATGGGGCTGTTGCCGCCGATTTTAACATTTCCCGCTTTTACAACGCGGCTTTTTCTTCTCTCAATCATAAAATCACCGTCAGTTTTTTACAATGGTAACAATATCGTTAAAGGTAACCGCCAGCATTAAAAGGAGCAGCAGCGCAAGCCCTGCGGCATGCACATAGCCCTCGTATTTGGGATTGACGGGCTTTCTTCTGATTCCCTCGATTATCAAAAAAAACAGCCTTCCTCCGTCCAGCGCGGGGAGCGGAAGCAAATTGAAAACGCCGATATTGACCGAGATAAACGCCATTAAGGTAAGAGCCGTTATGAGTCCGTCACGGCTCGCAGTGGCCTGAGCCGCCGCGTCAGCTATTACATTGACCGTTCCAACAGGACCCGAAAGGTCGGTAAGCCCGTAGCGTCCCGTGACCAAATCAAAAAGGCTGAGCCAAACAAGCCTTGCCACAGACGCCGTTCTTTTAAATGAGTTTGTTAAAATATTCAAAAATCCCGGTTCTTCGCCCAGAATTACAAAATCGTAAGTGATATAGGTGTATTCGCCTTCCTTTTCTGTTTCAAAGGTGACGCCGGTAAGCTCCACCTTTTCACCGTCACGGCGCACGGTCATATCAAACACGCCGTCGTCGCTCCGGCTCATAAGAAAGCTGATGTCCATATCCGAAAACACGCGGTGACCGTCGATTTTTATAATATCGTCGCCCTCTTGAAGTCCCGTCTGCGCGCTGAGGGCGTTTTCGTGAAAATACAGAATGTGGTTTGTGCCTATCAGTTCCTCCATTGAAAGAACGGTAGCTATAATTACGACGCCTAAAAGCAGATTCATAACCGCTCCCGCTGCGACAATTATAAACTTCTGCCACACTTTTTTACGGTTAAAGGCGTTTTCGTCGGCGCTCTCTTCGTCCTCGCCCTCCATACTGACATAGCCGCCTATGGGCAGCAGCCGCAGAGCGTAGGTGGTGTCGCCTTTTTTCTTTTTAAAAAGCGCCGGCCCCATTCCGAGGGCAAACTCGTTGACCTTTACCTTAAAGAGCTTGGCGAAGGTAAAATGCCCCAGCTCGTGTATTGAAATAAGAAGGCCGAAAAAGAGAATTGCCACAAGAAACGGCCATACCTTAGTCCAGATTTCCAAAAAATCACCGCTTTTCAGAGTATTTAATAACAAGACTTCGCGCCAGCGAATCCGCCTCGTCAATATCGTCAGCCGTATAGTCGCTGACCTTGGGCGCGCCGAGCATAGCCTTTTCTATCAGCTCTCCGATTTGAAGAAAACCGATTTTGCCCTGTCTGAACATAAGGTTTGCCTGCTCGTTGGCGGAATTGGCAAAAGCCGGAAAAAGTCCGCCTTTTTTAATCGCCTCACGGCAGATGTCCATACACACAAAGGTGTCATAATCGGGCTTGTAAAAGGTGAGCTTTCCGATTTCGGTCAGGTCAAGCTCGCCCGTCAGCGACGGTATCCTTTCGGGATATGTCAGCGCGTACTGAATCGGTATTTTCATATCGGGAAGCCCCAGCTGCGCAATTACCGCATTATCATCATACTCCACCATCGAATGAATTATACTTTCACGGTGAACAACAATTTCGATTTTTGAGGGGTCAACCTCAAAAAGCCACACGGCTTCAATAAGCTCAAGCCCTTTGTTCATCATTGTCGCCGAGTCAACCGTTATTTTCTGCCCCATAGTCCAGTTGGGGTGATTAAGGGCGTCGGCAAGAGTAACGCCTTTGAGCTGTTCTCTGGTTTTTCCAAAGAAAGGCCCGCCCGAAGCCGTAAGAATTATTTTTTTAAGCGCGCGGTTTGCCGGTTTCCCTTGAAGGCACTGAAAGATAGCCGAGTGCTCCGAATCAACAGGCAAAATGCTAACATTTTTTTCCTTGGCCTTTTTAGTCACAAGCATTCCGCCCGCCACAAGGGTTTCCTTGTTGGCGAGAGCTATTTTCTTGCCCGCCTCAACCGCGGCAAGGGTAGGGCGCAGTCCCGCCATACCCACAACGGCGTTCACAACGGTATCCGCTTCTTCTTCGGCGGCGCACTCGCACACGCCCTCTATTCCCGAAAGCACCTTCGTATCGGTATCGGCAACCCTTATTTTAAGGTCGGCGGCAGCCCGTTCGTCAACAAGGGCGGCTTTTTTAGGGTGCAGCTCCCTTATCTGGCGCTCAATCATATCCGTATTTGAATACGCCGCGAGAGCCGCAACGCCGAAGCCGCATTTTTTAGCGGTTTCTATGCTCTGTGTTCCTATTGAACCCGTTGAGCCGAGAATGCTTATGTTTTCAGTTTTCATTACATTGAAACCTCAAAGATATTAAATATAGCGTAGAACGCCACTAAAACGAATACCTCGCTGTCAAAGCGGTCCATAACTCCGCCGTGTCCGGGAACGAGCTTGCCGAAATCCTTTATGCCGAAATTCCTTTTGACAACGGAAGCCGAAAGGTCGCCGCACATACTGACAACCGACAGCACAGCCGAAAGTATTATTACGGTAAGATAGCTGTTTGATGGCGTTTCAAACACCAGATTGTCAAACACCGCGTAAAGTATAACATTGCTTATAATGCAGACAACCACTCCGCCCACGGCGCCCTCGACGGTCTTTTTGGGGCTTATATTCGGGCACAGCTTGTGCTTGCCCAGAAAGCTGCCCGTAAAGTAAGCGCCCGTGTCGGTAAGCCATGCCGCGAACATAGCGAAAAGAATCAGGAACAGACCGTAGCTGTCGGTATAGCCTCTGTCGGGGAAATAGTCGGCTATGTCCCTGAAAAAGAGAAATCTCGTCACAGCGTAGGGAAGCCCCAAAGACGCTATAATCACCGAAGCCACATCCTGAAATTTTGTCTTTTCAAACTCAAAGAGCATAAGTATGAAAAGCAAAATTATGTAAAGGCATATAAGGTACTGCGCCTTGATGTTGAAAGGCAGAAAATTCTCAATCTCGGTTCTGTAAGCGCAGTAAACCGGGAAAAGCGTTCCCGCTATAAGGCTTATCACCATTATTGGCTTGTTTTTAAGGCCTATCGCGTGGTTAAGCTCAAAGACAATTAAAAAGCACACCACGGCGGCGGCGATTATAAACAGAAATGTGTTGCGAAGAGCCAGCATTGTTATTCCGCCGGCGGCGCAAAGCAGCCCGAAAAATATTCTTTTTACCATAATTTTACTCCTTGACCGTTGTAAAGTTTAAAGGCTCGGTATTTACACTCCGCCGAAGCGCCTGCCGCGCTTTTCAAAGGCAAGCAGAGCCTCAATCAAATCCTTTTCGGTAAAATCGGGCCAGAGCACATCGGTAAACCAAAGCTCCGAATACGCCGACTGCCATGTAAGGAAATTTGATGTTCTGTATTCGCCGCTCGGCCTTATAATAAGGTCGGGGTCGGGAATGTCCTTGGTATAAAGGCTTTGCGAAATCATAGCCTCGTCAATATCGTCGGGAGAAATCTCGCCCGACGCCGCCCGGCGCGCAATCGCCTTAACGCCCTCGGTTATCTCGCGGCGGCCGCCGTAGTTGACGGCTATATTAAGCAGAATACGGCTTTTGCCGCTGCTGCCCGCCTCGGTATCCTCCATAAGAGCCACCAAATCGGGCGGAAGCCCGTTTCTTTCGCCTATAAAACGAAGCCGGATACCCTTTTCCTCGTTTTCGGCTTTGCGCTCCTCCGCTTCAAGAAGGTACTCGCGGAATATCTGCATAATCGCGTCAACCTCCTCCTGGGGGCGTTTCCAGTTTTCGGTTGAAAAGGCGTAAAAGGTCAGGCATTTTATTCCTATATCGGCGGCGAACTCGCCTATTCTGCGGAAAGTTTTCGCGCCCTCGATATGCCCCTTATAACGGGGAAGCCCCCTTTTTTTCGCCCATCTGCCGTTGCCGTCCATAATTATGCCGATATGCTCGGGCAGAACGGTAAACGACGGTATTTTTATATTCTCCATAAGCTTAATAAATAACAAGTCGGGCGGTTTTTTATTCCGCCCGCAAAATTATATTTCCATTATTTCCTTTGACTTTTTCTCGGCGACAGCGTCGATTTCCTTTATAAAATCGTCGGTAATTTTCTGGATTTTTGTTTCGGCGTTTTTCTGGTCGTCCTCGGTAATCTCGCTGTTTTTCTTCATAGCTTTGATTTTATCCATCGCGTCGCGGCGGATTGAGCGTATGGCTACCTTTGACTCCTCGGCGGTTTTGCTGACATCCTTTGTCAGCGCCTTTCTGCGCTCCTCGGTAAGGGGCGGGAAAGTAAGGCGGATAACCTTGCCGTCGTTTTGTGGGTTTATTCCTATTTCAGAAGCCTGAATAGCCTTTGTAATTGCGTTGACGGTGGAAACATCCCACGGCTGAATAACAAGTATTCTGCCCTCGTTTACGGAAATCGCCGCCATCTGCTGAACGGGCGTGGGCACGCCGTAATAATCCACCGAAACCTTGTCAAGAACGGCGGCGGAAGCTCTGCCCGCGCGCATTGAGGCGTATTCCTTTTCAAGCGCCGCAACGGTTTTTGTCATTTTTTCTTTCATCGTGTTAAATACGGTTTCCATTATTCATTTCCCTCCACTACAAGTGTTCCGACCTTTTCGCCCAGAACAGCCTTTACCATATTTTCAGGCTCTTCCAGATTGAATACAAGAATCGGAATGTTATTATCTCTGCAAAGGGAAGCCGCCGTGCTGTCCATTACGGCAAGCCCTCTGCTTAAAATGTCCTGCTGTGTAATAGTATCGTATTTTATCGCGTCGGGGTATTTGTTGGGGTCCTTGTCATAGACGCCGTCAACATTTGTAGCCTTGAAAATTATATCCGCGTCCACCTCAGCGGCTCTGAGCGCCGCGGCTGTATCGGTCGAAAAGAAAGGATTGCCCGTGCCGCAGCCGAAGATTACAACCCTGCCCTTTTCAAGGTGACGGATAGCTCTGTTGCGGATATAAGGCTCCGCTATTTTGTTCATCTCAATAGCCGTCTGCACTCTTACGGTAACGCCGAGCTGTTCGAGCGCGTCGGCAAGGGCGAGCGAGTTCATAACGGTAGCGAGCATTCCTATGTGGTCGGCTCTTGTCCTGTCCATATCGCCGCTTGAACGGCCGCGCCAGAAGTTGCCGCCGCCTACCACAATGCCTATCTGAACTCCTAAGTCCGCCATTTTTTTAACGGCTGTGCAGACTTTTGTCACCGTATTGAAATCAAAACCGTGCTTGTTTTCACCTGCAAGCACCTCGCCGCTGATTTTGAGCAGCACTCTTTTATATTTAGGTTCCATCAGAACACCTCCAAGCACCCTTTTCAAGGTTACCATATTTAGTATATTTTACATTAAATTACCGTTTATGTAAAGGGGAAAAATATACAATTTACATTTGACAGATTTTACGGATTTAATCATTGACTATTGCGCCCGGCGGTAATATAATTTATGTAATATTATCGGACGCAGTAACTTTTTTTGCTGCGTCCTGTCTTTGAGGTGTATGTTTTGAAAAAAGCTCCGTTTGATATTGAGGAAATTACCGGGCAGTTCGGTTTTACAGGAGATTTCACCGGGTATGAAAAAATTGACAACGGCCATATCAACTCGACCTTTGTTCTGTTTTTTGAAAAAGACGGCAAAACCGAGAAGTTTGTGCTGCAAAAAATCAATACTTCCGTTTTCACCGACCCCGAAAAGCTGATGGACAACATTGTGGGGGTAACGGAGCATATCCGCGGCAAAGCCGAAAAAAGCTGTGCCTACGCGAACCGCTGCACTCTTACTTTTCTGCCCTGCAAAAGCGGCAGATATTTTTACCGTGACGCCAACGGCGGCTGCTGGCGCGTTTATGTTTACATTGACGATGTTTACACCTGCAACATAATCGACAGCGCGGAGGTTTTCTGCAACGCGGGCATAGCCTTCGGCGATTTTCAGAATATACTTGCCGATTTTGACATCAGCCGTTTAAACGAAACAATCCCGAAATTTCACGACACGGTTTCCCGTTTTGAGGATTTGAAAAAAGCGGTGGTTGAAAACCGTTCAGGCAGGCTTTCGCTTGTGCGTGACGAAGTGGATTTCGCCCTCTCGCGCGAGCCTTACGCTCACACTCTTGTGGATATGATTAAAAGCGGAGAGCTGCCGCTGAGAGTTACCCATAACGACACAAAGCTCAACAATATTCTTTTTGACAACACCAGCAACAAGGGTATCTGCATTATTGACCTTGACACGGTTATGCCCGGTCTTTCGCTCTATGATTTCGGCGACAGCATACGCTTTGGGGCGAACACCGCCGCCGAGGACGAAAAGGACCTTTCAAAGGTATCTTTGAGCCTTGAACTTTTTGAGGCGTATACCAAAGGCTACCTTCAAAGCGCGGGACAGGCTCTGTGCGCTCTTGAAAAAGAATATCTCACATTTTCCGCCATGCTTATGACCTATGAGTGCGGAATAAGATTTTTAACCGACTATTTAAACGGCGACACATATTTTAAAACCGACTATCCCGAACACAATCTTGTTCGCTGCCGCACTCAGTTCGCCCTTGTAAAGGATATGGAGAAAAAAGAACGGCAAATGAAGGAAATCACCGAAAAATACTGCTGAGAAAAAGCCAAAGCGTTCCGGAAAAACCGGAACGCTTTTTTGTTTGTATTATATTTATTGACGGAAAATTTTCGGCAACGAATACGCGCGGCAAATCCTAAATACGAATATCAGGTTAAACCCGGGCATTTTATCTGCCGTTATCCGCCCTCATATTTTCGCCGGAATTTTGTTTTCCGCCATAATTTACGCCTTTCTTTTGCCGGTTATCTCGTCAACGGAGAGCTTCCATACGGCTGTTCTTTTAAGGCTTGCCGCTACCGCTTTTTCAAAATTACCCATATTTTCGGGAGTATGGCGCAGGCAGAGAATTTCAAGGGCGTGAATTTTCTCGTCCTCATTTGTCACCTCTGAAAGCTCGCCGAATATTACCGCCGACTCAAATTTTGTGGTAAACTTATCCTTTTGCCGCTCGGTGTCGCCCACGCAGAAGAGGCAGCCCTTACTGTTCGCCTTGAAGCAGTCGATTTTTCTGCCCTCCATAGCGCTGTGAAAATAAATGTTTTCTCCCTCGCGCACAACGCTCAGCGCAACCGCGTAGGGCTCGTTTTCGGGCGTGATTACCGAAAGCACCGCGTATTCGCATTTGTCGGCAATTTCAAGCGCTTCTTTACGGCTTATCTCTCTGTCTTTTCTTCTCAAAAAAATCACCTCTGTGAAGTATCTGCATAAGTAGTTTATCACAGAGGCGCTGCTTTTACAAGCGTTTTAAATCAGCAGAGGCTGAATCTGTTTGCCCTCTTCGAGAGCCGCCTGCAAAGCGTCAGCCGTTTTATCAAAATCGGCTACTATTGAGTTTGGTTTTAAAACGCAGTCGTCCTGGCGCATAGGCACAAAAAAGATGTTTTTGCAGTTCATTAAAAGTCCTATGTTCTTTGCCGCCGCGCCGAGCGCGTCGTTTGTGGACACGGCTATTACCACCGGCCGGGCGTTTCTTAAATGCGCCTTTGCCGCGAGCGTTACGCTGGTATCCGTTATTCCGTTTGCCATTTTGCCGAGGGTATTGCCCGTGCAGGGCGCTATTACAAGAGCGTCCAGCAGTTTTTTGGGCCCTATCGGCTCGGCGCAGGTCAGCGTGTGAATTACCTCTTCACCGCATATTTTTTCAAGTTCGTCTATAAAATCACGGGCCGCTCCGAAGCGCGTATCCGTGGAATAAGCCGTCTGTGACATTATGGGTATTACCCGGTAGCCTCTTTTTTTGAGCTCTGCCGCCTGCGCGACCGCTTTTTTAAATGTGCAGAAAGAACCGCACATGGCAAAGCCCACCGTTTTGCTGCTCATTCGCTTTCCTCCCCTTGCAGATAATCTTCAATTTTTTTGCCTATAATTTCGCCCGCTGTTTTAGGCGTGTATTTTCCGGGCAGTCCGAACGCCTTTATAACATCGGTCGAGTTTTTCCGAGCCTCTTCAAAATCCACTCCGTAGGGGGCGGAGGCAAGCTCAATAATCTTGGCTTCCCTGCCGAGCTTCTTTATAATTTCCGCGCCGATAATCTGTGAAGGGACGGTATTTATTATAATATCAAAATTTCCGGCGTCGGTTAAAAGCCGCTCGATAGGGTAAGCGCGGCAGCCCTTTATTTCGGCGTCCTCACGCTGAGAGGCGCTGCGGGCAAACACAGTCACCGAGCATGACAGCGCGCTGAGCACGGCGGCGGTTTCCCTTGCCACCCTGCCGTAGCCGGTTATGGCGTACCGCCCCATGGGAAGCGCGAAATCTATGTGTTCAAGCAGTATTTTAAGCGCTCCGAATGAAGTCAGCACGGCGTTTTTTTCAATAAACTCCGAGTCATAGTAGTCCTCAAAGGGAATGTCGCTCTCCCTGAGCCTTGACAGCAGCTCGCCCTTTATTATCCCTCCGAACACAATGTTTTCTCGTCCTAACAGGCTCACGACTCTCTCTATTGGCAGCTCTTTTTTTGAAAAAGGCATATTTACCGTTTTTCCGTTTCTTGTGGCGGGCAGCGGCAAAATCACTGCGGACGAAGGCTTTATGAGCGCTTTTAAGCGGTCGCTGTCGTCGTCCCAGTCAAAAAGTCCGTAGGAATCCGTTTCAAATCCCTTATCGGCGAGATACGCCTTTAAATATTTCTGTCTTTTATCGCCGCCCACAATAACGATGTTTCTGTTCTTCATAAAAATTTCCCCTTAAAGTGAGATTGCCCTGCAATCTATCCTATGTTTTTTGTAAAAAATGGTGATTGGGGGGTTTAAAAATCGCGGGTTATGCAATATAATAGAAACAAAAAATACAGCCGAAAGGATTTGTAAAAATGAACGATATAGCAACCGCTCTTAAAAACGCGAAGAATATTCATTTTATAGGAATAGGCGGAAGCGGAATGTGTCCTCTTGCCGAGATTCTGCACAGCAAGGGCTATCATCTTCAAGGCTCCGACAATAACGAAAGCTCCATACTCGAAAGAATCCGCAAAATGGGGATAAAGGTTATGATGGGGCAGCGTCCCGAAAACATTGAGGGCGCCGATATGGTTGTATATTCAGCCGCCATAGCCAAGGACAATCCCGAGCTTGCAGCCGCAGTCAAAAGCGGTATTCCCACATTTCAGCGCGCGGAGCTTTTCGGCGAGGTTTCAAGGCATTTTGAAAACTGCGTAGGAATATGCGGAACGCACGGCAAAACAACCGTCACCTCGCTTACCGTTCAGATTATGCTGGGCGCCGGTCTTGACCCCTCGGCGGTGATAGGCGGAAAGCTGCCGCTTATTGACAGCTACGGCAGAGTGGGAGCGACCGAAAATTTTGTGTGCGAAGCCTGCGAGTTTGCCGACACCTTTTTGCACCTTTCGCCCAATGTAGCCGTAATTTTAAACATTGACGAGGACCATCTGGAATATTTCAAGACAATGGATAACCTTATACTCAGCTTTACAAAATTCGCGAATATGGCGAAAAGCGCTGTTATTTACAACGGCGATGACGAAAACACCCTTAAAGCGCTCAAAAACATTTCGGGCAAGGAAATGATAAGCTTCGGCTTTGACCGCTCAAACGATTACTACGCCGACAATATTGAGGAGTACAAGGGCGCTTTTGAAAAATTCGATGTGTTTTACCGGGGGAAATGTTTGGGCAGGGTTGCCCTTTTAATTCCCGGCAGGCACAATATTTTAAACGCGCTTGCGGCTGTTGCCGCCTCCATGTATTCGGGAGCCGATTTTGAAGCCTGCCGCAGGGGGATTGAGAGCTTCCGCGGCGCGGGAAGGCGCTTTGAGCATCTGGGCACATACCGTGGAATTGAGTTTATTGACGATTACGCCCATCACCCGGCGGAGCTTAAAGTCACCCTTGACGCCGCTATGAAAATGGGATTCAGGACTGTTTGGGCGGTGTTTCAGCCCTTTACCTATTCCCGTACAGAAATGCACTTTGACGAGTTTGTGGATGTGCTGAAAATTCCCGACCGCTGCGTTATGACCGAAATTATGGGTTCAAGGGAAGTAAATGTGCACGATATTCACACGGCAGCCCTTGCGGAGAAAATACCGGGTTCGGTCTGGTTTAACACCTTTGAAGAGGTCTGCCGCTATGTGCTTGACAGGGCAAAAGAGGGCGATTTAGTACTGACAATGGGCTGCGGCGACATTTACAAAGCCGCTTACATGATGATTGACGAGCTGAAAAAATGATTACTTTCAACAACAACTGGGACCAGCTTTTAAAAGACGAATTTCAAAAGCCGTATTATCTTAATCTGCGGAAATTTCTTGCGGCTGAATATAAGAGCAAAAGAATTTATCCGCCCATGAACGATATTTTCAACAGCCTTAAATACACCGACTACCGCGATGTGCGTGTGGTAATTCTGGGGCAGGACCCGTATCATCAGCCCTTGCAGGCGCACGGGCTTGCCTTTTCGGTAAAAAAAGGCGTTTTGCCTCCGCCCTCGCTTCAGAATATATATAAGGAAATCACCGCCGAGTTCGGTTTTCCCGCTCCCGAACACGGGGAGCTTACCTGCTGGGCAAAGCAGGGAGTTCTGCTTTTGAACACGGTGCTGACTGTGCGCGAGGGCGCCCCCAACAGCCACAAGGGAATGGGCTGGGAAATTTTCACCGACCATATAATATCCCTTTTGAACGCCCGCCCCGAGCCTATGGTATTCCTGCTGTGGGGAGCGAACGCCAAGGCAAAGCAAAAGCTGATAACAAATCCGGCTCATCTGGTGCTGACCTCGGCTCACCCGAGCCCCCTCTCCGCATATAACGGATTTTTCGGCAACGGCCATTTTAAAAAGGCCAATGAGTTTTTAATTTCCTGCGGCAAGGGCGAAATTGACTGGCGCGTTGTTTAATTTTTT
>CALWIO010000007.1 GCA_944380765.1 uncultured Clostridia bacterium
TCTTTCTTTGAAACGCTTAGAGTTTACGAAGAGAGAAAAACGGTCAGCGGACATTATCATTTCTTTTGAAGAACTTGCTGCTGTATTGCCTGATGAACGGTATGCACCAAATATAAGTGATGAAGATATCGGCAAGGTTAGTAGAAGAGAATATAACCCTTTCTTTTAATGCTATGGAAACCGGAAAATTGGTATCTAACGAAAAAATCGAGGCCAACGAAGCGGTTATTGATTTTACCAACGGTGCCTTGACACGCTTCCTTATCAAACTTTCCTCTATGGTGGAACAAAGCGATGAGTTGGTTATCGGCTCTTATTTTCATGTGCTCAATGACTTGAAGCGTGTTGGTGACCACGCAGAGAATTTTTATGAAATCGTTGCAGAAATGTCATCGAAAAACTTGAACTTTTCAGAAAAAGGTCGGAATGATATTAAAGCAATGAGCGACAAGGTAATGCAAATGCTTGTTATCTCCAAAGACGCTTTTGATAACTTGAATAAAACGGAATTATCCATGCTTGATGAATTTGAGGAAGAAATTGATGCAATGAAAAAGGAACTTACCGCAAGCCATTTTTCTCGTCTTGCCGAAGGCGATTGCGGTATGGAAGTAAGTCCGTATTATTCTTCTACGATTGCCGGTCTTGAACGTGTGGCGACCATTTAATCAATGTCGGATATAGTATTGTGAACCCAATCGGTTCACAGAAAGAGGTGTGATAATCTATGATGTATGGTGCAATAGCGATTTTTGCAATCGCATATGTTTTAATGCTTGTTTTTAGCAAATACAGACCGTATATAGCGCTTGGTTCTGCCCTCATTTTTATTGTTACAGGTATGTTGCCGCTTGGTAATATAGTAGGTGCAATAGATTTTAACGTTTTACTTATGATTGCGGGAACTATGGGCATTGTGGCTCTGTTCATTGAAAGTAAAATGCCTGAATTGCTTTCTGATTTGATAATGGAAAAAGTTCCGAACGTCAAATGGGCTGCAGTTGCAATGGCACTTTTTGCCGGTATTATTTCCGCATTTGTAGACAATGTAGCAACTGTTCTTATGGTAGCACCCGTTGCTCTTGAAATTTGCAAGAAGTTAAAAACAAATCCCGTTCCTTTTATAATTGCGATTGCCGTTTCATCTAACTTGCAAGGTGCTGCAACCTTGGTTGGTGATACCACTGCGATTATGCTCGGCTCAGCGCTTGATATGAGCTTTGTTGATTTCTTCTGGTATAAAGGCCGCCCCGGTATGTTCTTCGCTGTAGAGTTAGGTGCGGTTTTATCAGCTATAATCTTAGCGTTTCTATTCCGCAAGGAAAAGGCTTCGATTCCTAAAACTGGGGAACGCACAAAGGTTACAGATTATGTTCCTTCCGCTTTATTGCTTGGCACAATTTTTCTCTTGATTTGCGCTTCCTTTATACCCAATAAACCTGATATGACAAATGGACTTATCTGTTGTGCGTTATTATTTGTTGGTCTTATTTATAAACTTGCAAAGAAAAAGAATGTTTCGGCTATAATTTCTCCGCTTAAAGAGATAGATTTTGAAACTATAGGTCTTTTGCTTGGTTTATTCCTGATGATTGGTGGTATTACTGAGCAAGGTGTCATTGATGCTGCAGCAAATCTTCTTGCTAAAGCGGGTGGCGGCAATATATTTGTGCTGTACACTGTTATTGTGTGGGCATCCGTACTTATTTCTGCATTCATTGATAACATACCCTACGTTGCAACTATGATTCCTGTTATCGCAGGTCTTGCAGCTGCGCTAAATGTAGATCCTACAGTTTTGTATTTTGGATTATTGTCCGGTGCAACACTTGGCGGAAACTGTACACCTATTGGTGCATCTGCCAACATCACCGGTATTGGAATTCTCCGAAAGGAAGGATATACCGTTAAAAACTCTGATTTCTTTAAAATCGGTATTCCGTTTACATTGGCGGCAATCATTCCGGCATATATTTACTTGTGGTTAATGTACGGAGTGTAAACACTAAATAATTGAGGGCTTTTTAGGAGGTTTATAGTTATAAATGGAAATACTATACAAATTTTAATTGCCGTGGTCATATATATGGCGATTGTAATTGGGATTGGACTTGTTTATGCAAAGCGTGCTAATAAAAACTCTGAGGCATATTTTCTTGGCGGTCGCTCGTTAGGTCCTTGGGTAACGGCAATGAGTGCTGAAGCTTCAGATATGAGCGGTTAGCTTTTAATGGGACTTCCCGGTGTTGCTTATTGGTGCGGACTTGCAGATGCCGCTTGGACTGCAATAGGACTTGCAGTAGGTACATATATTAACTGGCTTATTGTTTCAAAACGTTTAAGACGATATAGTGTAATAGCCAATAATTCCATTACCTTGCCGGAGTTTTTCTCTAACCGATTCAGAGAAAATAAAAAAGTAATAATGTTTATATCAAATGCATTTATTTTGATTTTTTTCACTGTTTATGCGGCAAGCCGCTTTGTTACCTGTGGCAAATTGTTTTCTACATTATTTGGTGCGCCTTATGTGGCTATGATGATTGTGGGTGCAATATTTGTATTGCTTTACACCTTGTTGGGCGGTTTCCTTGCAGAAAGTATTTCCGACTTTATGCAGGCTATCGTGATGGTGGTTGCTTTGACTGTCATTGTGATAATAGGAACGGTTCAAGCAGGTGGTATTACTTCTGTTTTGGATAATGCCGGAAATATTCCCGGATTTTTAGAATTCTTTGGAATGGCAACCCCTGCTTTAGATGCTAACAGTCAGCAGATTGTAGAATCGGGTAAACCCATATTCAATGAGGCTTCCAATTATAGCGTTTTATCTATTTGCTCTATGCTTGCTTGGGGTCTTGGTTACTTTGGTATGCCGCAGGTACTGCTTAGATTTATGGCAATCCGTAAAGAAGATGAATTGAAAAGATCCCGCAGAATCGCAACTGTTTGGGTTTTAATTTCTCTGTCCGTTGCGGTATTTATCGGTATTGTTGGTCGTCAATTATTCCCTATAGCCCATCTTACCAAGAGTGCCGCTGAAAACATTTTCATCACTTTAGCAACCAACTCTTTACCAGCTATTTTAGCGGGATTTGTTATGACGGGTATTTTAGCAGCAACAATCAGTTCTTCCGACTCTTATCTGCTTATTGCGGCATCGGCGTTAATAAAATGTGCCGGCGGCACATTTTTAGCCGGAAGCGCGAGGGCGGTACCGCACGCAAAGCGTGGGGTGTCCCGAGCAGGCAGTATGCGCGGCACAGCCGCAGCAGACGGTCAGATCCCGACACTCCGACCAAAAATCCAAATTCGACTATTTGTCGGGTTTGGATTTTTCTTTTTTATAAACGTTTTTTCACATTCTCCTATGGATTTTTACTGATTCAAAAATAGTTAAACAAATAACATCACTCCTTTCATTTGCTATTTTCTAGTTTTATGGTATAATATTCTAAAATATATTAAAAGCGAGGTGCCAAGGTTATAGCAGAAAAGAAATATATAATTGACAATGCCGAACTGATGGCAGAATGGAATTGGGAAAAGAATAATGAATTAGGATTTGATCCAGAAAATTTAACACTTGGAAACAATAAAAAAGCTTGGTGGAAGTGTAGCAAGGGACACGAATGGCAAGCATCGGTAGTTAATAGAAATAAAGGGAGCGGTTGCCCATATTGCTCGGGTCGATACGCCATTAAAGGTGAAAATGATTTAAAAACTGTTAATCCCACTTTGGCAAACGAATGGAACTACGAAAAAAATGGTAGTCTAAAACCTGAACATTTTACAGTAAATAGTCATAAAAAAGTATGGTGGAAATGCCAAAAAGGACACGAGTGGCAAGTAACAATTTCTCACCGTACTAATGGTTCTGGTTGCCCTTATTGTGCAGGCCAAAAAGTTATAAAAGGCCATAATGATCTTCAAACAAGCAATCCAACTTTAGCACAAGAGTGGAATTATGAAAAAAATAAAGATTTAACACCTGAGGATGTAATGCCCAATAGCAATAAAAAAGTTTGGTGGAAATGTCAAAAAGGACACGAGTGGCAGACGTCGATAGCTAATAGAAATTATGGCTATGGATGCCCCATTTGTAATTCCGAACGACATACTTCTTTCCCTGAATATGCAATTTTATACTATCTTAAAGAATATGGTTTAGAGGTAATACATTCATATAAAGAAAAAGGCTACGAATTGGACATTTATATCCCATCAAAAAGAATTGCTATTGAATATGACGGAAGTTTTTGGCACCAAAACAAAATAAAAAAAGATTTAGAAAAAAATCAAAAGTGCGAAAAAGATGGTATTAAATTATATAGGATAAGAGAAGGATTGCCACCATTAAATGACAGCTCTATAGATTACGTTGTTCAAGAAAATCAAAAAGATTTACCCATAATACTTGAAGAAATTTTAAGCGAAATAATTGGAACTAGTGTTGATGTTGACTTGGAAAGAGATAGTATTGCCATAGAAAATTTGCGAGAATATACAGAAAAAGAAACTTCTCTTTTATTTTCCAATCCTGAAATGGCAAACGAATGGAATCATGAAAAGAACGGTAAACTAAAGCCGGAACATTTTTCATCGAATAGTAATAAGCAAGTATGGTGGATGTGTAGTAACGGACACGAATGGAAAGCAAGAATAAGCAGTAGAAATGCTGGGAACGGATGTCCGTATTGCTCTGGCAAAAAAGTCTTGAATGGTTTTAATGATTTGCGAACAATCAATCCATCCTTAGCCCGAGAATGGAATCGCGAAAAGAATGGCAACCTAAAACCCGAACAATTTTCAGTTAACAGCGACAAAAAAGTATGGTGGAAATGCAGTAAAGGGCACGAGTGGGAAGCCACGATAAGTAATAGAAACAAAGGTACAGGGTGTCCATATTGTGCTGGCAAAAAAGTCTTAAAAGGATTTAACGATTTGCAAACAGTTAATCCCGATTTAGCAAAAGAATGGAATTATAATAAGAATATGGGATTAACCCCCATGGATGTAATGCCTAAAAGCGGAAAAAAGGTATGGTGGATGTGTAGTGACGGACACGAGTGGCAGGCCACAATAGCGCACAGAACTAATGGTAGCGGTTGTCCCTATTGCTCTGGCCGATACGTTATTATGGGAGTAAACGATTTAGAAACAGTTAACCCAACTTTAGCTAATGATTGGAATTATAAAAGAAACGGTGATTTAAAGCCAGTACAATTCTTAGCAAACAGCCATGAAAAAGTCTGGTGGAAGTGTAGTCAAGGACATGAGTGGCAAGCTTCAATATGTAATAGAAATAAAGGACGTGGCTGTCCTATTTGTAGAAAAAACGGGAGATATTAAAATGTGGTGGACAATAAGTGGTATTATATTGGTGGTAATTGGTATAATTCTTGCTTTTGGCGGCACTTATTTAAGTTTATGTAATGTCATCAACATTGATTTAAAGAAGGCTGGAACATGGAAAGAATTATATGAAAGAGGAGAACAAGCCAAAAAGGAAAAAAGCAGGGCCACGTGTGCATTACGATATATCTTGATTGGAAGTGCAATACAAATAATAGGAAGTGTATTCCAAATAGTTGGATTGTTCAAATAGAATTTTCTCTCTGTGGGGTTGGTTATGAACACCCCACAAATACTAAACTGAATAGCAATCAAGAGATATGTACTGTTTTTGACTGCGAAAAACCTAGTATTTATGCGGGTTTTCGCTTGATTACTATAACGCTACTCCGACCAAAAACAGAAAGAGCCGTAAATCGGCTCTTTTTGTTTTTTCGGAACTTTGAGGATTTGAATCATGATTATAAGCCGGAGCAAGTTTTTTGCTCCGGCTTGATTTTTGTTTATTTAACCTGTCAGAAAAATATTAAAACAAGTTATCTGTCCCATTTGTCCGAGAGAGCGTTAATCTGGTCGGTGAATTTTGCCAAATCCTTGTTTGCGCCGCCGCGGTTGTGCTCAATAACCAGAAGCAGGCGTTTTCCGGCTTGCAGCAGCCGCTGGAATACGGCGTTCGCGCGCTGAACATTGGGCTTGCTGCGCTTGATTTTTTCGTGATTGCCGCTGTCATAGCACTCTCCGCTTACAATGTCATAGCAGGCGCCGTTATAGGGAGCCAGCGCCTCGCAGCCGATTGCGTTTCTCACTTCCCCGGCAAAAATATCGCATACGCTGTCCTCACCGTGATTTACATAAACTCTTTCGGGCGCGGGGATAATATTGCCAAGCCAGCCGAGCAGCATATTTTTGTCGGCGTGACCGCTGATACCCTCCATCTGCTCAATATGCGCCCTTACGGAGATTTCCTCGCCGAAGAGCTTTACTGCGGCCGCCCCGTCTATCAGCTTGCTGCCGAGAGTTCCCTCGGCCTGATAGCCTACGAATAAAACCGTACACTCCTCGCGCCACAGATTGTGCTTTAAGTGGTGCCTTATTCTTCCGGCTTCGCACATTCCCGAAGCCGAGAGTATAACCTTAGGCGTTGCGTCATTGTTTATCAGTTTTGAGTCGTCGCTTGTTACGGCAAGGTTAAGCCCTTTAAAGCTTATTGGGTCAATGCCTTTTTCCAGAAGTTTCAGCGTTTCGGCGTCATAGTAGTCGGTAAGACCTCCGGCGTAAATTTCTGTCGCCTCCACCGCCAGGGGACTGTCAACCCATACGGGGAAATTGTCATGCCCTTTAACAAGACCGTCCTCCTTGATTTTGCGTATAAGGTACAGCATCTCCTGCGTTCTGCCTACGGCAAAGCACGGCACAACAACATTTCCGCCCCTGTCAAGGGTACGCTGAATAATTTCCGTAAGCTGACTTATATAGTCCGGCCGCTCGCCGTGAAGCCTGTCGCCGTAGGTGGATTCAATCACCACAATGTCGGCTCTTTCGGGCTTTTGAGGGTCGCGTATAAGCGGACGCGAAACATTTCCCACATCGCCCGAAAACAGTAGCGTCTTCTGCGTGCCGTTTTCGCTTATTCTGATTTCAACCGAGGCTGAACCGAGCAAATGCCCGGCGTCAATGAATTTTACGGTTATGCCGTCGCATATATCGTATTCGCGGTTATATGAATAGGGTACAAACTGCTTCATTGCCGCCGCCACATCATCTTTTGTGTAGAGCGGCTCATAGGGAGGCTCGCCCTTTCTTTGCGCTTTTCTGTTGCGCCATTCCGCCTCAAATTCCTGAATATGGGCGGAATCCATAAGCATTATGGAGCAGAGCTTGTTTGTGGCGAGCGTGGTGTAAATCTGCCCCTCAAATCCGTTTGCCGTAAGATACGGAATTTTGCCCGAATGGTCAATGTGCGCGTGAGTCAGAAGCACAAAATCAATCGTGTTCGCGGCAACAGGCAGGTCGCAGTTTTCATATATATCCGGTCCCTGTTCCATTCCGCAGTCAACCAAAAATCTTTTGCCGCAGGCGGTAATAAGCGTGCAGGAACCCGTAACCTCGTGAGCCGCGCCCAGAAACTGTATTTTCATAATATCACCCTGACTTTATTAAGGATTATCATATACTATAATTATATAAAAAAGATTAAGTGATTTAAACTGTCAAAATTAACATAATTAACCGCGTTTTATTGTAATAAAGTCCATCGCGGGGTAATAAATAATCAAACGGCGTTGACTAAGCGCCCGGGTTATTATAAAATAAAAAGCGGAAGGTGAGTTTAATGGATTTGATTAAAGCCATGAACGAGCGCCATTCGGTGCGTTCATATACAGAAAAGAAAATCGAGGGCGAAACCCTTGAAGATTTGCAGGCGGAAATCGACAGGTGCAACGCCGAGAGCGGACTCTCTGTTCAGCTTGTGACAGACGAGCCGGAGGCGTTCGACTCGTTTTTGGCGCATTACGGAAAATTCAGCGGAGTGAGGAATTATATAGCCATTGTCGGCAAAAAGTCTGAAGAGCTTTATGAAAAGGGCGGCTACTACGGCGAAAAAATTGTGCTTAAAGCGCAGGCTCTGGGGCTTAATACCTGCTGGGTGGCGCTGACTTTCAGCAAAAAGAAAGCGGCATATAAGCATAAAAAAGGCGAAAAGCTGGTCTGCGTAATAGCCGTCGGATACGGGCAGACGCAGGGCGTGCCGCACAAGAACAAATCGGTCGATAAGCTCTTTAAAATCGACGGCAGTATGCCCTCGTGGTTCAGAAACGGCGTTTATGCCGCCATGACTGCGCCTACGGCAGTAAATCAGCAAAAATTCTGTTTTACCCTTTTGCCCGACGGCAATGTAAAGGCCGAGTCAACCGGCGGCTTTTATTCAAAAGTGGATTTGGGAATAGTAAAGTACCATTTTGAGCTGGGTGCAGGCGGACACAGTTTTAAATTTGTGTAATTTTGCGGACGATACAAAGGCTAAATTTGATGTTAATAAACGCCCTTTGTTTTTACGGAGGGCGTTTTTCATTTCCATATAGAAAATAAAATGCCGCGAAAACGGCGCAATCAACGACTCTCGTTCTCAGAACGGGGGTTTCAGGGAAACCTCACATATTGTTGATGGGAAAAATAAAAACTTACGAACTATTATAGTCCGTAAGTTTTTTTATGTGGAGCGGCTGATAGGAATCGAACCCACCTATCGAGCTTGGGAAGCTCGCATTCTACCGATGAATTACAGCCGCAAAATATTCCGTACATTATTTATAGCACATAATGTCCCGAAAAGTCAATATAAAAAGAAGCCGGCGGCAAACAAAACAGGGAAAAACCTGTCCGCGTTTTTAATCACAGTTTGTACCGCTTTCGCATATTCTGTGATGTAGGAAGAGGTAAATAAAGGAGTGATTATTAAATGAAAAAGAAGCCATTCGGCAACTATATGAAATTTTTCGGACAACTTTACTGTGAGCCTGAGGGGAACTGCTGCCCGTGCTGCATTCCCGGACCTCCCGGACCTCAGGGTGAGCCGGGACCTCAGGGCGAGCAGGGACCTCAGGGCGAACAAGGACCTCAGGGCGAACAGGGCCCTCAGGGTGAGCAAGGCCCTCAGGGCGAGCAAGGCCCTCAGGGCGAGCAGGGACCTCAGGGCGAGCAGGGACCTCAGGGCGAACAGGGACCTCAGGGTGAACAGGGTCCCCAAGGCGAGCAAGGCCCACAGGGCGAGCCCGGAGAATGTTCAAGGGATATTTTTGCTTCATTTGTAACCTATGAAATAAGGTTTACAAACGGCAGTTCAATACCTTTTGGAACAGGCGTTTTTGACCCCACGGGCAATATTACCCTCGCAGGCAACACGCAGATTGTTCTGCGACCGGGATATTATTTTATATCTTACAGCGTTTCGGCGGTGCTTGACAATGCCGGTTATATGCAGGTAACCCCGTCATATAACGGGACATCGCATCTTGAATACGGCATATATTTTAAGACGAACACCCAGTCGTCCAGCGCTTACGGCTCGAATTCGCTGATAATATATGTACCCGCGCAGACCAACTTTACCCTGACTTACAACAGCAGTACACAGAGCCGTTCCGGCGCTGCGACTGTGGCTGTAATCAAGCTGAACAGATAAAAGCGAACAAAAAAACGCGGCGGAGGATAAAACCTTCGCCGTGTTTATATGTTCTTAAACAGAGTCAGCCGGCTGTCGCAGCCGTAAACGCCGAGCAAAATTTCCTTTGCGCTCTTAAAGCCCTGACGCTCAATCTGCTTTTGCAGCCACTGCGCGTCAAAGCCGAGCCGCTTTAAGTTTTCGTCCAGTATTCTGCCGTCCATTATAACTTCCGTGCTTATGGCTTCGGGCGGTATTTTTAAATTCATGTCCGAGGGATTTACCGGCCTTTTAACAGCTTTGGGCAAAACGGTAAGCCTGCCGTTATACTCAAAAACAGCCGTTTGAATATCGTTTAAGTTAAAATAGCCCTCCTGCCGGCACATCATCATAAACTCGCTTAAATCAATTTTTGCTTTTTTCATATTCTTGCGGTAAATTTTGCCGCTGTCCATAATGATTGTGGGCGAGCCGTTGATATATTTCCTTGCGGAGGGCGCCTTGCCGCAGATATAGGTCAGTATAACGGTAATTGTTCCGTAAATTATCATAGCCGTAAGAGGTTTCAGCGGATTTTCAAGCTCTGTGGCAAACTCGGCGGCAATGGAGCCTATGGTAATTCCCGTAATATAATCAAAAAAATCCAGCTGTGACATCTGCTTGTGACCTATGATTTTCGCGATTATAAAAAGCGCCAGCGCCGACAGCGCCGCGTTCAGGACAACTTTTAATATTTCCATTTGTCAGCCCCCGTTTTTATTAAGCCTTCCCGTCTTCTTCGGAAATATTACCGTTCCCACGCAATTTTTCTCCGCTCTCAAAAAATGCCCTGTGCGCCGAAATGGTGGCAAGAGTGTCGGCAAGCTGAGTCAGCGCCGTTGAGAGCAGAGCGAGTTCCTCGTCGTTAAGGCTGCCGGCAAGAGCGTTGACAATCGCGGTCAGAGAAAAGGTTATTTCACCGGCGTTCATTTTACATCACCCCGTTAACAAAATATGATAACCCGTAAAAAAAGACACAGCCGGAAGCGGGGAGTGAAAAAGGGCAGAAAATATCCCCTGTTTTTGAAAATTTCAAGAAACAGGGGACAGTATATGCTGTAAAAGTAAACGCCTTTACAGACGGTTGAATTTTAAAAAGTCTATTCGCATTCGCAAATAGCTTTTCTTGTGGCGAGAACGGCGTTTGGCGTAACCGAAAATTCGTCAAGCCCCCACTTTACCAATAAGGGGATAAGCTCGGCGTCAGCGGCGGCTTCACCGCACATTCCAACGGGAATACCGGCTTTGCGAGCGCTTTTTATTGTCATTTCAATCGCCCTTAAAACGGCTTTCTTCTGAACGCTGTAAAGGTTTAATACTTTACCGTTTCCCCGGTCAACCGCCATCACATAACCGGTAAGGTCGTTGGTACCTATGCTGAAAAACGCCGATTCTTTTGCCAGATCGTCGGCTATCAGCACCGCCGCGGGAGTTTCGATCATAACGCCAACCGGCACATTCTTTTTAAACTGAGCGCCCCGCGCTTCCAGTTCCTTTTCACATTCCGAAATAAGCGATTTCGCGGCTTTAATTTCGCTTGTGTCGGTAATCAGCGGCAGCATAATTTTAATATCGCCGAAATACGCCGCCCGAAGCAGCGCTTTAAGCTGAGTTTTAAAAAGCTCTTTGTTGTCAAGACAGTATCTTATTGCCCTGTATCCCAAAAAGGGATTGTCCTCTTTCGGAATATCAAGGTAAGGCACGGCTTTGTCGCCGCCAATGTCGAGCGTGCGTATGATAACCTCTTTGCCTGCCATTGATTTCGCTACGGTTGAGTACGCCTCAAACTGCTCGTTTTCTGTGGGCATGGAGTCGCGGTCCATAAACAGGAACTCTGTTCTGAAAAGTCCTACGCCCTCGCCTCCGTTGTGAATGACCGAGTCAATGTCCTCCGGCTTGCCTATGTTGGCGTAAACGGCTTTTTTAACGCCGCTTTTAGTAACCGTCTCTTTTCCGAAGTATTCGCTGAGCGAAGCCTTTTCTGCAAAATAGCTTTCTCTCAGCTTTTCATATTTTTCGGCGGTGGCTTCATCGGGTTCAAAAATAATTTCGCCCTTGCTGCCGTCAACAGCTATCAGCGCGCCGTCCTGAATGTTTTCGGTAGCCGCCTTAACGCTCAGCACGGCGGGCATATCAATGGCGCGGGCGAGTATGGCGGAATGTGATGTCACCGAGCCTACCTCTGCGATTATGGCAAAAACATTATCGCGGTTTATGCGCGAGGTCATTGAGGGCGTAAAGTCCTTGGCAATAAGGATAGTGCCGCGCGGCATATCCTCAATGGATTCCGAGCGCACGCCGCTTAATATTTCCATAAGGCTGTTGCGAATATCGAGTATGTCCGAGGCTCTCTGCTTCATCATATCGTCGTCAACGGCGGCGAACATATCGTAAAAACCACAGCAAACCGCGTCAACAGCCTGCTGCGCGGTTTTTCCCGAATTTATGTTTTCGTTTATCTGTGAGAGCATAAACGGGTCGTTGACCATAACAAGATGACCGTTTAAAATATCGGCGTTTTCCTTGCCTGCCGACTCGTTCAAACTTTCAATCAGCTTTCTTGTTTCTTTGGTATAGGCGGAAACCGCGTCCTGAAATTTTGCGAGCTCCTCCTGCGCCGTTGTATAGGCGCAGGAGTTTATGTCAATTTCAGCGTCTTTAATGATTTTCGCCCTTCCCACGGCGTAGCCGGAACTTACGCCTATTCCTTTAAGGACTTTCATATTTCTTCCAACCCGCTTTCGATAAGGCGTACAGCCTCGTCAAGCATTTCCTGTTCGTCCTCGCCGCTGCATTCTATTGTAATTGGACTGTCGTATTTAATGCATGCGGCCATAATGTTCATTATACTTTTTCCGTTGATTCTGTTGCCGTTGAAAATAATCGTAATATCCGATTTGTATTTTGTCATGGCGGTTATAAAGTTGTTGGCAGGGCGCATGTGAAAGCCCATTTTATCAATTACTCTGGTATCTTTGCTTACCATATTTATTACCTCACTTGTTAGTCTGTTTCTTTTTAAGAAGGGCCAGCATAAGCGCGCCGACTATCGAGCCTGCCACAAGGGCTATAAGGTATCCTAACGGGTGGTCAACAACGGCGAAGGTGAATATTCCGCCGTGAGGAGCGGGACAGGCGCAGCCGAAGAGCGCGCAAACCGCGCCGGAAACCGCCGAGCCTACTATGCAGGAGGGAATAACGCGCAGGGGGTCGGAAGCGGCGTAGGGGATAGCTCCCTCGGTGATGAAGCAGAGTCCCATAAGATAGTTTACGGGGCCGCTTTTAAGCTCCTCTTTTGTCCATCTGTTTTTAAAGAATGTGGTGGCAAGAGCAATCGCAATGGGGGGTACCATACCGCCTATCATAACCGCCGCCATAATCCAGGTGTTGCCGTCAGCGATAGCAGCCGTGCCGAAAACATAAGCGGCTTTGTTGAAGGGACCGCCCATATCAATCGCCATCATTCCGGCAAGAACTACCGAGAGAAGAAGACGGCTTGTGTTTCCGAGAGAAGCGAGACCGTTCGCGAGAGCGGTGTTGAGTATTCCGATTACCGGATTTATAAGGCACATAAGAGCGCCCATTATGAATGTACCCAGAAGGGGATATATGAATACGGGCTTTATGCCGTCCATTGATTTGGGAAGCCATGAGAAAGCCTTTTTGATAAGCTCCACCACAATACCGGCGGCAAAACCTGCGAACAGCGCGCCGAGGAAGCCTGAAACCGCGCTGCTGTCGCCTACAAGGTTCTGGTTTTCAAAGAAGGCGGCAAAGGTGTAGCCGTTCGCGGCAAAAAGACCGCCTATGAAACCGGGAAGAAGACCGGGCCTGTCGGAAATGGACTGCGCGATATATGCCGAAAGAATGGGAAGCATAAAGGCGAACGCGGCTTTACCTATCCAGAACACAACCGCGGCCGCGTGGCTTGTAAAGCCGAAGGTGCCGCCCGCGTCTGCGTTGCCTGCTATGCTATCTATCAGGAAACCGAGCGCCACAAGCACACCGCCGCCCACAACAAAGGGAAGCATGTGCGAAACACCGTTCATAAGGTGCTTGTAAATTTTTCTTGTAAAGCTCTCTTTTTCCTGCGAATCGTCAGCGGCGTCATTTTCCCCGTCATGCTGATATACGGGAGCTTTTCCGTCAATGATTTTCTGTATAAGCTCTTCGGGCTTGTTGATTCCGCTTGAAACCGAAACCTTTAAAACCGGCTTGCCGTTAAAGCGCGCCATTTCAACATTCTTGTCGGCGGCTACAATAATGCCGTCGCATTCCTCAATTTCTTTTTTTGTAAGAGCGTTCTTTGTTCCGCCCGAACCGTTTGTTTCGGCTTTAAGAGGATAACCCATTTTTTCTCCGGCTTTTGTAAGAGCCTCAGCCGCCATATATGTGTGAGCTATTCCGGTAGGGCAGGCGGTAACCGCCAGTATGCGGTAGCCTGTTTCTGCCTTTTCGGGTTTGGGCTCGTCAGGAAATTTTTCCTTTTCCGCATTGTCGATAATTTCAAGGAACTTTTCGGCTGACGGAGCGTTTCTGAGCGCCTGCGCAAAATCGCCGTCCATAAGCATCATCATAAGTCTTGAAAGAATTTCAAGATGAACTTCACCGTTTTCGGTGGCGGCAATCATAAACAGAAGGTCGGAATTTTTGCCGTCGGGCGCGCCGTAGTCGATTCCGCCCGGTACGGTTATACACGAAAGCGCGGGAGCTTTGACAGCCGCCGATTTTGCGTGCGGAACGGCTATTCCCTCGCCTATGGCGGTAGTTGACTGCGCTTCCCGGGCGAGAATATCCTCCTTGTAGCGCGCCGGGTCTGAAAGATTGCCAGCTTTTTCGTGCAGCGAAATAAGCTTGTCAATGGCTTCTTGCTTGGTTTTGACGCCGGAATTAAGCTCAATCGCGGCAGACTTTAATAAATCTGTGATACGCATAATATTTTCTCCTTTCACAAGTTTTTGTAAATTTGTTTTATTTCATCGGCTTTCGCCAATTCTTTTGAAAACGCGGTGGCCGCCGAGCAGGCAACCGAAAGTTTAAGCGCTTCGCCGTAATCCTCTTTAAAGATGTATCCGGCTATAAATCCCGCAACCATAGAGTCGCCGCAGCCTACGGAATTTACAAGCTTTCCCTTTACGGCTTTCGCGGGGTGAACCTCTGAGAACTCGTCTATAAGAACCGCGCCGTCGCCGCCTCTTGAAACGAGCACATTTACGGCTCCCATCTCTTTAAGCTTAAAAGCGTATTTAACAATGTCCTCTTCTGAGGTGAGCTCTTTTGAGAAAATCTCGCCCAGCTCGTGGTGATTGGGCTTAATTAAAAACGGCTTGTATTTAAGAACATTAAGAAGCTGCTTTCCGGTTGTGTCAACAACAAAGCGCACGCCCCGTCCTTCAAGCCGGGAGAGCATTTTGCCGTACAGGTCGTCGGGCAGCTTTGCGGAAACGCTGCCGGCAAGCACCAGGTAGTCGCCCTCTTTAAGAGAGTCGAGCTTGTTTAAGAGAGTTTCCGTATTTTTTTCGGAAATTTCCGGACCCTCGGCGTTTATGTCCAGCTCGCGGCCGTATTTAATCTTTACATTTATTCTTGTATAACCCTCTTCAAGCATAGTAAAATCGTTGCTGATTGAGTCGGCGTCAAGCATTTCTTTGAGCTTGTTTCCGGTAAATCCGGCGGCAAAGCCGAGAGCCGTTGTCGGCACGCCGAGCCGGGAGAGTACCGCCGAAACATTTATTCCCTTGCCCCCGTAGTAAAGTTCCTCGGATTCGGTGCGGTTGACATCGTCGGTGTTAAGCGAGCCGAGATTCATAACATAGTCGAGAGCGGGATTGACTGTAACCGTATAAACCATAATTATCAACTCCTTTTTCGCTTTGAGCTATTGCGCTACCTTGATGACGGTCAGCTTGTCAAAAATACCGTCGGGCATTTTGTCGGTTATTATGCACGCGCGGTCAATGGGGGCGAAGCTGATTGACGAAACTTTTCCGAATTTAGAGGAATCCGCTAAAATATATGTCACAAACGAACGGTTTATAGCCGCGGCCTTTACAAACGCCTCTTCGCTGTCGGGAGTTGAAAAGCCCTGCGCCTCTGTAATGCCGTTGGCGCCTATAAACGCCTTGGTGAAATTGTAGTTTTGCAGATTGTTGGCGGCGGCAAGCCCTATAATAGCTTCGGTAGAATGTTTAAGCTGACCGCCCAGAATACAAACCGAAAAGCCTTTTTTTGAAAGAGCCTTCGCGTGGGTTATTCCGTTTGTGACAAAATTCGCCTTAATTCCTTCGGAAAGATAGTCTATCATAAAGAGTGTGGTCGTTCCCGCGTCAAGATATACAAAATCGCTGCTGTTAATCTGCGAAGCGGCGTATTTTGCTATTCTGCGTTTTTCGTCAATGTTCTTTTCGCTTTTGTCGCTTACCGTGTCCTCGCCGGAAATAAACTGCTTTTTTGTAAGCGTGGCGCCTCCGTGTATTTTTTTCAGATTTCCGCTGTTTGAAAGCAAAATCAAATCACGCCTGACGGTGGATTCCGAAACTCCGAGAGTTTTTGTAAGCTCCGCAACCGAAACCGAACCCTTTTCGCTTAGTATTTTAAGTATAGCCTCGTGTCTTTCCTGAGTCAGCATAGCGTCACCTTCTTTACGGTTACAGTGTAACATAATTTTTGATAGTTTTCAATCACTAACAGTCAATTTCGTGCAAATATATATAGAAACCAGCCGCATTTTGGTCATATTTTTAATAAAACGGCTGTGATTATGACTGATTTTGATTGATTTATGAAAAACAGCGGCAAAACAGTCATCAAAAAACAAAAAGAACGGAGCGCCCGCTGAGTATCAGCGAACGCTCCGCCTGTGTATTTTTTTGCAAGGCTGCAAACTGAGTTAAAAGGGAATCAGAACTGGTCGTTTCCCTGCAGCGCGTCAAAGCCTTCCTCGCCGGTACGGACTTTAACCGCGTTTTCAACATCGTAAACAAATATCTTGCCGTCGCCGATATTTCCGGTGTAAAGCACCTGCTTGGCGGTTTCAATAACGCGGCGGACGGGAACTTTTGCAACAACAATTTCAACCTGAGCTTTCGGCTTTAAGTCCATGCTTTCAATTTTAACGCCTCTGTAATATCTGTCCTGACCTTTCTGTATGCCGCAGCCGAGCACCTTGGTAACGGTCATACCCGTAACGCCGATTGCGTTCATGGCGTTTTTAAGGTCCTCAAATTTTGATTCGTTGCACAAAATCTCGATTTTTGTCAGCTTGCCTTCGGCTGAGGTTTCCTCAGCGCTTTCCATATCAGCGGCAGCTCCGTTGAAGCCGTACCAGCCGAACCAGAGGATAAAGCAGCCCAGCGCGCCGAGAGTTATCGAGTGACCGGGGATGGCGTTAACCTTAATGCTTCCGTCTTTGTTCTTGGAGTATTTGCCAAGTCTGGGGCCGAGAATGGCCGTGCCGATAAGAGCCGAAATACCGCCGACCATGTGGATAAGGCATGAGCCTGCGAAATCCACAAATTCGGGCGAGCCTTCTCCGAAGAGGGTTGCGCCAAGGCGCGTCAGCCAGCCGCCGCTCCAAACCCAGTGAGCTTCAATGGGATAAACAACCGCGCTGATAACCGCGCTGTAAATGCAGTAAGCCGAAAACTTTGTTCTTTCCGCCATGGCGCCGGAAACGATTGTAGCTGCGGTGGCGCAGAAAACAAGATTAAATACGAAGCTGTACCAGTCGTATGTATCAAAATCCGTGAACAGACCCATTGTGGGCAGTCCGAGGAATCCGCCCAGAGCGTCCTGACCGAGCAGCAGTCCGCCTCCCAAAAAAACAAATACCACGGTGCCTATGCAGAAATCCATAAGATTCTTCATAATGATGTTGCCGGCGTTTTTTGCCCTTGTAAAACCGGCTTCAACCATTGCAAAGCCCGCCTGCATAAAGAACACCAACGCGGCTCCTATAAGGAACCAGACGCCTGTAGGCCCGTAGATGTTAGACATCAATTCTTCCATAATTCTTCCTCCTTAAAAGTTAAGGGCGCAGGTCGGAAAACCCAACCCACGCCCTTGTGGTAATAAAAACAAAAAAGCGCTGTGAACCTTAAAGTCCACAGCGCCTTTGCTGCTATGTGAAAATTTTACACCCGTAAAAATGCTTAGCCAAGAGAGAATTTGTGTTTTTTGTGCGTTTTGTATATTTGCATATTTAAAACAGGATTTAAAAAGCTTGCCTTTATATATTTTTTACAAAGTTGTTGCTGATTTCTGTAATTACAAAACAGTAATTTTTTTGATTTTAATTTACTCCCAGCTCATTTTGAGCGTCATTTGCTTTGCGGTATTCAACGCTTTCCTCTTCTGAATATTTTTGCCTCGCTTTCAGAATATTATAAACAGCTATCGCGATAATGCAGGATACCGCGCACATGTAAATTGAAAATACAGATATATCATAGGTCGGTGAAGTTGCTGTGTCAATATTGAAAACCGCAGTAAAAAATACGGATAAATATAAGCTTATAAAGTTTGCGGCAATATAGGTCAAAACCGCGCCCAATACAAAAAATCCTGACGCTATTCCCGTAAAAGCGATTTTTTTGTAGGATTCCCCGCGTACATATTTAAAATATCTGTACCCCAAAAACGAGTAAAGACAGGCGGAAAAATACACACAAAGCGCCATAACCGTGCCTGATGATGAAGCGTGACGCTCCTGCGCGATTTTCAATATAACAAAATAAACCAATGAAATACCAAGCAAAACCGCCGCTGAAATAAGAATATCTTTTGTAACACGCCCGCGCAAAGCTTTTTTCATAATATCACCTCTTTTAATTATGATTACCAGTCATTTGCGTAGTCCCAAGAATGAGACCAGTCATAATATTCCGGAGCAAAAAAATTGCTTATGGTTACACCTAACGGTCCCCAGTTGACAGAAAAAGAAGCAGAAAGAGGATTGCGTATATGCACATATCTAATATCTAACATAAAAAACTGATATTGGTTATTATAGTCTATTACGCGTCCAACAGAGAACAGTATAAAAGAGAAATTTCTGTAAAGTGTTTGAGCCAGTGGGTTATCGTTAGGCAGATTGTATTCAAAATATACTCCGCTGTTTGAAGAAACGGAGGCGGATATTGCGTCCAAACTATCTATTACATCTTCATTACTTATAAATATACCATTCTCGTCATAAGTCATTTTGCTGTATGCAGCAAATAAGAAATAATTTGATTGTCCGTTAGTTGTTTTTTCATACCAGTTTATATCATCAGAATGCATGGAAATAACATCAGTTTTTCGCATAACAGGAGTTTTAAGCCATAAGTATTCACCGATGAAAACATATCTTCCAATTGATTGACCTTCACCATTGTAATTTGGCGTGTAAATTGCAAAAATCTGCATTTGCATATATCCATCCTCGGAAGTTCCTACATCACTTGAATGGCTGGTTGTCGGTCCGGTATCGGATTCGGTTGAAGCAGGCGAAATGTTTAATTGTGCTGAATTAAGTATTGCTTCTTCCCCGGCCGCGGCTTCCATCGCTTCTTCACGGCTGACTTTGGTCTGGTTTCCGGCTCCGTCTGTTTTGATATATGAAGTTTCAACATGAATACTTTCAATATGAGACAGCTTTAAATTTTCACTGATTTTTTCAAATTGTTGGTCAGAAACATTAAAATCAAGCGCTGTAAAAATATCTTTTAATTTTTCTTTATCGCTTTTGTGTTTATATTTTGCGGATTTTGAGATTCGAATACGATTTATATTATTACCGCTTAAAAATCGTATTTCGTGATCGCTGTATTGCCGAATCTGCACCATTGAATTCAAATCAATTGAGCCGTATTCATAGGCAAAAGCAGTTGCGGGAAAGGTAAACAGCAGTAAAACGGTCAAAACAAAGGCAATAAAAATCTTAATATTTTTTTCATACAAATTCTCCTTTCAAATTATTACATATATAATATATCATAAAATTTTAAAAATGTAAATAATATATATAAATTTTTATAATCTACATAATTTTTTGTTAAAAATATATAAATTCCAAACACTGCCAAATACAATTTACCGGCGCAAAATTACAAAAAAGCAGATTTAACTTTTGCAACCGTCAGCCGCTTTATAAAAGGACTTTCGGGAAAAACACTTTAAACATTCGGTTGATTTTTACCGTGCTTTGAAATATAATCTATGTGCGGTGATAAAATGAACAACAGATATTATTCGCTCAACGAGTATTTGCAGAAAACCTTCGGCGAAAAGGTTTATAAGCTCTCGCTTGATTTGGGGCTTACCTGCCCTAACCGTGACGGCGCGTTGGGCACGGGCGGCTGTATTTTCTGCCATAACGGCTCTTCCCATTTCGCGCAGAGCGGAAGTACGGTAACCGAGCAGATTAACGGCGCAAAGCAAAGAATTGCAGGGAAAACCGGCGCGAAAAAATTTATAGCCTATTTTCAAAGCTATACAAATACCTACGCTCCCGTCAGCTTTTTGCGAAAAGCCTTTTTTGAGGCGGCAAACCTGCCCGAAATCGCGGCGCTGTCAATAGCAACCCGTCCCGACTGCCTGCCGGCAGAGGTGCTGGAGCTTTTAGAGGAAGTCAATAAAATAAAACCAGTCTGGGTGGAGCTGGGGCTTCAGACCTCCAACGATAAAACAGCCGGGTATATCCGGCGGCATTACCCCTCGTCAGTCTATGAAAAAGCCGTAAAAGAGCTGAAAAGCAGAGGCATAACCGTTGTGACGCATATAATAATCGGCTTGCCCGGCGAGGATAAAAACGATGTTCTGAATACCGTGGATTTCGCGGTAAAAGCCGGCACCGACGGCGTAAAGCTTCAGCTTCTGCATATACTTAAAGATACGGATTTGTACGGGGAGTACAAAGCGGGAAAGGTTAAAGCGCTTTCAATCGAGGAGTACGCCGATATACTTTTTGACTGTATTGAAAGACTGCCCGAAAATGTGGTGGTTCACAGGCTCACGGGGGACGCGCCGAAAAAGTACTTAGCGGCTCCGCTGTGGAGCGCCGACAAAAAAACGGTGCTTAATTTCATAAACCGTGAAATGGAAAAAAGAAATATAATACAAGGTAAAAATAAAAAGGAAGTGTAAATATGACCTGGGATTTTTCAATGCCCGTAAAAATTCATTTCGGCTGCGGCAAAACGCGGGAAATCGGCAAAATTATTGACGAAATCGGCGGCAAAAGGGGAGTGCTGGTGCTGTCAAAAACCCTGAAAAACAACGGCGTAGGCGAAAAAATCAAAGAGTACTGCGGCGGCAGAATTGCGGCTGATTTCTGCGATATAAGACCTAACCCCACAACCGATAATGTCAACGAGTGCGTGCGCGTGTTAAGAGAGACCGGAGCGGATTTTGCCGTTGCGCTGGGCGGCGGCTCGCCTATGGACTGCTGCAAGGCTGCATGCGCCATAGCGAAAGGGGAAGATATAATCGAAAGCTACCATACAATGGGAAAACCCGTGTCGGCTGACGAGGCTATTCCCATGATTGCCGTTCCCACAACCTCCGGCACGGGAAGCGAAATCACAAACATATCCGTGCTGACCGATATGAAAAAAGGCATAAAAACGCCCATGAACGACCCGGCTATGTACCCGAAAGCCGCCGTAGTTGACCCGGAGCTGACGCTGAGCGTACCGCCAAAAGTAACCGCCTCAACGGGACTTGATGTGCTCGCCCACGCGGTTGAAAGCTATTGGAGCGTTTTGCACCAGCCCATCTGCGAAAGCTGTTCCCTGCACGCGGCAAGACTTGTTTTCCGTTGGCTTTACAAGGCTTATACCGAGCCGGACAACATAACCGCAAGAGAAAAAATGGCAGAGGCGTCAATAATCGCCGGAGTTGCGTTTTCAAACCCCAGAACCACCGGCAGCCACGCCTGTTCATTTCCGCTTACCAACCTTTACGGCGTGCCCCACGGCGAAGCGTGCGCCATGACGCTCGATTATTTTATAAGGCTTAACGCCAAAGGGGACGACGGCAGAATTGAATGTTTTGCCCGTGACTGCGGCTTTGCGGACGCTTACGCTATGGCCGACGAGGTAACCGAGCTTAAAAGGAAAATGGGAATGGCGATGACGCTCTCTCAAATCGGAGTCAAAGCCGAAGAGGAAATTGAGGAATTAACGAGGCTGAGTATGCACCCTCTGCTTAAAAACAATCCGGTAAAGCTGGATTTTGACGATATTAAAAAGATGTACGAAGCCATAAAGTAAAAAGAATAAAGCAAAAAAGAAAAAGGGCCGCCCGCAAAATTTGCGCGCGGCTCTTTTTTGAGAGCAAAATATTCTTGACATTTTTATTGCCTGATGATATTATATTTAGGCAGCTTGAAAAACTGAATATGCGGATATGGCGGAATTGGCAGACGCGCTAGATTCAGGTTCTAGTGAGGGTTCCCTCATACAGGTTCAAGTCCTGCTATCCGCACCAAAACGAGTGCTTTTACAGTATCTGAGTAAAAGCGCTCGTTTTTTATTTTATCGCCCGGTTGATTGGTTTTTAGTCCCCGAAAGTAAAAAAACCGCACCAGTCGAGAGCCTCGACACGCAATTTGCGTCCCGACTCTTTTAATGTTTTTTGTTTTCTGCTTTATTGTTTTTGGGTTTTGCCCAGCCATTCGCGCTTTAACACGGCGTACTGATATGTGTTTTCATAACGGTCGGTGCCGTCGGGATTTTTGACAAAGGAAATATATTCAATAAATTCGCCCTCTTTTCTCATTCCGAGCTTTTCGCACAGCCTTTGCGACGGCTTGTTGCAGTCCTCGGTATAAGCGTAAATGCGGCGGGCGCCTTTCTCGTTGAAAAGATAGTCGAAAAAAGCGAAAGCCGCTTCAAAAGCGTATCCTTTTCCCTGACAGCTTTCACACAGCATCCAGCAGGGGCTGAACGAGTCGGGGGAGTACTCGTCGGGGTGAGCGAATATTTCCCCTATAACTTTGCCGCTGTCTTTTAATACAACAGCGAAATAGTATTCCGTGTCGGAGCTTCGTTTTATCGCTTCCTTTTGCGCTTCTTCAAGGGAATGCAGAGCCATATCCGCAAAGCAGTTCACAGCCGGTTTTTTAAGATATGCCAGCATATCTTCGGCGTCCCCGGCGCGAAAAGGCCTTAAAATAAGCCTTTCGGTTTCAATCGTCATAAAACCCTCCGTAAATTTTGCTTAAAGCAATTCGGCTAACAGCGAGTTGGAAACAAGAAAGCCCTTTCTTGTAAATCGTATGCCGCTGCTGTCTGAAATTAAAAATCCTCCGCTTTCAAATCTACGCGCTTTCTCTCTCATACTCATAGGAATTTTATGCCCGTAGCGCTTTATAACCCGTTCTTCCGAAAGACCTTCCGAGAGCCTGAGCGCGAGCATGGCGTATTCCTCAAAGCCGCCGCCGTTTCCGTCGGGAACGGGCGGTTTTCCGTCAAGAAAATACTCCCAGTCGCGCGGGTAGTAAAATCTTTTGCCGTCAATAAACGAGTGCGCCGACGGCCCCAGCCCAAGATATTCCTCACAGCGCCAGTACTTTAAGTTGTGCCGGCTCTCATATCCGGGCTTTGCGAAGTTAGAGATTTCATACTGCATAATCCCGTGACTGCTTAAAGTTTCGCACAGCTGCAAATATAAGTCAGCCGTCATATCCTCGTCGGGAAAGCTGTATTTTCCGGCGTTTCTGTAAAGGGGAGTGCCCTCTTCAAGTTTCAGCATATACGCGCTTATGTGCGGTACGCCGAGCTGTAAGCAAAAGTCAGCGGTACGGCTCAGGGACTCTTTATCCTGATTGGGAATACCGAGCATTATATCAAGGGAAATGTTGAAAATTCCCGCTTTCTGCGCCGCGAGTACCGCCTTTTCCGCCTGATTTTTGTCCGAAATCCTGCCGAGAATAACGCGCTCGCCGTCAACAGCCGACTGAAGCCCCATGGATATTCTGTTAACTCCGCAGCCGTTCAGAATTTTAAAAAAATCTTCGTCCGTCCCGAAAGGATTGCACTCAACCGTAATCTGCGCGTCCTCGGTTAAAATTGCCGACTTTGCCGTGTTTACAAGGGATTCAAGCCTTTTCGCGCCTAAACAGGAGGGCGTTCCTCCGCCTATGTAAAGTGTGTCGGCTTTACATGGCTTCCGCTGTTGTAAAGCCTTACAGCTTGTCAAAATTGAAGAGCGCAAACAGTCGCAGTACCTGCCTTTTTGCTCCTCGGAAGCGGAAAACGAGTAAAAATCGCAGTAGCTGCACTTCTGACGGCAGAAAGGTATGTGAAGATAAAGTCCGATTTTTTTCATACTTTTATGTATCTGATAATGTGACCGTCCGACTCAATATATTTTACAAGGTCGCTGAATTTAAGAAACACCGTGGCGCGGTTATCGTTTGGGTGACAGCCGAGAACGGACTCTTTTTTTAAATCCTCGTCAAAATATATTTCAAGTTCCTTTTCCCGGTCAAAAATTACGCCGAGAGGCGAAACCGAACCCTTTTCAACCGAAAGGTACTTCATAAGCCTTTCGTCGGAGGCAAAGCTCAGCTTGGTGGAGCCTATCTCGTCGCGGATAAGTCCCAGCTGCGCCCGTTTGTCCCCGTGCAGCACCACCAGCATATTCCTTGTTCCCTTTACATCTCTCAGCACAAGGTTTTTGGGAATATGCCCGCGCGAGGAAATGCCGTACTGCGCAATATCCTCCATGGTAAACGCAGCAGGGTGTTCAACGGTCTCGTATTCTATGCCCATAGCGTCAAGCGTCTTAAAAATCCCGTTATTCATCGTCAAGCTTCAACACCGCCATAAACGCCTCCTGCGGCACTTCAACCGTACCGAAACGGCGCATACGCTTCTTTCCTTCCTTCTGCTTTTCAAGCAGTTTTTTCTTTCTTGTTATGTCGCCGCCGTAGCATTTCGCCAGCACATCTTTGCGCATGGCTTTAACCGTTTCGCGGGCAATAACCTTTCCGCCTATCGCCATCTGAATAGGTATTTCAAACATCTGGCGCGGAATATTCTCTTTGAGCTTTTCGGCGATTTTTCTCGCTCTCGGATAAGCCTTTTCGGAATGAATGATAAACGAGAGAGCGTCAACAATGTCGCCGTTGAGAAGAACATCAAGCTTAACAAGGCTTGAACGCTGATATTCGGCAGGCTCATAGTCAAAGGAGGCGTAGCCGCGCGTTCTGGATTTAAGAGCGTCAAAAAAGTCGTAAATTATCTCGTTGAGAGGCAGCTTGTAGTGCAAATCCACACGGTCGGCGGAAAGATATGTCATTCCTATATAACTGCCGCGCCTGTCCTGACAAAGGTCCATAATCGCTCCCACATATTCGGGCGGGGAGTATATATGAGCCTCAACGGTAGGCTCCTCGCAGTAGTCTATAATCGCCGGGTCGGGGTAGTTTGAGGGATTGTCAATCTCCTTTATCTCTCCGTTTGTAAGGTGAATTTTATATATAACGCTCGGAATTGTGGTGACAAGCTCCAGATTGTATTCTCTTTCAAGCCTTTCCTCAATTATTTCAAGGTGCAGAAGTCCCAGAAATCCGCAGCGGAAGCCGAACCCCAGCGCTCCCGAGGTTTCCGGCTCAAAGGAAAGCGCGGCGTCATTGAGCTGCAATTTTTCCAAAGCGTCATGCAGGTTTTCGTAATCGGCTCCGTCAGCCGGGTAAACTCCGCAGAATACCATCGGGTTTACCTTGCGGTATCCTTCAAGCGGCTCGGCGGCAGGTCTTTGCGCGGTGGTTACCGTGTCGCCTACTCTGGCGTCGCTGACTGTCTTTATTGAAGCCGTAATGTAACCTACTTCCCCTGAGGTCAGCTCTTTTGCCGGCTCCATGGCGTTGGGGCGCATATAGCCCACTTCAACTACCGTAAATTCGGCGCCTGTCGCCATCATTCTCATGGTGTCGCCGGCTTTGATTTTTCCGTCAACAATTCTGACATAAACAATTACGCCCTTGTAGCTGTCGTAAACCGAATCAAAAATAAGCGCGCGCAGAGGCTTTTCGTCATTGTCCTCAGGCGGAGGCACAAGCTTTACTATGCTTTCAAGCACTTCGCTTACATTTTCGCCCGTTTTAGCCGATACTCTCGGCGCTTCGTCACAGGGTATTCCTATTACTTCCTCCACCTGTGCGGCAACCCGGTCGGGGTCGGCGGCAGGCAGGTCGATTTTGTTGATTACGGGTACTAATTCCAGATCGTGGTCAAGGGCAAGGTATGTATTCGCCAGCGTCTGCGCCTCCACCCCCTGCGAAGCGTCAATAATAAGCACAGCGCCCTCGCAGGCCGCAAGCGAGCGTGAAACCTCATAGTTAAAGTCCACATGACCGGGAGTGTCGATAAGGTTAAGCTCATACTGCGTGCCGTCGTTTGCCTTGTAGTCGAGCTTTACGGCGTGAGCTTTTATGGTAATTCCCCGCTCTCTCTCCAAATCCATATTGTCAAGAAGCTGGTCGGTCATATCACGCTTTGAAACCGTCTGCGTAAGTTCAAGCAGACGGTCAGCAAGAGTTGACTTGCCGTGGTCGATGTGAGCTATAATTGAAAAATTCCTGATGTTTTCTTTTCTTGCCATAGTTACCTCTGTATTCTGAGAAAATTGTCAGCGATTTTGCTTGTCCTTTGATTTATTCCCGGCGCTTTTGGGTACTTTGCCTGAAAGTCCTTGAAGCGTCACTGCAATTCCCGCGATTATCATAATTACCGGTATAATCATGGGAAAATAAAAGCTGTTTATAAAAAACCGCGCTATGCCCGAAAGGGAGAAAGTGTTGGACATTATAGCGAGGGCCCCGTATGAAATTATTATAACAACAATCCCGGCGGCGGTGTAAAAAAGATTTATTTTGCTTTTACCTTTGCGGCGGCTTTTACCGCCTTTTTTCCTGCCGGTAAAAAACGGAACAATGAACACAAGCGAACACAGCGAGAAAAACAGACCTATGTAAATCAACTGATTTCCCGAGCTGTCAGGGCCGCCCATAACAGCCTCTTTTGGATTTTCGGGATTGTATAGTATATCCGCTCTGCTGCCTGCCGAGGGGACTATCGCCGTACCGTATGATGTAGTCAGCGTGTATTCCCTGCCGTCAACTTCGTATCTGTAAATCAGCCGGTATGTATCGGCGCTCTCGGTTTTTCGGGAAGCGTCATAGCCGCCTTCGCTGTAAAGCGTGTAATCGTATAAATATCCTGAGGCTTTCTCATAACCCCTTGTGCCGGCTGTTTCGCGGATTCCCCATATCAGCAGGCAAACGCCGATTACAAAGCAGAGCGCAGGCAGAAAGAAAAACATTATGGATATTTTGTCGTTTGAAATTCTTTTCATTATTTCCTCTTAAATTCACAGCAGTTAAAAAGCCGTTAAGTTTCGCGGCGTCTGAATCCCTCGCCCGAAATATCCGAGGTTTCGCATATAACCACAAAAGCCTTTTCGTCAGCCGCCCTTACCGAGGCGGTAACCCGCGCCACATCGCTTGCGCGCGCTGCGCAGAAGAGCATACTGTGCTGCGCTCCGGTATATCCGCCGGTAACGGGGATAACGCTTACCCCGCGGTCGAGCGTTTCGGTAATTTCACGCGCGGCTTCGCTGCCTGAGTCGGTGATAATAAACATCAGCTTGTCATGCGACAGTCCGGCAAGCACCAAGTCGATAGTCTGAGCGCTTACATAGATTACAACAAGCGAGTACAGCACATTTTCAAGGCTTCTGTAAACCGAAAACGAAACGCCGATTACTATTAGGTCGAGTATAAGCACAACCCGCCCCATAGACATCTGCGGAAATTTAAGCCGAAGCAGCTTTGAAAGAATATCCGTGCCGCCCGTAGTCGCTCCGTGCAGAAAAACAAGCCCCAGTCCCGCTCCGCTTAAAATTCCGGCAAAGAGCGAGGAAAGAAGCCGGTCGCCCTCATACGCGGGAAGAAAAACGGCGGTAACATCAATTAAAACCGAAACCAGCAGTGTGGCAAAAACCGTTCTCAGAATAAAGCGCGGACCGAATTTTATATAAGCCGCAATAAAAAGAGGAATGTTTAAAATAAAAACAACCGTGCCTATCGGCGTGCCGAAAAGGTAGTTGAGTATTGTGGCAACGCCCGTAAATCCGCCCAGCAGTATGTTGTTGGGCGCTAAAAAAATGTTCACCGCCAGCGCGTAGCAGACCGCTCCGGCAAGATAAAACAAAAAGTCAACGGCGGTTTTTTTAAAATTTTTATCCGATTGATTCAGACTTATCAGCTCCGTTTTGCCATATAGCGTCAAACAAAGACAGAAGCCTTTCCTCCTCTTTATTTAAATACAGATAACCGAAAAGCGCTTCCAGCCCCGTGGCGTAGTGATAATCCCCGCCCGACTGATTTTTCGGCGTATGACCGGGGTGAGCGTTGCGGCCTCTTTTGAAAACCGAAAGTTCCTCTTCGCTCAGCAGCGGCAAAACGGCGCGCGCGGCTTCTGCCTGAGCCGCGGCGTTTACACAGCCGGTAGAAAGGGTATGTAGCTTTGCGGGCTGACGGTTAGCCGTGAGCAGAATATGCTCGCGGACTAAAAGCGTATATACCGCGTCGCCTAAAAAGGCGAGGGCAAGGGGACTGTAATTTTTAATATTGTTTTCCATATTCAGCTCTTTTATTCCTTTTCGGGTTTCCTTTACGGCACATAGTCAAATTCAAGGTCATAAATACTTACCGTGTCGCCCTCGCTTATGCCTTTTTCAATCAGCGCGTCAATAACGCCTTTTTGCTGTAATACGCGCTGAAAATATTGCAGCGACTCGTAGTCGTCAAGGTCGGTTTTGCAAAGTATTCTGTAAAGCCAGTCAGCCTCAACAATATATACCCCGTCATGAACGGTCACGGTAAACCCGTCGCCGCTCTTTCTTTCAAATACCGAAACGGGAATTTCCTCGCTTTCATACCGCTTTACGGGCGGCAGAGTGTCAAGCTTTCTCGCAACGGCGTTTATAAGCTCTTTTGTGCCGTGAGCTATGGGAGCGACAATTTCGTAATATTCGTACCCCTTGCTCTCAATGTAATTTCTGAAACGCTCAAGCTGTTCGTCGGTGGCCAAGTCTATTTTGTTGCCCGCCACAATCTGCGGACATTTTGCAAGCTCGGGATTGAACTTTTCAAGCTCTTCGTTGATTTTCTCAAAATCCTCAATGGGGTCTCGCCCCTCGCTTCCGGCAACATCTACTATGTGCACAAGCATTCGGCAGCGCTCAACATGGCGCAGAAACTCGTGACCGAGCCCCACTCCTTCGCTGGCGCCCTCTATAAGACCGGGAATATCCGCCATTACAAAGCTCTTTTCAGGCCCCATTCTGACAACGCCCAGCACCGGTATTATTGTGGTAAAGTGATAGTCGCCCACAATGGGCTTTGCTTCGCTGACTACCGAAATAAGCGAGGATTTTCCCACATTCGGAAAACCCAAAAGCCCCACATCGGCAATCAGCTTTAATTCAAGCGAAACCTCCCATTCCTCGCCGGGCGCGCCGCTTTTCGCGAAACGGGGAGCCTGCCGCGTGGAGGTGGCAAAATGCGAGTTGCCCCAGCCGCCGTTGCCGCCTTTGGCGCCTATGAATTCCTCATCGCCGGACATATCCGCCATTACCGCTCCGCTTTCGGCTTCACGGATTACCGTACCCCTCGGCACACGGATTACAAGGTCCTTGCCCTTTTTTCCGTTGCGGTGCGAGCCGCTGCCGTCGGCGCCGTTTTCCGCCTTGTATTTTCTTTTGTAACGGAAATCCGCCAGAGTGGCAAGATTGTCGTCAACCTTAAAAACAATGTTGCCGCCCCTGCCGCCGTCGCCCCCGTCGGGACCGCCTGCCGCAATATATTTTTCACGGTGAAAGGCAACGGCTCCGTTGCCGCCGTCGCCCGCCTTTATTTTTATTTTCGCAATGTCAACAAACATATTTTTACCTCAGAATTACATCGCCGTTTTCGGCCCTTTCAGCTTTTATACAATTATATCTTTAATATTTTACACTAAACGGAATAAATAATAAATAGAATTTTTACTTTTTTTCGTCAAAACTGCAAAAAAATTATAAAAACCGCTTATTTTGTGCTGAACTATATTGACTAATACTATATATTGTGTTAAAATAATAACAAGAAAAGGCTGATAACAAAATCAGGCAAAAGTTAAGTCCTTTTTAACGGACAGTTAATATATAAAAAATCGAACATTTGTATTGACAATGTGCAAAAATCAGCTATAATAAGGCTTGTAAGGAACATTTGTTCAACATTGTTCGGGTAACGGAGGTAATAATTATGTCAGCGGGATTTGCGCTCAGAACTTTAATAGAATTTGCGGCTATCGCCCTTTTGCTTTACGGCCTTGTCCGTGAAGATGATGTAATAGCTTTTGAACAGTCGGTAAAGAGAATTGTTGTCGGCAATGTAAGAAGAATAATTAGAATCAGAAAGCACAAAAAAGCAGTCGCGAGGGGCGAGCATTTAAGACTTCATTCATCGGGCGGCAGTGTAAGCCGTTCGGGAGTCGCTTAATAAGACAATATCCGTTCTTTCACATCTACAAGGCAGGGCCGTCCGTTCATCGGGCGGCTTTGTCTATTACCCTTTTTGATTTTTCCACGAGGAACAGCAGCCGCCGCAAGCGCAGGGCGTTTTAATTTAAAATGAGTCAAGCACCGAAAAAAAGCGGACGCTTTGCGCGTCCGCTTAATTTTTTTATGAGGGTTATACTGCACAAATACGCGGCGTTTACGCGCTGTATGTGCGCACACGCAGGGGAATTGAAAGGCTGTCGGCAAGCTCGCGGCAGGCTTCAATATCCTCTTCGCTTATAACATCAACTACCGTCATTTTTACATTTGCGCCGAAGCTTTTGCACTCCGAAGCGAATTTCAAAATTGCGGCAAAGGACTCCTCCCCGAAGGCGGGACTGCAAAGCTCGTTGTATTTTTCCGCCGTGGGAGCGTTAAGGCTGACGGAAACCGTGTCAATTAGGGAACTTATTTCCTGAGCGGTGGCGCGCTTGTTTATAAGGTCGGAAAGCCCGTTAGTGTTAAGGCGCAGGGTAAAGCCACGGTCTTTAAGATAACGGGCGGTTTTTATAAGAGCGTCATAGTTGCAGGTAGGCTCTCCGTAACCGCAGAAAATAACGCTTTTGCCGTATATTGAAAAGTCAAAAGCGTCAAGGGCTTCCTTTATTTCCTCAAACGAGGGACTGTGCTTGTCAAACCACAGGGTTTTTGCCTCGCCTACGGAGTCGCCGTTGTTGCGTATGCAGAATTTGCAGCGGCAGGGACAGGCGTTTGTGATGTTGAGATAAACCTTGTTTTCATAAGTGTAAACTATATCGGCCATAAAAAATACCTCCGGAATCATAAAGATTTGTAAATCCTTGTTTTAAAATTCATTTTATCAAGAGCGGCTGCCGCCGCGTAATAAACAGCCGCGCTTGCCGCAGCCTGAACCAGACTTCCAAAAACGGACAGTACAGCCGTCTGAAAGCTGTACATAACGCTTTCTGCCGCCAAATATCCGAGAATCGTTACCGCTCCGGAAACCAACGGCATAAACGCAGTCGCTTTGCTGAGCATTTTCTGCGGCTTTTTTGTAAGTTTCAGCGTGAATACAAGGGAAAAAGGCAGCGTAGTAAGCGCCTTTATAACAGCGGTCGGAACAGCCCATACCGCCGCGCCTGCCAGAATATCGGCTGCCGCTCCGCCTACCGCGGCGGCTGCCGCCGCGTAAGGCAGGGGAAGTGTGCAGGCGGCAAGGTATATAATGCCGTCGCCGAAATGAATATACCCCTCGTTTATTCCCGTATATAATTTGAGCTGTGAGGTTATAACGGCGGTCAAAGCCGCGAAAACGGCTGTGAACGCTATGTTGATAATGTGTTTTTTGCTTTTATTCATAGGTAAGCGCTCCAAGATATTTTTGAAAATTTATTCCGTCATTGGGGTCTCCGGTCTCGTTTAAATATGTGTCCTCAATGGCTTTTTCAAGAAACGCCGCGGCAAAGCTGACGGCGTATTCAACGCTTTTTCCCTTTACCATTTCACCGCATACAATACTGGTAAAAATATCGCCCGTACCCGAATATGTGGCTCCGAAAATTCTTGATTTTGAAATATGCGTAAATCCTTTTTCAACGGCAAGATTGTGAATAAAACCGCCGCTTCTGACGCCTGTTACAATTACGGTTTTAAGCGTGTCCGAAAGAAGCGAGCGGGCAAGCTTCTCCGCTTTTTTCAGGCTTTCTTCGCCCGGCTCCTTTGAAAATTCGGCGTTATAGTCCGTGTTGCAGAGCAGACAAAGCTCCGAAAGATTCGGCGTAATCAAACAGGCTTTTTTCGCGAGGCTCTTCACTTTTTCGCAAAGGGCAAGACTGTATGAGTCATAAAGCGCGCCGTCATCAGCCATAATCGGGTCAACGGCAAGCAGCGTGCCGGAGTCCTTAAAGCTGTCAAAAAAATCCGAAATTATGTCCGCCTGCTTTTCACAGGCAATAAATCCGGTCAGAACCGCGTCAAACCGTGCGCCCAGCTTCCGCCATTCCTTTATTATAGGCAAAAGATGTTCGGTGCAGTCGGCGCTGTAATATGAGTCGTATGCCGTCTGATTTGACAAAACCGCCGTCGGCAGAGGGCAGCATTCAATGCCCATAGCCGAAATAACGGGTATTGCCGCCGTCAGCGAACATCTGCCGAAGCCGGAAATATCGTTGATAACCGCTATCCTTTTCAAGAGCGTCACCTCTTGCAAATTTCTTTTTCGTGATATATAATAACTCAAAAGTGTCACTAATAAAATATATAAATTTAATAATTTTTAAGGGGACAATTTATGAGCGGAAGAACTCTTTACATGCAGATTTACGATTATTACAAGTCGCTTATTGAAAGCGGCGACATCAAAGAGGGCGAGCGTCTGCCGTCAATATGCCGCTGCGCCGAGGAGAGGGGAGTAAGCAAGACTACCGTTGAGCAGGCGTATATGTGCCTTTGCGACGACGGATATGTCGTGCCTAAAAGACAGAGCGGATATTATGTCTCAAAAAGAGGCGGCAACACGGTGTTTGAGGATTCCGTCTCGGAGGAGAAAAGCGAGAAAAACGCTGTTAAATATGACTTTTCCTCTTCGGGAGTTGACGCGGAGAGCTTTGATTTGAGCCTGTGGAGAAGATATATGAAAAGCGCCCTCAGAAGAAACGAGGAGCTTCTTTTTTACGGCGAGCCGCAGGGCGAGTATGAGCTGAGAAAGGAAATAGCGGCTTATGTACGGCAGAGCCGCAACTGCGTGTGCAGCGAGCGCAATATTGTAATAGGCGCGGGAGTCCAGACCTTGCTGCATATTCTGTGCCCGTTAATCGGCAGGGGAAAGACCGTGTATTTTGAAAATGCGGCGTATATGCAGGGCAAAGCGGTTTTCAGTGATTACGGCTTTAAAATTTCGGACAGCCGCGAAAAAAGCGGAGTGCTCTATGTTTCCCCCTCCCATTCTTCGGCATGGGGCGGCACAATGAGCGTAGCCGAACGCTTTGAGCTTACCGATTACGCAAAAAAAAGCGGCAAGCTGATTATTGAGGACGATTATGCGAGCGAATTCCGTTATTTCAACCGCCCCACGCCTTCGCTTCAAGGACTTGACGGAGGGCAGAACACGGTTTATCTGGGAACTTTTTCCAAGCTTCTGCTGCCTTCAATCCGCATAAGCTTTATGATTTTGCCTAAAAGCCTTATGAAAAAATACGAAGAACGCCGCCGGCTATACAGCCAGACCGTTTCAAAAGCGGACCAGATAGCCCTTTGCAGCTATATACGCGACGGGCATCTTGCCGCCGGTATCAGAAAATCCAGGAAGCTGTACGCTCAAAAAACCAGATTGCTTGCCGCGGAGCTTATAAAGCAGTTCGGCGACAGCGCGGAGATACTCAAAACGGATTCGCCTCTTTATTTAAGATGCAATATATACTGTCCGTTCAGCACTTCTGAGTTTTCGCAAAGAGCCAAAGCCGCCGGAGTAGCCGTAATTCCGGCTGATACCGGGGAAAAGGGGGCTCAGATAGCCTTTTCGGTGTCGGCGGTCAGCGCCGAAAACTTTGAAAAAGCGGCTAAAATCCTTAAAAACACAGCGTTTATACGCCAATAAGCATAAAATTTTCCGTATATTGTGTGCTAAATGCCAATATTGCAAATTATTTGTAAAATTGATAGACATTTTTATAGGTTTCTGTTATAATCGTCTTATATACTGTTATGCACAAATAGTATATTTGCCGAGGCGCTGAAAAGCGCGGCATAAATACATTTTGGCTGGGTGAGCCGCCTTATCGCGGCTTACAGAACTAAAAAGGAGGAAACTCACAAATGCTCAAAAAGATTAGTTCCATTCCGTTCAAGGGAACTGCGGAGCAGGAAGCGCAGCTTAAAGCTGTAATCGAAGCCAATAAGGACGATAAGAGTATGCTCATGCATGTAATGCAGCAGGCGCAAGCTATTTACGATTATCTTCCCTATGAGGTTCAGGTGATGATTGCGGAGGGTATGGATGTGCCGCTTGAAAAGGTTTACGGCGTTTCAACCTTTTACGCGCAGTTCGCGCTTTCACCTAAGGGCGAATATAACATCTCGGTTTGTCTGGGAACAGCCTGCTATGTTAAGGGAGCCCAGGAACTTCTTGACAAGCTCAAGGAAAAACTCGGCATCGGTCCCGAGGAATGCACCGAAGACGGAAGATTTTCGCTTGAAGCGTGCCGCTGCATAGGCGCGTGCGGACTCGCTCCCGTCCTCACCGTTAACGATGAGGTTTACGGCAAGCTCACAGCGGACGATATTCCCGACATTTTGGAAAAATACATGGCGTAATGAGGGAACTGTCGCTTAATATTTTGGATATCGCCCAGAACTCAATATCGGCAGGCGCGTCGCTGATAACCGTTGAGGTGCTTGAAAACACTAAGGAGCATACGCTTTTTATCGGCATTTACGACAACGGCTGCGGTATGAGCGAGGAACAGGTAAAGAGCGTTGTCGACCCGTTTTACACAACCAGAACAACTCGTAAAGTCGGTATGGGAATACCGCTTTTCAAAATGGCGGCTGAAATGACCGGCGGCGAATTTTCCATTGAGTCCCGGCTTTCAGAGGGGACGCGGGTAAAAGCCCTGTTTAAAACCGACAGCGTGGATTATACTCCCCTCGGCGATGTGGCTTCAACCGTAGTTATGCTTGTTACCATGAATACCGACCGCGACTTTGTTTACCGCCGAAGCGTAAACGGCAGGGAGTTTGCTCTGGATACAAGAGAGCTGAAAAACATATTGGGCGATGTGCCGCTCGGGGACTATGAGGTTTCCGAATGGATAAAAGAATATATCAAAGAAAACACAGACGAATTATACGGAGGTGCTCAAAATGAAAACTCTTGAAGAACTTATGGCTATAAGAGATAAAACAAAGCAGAGAATGACAGTCCGTGAGGATACGGGCGACGACGCTGTAAGAATAGTTGTCGGAATGGCAACCTGCGGAATTGCCGCGGGCGCGAGACCCGTACTCAACGCTTTTGTTGAGGAGATTGCGAAAAGAAACCTCAAAGGCGTAACAGTAACCCAGACCGGCTGTATAGGAATGTGCCAGTACGAGCCTATCGTTGAGGTAATTCAGCCCGGCAAGGAAAAAGTAACTTATGTTAAAATGACTGCCGATAAAGTCGCCAGAGTTGTAAACGACCATATTGTCAACGGCAACCCTGTTGCGGAATACACCGTCGGCGCAATTGAGAAATAAGGAGGAAGCAAGATGTATCGTTCCCATGTGCTCGTTTGCGGCGGTACCGGTTGTACCTCTTCAAACAGTGCGGCAATTATAGAGGCGCTTGAAGCGCAGATTGCCGAAAAAGGACTCAGCGATGAAATCAAGGTTATCAGAACAGGCTGCTTCGGACTTTGCGCCTTAGGCCCGATTATGATAGTTTATCCCGAGGGCTGCTTTTATTCGCAGGTAAAGGTTGAGGATGTTCCCGAAATCGTTGAGGAGCATCTCTTAAAGGGAAGAATAGTAACAAGACTTCTCTATGACGAGACCGTTCATCCCGATGAGATTAAATCACTTAAAGAGACCGACTTTTATGCTAAACAGCACCGTGTCGCACTTCGCAACTGCGGCGTAATCGACCCGGAAAATATTGACGAGTACATAGCCTATGACGGTTATCAGGCTCTCGCGAAATGCTTGAAAGAGCTGACTCCCGAGCAGGTTGTCCAGATAGTAAAGGATTCGGGACTCCGCGGAAGAGGCGGCGGAGGATTCCCCACAGGCCTTAAATGGAGCTTTACTGCGGCAAATCAGGCTGACCAGAAATATGTAGTCTGCAACGCCGACGAGGGCGACCCCGGCGCGTTCATGGACCGTTCGGTGCTTGAAGGCGACCCCCACTGCATAGTTGAGGCTATGACAATCTGCGGTTACGCCACAGGCGCTACCGAGGGTTATGTGTATGTAAGAGCCGAGTACCCCATAGCGGTTAAAAGACTGCAAATAGCCATTGACCAGGCGAGGGAGTACGGGCTTTTAGGCAAGAATATTTTTGATTCGGGCTTTGATTTTGACCTTCATATAAGACTCGGCGCCGGCGCGTTTGTCTGCGGCGAGGAAACCGCCCTTATGACTTCAATCGAGGGCAACCGCGGCGAGCCTCGTCCGCGTCCTCCCTATCCGGCGGTAAAGGGACTTTTCAAAAAGCCCACCACCGAAAACAATGTTGAAACTTTCGCGAATATTCCCCAGATTATTCTTAACGGAGCCGAATGGTTCGCGTCAATGGGAACCGAAAAGTCAAAGGGAACAAAGGTTTTCGCCCTCGGCGGAAAAATCAAGAATACCGGACTTGTCGAGATTCCCATGGGAACTACTCTTCGTGAGATTATTGAGGAAATCGGCGGCGGTATTCCCAACGGCAAAAAGTTCAAGGCCGCCCAGACCGGCGGACCCTCCGGCGGCTGTATTCCCGCTTCGCTTATGGATACTCCCATCGACTACGATAACCTCACGGCTATCGGCTGTATGATGGGTTCGGGCGGACTTATAGTAATGGACGAGGATAACTGTATGGTTGACATCGCCAAGTTCTTCCTCGATTTCACCGTTGACGAGTCCTGCGGCAAATGCACACCCTGCCGCGTGGGAACAAAGCGCCTTCGTGAAATGCTTGAAAAGATTACCGACGGCAAGGCAACTCTTGAAGACCTTGATAAGCTCGAAGAGCTGTGCTATTACATCAAGGAGAACTCGCTGTGCGGACTTGGCCAGACAGCGCCCAACCCCGTGCTGGCAACCCTTAAATTCTTCCGTGATGAATATGTTGCTCATATTGTTGACAAGACCTGCCCCGCCGGCGTCTGCAAGAAGCTCGTCAGCTACTCAATCGACGCTGAAAAATGTAAGGGCTGTACTGCCTGCGCGAGAAAGTGCCCGGTCGGCGCTATCAGCGGAGCGGTTAAGGAAATTCACAGTATCGACAAAGAAAAATGCATCAAGTGCGGCGTATGTATGGACACATGCAGATTCGGCGCCGTAGTTAAAAAGTAAGGAGCTGCCTGATTATGGAAACAGTAAATGTTAAAATTAACAATAAAGCCTATTCCGTTCCTCAGGGAAGCACAATCCTTGAAGCCGCGCGGTATGCAGGTATAGAAATTCCCACCCTTTGCTATCTTAAAGACATCAACGAAATCGGCGCCTGCCGTATGTGTATGGTTGAGGTAAAGGGCGCAAGAAGCCTTGTAGCCGCCTGTGTGTTCCCCGTAAACGAGGGAATGGAAATATTCACCAACACCGAAAGAGTAAGACATTCAAGAAAACTCACGCTTGAACTTCTTCTTTCAACACACGATAAAAAATGCCTTTCCTGCGTGCGCAGCGGAAACTGCGAGCTGCAAAAGCTCTGCAAGGAGTTCGGCGTTGACGATGTAAACCGTTACGAGGGCGAGATTGTCCATTACAATTTCGACGATTCGGCCGCCCACATGGTAAGGGATAACAACAAGTGCATACTCTGCCGCCGCTGCATTGCCGCTTGCGACCAGCAGGCAATATCGGTAATCGGCGTAAACGCCAGAGGATTTGATACCCATGTAAGCTCCGCCTTTGATAAGGACTTAGCGGATGTTTCCTGCATTTCCTGCGGGCAGTGCATAGTAAACTGCCCGACCGGCGCTATCGTTGAAAAGGACGATACCGATAAGGTTCTGGCGGCAATCAACGACCCCGACAAGTTTGTTATCGTAAACACCGCTCCTTCAATCCGCGCCACTCTCGGCGAGGCTTTCGGAATGCACATCGGCACAAATGTCGAGGGCAAAATGGTAGCCGCGCTTCGCAGACTCGGATTTGATAAGGTTTTCGATACGGATTTTGCGGCCGACCTTACAATTATTGAGGAGGCAAACGAGCTGGTTGAGCGTATTCAGAACGGCGGCGTGCTGCCTATGATTACTTCCTGCTCGCCCGGCTGGATTAAGTACTGCGAGCATTACTATCCGGACCAGATACCGCACCTTTCAACCTGCAAATCTCCTCAGCAGATGTTCGGCGCCACAATGAAAACTTACTATGCCGAGAAGATGGGAATTGACCCGGCAAATATGGTAGTTGTGGGAATAATGCCCTGCACAGCCAAAAAGTTTGAAACAAAGCGTGACAATCAGGCGGCTTCCGGTTATCCCGATGTTGACATCGCCATTACTACCAGAGAGCTTGTGAGAATGATTGAGAACGCGGGAATTTTCTTCCGTCACCTGCCCGACGAGCAGTTTGACTCACCCTTCGGCGAGAGCACGGGCGCGGGTACAATTTTCGGCGCCTCCGGCGGCGTTATGGAAGCCGCGCTTCGTACCGCGGTTGAAAAGCTTACGGGCAAAGAGCTTGAAAGCGTAGATTTCACCGAAGTACGCGGAATGCAGGGAGTTAAGGAAGCCGAATATGATGTGGGCGGCAAAAAGGTAAAAGTTGCCGTAGCCAGCGGAACAAAGAACGCCAAGGTTCTTATGGATAAGGTAAGAGCGGGCGACAGCGGCTATCTCTTTATTGAGATAATGGGATGCCCCGGCGGCTGCATCAACGGCGGCGGTCAGCCTATCCAGCCCGCAGTTGTAAGAAACTTTGTTGATTTGAAGGCGAGAAGAGCCGAGGCTCTTTACACAGCCGACAGAAACAATACAAAGAGAAAGTCCCATGAGAATGAGAACGTCAAGGCTCTTTATACCGAGTATCTCGGCAAACCCGGCAGCCATAAGGCGCATGAAATTCTTCATACCTCTTATGTGGCAAGAAAGAAATATTGATTTTTAAATCGGTAAAGGGACGCGGAATATCTTCGCATATTCCCCGTCCCTTAATATAAGGCAAATAATCTTATGGCTAAAAACAGAACCGGAAATATGACAACGGGCAACCCGTTGAAAATAATAATAACCTTTGCCGTTCCCGTAATGCTTTCGGGAATAGTGCAGCAGTTCTACAATCTTGCGGATACATATATAGTCGGCAGATATATTTCCGATGACGCGCTTGCGGCGGTCGGAGCGGTCGGGCCTATGAACAGCCTGCTTGTAGGTTTTGCCATGGGCGTAACCGGCGGATTTGCAATTCCGGTGGCTCAGAGCTTCGGGGCGGGCGACAGAAAACTTACCAACCATTACGCCGGCAACGCAATTTCGCTCACCGTAATAACAAGTCTTGCAGTTACGGCTGTTTCCTTTGCGGCTATGAAACCCGTTCTGCGCCTTATGGGAACGCCGGAAAATATTTTTGACGACGCATATACTTATGTATCTATCATTTATGCGGGAATAATAGTATCAACGGTTTACAATGTGCTTGCCGGAATACTCAGAGCGCTCGGCGACAGCAAAGCGCCCCTTAAATTTCTAACGGTTTGCGCGCTTGCAAATGTAGTTTTAAACTATGTGACAATAGTTTATTTTAAAATGGGAGTGGCCGGAGCGGCCGTTTCCACCGTGCTTTCCCAGCTTGCCTCGTGCGTAATGTGCGCGGCGTATATCGTCAAAAGAAAGGATATACTCTTAATCGGCAGGCGGGATTTTATAATCAGGAAATCAACAGCTGTTCTGATGATGAAAATGGGAATACCCATGTCGCTGCAATTTTCAATAACAGCCATAGGCTCAATGGTGCTGCAAAGTACAATAAATACCTACGGCTCCGATGTTGTAGCAGGGTTTACCGTGGCGAATAAACCGGAACAGCTTGCTAATATACCTCTTTCGGCTACGGGAGTCGCCTGCGCTACTTACGCAGGGCAGAATTACGGCGCCGGAAGAATGGACAGAGTGCGTAAAGGCACGGCGAGCGCCATGATTTTTTCGGGCGCGCTCTCCGTAGTAATGGCGGCGGTGCTGTTTGTCGGGGGCGAGAAAATCGCCCGCATTTTCCTGGACAGCGAAAACACAAAAGCGCTGTGGGCGGCGCAGTCTTATTTAAAGGTAATCGCCGTGTTTTACTTCTTCCTTGCGGTACTGTTCGTTTTCAGAAATACTCTTCAAGGGCTCGGCAAAAGCTATGTTTCAATGATGGCAGGCGCCGCGGAGCTTCTCGGAAGAATTTTGGCGGCATGGGTGCTCTCGTCAATTTTCGGGTTTACGGGAATTTGCCTGGCTTCGCCCTTTGCGTGGATATTGGCGGATATTCCGCTGTTGGCAATTTATTTTACCAAGGTTGTTAAAACGGGGAATAAACCAAAGGAAAGAAAGGCCCAAAATGTTTAAAAAAATTGTAGCTCTACTCCTTGTCTTTTGTATCGCCGCGGGAATAACCTCCTGCGACGGTCAAGAGAATGAGGACAAAACAGGAACATATATAGAGAACGGACAGGTAGTTTCCGAGGGAGACGGGCAAAGCTCCGCTCAGGCATCAACCGTAAAGGTGACAATACCCGAGGGCTATACTCTTGTGCGTATTTCGTGGCTTATTGAGGAAAAGGGATTTTGCACCTCCGAGGAGTTTATTGAGGCGGCTCAGACATATACCGAGTGGCTCGACCTTTCGCAGTATTCATTTTTAAGCGATTTGCAGAACGCCGAAAATGTTTGCTTTTACCTTGAAGGTTACTTTTTCCCACTTACCTATGATATTCCCGAAGGCTCTACGGCACAGGATATTATAAAAATTTTCCTTAACGGAACAAAGTCGGTTTTTGGTTCCGCGTTTATGCAGATGGTAGAGCAGAGCGGCTATAATCTGCACGAAATTCTTACAATGGCTTCGCTTATCGAAAAAGAAGCCTATTCCAACGAGCAAAGGCCGCTTATATCCTCAGTGCTTCACAACAGGCTTAAAACGGGAATGAAATTTCAGTGCGACCCCACTATAAAATATTGTACGGGAGTTATTGAGCCTATATATCCCGATAAACTTGACTATTATAAATACTATTATAATACCTACCGGTGCGAAGGGCTTATGGCGGGTCCTATCTGCAATCCCGGAATGCCGTCTATTGAGGCGGCTATAAGTCCTGCCGATACCGACTATCTTTACTTTATAATCGGAACTGTGGAGCCTTACGAGTCTTATTTTTCATCAACTTATGAGGAACATTCGTCATATTGGGCGGAAAATCAGGACAGGCTTACGGGAGTCGAGCAAAACGGATAAAATTACAGGAGGTAATTTATGAATATTAAACTTGCGGACAGATTGGTTCAGCTAAGAAAAGAGAACGGCTATTCTCAGGAGGCTCTGGCGGAAAAGCTGGGACTCAGCCGCCAGTCAATTTCAAAATGGGAGCGCGCCGAGGCGTCTCCGGACACAGATAATCTTGTGGCGCTCGCTAAAATCTACGGCGTTTCACTCGATGAGCTTATTGGCGCGGCCGAGCCTGAAAAAGCCGAGGAGCCCGAAAAAGCCGAAAAGAAAAAAGCAGAGCTTAACGCTATGCAGCTTAAAGGCAAAAAGCTCTTGAAGATTTTTCCCGTTTTCACGCTGATAATCGTAGCGCTGTTTGTAGCGGTTGGCTTTGCTACCGGCTACTGGCACCCGGCTTGGCTTTTATTCCTGCTTATTCCGCTTGTGCTTACTGCGGCGCTGTCGCTGCTTTTAGGAAAGAGCAAAAGAATAGCGGCAATGCTGTTTACTTCAACGGTCGCTTTGATAGCCGTTATCTTGTTCCTTGCGGCAGGCTTGTTCTTGGACGCCTGGGCGGTAGCGTGGGTGTTTTTCCTCGCAATACCGATTTACGCCTACATAGCTTTCCTGAAAACAAAATAAAAATTTTCCCTCTTCCTTTTCCGGAAGAGGAGTTTTTTTGCCCGAACGCGCGCTTTCAATACGCTTTACGGCTTGTTTCAATAAGTTTAACATTACCGCTTTCCGGCTCGCTGAAATTCAGCTTAGCCGCCCTTTTGCGGCATAGATTTCTCACAAAATGAATAAACAAAAAACGGCAGGAAAATTGCTTTTCCTGCCGTAAATTATTAAGTTCCGGAATTATTCTTCCGCGGGAGCATAGAGCGCTTTAAGACGCATAAGATGCTCGTATCTCGCCTTGGCGGTGTCTTCCGCCTTGGTGAAGAGAACTTCCGCTCTTTCGGGGAACGCGCGTGAAAGAGCCGAATAACGGGCTTCGTTCATAATGAAGTCGCGGTAGCTTGTGGTAGCTTCCTTGCTGTCGATTGTGAACGGATTCTTGCCCTCGGCTTTAAGCGCGGGGTTGTAGCGGAACATATTCCAGTAACCGCAGTCAACAGCCTTCTTCATCTCAGCCTGGCAGTTAACCATACCGCCCTTGATGGAGTGCATCTCGCAGGGAGCGTAGGCGATAACGATTGAAGGACCGTGATATGCCTCAGCCTCTGTAAGAGCCTTGATGGTCTGGTTCTGGTCGGCGCCCATGGCAATCTGAGCAACATATACATAACCGTAGCTCATAGCGATTTCGGCAAGGCTCTTCTTGGCAACCGCTTTACCTGCCGCCGCGAACTGAGCAACCTGACCGATATTGGAAGCCTTGGAAGCCTGACCGCCGGTGTTTGAGTAAACCTCGGTGTCAAATACCATTATGTTGACATCTTCGCCGGAAGCAAGAACATGGTCAACACCGCCGAAGCCGATGTCGTATGCCCAGCCGTCGCCGCCGAATATCCAGATGGATTTCTTTGAAAGGTATTCGCTGTTTTCAAGAATATCTTTGCGTGTCTCGCAGTCGCAGTCAAGAGCTTTCAGAGCCTCAACAAGAGCCTTTGAAGCCTCGCCGTTCTTTTCGCCGTCCTCAAGAGTGTCAAGGTATGCGTTGCAGGCAGCCTTAACATTTTCGGGAGCGTTCTCGCCGGCGGCAATTTCCTTTACCTCAGCGATAAGACGGTTTCTGACAGCCTTCTGTCCGAGATACATACCGAAGCCGTGCTCGGCGTTGTCCTCAAACAGCGAGTTTGCCCAAGCGGGACCGTGACCGTCCTTGTTGACGGTGTAGGGTGATGTAGCGGCAGGGCCGCCCCAGATTGAAGAACAGCCTGTGGCGTTGGAAATATACATTCTGTCGCCGAAGAGCTGTGTGATAAGTCTTGCGTAAGAGGTCTCGGCGCAGCCCGCACAGGAGCCGGAGAATTCAAGAAGCGGAGTCTTGAACTGGCTTCCGATAACGGTGTTATTGGCAAGGTCCTCTTTAACGGAAACATTCTTAACCATATAGTTGAAGGCTTCCTGCTTGTAGTCCTGGCTCTCTCTGGGAACCATTTTAAGGGAGTTTGTGGGACAAACGCCTATGCACACGCCGCAGCCCATGCAGTCCAGCGGAGAAACGGCGAGCGAATATTTGTAAACATCTTTGCCCTTGCCCTTCTTGTCAACGATTGTTGCGCATTCGGGAGCGCCGGCGGCCTCCTCAGCATTGAGAGCGTAGGGACGGATTGTGGCGTGCGGGCAAACATAAGCGCACTTGTTGCACTGCGCGCAGGTAGCGCCGTTCCACTCGGGAACCATAACCGCAACGCCGCGCTTCTCATAAGCGGAAGCGCCCTGCTCGAATGTACCGTCAGCGTGGTCAACAAAGGCGGAAACAGGCAGAGAGTCGCCGTCCATCTTTCCGACGGGCTTCATAATGCTGTCAACCATCTTGACAAGCTTTGCGGGACCGTCCTCGGCCTCTGCGGCGGCATTGTCAACAGCGTTTGCCCACTCGGCGGGAACATTGATTTTCTTGAACGCGCCGAAGCCTGCGTCAATCGCCTTGTGGTTCATATCAACAATATCCTGACCTTTTTTGAGGAAGGATTTTGTCGCGGCGTCTTTCATGTACTGAATTGCCTCGTCCTTTGGAAGAACATTGGCAAGAGCGAAGAAAGCCGCCTGAAGAATTGTGTTTGTTCTCTTGCCGAGTCCGATTTCGGCGGCAAGGTCGATAGCGTTAACGGTGTAAAGCTGAACATTGTTCTTGGCAATGTACTGCTTTGTCTGAGCGTTGAGCTTGTCGGCAAGCTCAGCCTCGTCCCACTGGCAGTTGATAAGGAATACGCCGCCGGGTTTAACATCGTTAACCATCTTGTAACCCTTTTCAACATAGGAGGGGTTATGGCAGGCAACAAAGTCAGCCTTGTTTATGTAGTAGGGGCTCTTAATGGGCTTGTCGCCGAAACGAAGATGGGATATTGTTATACCGCCGGTCTTCTTTGAGTCATACTGGAAATAAGCCTGAACATATTTGTCGGTGTGGTCGCCGATGATTTTGATGGAGTTCTTGTTGGCGCCGACAGTACCGTCACCGCCGAGACCCCAGAACTTGCACTCGATTGTGCCTTCTGCCGCCGTGTTGGGCGAGGGCTTTTCTTCAAGCGAGAGGTGAGTAACATCATCGTTGATGCCGATTGTGAACTGTCTTTCGGGAGTTTCCTTGTTAAGATGCTCATATACGGCGAAAATGCTTGAAGGAGGAGTATCCTTTGAGCCGAGTCCGTATCTGCCGCCGCAGACCTTAGCGGTTCTGCCCATCTCGTTGAGAGCGGCGATAACATCAAGGAAGAGAGGCTCGCCTATGGAGCCGGGCTCCTTTGTTCTGTCAAGAACGGCAATCTTTTTCGCGGTCGCGGGGATAGCTTCGCAGAACTTTGCGGCCGAGAAAGGTCTGTAAAGACGAACTTTAACAAGACCTACTTTTTCGCCCTTTGCGGTAAGATAGTCAATAACCTCTTCGGCGACATCGCATACTGAGCCCATAGCTATGATGACTCTTTCAGCGTCGGGAGCGCCGTAGTAGTTAAAGAGCTTGTAGTCAGTGCCGAGCTTCTCGTTAACCTTGTCCATATACTTCTCAACAACGGCGGGAACAGCCTCATAATAGCTGTTGCAGGCCTCTCTGTGCTGGAAGAAGATGTCGCCGTTCTCGTGAGAACCGCGCATTACGGGGTGCTCGGGGTTGAGAGCGCGTTTACGGAACGCCTTGACAGCGTCCATATTGCACATTTCTTTAAGGTCGTCAAAATCCCAGATTTTGATTTTCTGGATTTCGTGCGAGGTGCGGAAACCGTCAAAGAAGTTGAGGAAGGGAACGCGGCTTTCAATAGTCGCAAGGTGAGCAACCGCGCCCAAGTCCATAACCTCCTGAACATTTCCTTCGGCAAGCATGGCGAAACCTGTCTGACGGCAGGCATAAACATCTGAATGGTCGCCGAAAATGTTAAGAGCGTGCGAAGCGACGCAGCGCGCCGAAACATGGAATACTGTGGGAAGAAGCTCACCGGCTATCTTGTACATGTTGGGAATCATAAGAAGAAGTCCCTGAGAAGCCGTATAGGTTGTGGTGAGCGCGCCTGCCGCGAGGGAACCGTGAACGGTACCTGCGGCGCCTGCCTCGGACTGCATCTCGGCAACGCGGACCTGTGTGCCGAAAATGTTTTTAAGGCCTTGTGCCGACCACTGGTCAACATAGTCCGCCATAGGGCTTGACGGAGTGATTGGGTAAATACCGGCAACTTCCGTGAATGCGTATGACACATGCGCGGCGGCGGTATTACCGTCCATAGTCTTTGATTTTCTGACTATGGGGGTCTTTTTTTCTGCCATTTTTATTTCCTCCTTGATGGAATTATGTATTATGGTAATGACATAATCATACAAATAATATGTTATCACTTTAAGTATAAAAAGTAAATAGATTATAAATGGAAAATTTGAACGGTTTTAACGCTGTTTTTTGGTGATAATGCAGTTATAAAAGCGCTCCCGGGCAAGTAAGGGGCGCGTACTTGACTAAACAGCCGGGTTGTTATATAATACATACTGATATTTTATATATCTATTTTATTATTTTAAAGGAGAGGTTAAGTCTATGGACGCAGACCCCGGGAGTATTATTTTACAAATAGTAATCCTATTTGCATTGATATTTGTCAATGCGTTCTTCGCTATGTCCGAGATAGCGGTCATTTCTTTAAACGATAACAAAATCGAGAAAATGGCTGAGGCAGGGCACAAAAAGGCGAAGCAGATTCAGAAGCTTACAAAAAGCTCAAGTTCGTTTTTGTCAACAATTCAGATCGGCGTAACCCTGGCGGGATTTCTCACATCGGCGAGCGCGGCACAGTCCTTTGCGGTAATGCTGGCCGACGCAATTTCGGAAACTCCGGTTGCCAATGTAATTCCGTCGGGAGTAATCAGCGGCTTTTCAACCGTAATCATCACGCTGATTATGTCGTATTTCTCGCTGGTGCTCGGCGAACTGGTGCCTAAGAAGATAGCCATGCAGAAATCCGAAAAAATGGCGTTTATGGCGGCGCCCGTGCTTTTGTTTGTAGCGAAGGTCACAAAGCCCGTTGTAAAACTGCTGTCGCTTTCTACTAACGGAGTGTTAAGGCTTATCGGCATTGACCCCCACGCCGACGAAGAGGTTGTAACCGAAGAGGAAATCAGAATGATGGTCGATGTGGGCGGCGAAAAAGGCGTTATCGAGGATTCCCAGAAAGAGATGATTGACAACATCTTTGAGTTTGACGATATGGATGTTGCCGATATTATGACGCACAGAACCGATATGGTCTGCATTGATGTTGAGGAGCCTCTTGCCGAGGCGGTCAAGCTCTCAATGGAGAACGGATTTTCGAGAATACCCGTATATGAGGAAGACCCCGACAATATAGTGGGCATTATCTATATCAAGGACTTTCTTAAATATGTCGGCTCTTCTCTTCCGAAAACAAAGAGTATAAAGGATATGATGCGCGAGGCGTATTATGTTCCCGAAACCAAACGCTGCGGCGAGCTGTTTTCCGAGATGACCGAAAAGCATATTCAGATGTCCGTTGTAGTTGACGAGTACGGCGGCACCGCCGGCATAGTTACCCTTGAAGATATTGTCGAGGCGATTGTGGGCAATATTCAGGACGAGTACGACCAGGAGTCCGACGAGTTTTCAATAATTGACGATACAACCTTTACGGTTGACGGTATAACGGATATCGAAGAGGTTGAGGAACATATCGGCAAAAAATTCCCTGAGGGCGATTATGACACCATAGGGGGATATATTATAAGCGTTCTCGGCTTTCTGCCTCAGGACGGTGAAATGAACGAGGTCGTTTTTGAAAATGTAAAGTTCACCGTTCTTAATGTAGAGGAGCGCAGAATAGGCAAGGTCAAGGTTGAAATTATGCCGCAGCCGAAACAGCAGCCCGAAGAACCTCAGGGCGCAACGCGCCGTGAGCGCAGGGAAAAAGAAAAGGAACAGTAATTTTTAAATCCCGTTCGCAAGAACGGGATTTTCAGGTGATAAGCATTGGAAAACAGAAATTACAGCAAAGAACTGGAAAAAATAATAAAAAATCTTGATTCGGCGCCGAAATTGCTTCTGCATTGCTGCTGCGCTCCGTGCAGCAGCTACTGCATTGAATATCTGTCGGAATATTTTGAGATAACAGTGCTGTTTTACAATCCCAATATTTACCCCGAAGAGGAGTACGCCCACCGCAAATCCGAGCTTTTAAGGCTTATTCGAGAAATGCCCGTTAAATATCCCGTAAAGTTTATTGACTGTGACTTTGAAAGCGAAAAATTTTATGAAAGCGTCAGGGGACTTGAAGACTGCCGCGAGGGAGGCGAGCGCTGTTTCGCCTGTTACAGACTGCGCCTTTTAAAGGCGGCGCAAACGGCTTGTCAGGGCGGCTTTGATTATTTCACAACAACGCTCACCATAAGTCCGCTTAAAAACGCCCGTAAAATCAATGAAATAGGCGAGGAGTTGGCGAAAGAATACGGCGTTTCATTTCTGCCGTCCGATTTTAAGAAAAAGGAAGGCTTTAAAAGGTCTATTGAGTTAAGCCGTATATATAATCTTTACCGCCAGAATTACTGCGGCTGCGTCTTTTCCCGGGCGGGTGAGCCAAAAGAAAAAAGCGGTTCCTGATTTTTTCCTTTTCGGGTATCTTGCCGTTAATTCAATAGCATTAAATAAGCCGCCCTTTCGGGCGGCTTACTATATTTATACGGTTTTAAAACGATTTTATCCGTTTTGGGCGGTTTTAAGCTCCTCGCGCTGTTTTAAAAGAGCAGTATGAATTTCCTCTTTTCTCTTGCCTGTCAGCTTGTAGAAGAAGAAGGGGATACCCGCCAGCAGCATCATAATGCCGTGGAATACGGTGTAGAAGAACAGCATGGCGATTTTTGTGTAAGCCGTCTGTTCGGGATAAATGCCCTCCATAGGCTGAATGTATTTGATAATCGAGCCTTCACCCAGCAGAATGTAAGGCGCAACCGCTCCCGCTATGGTGCCGCTTATTGTGGTGCCCAGACCTATAATAAAGGGCAGGCTGGCGTCAAGTCTTTTCCCCGTTTTAAGTTCAATGTCTTCAAGCACATCTGCCTGGAACATAGAGGGCAGCAGATTGGAAGCGCCGAATTGCAGTCCTATAAAGAACAGCATAACTATAAACAGTATCTGCAAAACCGCCGACGGCGAGGTAAAGTATAAGTATCCCACCGCGAAAGCGAGAGCGTTGGCGCAGACCGAGTATATTCCGGACGCTATGTAGAGCTGTTTCGCGTTGAATTTCTTTAAAAGGAAGTTTATTACAAGCATTCCCACAGCCGTGCCTATTCCCGTGGGAAGTCCGAAGAAAAGGTATTTGCTTGTGCTGCCAAGCAGAGCGGCGGCAAGGAAAACGCCCATGTATGTGGCAATCTGCCTGAAATTTTTAAGAAAATCGCTTATAATGATAACCCATGCGTACTTGTTTTTGATAACATCTTTAAATCCTACAAGGGGATTTTTCTTCTCCACGCTGTAAACGGTGCGTTCTTTAATCATTTTCATACCTATAAGCATGGTAATCGCGCCCATTACCGCGCATACCGAAGCGCCCGCTATGTACTGGTATTCCTCGTTGTCGGTAATAAAGCCTATTACAAGAACAATTACAAGCGGAGCGGAATTGCCTATGGCGCTTGAAATTGAGCGGAAAGAAATCACCTGGTCGCGCTCTTTTGAGTCGGGAGTCATAACGAAAGCCACCAGGTTAAATACATTGCCGAACTGCGTAGCGATTGACTGCGCTATACCTACTGTAATAAGATAAATCATAAGTATTGTAACCGGCACGCTTTTCGGCGAGATAAATGTAAGTACGGTTGCTATGGCGCAGGGTATAGCCGTGTAAGCGCCTATCGGGCGGAATTTTCCTTTTGCCGAGGGCTTGTGACCGTCAATGTAAAGAGCCGAAAAAAAGCTGATTAAAAACGCCGCAATGCTAAGCACAGTGTTGTAAAAGGAAATTTCCTCTTTTTGCAGCTGCAAAACATTTACAAAATACGCCTGCTTGTAGCTTGCCACCATACCTGTCATTGTGGTGTAAAAAAATACTGCCATAAGGTAAAAAACAAATTCGCTTTTACCTACATATCTTCCCTTTTCCTTTTTAAGTGTTTCCGCCAAAGCTGTCACCTCAAAACCTGTTTTTAATTATTTTAACTCATATTTTTTAATAGGTCAATAAATTTTTTGGATAAAATATATAAAAGCAGCCGACTGCGGCTACTTTTATTTTCTCACTTATTCTACTGTGTATTTTAAGAAATCGTTTGCCCTGTCAGCGCTTATTGATACTGTCATAAGCGTTCCGTCAGGCGTGAATTCCTCGCTCAGCACTTTCGCGCAGTTTCTTAATTCCCCGGCGGCTTTGCCGTCTGTAAAGGGAATAAGCAGCTTCATTACCGCCGTTCCCGTTTTAAGGCAGCCTTCAATTTCCTTTAACAGCAAATCAAGGTTAATTCCTTTTAAGGCGCTTATCATAACGGTTTTGCCGAAGGGCAGAAGCTCAAAAATATTGCTCGACTTGTCGCATTTGTTCATAACGGTAATAATGCTGTCAGGGTCCGCGCCCAGCTCCTTTAAAATTCCGGAGGTTATTTCAATATGGTCGGCGCATTTTTCGTCTGAGGCGTCGCAGACATTAAGTATAATATCCGCCTGAGCCGCTTCTTCAAGGGTTGATTTAAAGGCGTTTACCAGATCGTGCGGCAAACGGCTGACAAAACCTACGGTGTCAATGAGCATAACCGACTGACCGCCCGGCAGGGTGAGCTTTCTTGAAGTGGGGTCGAGCGTGGCGAACAGCTTGTCCTCGGCAAGTACGCCCGCGTCTGTAAGAGCGTTCATAAGCGTGGATTTTCCGGCGTTTGTGTAGCCTACGAGAGCTACCGTTGTGACGCTGTTTTTCTCGCGCCTCTGCCTTAAAAGCGAACGGCGTTTGTCAATGGCTTCAAGCTGTTCTTCCAGAGCGTGCAGCCGCCGCATAATGTGGCGCCTGTCGCTTTCGAGCTTACTTTCTCCGGGACCTCTCGTACCAATGCCTCCGCCTAATCTTGAAAGGGATTTTCCCTTGCCGGAAAGCCTCGGCAGAGCGTATTTAAGCTGAGCCGCTTCCACTTGCAGCTTGCCTTCTCTGCTTTTCGCTCTCATGGCGAATATATCCAGAATAAGCTGCGTGCGGTCGATAACCCGTACTTCGGTAAAATTTTCTATGTTGCGTATCTGAGAGGGTGAAAGCTCGCCGTCGCAGATAATAAGGTCAACATCGCGGTTCTGGCAAAACAGCCTTGCTTCGCTGAGCCTGCCTTTTCCTATATATGTCGCGCTGTCAGGAGCCGCGCGGCGCTGAATTATAGTGCCCTGAACTTCGGCTCCGGCGCTTTCGGCAAGCATGGCAAGCTCGGCGGCCGAGGCCTCCGCGTCAAAATCGCCGGTGTCAGCGCACAGCAGCAGAGCGTTTTCTTTTTTGTTGTCAGTAATCTCCTGCATAGTGTTTCCTTAAAAAACGCGGGCAGTGCAAAAACACCGCCCGCTTTAATATCATTTATTTTTCACAAGCCGTCATAAAACTCAGCAGCAGTCGTTGTATCTTGTGCAGCCGCAGTCGTTGCACTTGGAGCCGCAGTTGCCGTCTGTAAGAAGAATTATGATGATGATGAGAATTAACAGAGAATTGTTTCCGAAGAAATTACACATTACTTTTTTCCTCCCTTCCAAAGGCTGTTTGTTGTAACCTTCAATACATATTATGAAGATATCGCCTTTGTGTGCGGACGGAAGAAAGAAAAAGCAAAGCTTATTTCAAAGAAGCCAGAAGCCCGCCCTTTGAAATAATATTCTGTATAAATTCGGGGAAGGGCTGCGCTTTAAATGAAACGCCCTTAGTGATGTCGGTTATAATTCCCTTGTCAAAATCCACCGAAACCTCGTCGCCGGATTCAATAGCGTCACAGGCTTCGGGACATTCAAGAATAGGCAGACCTATGTTTAACGAGTTGCGGTAAAAAATTCTTGCGAAAGTTTTGGCAATAACGCAGGAAACGCCGGAAGCCTTTATGGCAATCGGAGCGTGCTCGCGGGAAGAGCCGCAGCCGAAGTTCACGCCGGCGACGATTAAATCGCCCTCCTTAACATTATTGACAAAATCCTTGTCAATATCCTCCATACAGTGAGCGGCAAGCTCCTTGTGGTCCGCAGTGTTCAGGTATCTGGCGGGGATAATAACATCGGTGTCAACATGGTCGCCGTATTTATGTACAGAACCTTGAATTTTCATTGTAAAAACCTCCTTAAAGCATATCGGGAGTGCCGATATATCCCAGAACCGCGCTGGCGGCGGCGGTGTAGGGACTTGCAAGATAAACTTCGCTTTCGGGGTGACCCATTCTGCCTACAAAGTTGCGGTTGGTTGTCGAAACAGCCTTTTCACCGGCGGCAAGAATACCCATGTGACCGCCTAAGCACGGCCCGCATGTGGGAGTCGAGAAAACAGCGCCTGCCTCAACGAATATTTCGGCAAGACCTTCTTTTATACATTGAAGATAAATATTCTGAGTGGCGGGAATAACTATTGTCCTTACATTCGGCTGAACTTTTCTGCCTTTTAAAATTTCAGCGGCGGCGCGCATATCCTCAATTCTGCCGTTGGTGCAGGAGCCTATAACAGCCTGGTCAATATATACTTTTTCTATACTGTCAACCGTGCGCGCGTTTTCGGGCAGATGCGGAAAAGCAACCGTGGGTTTAAGCTCGGAAAGGTCGATGTTTATAACCTCGTCATACTCGGCGTCCTCATCGGCTTCAAAAATAACGGGCTCGCGGTCTGTTCTGCCTTTCATATATTGAAGAGTTTTCTCGTCAACGGGGAAAATTCCGTTTTTGGCTCCGCACTCAATCGCCATGTTGGCAATACAGAAACGGTCGTCCATTGAAAGGTTCGCTATTCCGTCACCGGTAAATTCAAGCGAACGGTACAGCGCGCCGTCAACGCCTATCATACCGATAAGGTGAAGTATAAGGTCTTTTCCGCTTACATATTTTCCCATTTTTCCGGTAACAACAACTTTGATTGCCGAGGGAACTTTAAACCACGCCATTCCGGAAATCATACCGGCGGCCATATCTGTTGAGCCTACGCCCGTTGAAAACGCGCCCAGCGCTCCGTATGTGCAGGTGTGCGAGTCCGCGCCTATAACCGTGTCGCCGGAAATTACAAGTCCCTTTTCGGGAAGCAGAGCGTGTTCGATTCCCATCTGACCGACATCAAAAAAGTTTTTGATGCTGTATTCGCCGGCAAACTGCCTTACCTGCTTGCAGTGCTCGGCGGATTTAATGTCCTTGTTAGGGGTGAAATGGTCCATAACAAGGGCGATTTTGTCCTTGTCAAATACATTTTTAAAGCCTTTTGATTTCATCTCGTTTATGGCCACCGGGCTTGTAACATCGTTGCCCATAACCAGGTCAAGGCGTACATTTATAAGCTGGCCTGCCTTAACCTCGTCAAGTGACGCGTGAGCGGCTAAAATTTTCTGCGTCATGGTCATTGCCATGATTATTCATCTCCTTTAATACTCTTGTCTCCGCTTGAAAGCGCGGTAAGTCCCGAACGGGAAAGCTCAATAATTCCGTATTTGGTCATCTTGCCTATGAATGTGTCGATAAGCGAAGAAAGACCGGTAAGCTCGGCTGTTATTGTCGTGTGTCCTATATCCTTAACCTTTGCGCCGAAGCCGTTGATTGTTTTCAGAACTCTTGTCCTGTCTTTGTTAAGGGCGTGTACCTTTATAAGCAGCAGCTCCGAAGAAATAAGGTGCTCCGCGTCAAGACGGGCAACCTTAATAACATCTTCCAGACGGGAAAGCTGCTGTTCAACCATAGTAAATTTGTAAGGCTCCACATCGGAAACAATCGTCATTCTCGAAAATTCGGGACTTTCGGTTTCCGAAACCGTAAGGCTTACAACATTGTAACCGCGGCGGGCGAAAAGTCCTGCCACTCTCAGCAGAACGCCGGTGCGGTTGTAAACCAAAGCGGCCAGATAAATTCTCTGTTTTTGCATTTCTTCCATATTAAACCTTCCTTTATACTGTAACCTTATAAATTGTAGTGGATTTCATCGTTTCGCCGGCGTCAAAAACGCAGTTTACAAACGAGGGAGTGTTTGTGGCGTTGGGATAGTACTGGGTTTCAAGGCAGAAGCCTGTTCTGAAATCCATCGGGACGCCGTTTTTACCCTCTTTTCCGCAAAGGAAATTGCCGACATAAAGCTGCATGCCCGGCATATCTGTAAAGCATTCCAACTTTACACCGTCGGGAGAAACTGCAAATGCTGCCTCGCGCAGCTTGCCGTTGTAGCCGTTAATGCAGAAGTTGTGGTCATAGCCGTTTCCGGCGGCGAGCTGTTCGTCATCGGCGCCTATATCCCGGCCGATTTCCTTAGGAGTTCTGAAATCAAAGGGAGTTCCCTCGACGGGACGGATTTCTCCGGTGGGGAGAAGCTCCGAGTTCATGGGTGTAAAGGCGTCTGCATTTACACACAGAGTGTGGTCAAGGATTGTTCCCTTGTCATATCCCTTTAAGTTGAAATAGGCGTGGTTTGTGATGTTGAAGGCGGTTTTCTTGTCGGAAACCGCTGTGTAGTCAATAATTATCTCGTTATTGTCCGTAAGAGTGTAGCGGACGGTGGCATTTTTGTTGCCGGGGAAACCCTCTTTCAAATCGGGACTTAAATATGTAAGCTCAACCGAGTCGCTGTCAACTATAACGGCGTTCCAGACCGCGGTTGAAAAGTCGCCGTTGCTGTGCAGAGTAACATCTCCGTTTGTGGTGGTAACGGGAACCTTTTTTCCGTCAATGGTGAGTCCGCCGGCAGAAATTCTGTTCGCAACCGGTCCTACTATCATTCCCTGAAAATCGTGGCGTTCCTCAAAGCCCTTCATATCGTCAAAGCCGAGAAGAATATCCCGCTCTTTTCCGCCTTTATCGGTTATTAAAACGCTTTGCAGAGTCGCACCGTATGTAATAACCCGCATTTTCATACCGCGGATATTCTCAAAGTTAAACGCGTCAACCTGCCGCCCGTCAGAGGTAAAGCCGAAAACGGTTTTTGTAATGCTCATGGCGTTAAACTCCTTTTAATCAATCTTATTTTAATAGTATATTATTTATAGCGTTCGTTGTCAATATTTTTAAGTCCCCGGCGGCTGGCGCTCTTATAAAATATTGAAAATTTACTGTTCAAAACCGGAAAAATGTGATATACTTTATACTACTGTTTATTCGTGAGAGGGGGGAGCTTATGTTTTCGGTTGACCCAAAGGTTTATTCGTCAATGTTTTCACTGCCGTCGGTGATTGCCGAGCGTGAATTGAAGCTTGCAAGCGGCGACCAGCTTAAAGTTATAATATGTATATTTAAAAATCCGGGCGCGGATATATCCGATATAGCCAAAAAGACCAATTTAACCGTGCAGCAGACCGAGGAGTGCGTGGAATACTGGATAGGCGAGGGCATTCTTCAAAGCGACTTTTCTGCCGCGGCAAATACCGAAAATCAGGCGCCCCGCGGCGAGACGCCCAAAACGCCTCTGCCGGAAATTCACTATGTCAACCCTACTCAGGAGGAAATAGCGAAAATCCTCAAAAGCAGCAGCTCAATGAAAAGGCTGTTCAACGAGGCGCAGGAGATACTCGGCAGAACTCTGGGCTATACAATGCAGTGCGCTATCTATGCGGTTGTCAATTTTTACGGCATAACGCCCGATGTGGCGAACTGCCTTCTGCATTTTGCAAAGAGCATAGGCTCTACTTCCCAGAACGATATTCAGAAAATCGCAAGATACTGGGCGGAAAACGGCGTGACAACGCTTTCGGCTGCTGATGAATACATAAACGAAACCGAAAAAGCCTACGGTTTGTATAGGGAACTCGCCTCCCGCACGGGGAACAGCGAGGAGCCGGCGTCTTTCGCGGTGCTTGAAATGATTTGCGAGTGGATTCGCTGGGGATACGGAGCCGACGAGGTTGTTAAGGCGTTTGAGATAATGAAGGCGGAAAAACAGACCGGCAGGCTTAAATTCAACAATTTCCGCCACATGAACGGCACAATCAAGAACTGGCGCGCGGCGGGAATGATAACCGTTGAGGATATTGAAAAGGGAACAGCCGCTTTCGGCGGTAAAAAGAAAAAAGAAAATAAGGAAACTTCCTTTGATGTGGAGCTTGCCGAAAAAACGGCGAGGGAAAAGCCCAAGTCATTCGGAAGCGCGAAAAATAAAAAGCATAAGGACAGAAAGGGGGCGTAGCAGTGGCATATTCCAGAGAGATTTACGAGCAGGCGCTCGACGAACTTAAAAGAAGAAAGCAGAACGCCGAGTACACCGCGAGCAAGCGCAGAAAAGAACTCAGCTTAAAGTATCCCGAGTTTGCCGCTATCGAACAGCAGCTTGCCGAAACGGGAATTCAGATTGTAAAAGCCTTTTCCATGCCCGCTTCTGCGGCGGAGGAGCGCTTTGCCGAAATCCGCAAAAAAAACCGCGAGCTCAGGGCGAAACGGGCGGAACTTCTTTTAAAGCTCGGCTTGCCGGCAGATTACCTTGATGAAAAATATGTTTGCGAAAAATGTCAAGATAAAGGTTTTATCGAGGAGCGCGACGAAGCCGAGGGCGTTTCGCACGGCGTAAGCCTCTGCACATGCCACACCGACCTGCTTAAAAAACTGGCGTTTGAGAAAATGTCGAGGGAAACCCCTCTTGAACTTTCAAATTTTGAGGATTTTGACCTTTTCTATTATTCAAAGACGAAAAAAGACGGCGTTTCCCCCTATGAAATAATGAAAGATGTATATACTCAGTGCGTGGATTACGCAAATAACTTTGACGCCGACTCCGTAAGCCTTTTCTTTTACGGCAGAACGGGACTCGGTAAAACTCATCTTTCGCTCGCAATAGCCAACGAGGTCATAAAAAAAGGCTACAATGTAATTTACGGAGCGGCAGGCAGCTTTTTAAGAAAAATCGAAAAGGAAAAATTCGGAAAAGCCGAGGACGCTGATACCGAAAGCCTGCTGGAAAACGCCGATTTGCTCATATTGGACGATTTGGGTGCGGAATTTTCCACCTCGTTTACCGTGAGCGTGCTGTATAATATTATCAACAGCCGCATTTGCAGGGGAGCGCCTACCATAATCAGCTCTAATCTCAGCCTGAAAGAGTTAAAGGAACGCTATCCCGAAAGTATAGCTTCAAGAATAATCGGTACTTACGCGCTTGTGAATTTCGCGGGGGACGATATAAGGCAGATTATGAACAGCTGAAAATTAAAGTCAGATTATTCAAAGCCGGAGCGCAAAAGCTCCGGCTTTTTGCTGTATAAAAAAATATTAAAATTTAGTAAATTATATAAAAATTAAAGAAAACCAGAGAAAAACAGAGAAAATACCGCGTTCTAAATCAAATTTGACCTTTTTTGACCTTTGACAGTATCCGTAAAACCGCTATAATAAAAAGCGTAAAAGGTCAAAGAAAGTCAAAGTCAAAAAGAGGCGACAAAAATGAACATCAGCAATATAATAGCTTCTATGATTTCGGATATGCTCGAAGAGGACGGCTGCACCGAAATTCAGCGCAACGAGTTAGCGCAGAAAATCGGCTGCGTGCCCAGTCAGATAAACTATGTTATTTCTTCACGCTTCACGCCCGAGCACGGCTATATAGTAGAAAGCCGCAGGGGCGGCGGAGGTTATATAAGAATAACAAAAGCCGATTATGACATAAACTCTTTAAAGATGCATCTCGTGAACTGCATAGGGCAGAGTCTTGAAGAGAGCGTGTGCCGCGCGCACATAAAAAATATGTACGAGCGCGATATCATTGATGAAAAAACGGCAAAAATAATGTTATCGGCTCTCTGCACCAGCGCGTATAAAGATGTGCCAAAGGAATACGCCGACCGTCTGCGCGCGTCGATTTTCAAACAAATGGTATTGAATATTTTATAAGGAGTGGATATATATGCTTTGTCAGAATTGCGGAAAATATGAGGCAACAACTCATGTAAAAAGAATCGTAAACGGTGAGACCGCCGAAGCGCACCTTTGCAGCGACTGCGCCGCAGCGCTCGGATATACAGATGTTTTCGGAGGTTTTACAAACACTTTCAGCGACCTTTTAGGCTCGTTTTTCGGTGAGCCGGCGGTATCGGCTCTCAGTTCAAGAACGGTGCGCTGCGAAAAATGCGGCAACACCTTCAACGACATCGTAAACAGCGGAAAGCTCGGCTGCGCCGACTGTTACCGCACATTTTACGATAAGCTGCTGCCCTCCATTCAGCGCATACACGGCAAAACCCGTCACGAGGGCAAAACCCCGAAAGCCGTCAAGGTTGAGGCGGACAGTCCTCAGAATAAAATCATAAGGCTTGAAAAAGAGCTTAAAGACGCCGTTGAGCGTCAGGATTTTGAAAAGGCGGCTCAGCTGCGTGATGAGATAAAGGCTGTAAAGGAGAGCGGGAAAAATGAGTAAATGGTATATCGGAGTCGGCGAACAGAGCGACATAGTAGTAAGCACAAGAATCCGTCTTGCGAGGAATATAGCGGATTATCCCTTCCCCAACAAGCTGAATACCAAAAGCCGCACTCAGCTTAACAATCTTATCCGTGACGCCGTAATGAAGAACAACGAGTTTTCGCTTAAATTCATAGAGATGAAAACGCTGACGCGCTTTGAGGCGGCTTCTATGGCGGAAAGGCATATAATAAGCCCCGAGTTTGCTTCCAGCGCCGACGGCAGAGCGCTCATGCTTTCTCCCGATGAGGACATAAGCATAATGCTCAACGAGGAGGACCATATAAGAGTACAGGTTATGAAGCCGGGCTTCGCTCTTGACGAGGCTTACGAGCTGGCGGATAAAATTGACGACAGCCTGAACGCGGACTTTAATTTCGCTTTCGACAGCCGCATAGGCTATCTTACTCAGTGCCCCACAAATCTCGGCACCGGTATGAGAGCCTCCGTTATGCTTCATCTTCCGGCGCTTACCATGACCGGAAGAATACACCGGCTTATCAATACCGTTTCAAAGCTCGGACTTACCTTCCGCGGAGCGTTCGGAGAAGGTACGGCGGCTGTCGGCGATATGTACCAGCTAAGCAACCAGATTACCCTCGGTATTTCAGAGGAGTCGGCAATAAAGAATCTTAAAGCCATAACGCTTCAGCTCTGCGCTCAGGAGCGTTCCGCAAGGGAGGAGCTGCTCGGTGACTCCAACGCGGAGGACAGCATTTACAGAGCCTACGGAATGCTGAAATGGGCAAGGCTTTTAAGCTCAAAGGAGTTAATGGAAAATCTTTCGCTTGTAAGGCTCGGCTCGGTAACGGGCAAAATAAATGTACCTATCGAAACAATCAACGAACTTATGATTTCAATGCAGCCGGCGAGTATAAATGTAATGGCGGGCAAGCGGCTTGACGAGCGCGAGCGCGACATCATAAGGGCAAAAACAGTAAGAGAAAAATTGGGCTGAGGCAAAATTGTGCCGCAGGCGTGCAGCATAAATTTTGTCCTGTGCGGGAAACCGCGGAATTTGAGGTGATTTTTATGTATAATTTTACAGGTTTTACGGAAAAGGCAAACAACGCCCTCAATAAAGCTATGGAGGTTGCCGAGGATATGGGGCATACCTATATCGGCAGCGAGCATATCCTGCTCGGACTTTTAGACAGTCAGGATTCGGTTGCCGGCAAGTTTTTAAACTCAAAGGGCGTAACCTACAAAAAGATTTACGATATGATAGAGGAAAGCGTAGGCGCCGGAATCCCTACCGAGCTGCAGCCAGCGGACTTTACGCCCAGAAGCAAGCACATAATCGAGGGAGCCTTAATGCTCGGCAGCTCCATGGGGCAGAGCCTTTCGGGCACGGAGCATCTGCTGCTCTCAATGTGCCGCGAGGGCAGCGGCTACGCCTGCGAACTGCTCAACCGTTCGGGAATCAGCGCCCAGACGGTGTTGAAGGATATGGCGTCTCCGGCTTCACCGGGAGCGAAAGGCTCAAAATCCGGCAAATCGGGCGAGGAGTCGGGAGTGCTTGAAAAATATTCAAGAGACCTTACCGCCCTTGCCAGGGAAAACAAAATTGACCCGGTAATAGGCAGAGAAAACGAAATCCAGCGCGTTATCCAGATTCTCAGCCGCCGTACCAAGAACAATCCCTGCTTAATAGGCGAGCCGGGCGTAGGCAAAACGGCTATCGCCGAGGGACTCGCTCTGCGCATAGCAAAGGGACAGGTGCCGGAATTGCTTGCAGATAAACGCATAGTTTCCCTTGACCTTACGGGCATGGTAGCGGGAACAAAATACCGCGGCGACTTTGAGGACAGAATAAAGGGAGTTATCGACGAGGTTAAAAACGCCAAGGATATTATACTGTTTATAGACGAAGTGCATACTCTTATCGGTACGGGCAGCGCCGAGGGAGCCGTTGACGCGGCGAATATCCTCAAACCCTCGCTTGCAAGGGGCGAGCTTCAGGTAATCGGTGCCACAACTATCGACGAGTACCGCAGGAATATTGAAAAGGACGCGGCTTTGGAACGCCGTTTCCAGCCGGTAATGGTCGGTGAGCCCTCAGAAGAGGATTCGATTGAGATATTAAAGGGCATTAGGGATAAGTACGAGGCGCACCATAAGGTTAAAATAACCGATGAGGCAATTGAAAGCGCAGTAAAACTCTCAACAAGGTATATCGGCGACAGATTCCTCCCGGATAAGGCGATTGACCTTATAGACGAGGCGGCGTCAAGGGTAAGGCTTAAATCCTTTACCGCTCCGCCAGAAATTAAGGAGATGGAGCAAAAGCTTCAGAATATTTCGGCGGAAAAGGAAGTCGCTGTCAGCCAGCAGGATTTTGAGCGCGCCGCCAAGCTGCGTGATGAGGAAAAAGAACTTCAAAAAACCTATAACGCCGAAAAAGCAAAGTGGCAGTCCTCCGACAGCAGCCGTGAAAAACAGGTAACGGCGACCGAAATCGCCGAAATAGTGTCCGGCTGGACAGGAATCCCCGTGTCGCAGATGACCGAGCAGGAAAGCGAAAGACTTCTGCACATGGAAGAGGAGCTTCATAAGCGCATAGTAGGTCAGGACGCGGCTGTGTCGGCTGTGTCAAGGGCTATAAGAAGAGGCCGCGCGGGACTCAAAGACCCCAAACGCCCCATAGGCTCGTTTATTTTCTGCGGCCCTACGGGAGTCGGCAAAACCGAGCTTACCAAGGCGCTTGCCGCGGCAATGTTCGGCGATGAAAACGCCATGATAAGGCTTGATATGTCCGAGTTTATGGAGAAGCATACGGTGTCAAAGCTCATAGGCTCGCCTCCCGGATATGTGGGTTATGACGAGGGCGGCCAGCTTACCGAAAAGGTACGCAGAAAACCCTATTCGGTTATCCTTTTCGATGAGATTGAAAAGGCGCACCCGGATGTGTTCAATATGCTGCTGCAAATTCTCGATGACGGTATTCTGACCGACTCAACGGGCAGAAAGGTTGACTTTAAGAACTGCGTAATTATAATGACTTCAAATGTGGGCGCAAGGCTCATAACCGAGGAACGGGCGTCCTTCGGCTTTACGCCCGAGGAGCAAAACGCCTCCCGCAGCGACGAGCAGATTAAAGAAGCCGTTATGGGCGAGCTTAAAAATACCTTCCGCCCTGAGTTTTTAAACCGTGTGGACGATATAATCGTGTTTAACCGCCTGACCGAGGAGAATATAAAACAGATTGCGGCGAACCTGCTTAAAAATCTTGAAGCCAGAATCAAGGCTGTTGATATTTCAATAGAATTTGACCAAAGCGTGGTTGATTTCACCGCCAAGGCGGGCTTTGACAAGGTTTACGGCGCAAGACCGCTTAAAAGAGCAATTCAGACCAAAATCGAAGATGTGCTTTCCGAGAAAATTCTCGAAAAGGAAATCGAAAAAGGCAGCTCGTATAAGTGCTCCTGCGGCGAGGACGGCGCTTTGAAGATTGAGAAGCAGTAAGCGTAAGGCGTTTACATGCCGGCGGAATTGACCGCCTTGTAACCTCTTAATTAAATAAAAAGCGGACGGTTTTATTAAACTGTCCGCTTTTTCGGTATATTACGCAAATCGGTTTCACACCAAAGCTTCGTCAAAATCAACAAAAACGCATTGTGCTGTTTGTTATTTTGTGACAATGGACGAAAGTTAAAAATTTAACGAAATTTCCTTGACTTTAAAAATTACGGGTTGTAATATATAGACAAAGAAAGGCACTGTTATATGTGCAATTTAGACAAGGCAAGGCGAATAACATGGCAGAGATTTTAAAGAATATGAGTTTAAAAAACATAGCTAAACAGAAGGGCGGAGTAAAAAGAACGGCAATAATGGCGCTCAGCATTTTGCTTATGGGTTTTGCCGTTTCGGTATTTTCCTATTCAGGAATGGGCGTTGACCCTTACACAGCGTTTAATATGAGCATCAGCGCTAAACTCGGTATCGGCTTCGGATTCTGGCAGATGTGCATGAACGGCGTTATTCTTGTAGCCGTCGCCATAGTCGCCAAAAAGCTTATAAATATAGGAACAATCGTTAATATGGTGGGCGTAGGTTATGTGTGCCAGTTCTTTACCGGAATTTATGACCGCTTTTTCCCGAAAGAGAATCCCTTTGCCGCAAACCTTTCAATAATGGTTCTCGGCGTGTTCCTTTTAAGCCTTTCCGCTTCGCTGTATTTCAACTGTCATCTCGGCGTTTCGCCCTATGACGCTCTCGGCTTTGTGCTTGAAGATAAATCAAAGCTCAAATATAAATGGTGCAGAGTTATAACCGATTTAATATGCACGGGGGTTGCCTTTACGCTTTCCGGCCCTATCGGAATAGGCACGGTTGTTACCGCTTTCTTTATGGGCCCGGTGGTTTCCTTCTGCGACGCCAGAATTTCGGAAAAGGTTATCCGCTGCAAGTACCACTTCCTTCGCAATTTCGCAGTAATCAGATATTACGATTTAAGCTATATGCAGGGCAGCCGTTACGCGGGCTGATAAACTATCAGAATAAAAAACAAAAAACCGTCTGAATGAAGTTCGTTCAGACGGTTTTTTATGTTCTTTCGCTTATTTTTTATGGTTCTTGGAAGCTGTAAGCGTGTTGTTTAAAAGCATTGTAATGGTCATAGGGCCTACTCCGCCGGGGACGGGCGTTATGTATGAACACTTCTCTTTTACATTTTCAAAATCCACATCGCCGCAGAGCTTTCCCTCGGCGTTGCGGTTCATACCAACATCAATAACAACCGCGCCTTCCTTTACCATATCGGCGGTCACAAATCCGGCTTTGCCTACGGCGCTTACCAGAATATCCGCCCGTTTTGTAACGCTTTTAAGGTCGGCTGTGCGCGAATGGCAGATGGTAACCGTGCCGTTTTGTTCAAGCAGCAGCATCATCATAGGCTTGCCTACAATATTGCTTCTGCCTATTACAACGCACTCCTTTCCCTCAACGGCTATGTCATAGTATTTAAGCATCTCTATTATTCCCGCCGGTGTGCAGGGCAAAAACGAGTGGTCGCCTATCATAATGTGACCTGTGTTAACCGGGTGAAAAGCGTCAACATCTTTGTCGGGCGAGATGGCGTTGAGCACTTTTTGCTCGTCAATCTGCCCGGGAAGCGGAAGCTGGCACAGAATACCGTCAACCTCGCTGTCACGGTTGAGCTTCTCTATAAGGCTTAAAAGCTCCTCTGTTGAGGTGTCCTCGCCCAGCGCGTATTCAAATGAGCGTATTCCAACCTGCTCGCAGCCTTTTTTCTTGTTGTTTACATACACGCGCGACGCCGGATTGTTGCCGACTATTATAACCGCGAGTCCCGTGCTTTTGCCCTCCTGCGAGAGCTTTTCAACCTCAGCTTTAATATTTTCGCGGACAGCCGCCGCAACTTCTTTTCCGTCTATCAGCTTATACATTTCCTTTTTTCTCCTTGTATTCCTTTACTTTTTGCTCGTCGGCTTTTCTTATCTGTATCAGCTTTGCGGCTGTAAGCGCGGCGCAGCATACTACAAGAACAAGCGACAAAATCTGTGAAACGCGCAGATTTGTGCTGCCTATATAAAGGCTGTCTGTGCGCAGTCCCTCTACAACGGCTCTTTCAAGACCGTAAATAATTCCGTATCCTAAAATAAGCTGACCGTCAAATTTATAGAATTTGCGGCAGACAATGTAAAGTATGATAAATCCTATAAGGCACCACAGCGACTCATACAAGAATGTGGGGTGAACCGGAAGCTCCGAGTCAATGGTAATTCCGCTGGCGGTAAGGGTAGAGTAGTGGGCGGATATGTAGTTTGAAATCTTTTCGCTTGTCATTCCCCAGGGCAGGTCTGTGTTGGTGCCGAAAGCCTCCTGATTTGTAAAGTTGCCCCATCTGCCTATGCACTGACCTATCAGAAAGCTCATGGAGGCAATATCAAGCAGCTTGTAAAAATTCAGGTCAACCTTTTTGCACACAAAATAAGCGGCAATCATAGCGCCTATTATGCCGCCGTATATGGCAAGCCCGCCCTCCCAGATTTTAAAAATCGAAAGCAGGTCGTTTTTGTAGCTGTCCCATTCAAAGACCACATAGTAAAGCCTTGCGCCCACAATACCGCCGATGGTGCCGTATATCAGCACATCAAGCATTTTGTCAAGGCTCAGCTTCCACTTGTATGCCATTCTGCCTCCGAAGAGTACCGCAAGCGCAAAGCCGAAAGCTATAATGACCCCGTAAAACCTTATGGTAATGTCAATATCCCAGCCGGGAACAGTAAATTCCACAAGGTTTTCATAAATATCAAATTCCCAGCCGAGTTTAGGAAACTCAACTAGGGTGTGCCCGGTTAAAAACTTCATACTGTTATCTCCTTAATCCCGCTTGATTACCGACATCGACGAGTTCTCAACGGCAAAAGCGTTTCTCAGACGGCTGTTTATATTCTCTGCTGTAATGCTTTCAAGCACTTCAAGCTGGTCAAAAAGTCCCTCGCCGTTAAAATAAGCGCCTACAAGCGAATTGGCAATCGAATCAACATCGTTGAAATTCATAATAAAACTGCCGTAGTGCTTTCTCTTTATGCGCTCAAAATCTTTTTCGTCAACGCCGGTCTTTTTAAGCTTTTCAATCTCTTTGTTTATGCGTTCGCGCACCTTTTCGTAATTTTCGCTCTCGCCCGAAAAAATGTGCGCCGAATAGCCGTAGCCTTCAAAATACTCGGTGTCAAAGGCGGTGTTTATCAAGCCTTCGTCAATAAGGCTTTCGTAAAGGGGAGAGGTCCTTCCGGCAATAATGTCAAGCAGTATGTTGCTCTCGGTTACTTCCTTCAAGGTTCTTTCGGGAGTTTTGATGTCCTCTTTAAAGCCTATTGTAAAAATCGGCATGGCAACGGGCAGTCTGCGTATTACCGTGTCTTCTACCACCGAGGCGGGTTCCGCCTCAAACTTTCTTTCAATTTTTCTGCACTTTTTGGGCTTTAATATGCGGTCGGCAACTTCTAAAACGCCCTCAACGCTTACATTTCCGGCAACGGCAAGAGCCATGTTGGCGGGATTGTAAAAGGTTTCATAGCAGCCGTACAGCAGGTCAGCGGTAATGCGGCTTATCGAGTCAACCGTTCCCGCTATGTCGATTTTAACCGGGTGACGGTGATACATAGCCCTCAATAAGGCGAAAAGCGACTCCCAGCCCGGGTCGTCGTTGCACATCTTTATTTCCTGACCTATTATGCCCTGTTCTTTTTTTACCGTTTCGGGGGTAAAGTAAGGCTGCGTAACAAAGTCAAGCAGTATTTCAAGGGATTTGTCAAAATTTTTACTGCATGAGAAAAGGTAGCAGGTCTTGTCAAAAGAGGTGTAGGCGTTTGCCGAAGCGCCTGTTTTGCCGTATCTCTCAAAAGCGTCAAGCTCCTCGCTCTCAAACAGCTTGTGTTCAAGGAAATGGGCAATACCTTCGGGAACCTCTGTAAATTCCTTTTCACCCTCCGCCTTGAAGCAGGTGTCAATGGAGCCGTACTTTGTCCCGAATACGGCGTAGGAGGTGGAGTAATTCTCTTTGGGATATACAAATATTTTAAGACCGGAGGCGTGGTCTATTTCGTAATAGCTGTCCTGCAATAATTCGTTTTTAATTTCTTTAATATTATTCATCGCCGTTCTCCCCGTTTGAAAGAAGATAAACCGAATCCACCGTTACCTTTTGCGCGCAGGCGGTAACCTGCTCGCGGGTGACTGAGCCGAGCTTTTCGGCAAATTCAGAGCCGGTTAAAATCTCGCTGTCAAAAGCCTGCGAGCTGTAATAGGAGCAGACCGCCGCGGGCGAATCCTCAACGCCGCTGAAAGCGTCCGAAAGGGCGCATACCGAGGAGTCAAACTCGCTGTCGGTAAACTCTCCCTTTTTCATAATTTCAAGCTGGGCGTTGATTTCATCAAGGGCGCTTTGGTAGTTCTCGTCCTCTATGCCGCTTTGTATAAAGATAATTCCCTTATCTCTTATAAGGCGCGCGCTGCAATAGTAGCAAAGGCTCATTTTTTCACGCACATTCATAAACAGCCGCGAATACGGGCCGCCGCCGAAAATATCGGTCATTACCCGGTAGGCGTAGTAGCTGTCGGCGCTGTCTTTCATACCGGTTCTGAGTCCTATTACGAGTTTCGCCTGGCTTAATTCCATGGTTTCCTTAAAATATCTCACCCGGTCGGCTTTTTCAATGAAAATTGTTTCGGGTTTTTCCGGCTCCCTGCCGCTTATACCTGAGAAAAGTCCGGAAAATTTCCGCTTTAACATCTGAGCGTCGACGGTTCCGCAGGCGGTAATGAAAACCGAGGACTTTTTAAGCATTTCCCCGTAAGCGTCAAAAAGCTTTTTGCCGTCAAGCCCACGCACATTGTTTTCAAGCTTATCCCTGTCTATTCCGTAGGGCTCATCACTGCACATAAGCTGCCGAAGCCTTGAAACGGCGTAGGCGCGCTTGTCGTTCTTTTCAGCTTCAATGTTTTCAAGGGTAAAGCGTATCTCTCTTTCGGCGAGCTCTTCGTCAAAGTGCCCGTCCTTGCAGCAGGGATTTTTAATTATTTCCGCAAGAAAATCCACCGCTTTCTGAGAAATTTTTTCCCCGTCAAGCGAAAAACGGTCGTCGGGCAGCTCAACAGAAAATCTTATGCGCGTTTTTTCGCCTATTGTCGCTACCGAGGAGTCAAAGTCGGCTCCGTAAAGACTTTCGGCCGCCGCGTTAAAGCTTTTTAATGTGGGATAACGCTCAGAGCTGTGCCCCATAAGCGACGACAGCACATACTGAGCCGCCAGAGAGTCGGTAATCGGCATGTAAAAGTCAAGATAAATACAGTTTGTCTTGAACTTGCCGCTGTTTACGCACATCAGCTTTACACCGCGCGCTATTTCCTCATATCCGATATTACTCACAAAATTCACCTTGATTTATCATATTTAAATAAGCATACCACATTTTAATAAATTTTTCCATATTTTTGTACGCTTTTACCCATCTTTTTTTACAGCGCGGTTTATTTTTCCCGAAAACAGCGCAAAATAAACAAAAGCGCAATAAAAACCTTGTGTATTGAATAAAAATAATTGACTTTGGAGGTGCTTTGCAATACAATATTGTGGAAAGGCGTATGTCAGGTGATAAGATGAAAATTATTTATAATATCCAGAAAAAAGGTATCAGCATAACGCTTGACCGTTTGCTTAAATACATTGACAAAAACCCTCAGGAAAACATTGTTAAACTTGTCGATAAGGCAAGCCCTGTTTTCAGCAAGATTTTCCCGCCCGAAAATTTCGGAAAAATCAAAGCCGCCGCGCAGGATAAGGACAATGTGTGGACTAAATTCGCGCTCGGTATAATCAACGATATTGACCGTAATGTAATAAAGCAGATGCTTCTGTCATTCGGTATCGACGCCGGGTATTACGGCACAAAAGCGGTGCGTAAAAACCGCGAAAAGTATAAGTGTAATATACCCTTTAACATACTCTTTGACCCTACAAGCGCCTGCAATCTGCGCTGTAAAGGCTGCTGGGCGGCGGAGTACGGCCATCAGCAGAACCTCACATACGAGGAAATGCAGAGCATAATCACTCAGGGCAAGGAGCTGGGCTGTCATTTTTACTGGCTTACGGGCGGCGAGCCGCTTATACGCAAAAAAGATGTGCTGGAGCTTTGCCGCAACAATAAGGACTGTATTTTCCTTGTGTTCACAAACGCAACCCTTGTTGACCGTGAGTTATGCGAGGAGATGAACAAACTCGGCAACATTACCCTTGCGCTCAGCATTGAGGGCAGCGAGGAGTCAAACGACTGGCGGCGAGGTGACGGCGCGTATCAAACCACCGTAAAGGCTATGGATTTGCTGAAAGAAAACAAATGCATTTACGGCGTGTCGGTCTGCTATACCAAAAGAAATATAGAGCTTGTGACAAGCGACGGTTTTATGGATATGCTCATTGAAAAGGGCGCTAAATATTCGCTTTTCTTTAACTATATGCCGGTAGGCCACGGCGCGGACAAGGAGCTTATTCCCACTCCCGAGCAGAGAAAGGAAATGTACCTGTGGCTCAGAAAAACGCGCAACAGCAAAACGGGCAAACCCATTTTCGTAATGGATTTCCAGAATGACGCCGAGTATGTGGGCGGCTGTATCGCCGGCGGCAGAAACTATTTCCATGTTAATTCGGCAGGCGACATTGAGCCCTGCGTTTTCATACATTATTCGGACTCGAATATCCGCACTCATACGCTTCTTGAAGCGTTGCAGTCGCCGCTGTTTATGTCTTACTATAAGCATCAGCCGTTTAACGATAACCACCTGCGTCCATGCCCCATGCTTGAAAACCCCGAATATCTCAGGCAGATGGTAAAGGAAACGGGCGCGCAGTCCTCGGACCTTATTGTTAAGGAGAGCGCCGACGAGCTTTGCGACAAATGCGTTGAGTACGCTGCGGCTTGGAAGCCTGTTGCCGACGAGCTCTGGTCAACAATTCCGCACAGGGATACTCATACTCAGTATTACCGTGATACTCCCGAGGGCAGGCGTGAAGCGGCTTGTAAGGGCGGCTGCGCGGACTGCACACATGCCAGTAAGGAACCGGTTACCCCGGCTCAAAGCAAATAAAACTTAAAAATTTTTAAAACAGCTTTTCGTTTTCCGTCCGAATTTTCGGGCGGCAGGCGGGGAGCTGTTTTTTGCTTTTTACCTGATTTTACCGTTGACAAATACCCATAGGGGGTATATAATGTGCCTGTAAAAAAGAAAAGGGTGATAGTTTTGGAAAATAAATGCGAATGTTCACAAAAGACTAAAATAAGAAGCGAAAAAGAATATAAAGCCTTAATAAACCGCCTTAACCGGATTGAGGGGCAGATAAGGGGTATCAGGGGAATGGTCGAAAAAAACGCCTATTGTACCGATATAATAATACAGGTCGCGGCGGCAAACGCCGCCCTTAACGCCTTTAACAGGGAACTGCTGGCAAATCATATCAAGACCTGCGTAGCAGAGGATATTAAGGCGGGCAGGAACGAAACCGTTGACGATTTGCTCGCAACGCTTCAAAAGCTGATGAAATAAGGGGTGTGGCTATGACTAAATATAATGTGGGCGGAATGAGCTGCGCGGCGTGCAGCGCGCGGGTTGAAAAAGCCGTCGGCGCGGTCGAGGGCGTAACCGAGTGCTCGGTAAATCTGCTTACAAATTCAATGGCGGTCGAGGGTACCGCTTCGGCTGAGGCGATAATTTCAGCCGTAACCGCCGCCGGGTACTCCGCTTCCCTCTCCGGCGAAAAGGCAAAAACAGAAGCAGACGAACTGCGCGACACTCAGACGCCCGCCCTTTTAAAAAGGCTCGCGGCTTCGCTTTTGTTCCTGGTTGTTTTAATGTATATTTCAATGGGGCACACCATGTGGGGCTGGCCTTTGCCGGCGGCTCTGGCGGAAAACTGTATGGCGCTGGGGCTTCTGGAACTTTTGCTGACAGTTATAATAATGGTAATAAATCAAAAGTTTTTCATAAGCGGCTTCAAGGGGCTTATTCACGGCGCGCCCAATATGGATACGCTTGTGGCTCTGGGCTCGGGCGCGTCTTTCGCTTACAGCGTTTACGCGCTGTTTGCCATGAGCGCCGAATATGTTTCCGGAAACGCCGGGAATGCCGCCGCGTATATGCACGAGTTTTATTTTGAGTCGGCGGCGATGATACTGACTCTTATAACGGTGGGCAAAACGCTTGAAGCGCGCGCGAAGGGCAAAACAACAAACGCCTTGAAAAGCCTTATGAAGCTGGCGCCGAAAACCGCCGTTGTGATAAGAAACGGGCAGGAAACCGAAATTCCCGTTGAAAATTTAAAGACAGGCGATATTTTTGTTGTCCGTCCGGGCGCTTCTGTGCCCGTTGACGGCGAGATTTTGGAGGGTACTGCGGCCGTTGACGAGTCCGCGCTTACGGGCGAGAGCATACCCGTTGACAAAGCGCCGGGAGATACAGTGTCTGCGGCTGCAATAAACCGTTCGGGCTATATAAGATGCCGGGCGCTCAGAGTGGGCGAGGACACAACTCTTTCACAGATAATAAAAATGGTGAGCGACGCGGCTTCTCATAAAGCGCCCGTTGCAAAAGTCGCCGATAAGGTTTCGGGAGTGTTCGTGCCGGTCGTTATGATAATAGCGGTAACAGCCGCGGCGATATGGCTTATATGCGGAGAGAGCTTCGGCTACGCGCTCGCGAGAGGCGTGTCGGTGCTCGTAATAAGCTGCCCCTGCGCTCTGGGACTCGCAACGCCGGTCGCCATAATGGTCGGCAGCGGAGTCGGCGCGCGAAACGGAATCCTCTTTAAAAGCGCCGTGTCGCTTGAACAGACGGGAAAAGCCCGGATTGTCGCGCTTGATAAAACGGGTACGGTAACTCTCGGAAAACCAAAAGTGACCGATGTTATACCGAGCGGCTCCCACAGCGAAGCCGAACTGCTTAAATACGCCTTTTCGCTGGAATTAAAAAGCGAGCACCCCCTTGCCGGAGCCGTAACCGAAAAGGGCAGGGAAGAGGGCATAAATCCGCTTGAAACCGATAATTTCACCGTATTGACCGGAAGCGGACTTTCAGCCGTTTGTAAAGACGGCGAACTTGCGGGCGGCAGTCTTAAATTCATAAGCGAAAAAACAAGAGTGACTGAGGATACCGTGAAAAAAGCGGAAGCTCTCGCGGCCGAGGGCAAAACGCCGCTGTTTTTCACTCTCGGCGGCGAATTGCTCGGAATTATCGCCGTAGCCGATGTAATCAAGAAAGACAGCCCGGAGGCGGTAAAGGAACTTAAAAAAATGGGACTCCGCGTAGTAATGCTCACGGGCGACAATAAAAGGACTGCCCGCGCGATAGCAAAGCAGGTCGGAATTGACGAGGTCGAGGCGGAGGTTCTGCCCGACGGCAAGCAAAGCGTTATAGAAAAGCTTTCCGGTCAGGGCAGGGTAATTATGGTCGGCGACGGCATAAACGACGCTCCGGCGCTCACCCGTGCCGATACGGGCATAGCCATAGGCGCCGGAACAGATGTGGCGATGGACGCCGCCGATGTGGTGCTTATGAACAGCCGCCTTTCTGATGTTGTGTCCGCCGTAAAACTCAGCCGCGCAACGCTTAGGAATATTCACGAAAACCTGTTCTGGGCGTTTATTTACAATATTGTGGGAATCCCCCTTGCCGCCGGAGCGTTTATTCCCGTTTTCGGCTTGACGCTCAACCCCATGTTCGGCGCAGCGGCAATGAGCCTGTCCAGCTTCTGCGTTGTTACAAACGCTTTAAGGCTTAATTTTGTAAAGCTGAAAAAGACACGGGAAAATATGGAAAAAATCAATATAAAAAATACTGATAACAAGGAGAAAAAGACTATGGAAAAAACAGTAAAAATCGAAGGTATGATGTGCCCTCATTGTGAGGCTTCGGTAAAAAAGGCTTTTGAAGCGCTTCCGCAGGTGGACAGCGCCAGAGCCAGCCACACCGAAAAAACCGCCGTGCTTACTTTAAACGCTCCGCTTTCCGACGATGAAATAAGAAAAACCGTCGAGGACTGCGGCTATAAAGTAATTGAATAATGCGGCAGAACGCTTGCCGGCTTTAACACCCCGCAAGCGCTTAAAAACCCCTTATGCCGGGCTGCGGACATAAGGGGTTTTTGTTATGCTTATAATAAAGTTTATATAAATCTTTTCAGTGCCCGTTTCAGGTCGGCGGCGCTGTGATAACGCTTTGAAATCTGAGTAGAAGTGGCTTTGCTGACAACCATATTTATCAGCCCTTTCGGATTTTTTACCGTAGGGTGCTCGCCGGTCAGCATCAGGTTAAGCAGAGTGCCCAGCGCGTAAATATCCGTTTCGACGGCCGAGGGCGAAATTCCGAACTGTTCGGGAGCCGCAAAACCGGGCGTGCCCAGCGCTCTTGTGTCGCCGCCGCGCGGATTTTCTATTTTAGCTATTGAAAGGTCAATAAGCACAGCCGTCAGCTCCGGCGTTATAATTATGTTCGAGGGCTTAATATCACGGTGAATAATTTTTTTTGAATGAAGAAATGTCAGCGCGTCACAAAGCTGACAGGCGTACCGGCAGGCGAGCTTTCTGCCAAGCGGCCCGTCTTCAAGAATCCTGTCAAGCCTTTCGCCCCTTATGTATTCTTCAAGCACGGTTATGCCTGAGGAGTCCCAGCATACCTCGTAAATTTTAGGCAGATTGGGATGTTCCTCATCTTTCAGGACTCTGTAAACATCATCGTTGAAATTAGCAGAAAACCGCTTTATCAGATATTTCTGCGTAATATATGTTAATAATATACAGTATGAAAGAACAGAAAAAATCCGCCCGTAAAGGGGCGGATTGTTCATTTGATTTCGGATATGTCATAGGGCGTGCGCTGATATACAAAGTAATTCAGCCAGTTCTGGAACAAAAGGCTTCCCGCTCCGCGCCATGTCAGCAAAGGCGTGAGCTTCGTATCGTCATTCGGGAAGTAGTTATAGGGGATTTTAATGGGCAGCCCCTTGTATAAATCGCGGAAATATTCCCTTGCCAGCGTGTCGCTGTCATATTCGGAATGACCTGTGCAGTAAAAATTCCGGCACTCCATATCGGCAACAAGGTGAACGCCCGCCATGTCGGAATACGAAAGAATCTGCAAATCCTTAACAAGGGCAATGTCCTCTTTTTTGATTTCGGTGTGCCGCGAGTGAGGAACATAAAAAATATCGCTGAATCCGCGAAGAAGCGGGTGATACATATCAAGCGGCCTGTGGGCGAAAACTCCGAAAAGCTTTTCGGAAAGCTGATATTTCGGAATCCCGTAATGGTGGTATAAAGCCGCCTGAGCGCCCCAGCATATATGGAAGGAGGAATACACATGGCTTTTCGCCCAGTCAAAAATTTTGCAAAGCTCCTGCCAGTAGTCCACTTCTTCAAAGGGAAGCTGTTCCACGGGCGCGCCGGTAACAATCATTCCGTCAAATTTTTCGTCTTTGATTTCGTCAAAAGTCTTGTAAAATTTGAGCATATATTCCTTTGAGGTGTTCTTGCTCTCATGACTTGCCACCTGCAAAAGCTCCACCTCAACCTGAAGCGGGGTATTGCTCAAAAGCCGCAGAATCTGAGTTTCCGTTTCAACTTTTGTGGGCATAAGGTTTAAAAGCACAATTTTAAGCGGTCGTATATCCTGCACAGCGGCTCTTGATTCGCTCATAACGAATATGTTTTCCAGTTCAAGATTGTGCCTTGCGGGCAGCTGATTGTCAATTTTAATAGGCATTCAAGAGTCACTTCCTTTCAAAAAATAATTTGCAAAATATAATTATACCGTAAAACTCGCCGGATAATACGATATAATGCTTTTTTTAAGTATTCCGGGCCTTGTGTTTCGCAAGGCTGTTTTGGCTGTATTGAATATTATAACACACTTGATTTTCCTTTGCAATTATTCTTTCTTCCGGTGAAAAATAAAAAAATTCAAAATTTCTCTTGCCAATACGGCAAAATTGTGTTAAAATATGCCTTGCACATTTGGGGGCGTAGCTCAGTTGGTAGAGCGTTCGGTTCGCATCCGAAAGGTCAAGAGTTCGAATCTCTCCGTCTCCACCAGGACTCCGTTTTGTATTTGCAAAACGGAGTTTTATGTTATAAGGGTAAAATTTATTGACATTAAAAGGTGATTATATGACATTGGAACAGGCAAAAAAACTGCTTGCCGACAACAATATTCAGTATAATTTGATTGAATTTGAAAACGAGGCGGAATACTGGTTTCACACGATGAAATATCCCTATACAAAAAACGCCCGGCCCTGCAAGGTTACAGCGCTTTCAATTCCGAGCGTAAATTCAAAAATGAATATTGAGCTTCAGTTTAATGAAGACGGCGGCGTTTTTCGCTTTGAAGATATGCTGTTCGGCGCTTTTTCGTATGAGATGGGCGACATAAAAGAGGAATTTCTTACAGATGAAATTTTGTCGCTTATCAATGATATTAAAAGCGGAAGCGTAGCGGTGATTGCCGCAAACGACCTTAAAAGAAAAAAGTGGCTGTTTGACGGCAGCTATGATTTGAACGACGACAGCATTATGTTTGAAAAGACGGTTGAAAGAATAGACAAGCCCAAAAGCGTTTTTGACAGACTGATAAAAAGCAAAAAGCAGTACGAAATTTATGACTGGAACACATACCGGCTTGTTGTGAAATAGTTTTGCGTTGTTTTTGGGGGATACCTTGAATTATGAAAGCAATTAAAAAGGGAAACATCGTTTTTTCGGTGGATTACGAAAGCACAAAAGAGTATTACAAAACTCATTCTGTTTGCGACTGCGGAGACTGCCGGAATCTTTACGCGCAGATAAAGGAGTACGCGCCAAGGCTTAACAGCTTTCTTGAAAAATTCGGCGTTGATATTTCACGCCCGGATGAAAGCTGCCCGGTCGAATCGGAAGATAAAACTGACTATCTTTTTGTAGGTTATACGGTTACGGGTGAGATGAAAGGCGGCGATCTGTATGAAACGGAAATTGACGGATTAAAAATAACGGTTTCATCAGGTGATAACCCTTTTGAGTGGTTCCCGCACGAGCAAACAAAGCCCTGCTTTTTTATTTCGGTATCGGGTTTAAGTCTGCCGGGGATTTGTTGATTGGATTTTTGCAAAGCCGCAAGAACTCGCAGGCCGGATTTTCTGAAAATTCCCGAAACAGTGCCGCCTTACGGTTTAAAGAATATTCAAAAAAGCTAAAAAAATAAGTCCACGGTACGCCGCGGACTTTCTGCTTTTAGTGTAATTATTTTATTGTGCCGTCGGGATTGAAAACGGGCAGCTTTTCAAGATATACAAGGTCTTTTCTGTCGGCGGCGGATCCATTTTGCTCAAAAAGCAAATTGAAGCTTCCGGGAAGGTCAGTGCGCCTATCTTTGTTGATGAAATATCCGCCAATACTAAGGGCTATGAGCTATTGTTCAAAGCCGCTTGTATGGGGTGATGCGAATGGCAAAGAAAGATTTATATAAATTTACAATACAATTCAGTGAGGGGGATTCACTTCATCAGCAGACAGCGGCGATTCTCAATCAGCAGGGACGGCGAAAGGCTCAATTTCTTGTAAATGCGGTGATGCACTACTTACATTGTAAAGAAACACCGGATATTCCGCAGTCTGCACCGGTTGATGTTGATGCAATCGAAGCGATTGTCCGACGCATTATGGAAGAAGAAAAGGAAAAACCTCTTGCAAACAGTAGT
>CALWIO010000008.1 GCA_944380765.1 uncultured Clostridia bacterium
TATACGGGCGATAGGGTGTTGAAAAGTATTGTCATTTGTTGAAGATGTCGAAAACTCAAAAGTTGATTATACAAAATAAATATTTTGTATCAAAAAGGGGATTAAAAATTATACAAAATACGGGAAATACGGGCTTTTAGCTATCCGTAGCCCGCATAAAACCCGTATCGACCGCAAACCCTTTTTCTAAGATTGGCTTTAACATTTTGTTGCGGCATATTTATTTTTTTATTTGCTTTTTTCGTTTCTTGAATTACACTAATATGAGTTACTAATGATTTGCATATTTTTATTTACTTAATGTTTACTTGGAAATTTGCTTTTACGCTATTCTGTTTACTGTTAAATACTTTTTTCATAATGCAATATGCTTTTTAATCAAACCTGCAAGTTTATAAGAACTATTCGGATAAGAATTTTGATTTTAATAAGCAATACCATAAATTTATAATTTCACTGTTATTGCTGATGATAAAACTCTGCGACTGTTTTTAACTGTAAATTTTAGTCGCCTTTCTATTATTTATTAACCGCGCTTTTATTTGTTGATTTAGAATGGCAAATATAGTATAATATTATTGTAAATTTGTGAAACAGTTTCACGGAGATGAGAATTTTTTGAAAAGAATTGACTATACGGGACTTCCTCAGATACTGAAAGATTTTCTTGTTTATTTAGATGTTATAAAGGGAAAATCTACCTTAACGATTGAGGAATATTCTTCGGATTTAAGATTATTTTTTAAATTTCTGAAATTATACCGCGGGCTTGTCCCCTCTTCGAGCGACTTTGAAGAGATTGATATAAGCGATATTGACGAAGCGTTTATCAAGTCAATCACACTAAATGACGCTTACGCATTTTTATCGTACTGTAAGAACGAACGAGATAATCACGAAGCCGCAAGGGCGCGCAAAGTGTCAAGCCTAAGAGCATATTTTAAATATCTTTCGCTGCAAAAGCAGATACTTGATGAAAACCCAATGCAGGTGCTTGATTCACCGAAGCTTAAAAAATCGCTTCCAAAGTACTTGACCTTAGAGGAAAGCCTTAAACTCTTACAGTCGGTTGACGGTAAGCACAAAGAGCGCGATTACTGTATTCTTGTTTTCTTTTTAAACTGCGGTCTGCGTCTTTCCGAGCTTGTCAGCCTTAATTACAACGATATACGCGATGACAGAACAATGCGCGTTACCGGTAAAGGCAACAAGGAAAGAACAATATACTTAAATGACGCCTGCATTGACGCATATAAAAAATATATGGCTGTCCGCCCCGTTGACGGTGTTGCCGGAAGCGACAGGCACGCGCTTTTTTTAAGCGGCCGCAACAAAAGGATAAGTCCAAAAACAGTACAGCATATAGTTTACTCAAATATGGAAAAATGCGGACTTGAAGGATATTCAGCCCATAAATTAAGACATACCGCGGCAACCTTAATGTATCAGCACGGGAATGTTGATGTGCTTGTTTTAAAGGATATTTTGGGTCACGAAAACCTCGGCACCACCGAAATATACACTCATATTGTTGATGAGCAGTTGAAAAAGGCTTCGGAATCAAATCCGCTGTCGCATGTTAAAATGCCCGAGGACTGATTACAGCGCGATTTTTCCCGCCAAAAAGCAAATAATCCCGGCGTTGACTGCGGCGCAAGCGCAGTTGATTACAGCTAAAAACAAATACCTTAAAAAATACAGCCTCGCGGATATATCGTCGGCTGTATTTTTATTTGTAACAAGTTTCAGAACATAGCCGCTCATATAAGCCGATTCATTCGCGGCAAATATAAGCGAAGCGGTTGTTATTACCGCATAGGGATATATAAACAGCAGGCAGAAAAGCACGCCTTTTAACTCAAACTCATTGTACATAAGTCCGCCTGTGTATCCGATTATAAGGCATTTCAGCGCGGGCGGAAAAAACACTAAGCTTTTACCGGCATAACTTGTACCTAAAAAGAACGAAAGAGCAAGAAAAAGAAAGTCGGTTTTTAATAAGAACACAAGCGCTGCGGCAAATCCGGAGTTTTGCATGGCGAAAACTTTTTCCGTTATAATTCCGTTTATATTGCTGTTTGAATAAAACCTGTAAATCAGGCTTCCGCAGGCAACTGCCGCAACGCAAATAATCAGCATAAATATTTTGTATTTTTCCTGAGTAAACCGGGAAAAATCATATTTTTTTCTTCTTTGAGCGCGCTCGGCTTTCAAAGGCTTTAAAGAAGCAGAATGCTTTTTTCTTTTTAATCTGATTACTTTTGTCATGGTATCATCCTTTTATATTTATTTTCTTCTCTTCATATTTGCTCCGATTATTCCGCCCGCAACGGCAGAAGCAATTATTCCGGCAAAAAGTCCGAGCGTTGTGGCTTTAAGCTGGCCTTTTGAAAACACAAGCATTACCGAAAAGACAGTCATACAGTAAACAAGCGACACCGCAAGACCTGCCACAATCCCTTTAAGCCTTGTTTTACGGGCGGCGACCGTTCCGGATACAAGACCTCCGAGCACAACGGAAACAATAAAATATATGCCTGCATTTTCCGAAAGCTGCGCTGATTTTGATAAAATTACCGAAAAAACAAGCGTGCCGATTACGCATACAGCGGTACCTATAACCGCCGATAAAAAAATCCATATTGCTTTTTGAGCCGGTATATTTAGTTCTTTTTTCTTTTTTACAGGCTTTTTTCGCATAAAAAATCCCCTCACATTCACTAAATGAATATGAGGGGATTTGTGCTTATATGAATTATTATCAGTCTTCTTTGGATTCGTCCTTATTTTTCTTGGACTTTTTGCCCTTGTTCTCCTGCATAGCGGCACGGGCGGCTTCACGCTCCGCCTGAAGCTTTTCGTTAGCGGTATGATTAGTGGCGATAGCGTATTTCATAAACTTGATTTTTACACGGTCAGAGCCCGTTTCAATTACAACGGATTCATCTTTTACCGAAACTACTCTTCCGCAAATACCGCCGATTGTAGTAACCTCATCGCCGACCTGCGTACTGTCACGAAGTTCCTGCTCTTTCTTCTGCTGTTTTTTCTGCGGTCTGATTGTGAAGAAATACATAGCCGCAAAAAGCACAACCATAAGGATAATCATTGTTATCGCGCTGGAACCGCCTGCGCCCTCAGTCTGAGAAGCGGTACTTGTCATAGCAAGAGTGAAAAAAGTATTCATTTAAAATTTCCTCCAAATATATAATTACTGAATTATTATACATAAACTGCGTCTATTTTGCAATAGATATTTTTATATTCGTTTGTCGAGCTTTTCACAGTACTCGTCATAAAAGCTGTCAAATGTATCGTCGTCAAGCGCTTTGCGTATTTTTTCAAGCAATGTATTGTAAAAATACAGGTTATGCATTACGCAAAGACGCATAGCCAAAACTTCCTGAGCCTTGAACAGATGGCGTATATAGGCTCTTGAATGACGGCGGCAGGTCGGGCAGTCGCAGTGTTCGTCTATCGGCGACAAATCCTTTTCGTACTTTTTATTGTTTATGTTAATTATACCGTTTTCGGTAAACAGGTGACCGTGCCTTGCGTTACGGCTGGGCATAACGCAGTCGAAAAGGTCAACTCCCCTTCTGACTCCCTCAATTATATTGCCGGGTGTTCCTACGCCCATTAAATAGCGTATTTTATTTTTAGGCATATACGGCTCCACTGCGGAAATTACCCGGTACATAACCTCCTTCGGCTCGCCTACCGCAAGTCCGCCGATAGCGTAGCCGTCCAGGTCAAGCTTTGCAATTTCCTTCATGTGATTTACTCTGAGGTCATCAAAAGTACAGCCCTGATTTATGCCAAAAAGAAGCTGATTTTTATTGATTGTGTCCGGCAGAGAATTAAGCCTGTCCATCTCCTGTTTGCAGCGGTAAAGCCAGCGGGCTGTTCTTTCGCAGGATTTTTTCGCATAAGAATATTCAGCCGGATTTTCAACGCACTCATCAAAAGCCATGGCGATAGTTGAGCCCAAATTAGATTGAATACGCATGCTTTCCTCAGGCCCCATAAAAATCTTTCTGCCGTCGATATGGGAAGAAAAATATACTCCCTCTTCGCGTATTTTTCTTAAAGAAGCGAGCGAAAACACCTGAAAGCCCCCGCTGTCGGTCAAAATCGGGCCGTCCCAACCCGTAAACTTATGCAGACCGCCCAGTTCCTTAATAAGAGTATCCGTAGGTCGAAGGTGAAGATGATATGTGTTGCAAAGCTGAACCTGGCACTTAATATCCTTTAAATCAAACGCGGATACGCCGCCCTTAATCGCTCCCTGAGTGGCGACATTCATAAATCCGGGAGTCTGCACCGTCCCGTGAACAGTAACGAACTCGCCTCTTCTTGCAGCGCCGTGTTCCTTGATTATTTTAAACATAAGCCTGTCTCCTAATAAATAAACATACAGTCGCCGAAACTGAAAAATCTGTATTTTTCATCTACGGCCGTTTTATAAGCTTTTAAAATTTCCTCCCTGTTGTAAAAAGCGGAAACAAGCATTATCAGCGTGCTCTCCGGCAGGTGGAAATTTGTAAGCAGCGCGTCAACGCACTTAAACTCATATCCCGGATAAATAAAAATGCTTGTCCAGTCATCATACTCTCTGACTTCACCGAGCTTTGTCATAACGCTTTCAAGAGTACGGCAGCAGGTTGTGCCGACCGCAACAACCCTTTTACCAGCCTTTTTGGTTTCATTGATAATATCCGCCGTTTCCTTTGGAATTGAATAATGCTCCGAGTGCATTTTATGGTCCTCAATATTTTCGGCTTTTACCGGTCTGAATGTGCCTATGCCCACATGCAGGGTAACATAGGCTATTTTTACGCCTTTATTCTGTATTTTCCTTAAAATCTCATCGGTAAAATGAAGTCCGGCGGTAGGCGCAGCCGCAGAGCCCAGCTCTTTGGAATACACGGTCTGATATCGTTCTTTATCCTTTAATTCCTCGGTAATATAATGAGGCAGCGGCATTTCTCCGATTTTATCAAGAACTTCGTAAATGTTTGAAGCGTCATAAGAGAATTTAGCTATACGGTTGCCGTTTTCAAGAACTTCCTCAATAACGGCTGTCATTATGCCGCCGCCGAATGAAAAGCTCGCGCCCTCTTTTGCCCTTTTGCCGGGTCCGGTTATGGTTTCCCAGCGGTCGCCTCCGAGATTGTTAAGAAGCAGAAACTCAACCACGGCGCCCGTACCGGCTTTTGTCCCGTAAATTCTCGCAGGCAAAACGCGGGTATTGTTAAGAACAAGACAGTCGCCCTCGTTCAGAAAATCAACGAAATCATAAAAATGACGATGCAGAATTTCTCCGCTGTTTCTTGAAATTACCATCATTCTTGAACTGTCGCGCGGCTCCGCCGGGGACTGCGCAATCAGTTCTTTTGGTAAATCATAATAAAAATCAGATTTTTTCATACGCAAACTCCGTTAGGTTGATAAAATTTGCAAAAATGTTTGACACAAAGCATATATAATGGTATTATAGTAAGGCGATTGAGGTGCGTTAAACATCAGTAGCGTTTTTGAGGTCAGCAAGGGCCGGCGACAAAGCGTGAAAGGGTTTACCGCCGAAGAAAAGCCGTGCTTGCAAACCGCTTTTCTGGGTGCATTATTAACAGTAATGCAACTGTCATCATTTTGATGGAGTGCTTTCGTATTCTGACACAGTCATAATACCCTTGCTTATTTCAGTAATGATGACATAATCATTACTGATTTTTTATAACAAATGTTAGGATAACATTTTTTGGAGGTAATTTCAAGTGAAAAAGTATAATGTGGGCGTAATCGGTGCTACGGGTATGGTAGGTCAGCGTTTTATGACGCTTCTTGACAATCATCCGTGGTTTGATGTAAAAGTTCTTGCCGCAAGTCCCCGTTCGGCAGGGAAAAAATATATTGACGCCGTAGGCGCTAAATGGTGTATGGATACCGATATTCCCGAGCAGATGAAAGATATGATAGTTATGGACGCTGCCGCGGATATTGAGAAAATCGCGTCACAGGTTGATTTTGTATTCTGCGCGGTTGATATGAAAAAGGATGAAATCAAAGCGCTTGAAGAAGCATACGCGAAAGCGGAATGTCCCGTTATATCCAACAACAGCGCGAACAGACACACGCCCGATGTTCCTATGATTATTCCCGAACTCAATCCCGAACACGCAAAAATAATTCCCGCTCAGAGAAAGAGACTCGGAACAAAACGCGGTTTTATAGCGGTTAAATCCAACTGCTCTCTTCAAAGCTATGTTCCCGCGCTTTATCCCCTCTCGCAATTCGGCATAAAAGATGTTCTGGTATGCACTTATCAGGCAATCTCGGGAGCCGGAAAAACTTTCGCCACATGGCCTGAAATGATTGACAATGTTATTCCCTATATCGGCGGCGAAGAGGAAAAGAGCGAAAAAGAGCCTCTTAAAATCTGGGGCAAAATCGAGGGCGACCGGATTGTGCCCGCTCAGTCCCCCAACTTTACGGCTCAGTGCCTTCGCGTACCCGTTTCAAACGGTCACATGGGCGCGGTATTTGTAAGATTTGAGAATAAACCTTCAAAGGAAGAAATATTAAATATATGGAAGAACTTTTCCGGCCGCGCGCAGGAGCTTAACCTGCCGCACGCGCCGAAGCAGTTCCTCAATTACTTTGAAGAAGACAATATGCCTCAGACAAAGCTACAGCGCGAGCTTGAAGGCGGAATGGCAATTTCCATCGGCCGTCTTCGCGAGGACACACAATACGATTACAAATTCGTTTGCCTTTCGCACAATACCCTCAGAGGCGCAGCCGGAGGCGCTGTTTTAATGGCGGAGCTTCTCTGCGCGGAAGGATATATGGACTAAGGAGAGATTCCAATGAAAAACACAATTTTTACCGGAGCCGGCGTTGCAATCGTAACGCCCTTTAACGAGGACGGCAGCGTAAACTACCCCGCCCTTGAAAAGCTGCTTGAATTTCATATTGAAAACGGCACCGACTCAATCGTAATCTGCGGAACAACCGGCGAAAGCGCTACGCTTACCGTAAAAGAGCACTCAGAGGTAATTAAATTTACGGTTGATACCGTCAATCACAGAATACCGGTTATTGCCGGAACCGGCAGTAACGAAACTGCATACGCCGTGGAGCTTTCAAATGACGCCGAAAAAGCGGGCGCCGACGCGCTACTGATTGTTACTCCCTATTACAATAAAACTTCACAGCGCGGACTTGTAAAGCACTATAACTTTATTGCCGACAGAGTTTCAACTCCCATAATTATCTACAATGTTCCGAGCAGAACGGGCGTCAATGTTCTGCCCGAAACTTACGCTCAGCTTTGCGAACACAAAAATATTGTTGCGACTAAGGAAGCCAGCGGCAACATTTCCCAGATTGCTAAAACAGCAGCTCTTTGCGGAGATAAACTTGATATTTATTCCGGTAATGACGACCAGATTGTTCCCATAATGTCACTTGGCGGTAAAGGCGTTATCTCTGTGCTTTCAAATATCTGCCCGAAAATTGCGCATGACATTCCCGCTCTTTATTTGGAAGGCAAATGCAAGGAAAGCGCTCAGCTTCAACTTGACTACCTTGAACTGTGCAACGCTATGTTTATGGATGTAAATCCCATACCCGTAAAAGTTGCCATGAGAATGATGGGATTCGATGTAGGCCCCCTGCGTATGCCCCTCTGCGATATGGACGACGAGCATACCGATAAGCTCAGAAATGTACTTAAAAAATACAATCTTATTTAACAGTCAGATTTAGGATGTGAAAAGAATGACTAGGATAATTTTAAGCGGCTGTATGGGCAAAATGGGAAAAGCCATTGAAGCCTGTGTTGCTACAAGAAACGACTGTGAAATTGTAGCCGGAGTGGATTTAGCCGAGGGCGTTAAGGAATACCCGGTATATAAATCCTTTGATTTAATTGACAAATCGGCAAAAGCAGATGTAATTATCGACTTTTCCCATCCTTCGGTTCTCGCCTCGCTGCTTGATTATGCCGCAGCGACAAATACTCCGGCAGTTATAGCGACAACGGGACTGACAAAGGAACAAACCGAAAGCATCAAAAAATATTCCGAGAAAATCGCTCTGTTCTTCTCTGCAAATATGTCGCTCGGCGTCAGTCTTGTCTGCGCCCTTGCGAAAAAAGCCGCGAAAGTGCTTGGCAACGGTTTTGATATTGAGATTGTTGAAATGCACCACAATCAAAAAATTGACGCACCCAGCGGTACGGCTTTAATGATTGCCGACTCAATATCCGAAGTTCTTGACGAAAAACCCGTATATGAGTTCGACAGACACTCAAAAAGGCAAAAACGCACTAAAAACGAAATCGGTATTCACGCTGTACGGGGCGGCACCATTGTCGGCGAGCACGAGGTAATTTTTGCCGGTAATGACGAAGTAGTAAAAATTTCCCACTCCGCGTATTCAAAACAGCTTTTTGCGAACGGCTCGGTAAACGCCGCGCTTTTCCTTGTCGGAAAAGAACCAGGCTTTTACTCAATGCAGGATTTAGTCAATGAAATTTAAGGAGGTTAAACTATGAAAACAGTTGACAACATTACGATTGCCGACGATGTGACATTGGTTTCTTTTGAGGACTCGCCGGCCGATATTAAAACGGTCGCGCAGATTTTCACAATGCTTGCCGAGGCGCGGATTGATGTGGATATGATTTCTCAGATTCCTCCTCACGGAAAAATACCTTTTCTCGCCTTTACCGTAAACGATGAGGATTTGGGAAAAATGTTCCAGATAGCTTCAAAGCTGCGCGAAATCAATCCCGAATTAAAACTTGCCATAAGCAGCGGAAACAGTAAAATTTCCGTTTACGGAGAGGGAATGAAAAACTGCCCTGGCGTTGCCGCCAAGGTATTTGCGGCTATTGCGCAGACGCAGGCAGAAGTAAGAATGATTACAACAAGCGAAGTTGACATTTCCGTTCTCGTTTACAGTCATGACGCCGACTCGGTATATTCGGCAATAAAAGAAGTTTTTTAAATCAAGGTGAAAATAGCCCGCAGTTTTTACTGCGGGCTATTTTTTTGTATCTTATTTTAGTAATTTTGCCTTATAAAATACCTTTTTGCCTTTTTTGACTACAACATAGCCTTTGTCAAAGTCGGATACGGTCAAAGCCTTAAAAATGTCGGCAACCTTTTCATCGTCAACAGAAACACCGCCCTGCTCAATAAGTCTGCGGCACTCCCCTTTTGACTTGGCAATTCCGGCTTTAATCATAATATCGGAAACAAGGATTTTTCCCTCGTTAAAATCAGACTCCGAAAGCTCAACCTCCGGCATATTTTCAGAACTTCCCGCTCCCGAGAACAGCGCTTTTGCCGCGTCGGCGGCTTTCTGCGCCTCTTCTTCACCGTGAACGAGTTTAGTAAGCTCAAAGGCAAGTATTTCCTTAGCCGTGTTAAGCTGACTGCCCTCCCATGAGTCCATTTTCTCTATCTCTTCAAGAGGCAGGAAAGTAAGCATACGAATACATTTAAGAACATCGGCGTCACCGACATTTCGCCAATACTGATAAAATTCAAAGGGAGAGGTTTTCTGCGGGTCAAGCCAGACTGCGTTACCGGCTGTTTTACCCATCTTTTTACCCTGCGAGTCTGTAAGCAGAGTAATTGTCATAGCGTGAGCGTCTTTTCCGAGCTTTTTACGGATAAGCTCCGTGCCGCCGAGCATATTGCTCCACTGGTCGTCACCGCCGAACTGCATGTTGCAGTTATAATGCTGGAAAAGATAGTAGAAGTCATAAGACTGCATAATCATATAGTTAAACTCGAAAAACGAGAGTCCTTTTTCCATTCTTTGCTTATAGCATTCGGCTCTGAGCATATTATTTACCGAAAAACAGGCTCCGACTTCTCTTAAAAGCTCAACATAATTAAGGTCAAGCAGCCAGTCGGCGTTATTCACCATAAGGGCTTTGCCGTCAGAAAAATCAATGAATTTTTCCATCTGGCGCTTAAAGCACTCGGCGTTGTGGTCAATATCCTCGCGTGTGAGCATTTTGCGCATATCCGAACGGCCTGACGGGTCGCCGATCATGGTTGTGCCTCCGCCAATAAGCGCAATGGGCTTATTCCCTGCCATTTGAAGGCGTTTCATTAAAGTAAGCGCCATAAAATGGCCTGCCGTAAGGCTGTCCGCCGTGCAGTCAAAGCCGATATAAAATGTAGCTTTGCCGTTGTTTATCATTTCTCTGATTTCATCTTCGTTTGTCACCTGAGCGATAAGACCGCGGGCGACAAGTTCCTCATAAATCTGCATTTTTTACTCCTCCATAATAAAAAAGTCCTCCGCAAAAAGCAGAGGACGAATAAAATCCGTGATACCACCTCAGTTTACCGTTTCCTCACGAAAACGGCCTCAGCGAGTAACAAACATTACTCCGTACTGTAACGGGCACACCCGGCTTTTCCTACTAATTTTCAAAAAAGCAACTCCACGATGTATTTCACGGGATCCGCACATATTCTTTCACCAACCGAATACTCTCTGCAATGCGAACAATCCGCTACTTCTTCGTTTCATAGTCATTAAGTAAATTATACACAATCATAAAAATAAGTCAAGAATTTTTTTGCGCCGTTTCTATAAGTTCGGCGGCGGCGTCAATGGATTTAGAGCCCGGCTCCATTCCGCCCATTATACGGGCAAGCTCGTTAACACGGCCGTTCATATCCAAAAGCTCGACTTTTGTATAAGTTTTATCGGATATTTCGGATTTGGAAATCAAAAAATGGCTGTCGGCGTAAGCGGCAATCTGCGCTAAATGGGTAACGCACAAAACCTGACGGTTTTTTGACACCTCTTTTAGCTTAATTCCTATTTTCTGAGCCGCCCTGCCGCTAACTCCGGTATCGACTTCGTCAAAAATCAAAGTTTCAATATCGTCTTTTGCGGCTAAAACATTTTTAATCGCAAGCATAATTCTTGAAAGCTCTCCGCCGGAAGCGATTTTTGAAAGAGGCTTTGGCGCTTCGCCTTTGTTTGCCGAAATCAAAAAGTATATCTCGTCGCCGCCGGTAGCGTCATATTCTTTTTTATTGCAGACAACCTCAAAAGTAATTGAGGACATATCAAGAAACCGAAGTTCTTCGCTGACTGCTGAAATAAACTCGCGGCTATAGAGTCTGCGGTTTTCTGTAAGCTCAGCGCCCGCAGCCGCAAGCTCTGCCTTTGCCGCTTCAAGCTCTTTTTCGTATTTCAGCCGCAGCTCGTCTGAAAATGCAACGGCGTTCAGTTCGTTTTTCGCTCTTTCAAGAAATTCAAGAATTTCCTCTTCTGTCTTACCGTATTTTTTGCCGAGTCTGTAATAAGTGTCAAGCCTTTCCTCAACCGAGTCAAGCTCATTCGGGTCGGCGTCTATGCCGTACAAAAAGCTGTTAAGCTCAGAAGCGCAGTCGGCAACAGTATATGAAATATCGGTAAGACTGGACGCAAGCTCAGACAAGCTTTCGTCAAACTGCGCGGCTTTGTTTAAATTATCGGCTACAAATGAAATAAGCTGTGACGCTCCCTTAAAGCCGTCATCGCCGTTTATAGCCTCAACCGAGGAGCTGATAAGTTCGGTAAGGTTTTCAAGATTTGAAAGCACTCTGCGCCTGTTTTCAAGCTCAGCTATTTCGCCCGTTCTCACTTTGGCAGACTCAATCTCATTTATCTGATATTCCAGCAAATCGGTTTTACGCGCTTTTTCGCTCTCGTCAACGGTTACATCACGCAGCTTATTTTCGGCTTCCAGATATGCGTTATATGCCTTTGAATATTTTTCCCGTATAAGACCGTTCTCTGCAAAAGAGTCAATATAGGTATAATGGATTTCCTCATTTAAAAGATTATGATTATCAAGCTGACCGTGAACATTTATAAGGCTCTGTCCTATTTTTTTGAGCATTGAAACAGTAGCGGAAGAGCCGTTAATTCTGCAAATGTTTCTGCCGTCGGACAAGATTTTTCTTGTAATTAAAAGGGAGCGGTCGCTTTCTTTTTCAATCTGCAAGTCGTCAAGCACATATGAAACGCTGTCGGAAATATTCTGAAACAGAGCGCTGACCTCAGCGCTGTCGCTGTCAGTTCTTATAAGTTCACGGGAAGTTCTTTCACCGATTATTGCGTTAATAGCGTCAATAATAATTGATTTACCGGCTCCGGTTTCGCCTGTAAGCACATTAAGACCGCCGTCAAAACTGATGGCAGCCTCTTTAATTATAGCAATATTATTGATTTTTAAATCGGACAGCATAAAATCAGCCTTTCAGCATTGATTGGATAAACTCGGAAACCTTTTCGGCGGTTTCGCTTTCTTTGCACGCGGCAAAAATAGTATCGTCCCCGGCGACAGTACCGACAATACCGTTCAGATTCATATTATCAAGCGCTATACAGGCGGCGTTTGCCGTACCCGAGTAACACTTGATAACTACAATATTCATCGCCGTGTCAACTTTCAGCGCAGAACGGGTGAATATATGCTTAAAATTATCGTCATTATCGCTTTTTTCACTTACGGCATATCTCGTTTCATTCTTGCCGTAATGCTCTTTAATCAGCTTTAACTCCTTTATGTCGCGGGAAATCGTTGCCTGCGTCACATTAAAGCCGTTTTTGGAAAGCATGGTTATTATTTCTTCCTGAGTTGAAACATTGTTTTCCTTAATGAAGTTTAAAATAAGTTCATGGCGTTTCTTTTTCACTTTTATGCTCTCCTTTGCGTCAGCTTGCTGTTGAGAATATCAAAAAACTCGTCAGATTTAATTCTGATAAACTCTGCGTAATAATCTGATTTTTTTATAATAATATCGCACTTTTCCGTAAGAGCGACTGCTTTTTCACCGTCGGTTGAAAGAGAAACCGCCTCGCCTTCAAGCGGCCGCGCCTCAATGGTAAGTTCCGATTTTTCATTGAACACCAACGAACGGTTAAGCGGTGAATGAGTGCAAATAGGCGTTAACATTATGCACTGTAAATTCGGGTCAATCACAGGGCCGCCTGCCGACCATGCGTAAGCGGTAGACCCGGTCGGCGTAGAAACAACCACGCCGTCCGCGCGGTAACTGTTAATCTTTCTTTTATCGCAGTACACATTCAAATCCAGCAGTTTAATTTCCGCCCCGCGCGCAACTACGGCGTCATTAAGGCAGTATCCGAGCCGCCTTTCGCCGTTTTTATCTTTTATCAGGACTTCGAGCATCATTCGTCTGTCGGTCACATATTCGCCTGTAATCAGCTTTTCGAGCAGGTTAAGCTCATTTCCTTCAACGCCTGCCAAAAACGCCAGATTGCCGGCGTTAATGCAAAGCACGGGCTTTTTATAAATAGCCGCCTGCTTAGCGCAGTGAATAAAAGAGCCGTCTCCGCCTATGGCGATAATCAAATCCGATTCTTTGTACAAATCGGAAGTAAACGCCAAGCCTTCGCGCTTTATGGGAAATCCGACTTTCATTTTTTCATCAAACACATAGTCAATGCCAAGCTTTATAAGCCGTTCAACGGTATTTTCAGTCACAGGCAAAGCCTTTTCCCTTGTAAAATTGGGAACAATTCCGATTTTCATTTTATTCACCCGCCAACTCTATGTGAGATTGCTCAACTAAGCTTAATACAGTTTCTTCTGAAATCAAATTGCGGTTTTCACCGTTTTTTTTAAGATAAATCAAATATTCAATATTACCCTGCGGCCCCTTTATAGGGGAAAAATCAAGACCGAGCACGGAAAACCCGCACTCATGGGCAAATTCGGCAATACCGAGCACCACATCGTTATGCACATTTATATCTCTTACCACGCCTTTTTTACCGACATTTTCTTTGCCGGCTTCAAACTGAGGCTTAATAAGGGCCACGCACTCTCCGCCGTCTTTCAAAAAGCCGAATAGAACAGGCAGTATTTTTTTAAGAGAAATAAATGAAACATCTATGCTCGCGAAATCAATTTTTTCTTTAACGGTATCGTCTGTAAGATACCTGAAATTAGTGCGTTCCAGATTTACAACCCGCTCGTCGGTTCTGAGTTTCCACGCAAGCTGACCGTAACCCACATCAATCGCGTAAACCCTGAGCGCTCCGCATTGAAGCATACAGTCGGTAAATCCTCCGGTAGAAGCGCCTATATCCATGCAAACGGCGCCGTCAAGCTTTATGGGGAAGCGCTTCATTGCCTTTTCGAGTTTATATCCTCCCCTGCTTACAAAGGGCATTACTTTTCCCCTGAACTCAACTACATCGCTTTCTTTTACGCAGTAACCGGCTTTGGTTTCCTTCTGACCGTTTACATATATTTCGCCGGACATAATCAGAGCCGCGGCCTTAGTGCGGTTTTCGGCAAAGCCTTTTTCAACCGCCACATTGTCAAGTCTTCTTTTTTCAGCCATTCAAATTCTCCGAAACTTTTTTATATATACTTTCGCTGTCTAAGCCGTATTTTTTCATAAGCGACAAAACCGGCGCGTGCGCCGCAAACTCATCGTTTACCGCAGTATGAGAAAAATTCCCTTTATAGCCGTTTTGCAAAAGCAAATCAGCAAAACTCTGACCGATTCCCGAGGATTTCTCCGCTTCCTCAAAAAAGAATAATTCGCCGAAGTTTAAAGCTGATTCAACCGCCTTTGGGTTAATGGGTTTAATTTTATTTAAAACGAGCAGGGCGCACGGCTTGCCGTCAGCTTTCAACTTAATCGCCGCACGAGCGGCATTTTGAGCAATTCTGCCGTAAGTTACTATAAGCGCGCTTCCGTCCTCAAAAAACAGGTCAAAATCATTTTCGGACGGTTTAAGTCCCGAGGGCAAAGCGCACTCCCCGCCGCGCGGATAGCGGATAGCGGTGAGGTTTTCAGCGTTTATGACGGCGTTTTCAAAATCAAAGCGCATACGCTCATAAGTGTAAGGTGAATACACGGTAATTCCCGGTATGCTGTTTAAAAATCCCGTATCAAGTAGTCCTTGATGCGTTACGCCGTCCTCGCCTACAAAGCCTGCCCTGTCAACGGCAATAATCATCTTTTGCTTTTGAAGTGTGCCGTCATGCACAAGCTGGTCATAAGCCCGCTGCAAAAATGTAGAATAAAGCGCTACAACCGGTATCATTCCGCCTTTAGCGAGTCCGCCGGCAAAGGTAACGGCATGTTCCTCGGCAATACCGACATCAAAAAATCTGTCGCTGAACTTTTCGGAAAATCCGCCGAGTCCCGTTCCGAGAGCCATTGCCGCGCTCACAGCGCAGATACGGCTGTCTTTCTCGGCAAATTCTGAGAGCATTTTTCCAAACTGCTCCGAAAAATCAGTGCCTTTTACCGGAACATTTCCGCTGTTCATATCAAATTTTGAAACTCCGTGATACAGGCTCGGGTTATTCTCGGCATAAGGATAGCCTTTGCCCTTTACCGTACTTATATGAAGCAAAACCGGTGAATCTATAAGCTTAGCGGTATTCAAAGCCTCACAAAGCTGTTCAATATTATGGCCGTCGATAGGACCCATATACCGAAAGCCAAGTTCCTCAAAGAATGTGCTTCTGTAAATTGAATTTTTAATTTTTGTTTTAATGTTAAAAACCGCGCGGGCCGTCTGCTCGCCGACAACCGGTATTTTTCTTATGACTTTTTCGGTGCGCGCTTTCATTTGAAAATACTCGGGTTTTGAACGGATTATAGCAAGATAGCGCGCCACAGAGCCCACATTCTGCGAAATTGACATTTCATTATCGTTTAAGATAACAATGAGCCTTGTGCCCGACCTTCCGGCGTTGTTTAAAGCCTCATAAGCCATGCCGCCCGTAAGAGCGCCGTCGCCGATAACCGCGACAGTATAATAAGGCTTTGAATTCAGCTTGTTGGCAACGGCTATACCGAGAGCCGAGGAAATAGATGTGCTCGAATGTCCGCTGTAAAAAATATCGTGCCCGCTCTCCGCCGGAGAAGAAAATCCGGAAATGCCGTCTTCTCTGCGCAGGGTGCTGAACTTTTCCGCTCTGCCGGTTAAAATTTTATGAGCGTAAACCTGATGACCTACATCCCAGATAATCTTATCATCAGGCGAGGAAAATGTTTTGTGCAGCGCGACAGACAGCTCCACAACTCCGAGATTTGAGGAAAGATGTCCGCCGTTTTCCGAAACTGTACTGATAATAAGTTCCCTGATTTCAGCCGACAAAGCGTTCAAATCATTTATGCAGAGTTCTTTTAAGTCTTCGGGAGATTTAATTTTATTCAAGAAATTTGCCGATTTCAAAAAATCCTCTCCAATCAAAACTTTCTGTCCGCCATGGCAAACGCAAGTTCTTTAAGCGCTTCGGAATCGCCGTCAAAGCCGTTGAGCGCCTCAACAGCCTTATTAGTAAGCTTTACGGCGGCGTCTTTTGCGCCGTCAAGCCCAAGATATTTCAGCGCTGTGGATTTATCATTTTTATCGTCGCTTCCGACAGGCTTGCCCAAAAGCTCCTGATTTCCGGTTACATCAAGGATATCGTCAACTATCTGAAAAGCCATGCCGAGATTATAAGCGTAGTCGCCGGCTGCTTGTATCATTTTTTCATTACAGCCGTCAAAAGCAAGGCAACCCAAAACAGCCGAGGCTTTTATAAGCGCGCAGGTTTTAAGGGAATACATACTGTATATCTCGTCAAGCGAGGGCGCGCCGCTCTCAAACGCGAGGTCAAGCACCTGTCCGCCTACCATACCGTCAACACCGGCAAGTTCAGAAAGAAATCCGACAGCTTTGACCTTATTTTTATCACAGACATTTTGAGCGTTTGCGAGTACAGAAAAGGCTTCCGTAAGCAAAGCGTCACCCGCAAGCAAAGCGTTATCCTCACCGAACGCTATGTGGCACGAGGGTTTTCCCCTGCGCAAATCATCATTATCCATACAGGGCAGGTCGTCATGAATCAACGAGTAAGTATGAATCATCTCAACCGCGCACCCGAAATCAAGCGCGGCTTCACGGCTGCCGCCGCAGAGCTTTGAAAATTCAAGAGTAATAAAAGGTCTTATTCTTTTACCTGTGCCGCCGAGACTGTATTTCATGGCTTCGGTTACAACAGAGGAAGCTCTGCGCGACATAAGCGTGTCAAGACGCGCCGAAACCTCAGAGGCGGCATTTTTTAAATACTGATTGAAATCAGTCATCGTTTTTTACCTCGTTTATATCAATAATCCTTTGTTTTGCCGATTCAAGCGTTTTTCTGCAATAGTCGAGAAGTTTTGCTCCTTCTTCATACAGCTTTAAAGATTCGTCAAGCGAAAGCGAACCGCCTTCAAGCTTTGCGACAATTTCTTCAAGTCTTTTTACTGCCTGTTCATATTTAAGTTCCATTTAAAACACCTCGGTTATTTTTGCTTTTGCTCCGCCCTGCGCCGTCATAATCTCAACCTCATCGCCGGGCGAAAGCTCGCCGGAATTTTTAACTATCGAGCCGGACTTTTTGACAACAGAATATCCCCTTGACAGCACTTTTACGGGATTAAGGCTGTCAACAGCCGAAGACAACGCCGCAAACTTTTTCTCCTTTTCGGCAACGCAGGCGGAAATCAAACCCGAAAGCTTTGTCTGTATGGCGTCAAGATAAATTTCCGCATTGTCGGTCAGCGTAACGGGATTATAAAAAGCAAGCGCTTTTTCAATTTCTTTAATCTCATTTTCACAGCCGGCTGTTTTTTGCAATAAGGAATTATAAAGTTCACTTTTAACGCTGTCCAAATAAAAAAGCTGTTCTCTTATATCGGGCACCGCCAGTTCAGCCGCCGCAGACGGCGTGGGCGCACGCAAATCGGCCGCGAAGTCGCAGATTGTGAAATCCGTTTCATGGCCTACGCCGGAAATAACCGGAATATGGGAATTATATATCTCCCTTGCGAGCAGTTCGCTGTTGAAGGGCCACAAATCCTCAATTGAGCCGCCGCCTCTTGCGATAATTATTACATCAGCGGCATTTAATTCATTCATTTTACGCAAAGCCGCCGCTACCTGCCCCGGCGCCGAATCGCCCTGTACCGTTACTTCCGCAAAAACAACGAAAGCTATCGGAAATCTTCTTTCCAGCACATTCAGCACATCCTGAACAGCGGCCCCTGTCGGCGAGGAAATCACGCCTACCGCTGATGGAAAACGGGGCAAGGCTTTTTTGTGTTCGGGCGCGAACAAGCCCTCGGCTTCAAGTTTCTGTTTTAACTGTTCGGCCGCGAGAGATAACGCGCCTATTCCGTCGGGCTGCATATCGTCGATATACAGCTGATACTGCCCGTCCCGTTCATAAATTGAAACTCTGCCCCTGATTATCACGGACATACCGTTTTCCGGTCTGAATTTAAGCCGGGCTGCGCTTTTAGCGAACATAACCGCTTTTACGGCACAGGCGCTGTCTTTAATTGTCATATACAAATGACCGCTTTTGTAGTGTTCGGTAAAATTGGATATCTCACCGCTTACAAAAACATTGGCAAGGTTTACATCCTGTTCCAAAATGGATTTTGTATATATATTAAGCTGTGAAACGGTCAGTACAAGTGGAGTTTGCATATTACTTTCCTTTACTAACTATTGACGCAAGAACTGCTGTTCCGCAGGCGTTGTCGGCGGAAAATGCCGGTTCTGCAAAGTTGGCTTCAAAACTTTCAAGCAGAGTATCTCTAATAATCCGGTCGGACATAACCCCTCCCGAAAACACAAGGGGCAAATCGCCGTATCTCTTTTTAAGTTCCGTAACCGTATCATAGATAACGGAATAAATACAGCTAAGGCAATAGGCGGCCGTATCTTCGGGAGATTCGCCGTTTTCAAGCATTTTCTTACACCGGTTTTCAACGCCCGAAAGGCTGAACCCCTTTTCGTTTCTGAAAATTTTAATATATTCAAGAGTTTTGACTTTTTCAGCGGCGATTTGTTCAAGCCGCGCGCCGCAGGGAAAAGAAAGACCGAGAAGCATTCCAACACGGTCAACAGCCTGTCCGGCTTTTAAATCAAGAGAGTCAAAAATAACCTGAGTTTTAAAATAACCCTTTTCCGGCGTCACAAGCAGCGCCTGAGAAGTGCCGCCTGAAATATGAAAAGCTATAAAAGGCTCGTTTATAAGCGAAAGCTTATTGCAGGAATAAAGCGCTGCCGCAATATGCCCGTCCTGATGGGAAAACTCAAAAAGAGGGACGCCTGCCGCGGCAGAAGCGGCTCGGGCGGCGGAAACTCCCGCTAAAAAGCACGGCATATACGAGCCTTCTTGATTTGAGGGCTTTACCGAAACGCCTATGCCGGAAAGCTCCCCTGCCGAAACATGGCTCATTACTTCTTCAATAATTTCGGGAAGCCTTACTGTATGATGAAAAACGGCGTCACTTTGCCTTATTCCCTTTTCGCCTTCCTTGACGGGAAGCAGCCTGCCCCTCATAACAACGCTGCCGTCGGTATTATTATACACAGCCGCAGAGGTTGTATAATTGCTTGTATCAATACCCAGAAACAGACTCATTCCGCTTCATTCTCTCTGACATATTTTCCTAATACGCCGTTTATAAAAGCCGCGTCCTCCTGCGACGAGAATTTTTTTGCGATTTCAACCGCCTCGTTTATTGAAACGCTGACAGGCACCGAGGGCACATAAAGTATTTCGCAAAACGCAAGTCTTAACACAGCCAGCGTCACCTTAGGCAGTCTTTCAACAGGCCAGCCTACGCAGTACCTGTTAATAATACCGTCAATATTCTCGCGGTTGTCATAAGTCAGCTGCGCTATGGAAGAAGCGAAAACATTTTCCTCAATAAGTCTTGCCTCAACAGCGTTTTTTATAATCTCCTTAACGGTCATTTCATTATTGAATATTTTTTCAAATATTAGTGTAAAAGCAAGCTCTCTCTCTTCTTTTCGAGTCATATAAACCTCCAAAATAAAACGCTCCCCGTCAGAAAAACAGGGAGCGGACTAAATTTTCTGCGGTTCACAATGAATATACATAATATTTTTGTATATTGTATCACTTTTACCGCAAAAATTCAATAGAAAAATGAATAAACAAGCTATGTATTCAGTTCAATAACCGTTATTGAATCGGCGCTTAAATCAGTTTTTGAAACAATTATATCCTTTACCTTTAACGCGACCTCATCGTTTACTTTACCCTTCGGAAGCACCACTTCTACCGAATCGCTGTCAAGCGTTACCAAACATTCGCAGCCGGTCTGAGCCTTAATCAAGTTTTCAATGTCGGTTTCTTTTTTAACGGTTTCGGAAAATTCCAGCAATTTGGCTCTTGCCTCGGCTTTTGCCGTTTCGTCAGACGAACTGTCCGAAATAATGTTTTCAAGATGCTCCCTGCCCTCGTCGTGCGCTTTTGTTCTGTTGAGTTTTGCCGAGGAGAAATAGTCGTTTTCATCAGTTACATTGGTGCCGCCCACATACTGCGCTTCGCCGAGATTGCTCTCTTGGGTCACATCTGGTGAGTTATTTGTCTCGTTTTCGGAACGGGTATAATACCAGTTTACAAACACCGCCATACCCAGCGCGCAGGTTAACGCGAACACAAGAAGCTGCTTTTTTCCTATTATTTTGCTTTTCATTCTTCTACCTCCGAAGTTGTTAGTTTAGATACTGAAATTCTTGACGAGCTTATATTCAGGACCGCGCCTACGGCTGAATATATTTGTTCCTGAACTTTTGTGTTTCCTCCTCCTTCGCAGACAACGGCTACGCCTTTGATTTTTGGCTCTATGGTCTTAATTAAAAGTCCGCCGTCGCTGTTATTACAATCTATGATTACAAATTCGTTTTGATTACTCGTGTCATTGGAATCAGCGGTGTTTTTGCTGCTGCCGTTTGTATTCTGGGCATAAATATATTCGGTTGTTTCTGAAAGAGTAATCATTACCTTTGTTTTTCCCGCCCCGTCTATTGACGAAACAATTTCCTCTATGCGAGATTCAAGCTCCTGGCAATACTCGCTGTCATCAATTCCGGCGGCGTCTGTTTCTTTTTCGGATTTACCGGTTGAAAAACTCACTTCGGATAGAAAAATTACAAAAATCAGAATAAATCCGCACAAAAGGGCAAGCGCGACTTTTTTATTTTTTGAAAACCATTCGCGGTATTTGCTCAGACTGTCAAAAATTTTCAAGCTATATTCACCTCAAAGCCAAGCCTTTTTAAAATTTCGCTTTTAATTTTTTCCTTTTCGGAAGTGCCGTTTGTGTTTACGGATATATCAATACTTTCAACAACCATATACCCGTCAGCGTCAACGCTTGATTTTATATCAATGCTTCTTAATGAAGTCCCAAGCTCGGTACAGATATTTTTAATAGATTCTTCTATAATTTTTTTATAGCTGTCAGAAATGGCTTCCTCATACTCAAAAGTATAATTTTCAAAGCCCTGTGACTGAAATTCTGAATTTTTTATGTAGTTTTGCAGAGGGATAACCGTGTAAAACAAAATAAAAACCGACAAAAACACATTAACGGACTTTTTTAAGGTGGAATCCGACAGCAGAATTTTAAACACCGCCGCCGCAAGCATAGCACCGCACACGGAAATTATCCAGGCTTTTGCATAATCCATATTACTTACCTATAACAATAATTACTCCTGTTGAGACGGTCAGGACAAAAGTAATGAAAAATACTACGGTATTTAAAAGTGATATAACCGAACTAAGTCCGTCAATTATATCGCTGATATATTTTAAATTGAACATTGACGAAGCTATTGAACATATACCGAGTGCAAAATACCAGATAAGCAATTCAAGCATAACAGGAAAATTAAGCACAGCTATTACCGTTATCACAAATATTCCGAGCGTATTTTTCATAAGGGAAAAACTGCCTATTACTGATGAAACGGCTTCCCCTACTCCCGCTCCGACAACCGGCACAAACGCTCCCGAAATAAATCTGATTCCTTTAAGCGCCAGGCTGTCCGAGGAACTTGCCAGCACGCTCTGCGCGGTCAAAAGTCCCGAATACACAGTTGAGAATAATGCGAGCAGGGTAACCAAAAGTCTTCTGACTGTTTTTAATATGCGGCTTCTGAAATCCTCAAAGGAAAAAGAAGAGAGAATGTTAAAGGACAATAGGCAGCTTATCATCGGCACAAACAGTCTGTCGGCAAAATTCATAATTAAATCCGACATAAAAAGCGTAAATGAGTTATATGTAACCGCCATAGAGGGATTTTTTGAAGCGATTATAATAGCCGTCATTACCGGCAAATAGGAATTCACGAAAACAGCGGACATTTTTACGCTTGCCGCGGCGTCAGTCAAAATCCTGCTGACGGGTACTATCACAGCCGTCATTACCGTAAGCGAACAGATAAAATATATTATTTCTGCTGTTTTATCCGAATCTTTTAAAAATGAAACGGCTATTGAAGTAATTATAATTACCGCGAAAACGAGGACGATACTGCCGGCAATTTCCGAAAGTATTCCTGCCGCGTTTTTAAAAATAAACTTAATTACTCTTGTCGGCGTAAGGGAAAACAGCTCCTCAAAGGAAGCGGCGTCAACTCCGAGTTCACCGAGATATTCCTTTGCGGTTTCATCGGTCATATCCCATATTTCCCGGGCGTAGGAGTTTTCCGTTTCAGCCGCGAAAGCCGGCACACCAAAAACCGATATTAAAAGCAGAGTGAAAACACAAGCAAAAAATTTTTTCATATCATTCCATAATTTTTAAGCAAAAGGCAACAAGTCCGCTTATCATTGGCAATGTAAAGGAAAGGATTATAAGTTTTGCGGATACCGAAACAACTCCGGCAAGGGAGTTTTCGCCGCTGTCTTTGAGAGTGTCGCATACAAAGTCCGAGAGCAGAGCTATTCCCACAGCCTTTAACAGAAGCGAAATATGGCTTGAATCGATATTGAACACCGAAATTACCGCTAAAAGCTCAGAAACATAATCAGAAATGCCCTCGGCGGCAATCATAATGATAATACCTACGGCGCAAACCCGCAGGAAAAACACATATTCGGGTCTGTATGATTTTAATATTAAGGAAAATGTTATGTATATAGCGGCAACTGCCGCAGTTTTAAGTAATACCGTCATAGTCCGAACATTGATTTTATCTCGCCGAAAAGCGAGGAAACCTGCGGAATAATCATAGCTATTATTACTATTATTCCCGTAACCACCGTAAGAGTAGCAAACTCCTCTCTGCCGGCTTTTGAAAGCATTTGATTAAGCACGGCGACAATAAGGCCGATTCCCGCTATTTTAAAAAGAAAAACTATGTCCATTTTTTCACCTTTAAGCAATTATTACCGAAATTCCCGCGGCAATTCCGAAAATTAAAACAACCGCGGTTTTTACCCTGTTTTTCTCGTTTGCTTCAAGCTTGCCGAGCTTTGTTTTAAAAAATTCACGGTAAATTCGGCAATTCGCAATCTGACCGTTTATATCGGATTTTCCGAGCATTGAAAAAAATCCTTTCAGAAATTCCAAATCCTCATTATCAAAGGATAATGTTATACTTTTATCGCTCAGCGCTTCTGAATAGGCGTCCTCAAAGCTGCTGTCAAAAAGCGTTTTTTCATATATCGGCCTTATAAATTTCAGCAAACTGAAATTACCCGATTCGCAGAGACATTTTAATATCTCACATGTGGAAAGCGATTTGTAGCCGAGCAAAATCTCAATATTTTCCATCATTACCACGCACTGCCTTACCGCGTCGGTGTGATTTTTAATTCGCTTTACCGCAAGCGTACAAGCCGCCGCTCCTGACGCCATAAACAGCGCCGTTATCAGTATTTTCATAACGCAGGGATTCCGCCTTTACAATTTCTTTAATTTCTCCCGGTCTGCTGCTTCCGCTTAAAAAAGCAATATTTTTAAATCCGCCTTCACTGATAAGTGACATGACGGCGGTTTTGTTTTTAAGCTCTTCGGGCGACTGCGCGTGAACGCTTAGTATAAACCTGACTCCGCTGTTTAATCCGTACAGGATTTTTTGAGTCTGGGAAGCGCTTCCGATTTCATCACAGATGATTATTTCGGGCGACAGCGTTCTGACAGCTATTGAAATCCCCTTATCTTTCGGGAATCCGTAAATAATATCGGTGTTCGGGCCGAGAATATCAGCTCGTGCATTCTGTGAAAAAAGCTCTTTTCGCTCGTCAACCACACACACTTTATAATACCGTCCGGTTCTGCCGGAAGAGAACTGGCGCGCTATATCTTTAAGAAGCGTAGTTTTACCCGAAGATGGCGCGCCGGCAATCAGCAAATTCTGCGGACCGTCTGAAAAAACCGAGTTAAACAGGCTGTCGGCTGCTCCGTTGATATTTCTGTTGATTCTTATATTAAGTCCGGTAATATCCTTTACGGTTTTAACCTCACAGCCGTCATAGACCGCCGTTCCGCACACGCCGACCCTCGCGCCATTCTTTAAAGTCACATATCCGTTGAGCAAATCTTCAAAATGACTGTGCATAGAGTAGCCGCACATTTTATTGAGCGTATCATAAATTTCGTTCTCTCCCGCCTTTACACAGTTATCCGAATATATAAGAGAAAGCCGTGAATTGGCTGTTAAAAAGCTGCTGCCCTTTGATGTGACAATAACAACTGGTCTGCCCGCGCGCAAGCGTATTTCCTGCACTTCGCTTTTAACCGTTTCATTCATAGCTGCCAGCACCGACCGTATTCTCAGCGAGATGTGGGAAATAATAAAATCAAAATTTTCACTGAATACTTTGTCCATTCGCTCACCTCGATAATATTTATGATTACTTGTCCCCCGATAGTACAAAACTTTCTTGAAAAGATTTTGGCTGTGTGGTATAATTTTTTCATCAATCTGAAAGGAAGAAAATATGAAAGCAATATTTAAAAAACTGTCAGATAATAAATCTGTGCTTGCCGCAGGTGGGCTTTCGCTTTTTATTATTTTACTTGTATATTTTTGCTTTGAAATTATCCCCTTCGGCGACAAAACCGTATACAGAATGGACTTGTACCACCAGTACGGGCCGCTTTTTTCAGAGCTTTATGACCGGCTGACAAGCGGAGGGTCACTCCTTTATTCCTGGAACACGGGACTCGGAAGCTCATTTTTAGGCAACTTTTTCAATTATCTTTCAAGCCCTTTTTCTTTCTTCATTCTGTTGTTCGGGCATGACAATACATTTGAGGCGATTGCCGCCATGATTGCCGCAAAGGCAGTTATGAGCGCTATGTCCATGACATATTTCCTAAAAAAAAGCCGCGGCTCAAATAATTATTCCGCCGCCGCTTTCGGTATTCTGTATTCCTTCTGCGGATATTTTATCGCCTATTACTGGAATGTAATGTGGATTGATTCCCTTTACATTCTGCCGTTTATAGCGCTCGGAATTGAAAATATTATCAACAAAGGCAAGTCAAAAACCTTTATCTTCTCCCTGGCGCTCGCAATAATAACAAATTACTATATAGGATATATGCTCTGCATTTTTTCATGCATATATTTCGTCTATTACTACATTTGCGCCCTTCCCGAAATAAAAAAGAAAAAGCTTTATACCGACTGCAAGGGATTTAAAAATAAAATTAAAAACTCCTTTTTCTTAAAAAGCGGAATAAAATTCGCTTTTTCCGGCATAATTGCCGTTTTAGCGCTTACGGCAATGCTGCTGCCACTCGCCAATATTCTGCGCACATCTTCGGCTACAACAGGTTCAGCCCCAACGGAGCTTAAATTTTATTTTAATATTTTTGACTTTGTCGCGAATCACCTTGCAAGCCTTGAACCGACAATCAGAAGCAGCGGCGAAGATGTTTTGCCTAATATTTACTGCGGAATTCTCACCGTTTTGCTGATACCTCTTTATTTCTTTTCAAAAAGAATTAACTATGCGGAAAAAATAGCGTCAGCGGTACTGCTCGCGTTTATGTATTTCAGCTTTTCGCTGAATTATCTGAATTTTATATGGCACGGTTTTCATTTTCCGAACGACCTGCCGTACCGCCAATCGTTTATGTATTCGTTTATGCTCATACTCCTTGCGTACAAGGCGTTTAAGAATATTCACGAATTCAACAGAAATCAGCTAATATCAATAGGAACGGCGGTTATAGCGTTTATAGTAATAGCGCAGAAAACCGGCTCAAAAAATGTTACTGACACAACCGTTTATATATCTGTTGCTCTTGTTTTCGCATATATAATTCTGCTCGCGCTCATTATTTCCAAAAAAGCTCAGGCAGCGGCACTTTCAATAGTGCTTCTCTGCACAACGGCTTCCGAGATGATTTTAGCAAGTACGGAGCACTATGTGGCAAATCAGACAAAAGCCGCATACACAACCGATTATGACGATTTTAAAGAGCTTCAAAAAGTCATAGACGACGGTGACGACGACCTGTTTTACAGAACCGAACTCTCATATTTAAGAGCGAGAATGGACCCGAGCTGGTACAACTATGACGGAGTTTCAATATTCTCCTCAATGGCATACGAAAAGGTTGCGAATCTTCAAAAATACATCGGCCTTTACGGAAACAAAATAAACAGCTTCACATACAATCCGCAGACGCCCGTTTATAACTCCATGTTTTCGCTTAAATACATTTATGACCGTTCCTCTAAAATAGGCCCCGGCGATTATTACAGCTTTAAAGCCTCATCAGGCGTTTATTCCGTATATGAAAACGACTATTATTTGTCGCTCGCCTACCCTGTTTCCGAAAATATTTTAAACTGGGACGCCTCGGTTTACACCGACCCCGTAACAGCGCAGGAAGAACTTTTCTCCACAGCGACCGGCGTTGAGGGTGTGTTTGAAAGGATATACGATTACGAGGTTATATGCGGAAATGTGCTTTCGGTAACTGACGAAGCCAAATATGCCGAAACTTTACAGCTTTCAAAAATTTCAGACGATTTTTCCGCCTCAGCAACCGTTGAGATTAACACGCTGGAAAACAAAAATTATTATGTTTATATTTATTCACGGAGTCTTGACACGGTGACCGTATATTCTCCGGAAATATCGACTACAATGACCGTTTCCGACGGATATATACTCGATTTAGGCTACCACAGCGCAGGCGAAACCATTTCAATCGAGCTGCCGTTAAAATCCGATGTAGATACGGCAAATGTTGATTTTACATTATTCACCGTAAACAAAGACAAGTTTCTTGAAGGATACAATTCCCTTGCCGAAGGTCAGCTCAACATTACAAGATTTGAGGACACATTGGTTGAGGGAACATACACGGCAGATGAAAACGAAATATTGTTCATTTCAATACCCTATGACAACGGCTGGACTGTTTATGTTGACGGGAAAAAAGTGAGCGAAGAAAACATTGTGAAAATTTCCGACGCGCTAATCGGCATTAAATCAACAGAGGGCGAACACGAAATCGTATTTTCATACTCACCCGCTTTCCTTAAAGGCTCTATCATTTTCTCCGCGGTATTTATCATAGTTCTGCTTATAATCTATGTTTTAGTAAAACGCCGCTGGTTTATTTTTAAAAAGATTAAGCCGTCACTATGGGAAAGATGCAAAAAAACGCTGAGGGAAGCCGAAAAATCGGCAAGCACTCCGCCTGATGACGATGATATTATAATTGAGTTTGATGACGGTGAAAACAACGAATAAAACATTAAAAGCCTTCGCTTAATTCAGCGAAGGCTTTTTTATGAGATTAGATTTACAGCAGTTTTTTCAAATACTGCCCTGTATATGATTTTTTAAACTGAGCTACCTTTTCGGGAGTGCCGCAGACAAGCACTTTTCCTCCGTTGTCGCCGCCCTCCGGCCCTAAGTCAACAATATAGTCGGCGGTTTTTATTACATCAAGGTTATGCTCAATTACAATTACCGTGTTTCCGGTATCAACTATGCGCTGAAGCACCTCAATGAGTTTATGAACATCGGCTGTGTGCAGTCCGGTTGTAGGCTCGTCAAGAATATAAACGGTTTTGCCTGTCGGCCGCTTTGAAAGCTCGGAAGCGAGCTTTACTCGCTGAGCCTCACCGCCCGAAAGCGTTGTGGCAGACTGACCGAGTTTGACATATCCGAGTCCCACATCAAAAAGAGTTTGCAGCTTTCGCTTAATCTTAGGAATATTCGAGAAAAAGTCAAGCGCCTCTTCCACCGTCATTTCAAGGACATCATAAATGTTTTTGCCCTTGTATCTCACTTCGAGCGTCTCGCGGTTATATCTCGCGCCCTTGCACACCTCGCAGGGCACATATACATCGGCAAGAAAATGCATTTCAATTTTCACAATACCGTCGCCCTGACACGCCTCGCACCTGCCGCCCTTAACATTAAAGGAAAAGCGGCTTGAAGTATAACCACGCATTTTTGCTTCCTGAGTTGCGGCAAACAGCTCCCGTATATCCGTAAACACACCGGTGTAGGTAGCCGGATTTGAACGCGGTGTTCGACCTATCGGCGACTGGTCAATATCTATAACCTTATCAAGATTTTCAAGTCCGGTCATTTCCTTAAATTTACCGGTTGGCTTTTTGGCATGGTTTAGCTCATTGGCAAGGTTTTTATAAAGAATTTCGTTAATAAGCGAAGACTTGCCCGAGCCGGAAACTCCCGTTACGCAAATAAAACAGCCGAGCGGAAAGTCCACATCAATATTTTTTAGGTTGTTTTCCGCGGCGCCCCTGACCGATAAAAACTTTCCGTTTCCGCATCTTCGTTTTTCGGGAACGGGGATTTTTCTTTTGCCCGAAAGATACATTCCGGTCACAGACTTTTCGCAGGCTTCAATTTCTGCGGCAGTACCGGCGCACACAACCTCGCCTCCGTGTATTCCGGCTCCGGGTCCTATATCAACTATATAGTCCGCCGCGCGCATAGTGTCCTCGTCATGCTCAACTACAATAAGAGTATTTCCGAGGTCGCGCAGACTTTTAAGCGTTCCGAGCAGTTTATCGTTATCACGCTGATGAAGCCCTATGCTCGGCTCGTCAAGAATATACACAACGCCCATAAGTGAAGAGCCTATTTGAGTTGCAAGGCGTATTCTCTGGCTTTCTCCGCCCGACAAAGTGCCTGACGAGCGGGAAAGGGTTAAGTATTCAAGCCCCACGCTCTGCAAAAATGAGAGACGGCTGAGAATTTCTTTTATAATAGCCTTGGAAATAAATTTTTCCTTATCGGTCAGATTAAGATTTTTAATAAAATCAATCGCAGCGGTTATTGACAAATCGCAGAATTCGCTGATGTTCTTGCCTCCGACCGTTACGGACAAAATCTCCGGCTTTAACCTTGTACCCCCGCAGTCGGGGCAGCGGCTCGCGGTCATCACCTGCTCAATTTCCCATCTTGCCCAGTCGCTGGTAGTTTCCTTATATCTGCGTTCAAGATTGTTTACAATACCCTCAAAAGACGAATTGTACGAACCGGAGCCGAACAGCGTTGAGCGCGACATTTTAAGCTGTTTCTGCGTACCGTATAGCAAAGCGTTAAGCCCGTCGGGAGAAATATCCTTAATGGGAGTATTAAGCGTAAACCCATATTCTTTTCCGAGGGCGTTATAATACATAGCCGCTATTGAGCCGCGCTCAGCCTTGCTCCAACCGCTGGCGCATATAGCTCCGTCTGCAATAGACAAATTTTTATTTGGAATTACCAAATCTGGATTTACCTTTAAAAAAGTGCCGAGTCCCGTACATGTGGGACAGGCTCCGTACGGATTGTTAAACGAGAACATTCTCGGAGAAAGCTCGTCAATACTTATTCCGTGCTCCGGGCAGGCGTAATTAAGGGAATACAAATACTCCCTTTCGCCTATCACATCAATTATCACATTTCCGCCCGAAAGCGTAGTCGCGGTTTCTATTGAGTCGGCAAGCCTGCTCTGAATTGAGTCTTTTACCACAAGCCTGTCAACCACTATTTCAATATTGTGCTTCTGCGTTTTCTTAAGCTTTATCTCATCTGAAAGCTCTGTAATCATTCCGTCAATTCTCGCTCTGACAAATCCAGCTTTAAGCGCCGAGGCAATTTCCTTCGCGTGCTCACCCTTTTTTCCTCTGACAACGGGAGAAAGTATCTGGAATTTTTTGCCGGGTTCAAGTTCAAGCACAGCGTCAACAATCTGGTCAACTGTCTGCTGTTTAATCTCCCTTCCGCAGACAGGACAATGGGGAATACCTATTCTCGCGTACAAAAGCCTCAGATAATCGTATATTTCCGTTACGGTGCCGACCGTTGAACGGGGATTTTTTGATGTGGTTTTCTGGTCGATTGATATGGCGGGTGAAAGGCCTTCTATTGACTCCACATTCGGTTTTTCCATTTGTCCGAGAAACATTCTCGCATACGATGAGAGTGACTCAATATATCTTCTCTGCCCCTCGGCGTAAATCGTATCAAAGGCGAGAGATGACTTACCCGAGCCGGAAAGTCCCGTAAAAACAACAAGTTTGTCACGGGGTATTTCCAGGTCGATATTTTTAAGATTATTTTCCTTTGCGCCTTTAATTATAATTTTATCGTGTTCCATACTCAGTTCTATTTCTCCGATTTCAGTTTTTCAATCCTGTCACGCAGATAAGCGGCGTGTTCAAATTCAAGTATTTTAGCCGCGGCTTTCATTTCCTCTGTCAGGCGCGCAATCAGCTTATCTTTTTCGCTGCGGGACATTTTCTTCCTGCCGCCCTTATCCTTGCTTGAAATTTCAAGCACCTCGCGCACACCTTTTTTGATAGTTTCCGGAACAATATTATGCTCCTTGTTATACGCAATCTGCTTTTCGCGGCGCCGGTAAGTTTCGGTAATGGCTTTTTCCATTGAATCGGTAACCGTATCGGCATACATAATTACCTGACCGTCAGCGTTTCTCGCCGCGCGGCCTATTGTCTGTACCAACGAAGTTTCTGAGCGCAAAAAGCCCTCTTTATCGGCGTCAAGAATTGCTATGAGCGAAACTTCGGGAATATCGAGTCCTTCTCGTAGCAGGTTAATGCCGACGAGCACATCAAATTCGCCGAGTCTTAAATCTCTTATCAGCTCCATACGTTCAATGGTGTCGATATCATAGTGCATATAGCGCACCTTAATGCCGTGTCCCGAAAGAAATTCCGTTAGATTTTCAGCCATTTTTTTAGTAAGAGTTGTAACGAGAACTCTCTCCTTGCGCTCAATTCTTACATTTATCTCGCTTATAAGGTCGTCTATCTGACCCTCGGTACTTCTGACAGTTATCTCCGGGTCAAGAAGTCCGGTAGGTCTTATAACCTGCTCCGCAACGCAGACGCTCTTTTCCTTTTCAAAAGGTCCGGGAGTCGCGCTGACAAAAATTTTCTGACCGGTTTTTTTGTAGAACTCATCAAAGGTAAGAGGGCGGTTGTCATAAGCCGAGGGAAGCCTGAATCCGAAGTTGATAAGGCTTTCCTTTCGTGAACGGTCGCCGCCGTACATTCCCCTGACCTGCGGCAGAGTAACATGCGATTCGTCCACAAACAGAAGATAATCGTCCGGGAAGTAGTCAAGCAATGTAAATGGAGGCTCGCCGGGTTTTCTGCCTGACATAACCGCGGAATAATTTTCAATTCCCTTACAGAAACCTGTTTCGCGCAGCATTTCCATATCGTATTCCGTTCTTTGGCGGATACGCTGAGCCTCAATAAGTTTTCCCGCCTTTTCAAACTCTGCCACCTGGTTTTCCATTTCAGCGTTTATTTTTTCAAGCGCCTTTTCCATTTTTTCGGGAGATACAACATAGTGCGAAGCCGGATACACCGCCACATGCGATAAAACATTTTTTACGGTACCGGTAAGAGCGTTAATTTCGCTGATACGGTCAACCTCGTCTCCGAAAAATTCAACTCTTATAGCAGTATCGTTGGAATAGACGGGAAAAATTTCAACAATATCCCCGCGGACTCTGAATTTGTTTCTTATAAAATTTATATCGTTTCTCTCATACTGAATTGACACGAGCTTTTCTATAAGCTCGTCACGGCTTTTCTGCATACCGGGTCTTAGTGAAATAACCATATTTTTATAGTCAATCGGGTCGCCGAGAGAGTAAATACATGAAACGCTCGCAACAATTATAACATCACGGCGTTCTGACAAAGCCGAAGTCGCCGAGTGACGCAGCTTGTCAATCTCATCGTTTATAGCGGAATCCTTTTCAATATAAGTATCCGTAGTGGCAATATACGCCTCCGGCTGATAATAGTCATAATAGGACACAAAATATTCCACGGCGTTTTCGGGGAAAAACTCCTTAAATTCCGAACAAAGCTGTCCTGCGAGCGTTTTATTGTGTGCCAGAACAAGCGTCGGCCGGTTAAGCTGAGCAATAATATTAGCCATAGTAAATGTCTTGCCGGAACCGGTAACGCCCAGCAGCGTCTGTTCTTTATATCCTTTGTTTACTCCGTCAACAAGCTTCTCGATAGCCTGCGGCTGGTCGCCGGTCGGTTTATAGTCGCTTACCAATTTAAACATATAGAAACCTCGTACATTTGTTCGCTTTAATTATACAACAAAGACAGTATAAAATCAACATTATTCTTGCCCGGTTTTCATAAAATTTAGCGGTGATTTTTATGATGAATTATATTTGGAGCTTCATAATTATTTTTTCGCTTATTGCGGCAATATATTTCGGTAAAACGGAAGAGCTCTCCTCGGCAATTATATCCAGCGGCAGCACAGCTGTCAACCTTTGTTTCGGACTTCTCGGCACATTCTGTCTTTGGAACGGAATTATGAATATAGCGGAAAAATCAGGTCTGACGGCATTGATTGCAAAAGCAATGTCTCCGCTTTTGACAAGGCTGTTCAAAGGCTTAAAAAAAGACGACGACGCGCTTATGCCCATAAGCCTTAATATATCCTCGAATCTGCTCGGTCTTTCAAACGCCGCTACTCCTCTTGGAATTGAAGCTATGAAGCGGTTGGCGGAAAAAAACGAAGGAAGAAGCACACCATCTGCCGATATGATTCTTTTTGTTGTTATGAACAGCGCGGCTCTCAGGATTATTCCTACTACCGTTGCCGCCATAAGACAAAATCACGGCTCGGAAAACGCCCTTGAAATTATCGCGCCTTCGATTATTACTTCGCTGTGCGCTTTGTCAGTCGGAATTTTATTGGCAAAAATATTTGAAAGGGTTTTGATGAGATGATTGCCGTATCAAACTATTTTATTCCTGTTTTTATTTGTATAGTTATTTTACACGGTATTTTTAAAAAAATTGATGTATTTTCCGCGTTTACCGACGGCGCAAAAAAAGGCTTTGATATTTTTCTTTCCATACTCCCCTCGCTTTCGGCGCTTTTTCTGGCAGTTGAAATGTTCAAAGCCTCCGGAGCGGTAAATATTGTAACCGATATTTTATCTCCCGCTGCGGACTTTTTAAAAATCCCTAAAGAATTGCTTCCTCTTTGCATTTTATCGCCCGTATCCGGCGGCGGCTCGCTGAGTGTTTACGAAAGCGTTATTTCACAATACGGTCCCGATTCGTACATAGGGCGCGTTGCCTCTGTTATGATGGGTTCTACCGAAACGACATTTTATGCCATTGCGGTATATTTCGGCTCGGTGGGCATAAAAAAAATACGGCACACAGCAATTTGCTCGCTGTGCGCCGATTTTACAAGTTTTATATTGTCGGGCGTGTTTGTGCGGTTATTTTTCAATCAATGAAACGCCGGTCATTTCCTTAGGCTTGTCAAGTCCCATAATGTCAAGCATTGTGGGTGAAAGATCGCACAGCCTGCCGCCGCTCTGCTTTAATTTGCAGTCTTTGCCGACTACTGCAAGCGGAACGGGATTTGTGGTATGTGCTGTGAACGGCGAACCGTCGTCCTCATACATTTTATCCGCATTTCCGTGGTCGGCGGTAATCAAAATTACACCGTCCATCTTCATAACAGCGTCAGTCAGACGCCCTACGCACTCGTCAACGGCTTCGACAGCCTTTACAGCCGCGTCAAAAATTCCGGTATGGCCTACCATATCACAGTTGGCGTAATTCAGAATAACTACATCGTACTTTCCGCTTAAAATCTGCTCGCACGCCGCGTCGCAAACCTCATAAGCGCTCATCTCCGGCTTTAAGTCAAAGGTTGAAATCTTGGGAGAGTCAATAAGTATCCTGTCCTCGCCGGGATAGGTCTTTTCCTCGCCGCCGTTAAAGAAGAATGTAACATGAGCGTATTTTTGAGTTTCGGCAATACGAAGCTGAGTCTTATTGAGCTTTGAAAGATATTCGCCCATTGTGTTTGTAAGAGCTTCCGGCTTAAAAGCAATATCGACATTGGGCATTTCAGCGTCATACTGAGTCATGCAGACATAATAAAGCGGGAAGAACTCTTTTCTCTCAAATCCGGTGAAGTCCGGGTCAACAAAAGTTCTTGTTATCTCACGCGCACGGTCGGGACGGAAATTGAAGAAAATAACCGAATCGCCGGAAGCTATGGGGGCGCCACCCTTTACTACGGTAGGCATAACAAACTCATCGGTAAGGTGCTTGCCGTCGCCGTCTATGGTTTCATAGGACTTTTTAACGGCAGTCAAAGCGTCATCAGCCTCAATGCCTTCACGGTTTACCATAGCGTTATAAGCCATTCCCACTCTGTCCCACATATTGTCGCGGTCCATAGCGTAAAATCTGCCCATTACTGTGGCGATTTTACCGGCGCCGATTTCATTCATTTTGTTTTCGAGTTCTTCAATATATTCTACTCCCGAAGTCGGTGGAACATCTCTGCCGTCAAGCAGACAATGAACATAAACCTTATCAAGTCCGTTTTTCTTAGCAAGCTCAATCAAAGCGTAAAGGTGCGTGTTGTGACTGTGAACGCCGCCGTCGGAGAGAAGTCCGATAAGATGGAGCGCAGAATTGTTCTTCTTACAATTTTCAACAGCTTTTATAAAAGCGTCATTTGTAAAGAAATCCCCGTCCTGAATGGACTTTGTAATTCTTGTCAGTTCCTGATACACAACCCGGCCTGCGCCGATATTTGTGTGTCCCACCTCGGAGTTGCCCATCTGACCGTCGGGCAGACCTACATCCATGCCCGAAGCTCCGATATATGTCATAGGGTTATTGTTAAAAATTTCATCAAGGCGCGGAGTCTTAGCCGCGCGGATAGCGTTGCCGTAATCGGAGGGATTATATCCGAATCCGTCCATTATACATAATACTACGGGTTTTTTCATATTTTCACCTTAAAAAAATTATTTGGAAGCTGCCGCAACAATTTTTGAGAAGTCCTCGGCTTTGAGAGAAGCGCCGCCGATAAGGCCGCCGTCAACATTTACCTTTGCCAAAAGCTCGTCGGCGTTGCCTGCGTTCATTGAACCGCCGTACTGAACGGTTACGGTCTCCGCAACATCTGCTCCGTAAGCCTCGGCAATAGCCGCGCGGACAAAACCGTTGCCCTCGTCTGCCTGGTCGGCAGTAGCTGTAACGCCCGTACCGATTGCCCATACGGGTTCATAGGCGATTATAACATTTTTAAGCTGCTCTTTTGTTACATTGGTAAGAGCCATTTTAGTCTGGAACTTCAAAAGTGTTTCGGTATAGCCGAGTTCTCTCTGTTCAAGCGTTTCGCCTACGCAGATAATTGCTTTGAGTCCCGCGTTGAGAGCGGCAAGAGAACGAAGGTTGACTGTCTGGTCAGTCTCGCCGAAATAGGTTCTTCTTTCGCTGTGGCCGATTACCACATATTCTACGCCGGCTTCTTTAAGCATATCGGCAGAAACTTCGCCGGTATATGCGCCTGAGGCTTTAAAATGCACATTTTCAGCGCCTATTTTAATGTTTGAGCCCTCTGCGGCTTGGACTGCCGCGGGAATGTCAATAAAGGGAACGCAGAGAACAACATCGCAGTCGGCATTTGCTACGAGAGGTTTCATTTCCTCAATAAGCGCCTTAGCCTGCGAGGGGGTTTTATTCATTTTCCAGTTTCCGGCGATAACCGCCTTACGAACTTCTTTTTTCATGATATTTACTCCTTATACCGTAAATTTGGGAGGACCGGTAAAGTCCTCCCAGAAAATAATTATTTCTCGTCAAGAGCCGCAATTCCGGGAAGCTCTTTACCCTCAAGATATTCAAGAGAAGCGCCGCCGCCTGTTGAAATATGCGACATTTTATCGGCAAAGCCGAGTTTCTGAATTGCCGCGGCAGAATCGCCGCCGCCGATGATTGAAATTGCGCCGCTGTTCGCGATAGCGGTTGCAACCGCAACTGTACCGGAAGCAAAGTTTTCCCACTCGGAAACGCCCATAGGTCCGTTCCAGATAACTGTTCCGGCGTCTTTAACCGCGTCAGCGAAAATCTCCTGAGTCTTGGGGCCTATGTCAAGTCCCATCCAGCCGTCGGGGATTTCATCGGAATTAACAACCATAGCCTCGGTGTCGGGTTTATACTCCTTACCTATCTTATTATCAACGGGAATAAGGAATTTTACGCCCTTATCCTTAGCTTTCTGCATCATTTCAAGAGCAAGGTCAATCTTATCGGCTTCAAGAAGCGAGTCGCCGATATTGTGGCCGAGGGCTTTCATAAAGGTATATGCCATACCGCCGCCGATAATAAGCGTATCGCACTTGTCGATAAGGTTAGTTATTACGCCGATTTTATCGGAAACCTTAGCGCCTCCGAGAATAGCAACAAGAGGTCTCTTCGGATTTTCAAGAGCTCCGCCGATAAACTGGATTTCTTTCTGGATAAGATAGCCGCAGGCAGAGGGCAGATAATCGGCAACGCCTGTTGTTGAGGAGTGAGCTCTGTGAGCTGAACCGAATGCGTCGTTTACATAAAGGTCAGCAAGAGCTGCAAACTTCTTTGAAAGCTCGGGGTCATTCTTTGTTTCGCCGGGCTCAAAGCGCACATTTTCAAGGAGAAGAACCTCGCCGTCTTTAAGCTCGGAAGCAAGCTTCTGAGCGCTCTCGCCGACAACATCGTCAGCCATTTTAACTTCTTTGCCCAAAAGCTCGGAAAGTCTTTTTGCAACGGGTTTCATTGAGAACTCGGGATTAACCTCGCCCTTCGGTCTGCCGAGATGAGAGCAAAGAATAACCTTTGCGTTATTGTCTATAAGATATTTAATGGTCGGTAAAGATGCAACGATTCTCTTATCGCTGGTAATTACACCGTTCTCCATTTTAACATTGAAATCACAGCGAACAAGAACCTTTTTGCCGCTTACCTGAAGGTCTTCAACAGTTTTTTTGCTTAATGCACTGCTCATTTGAAAAACATCCTTTCATATATAAATTTACCGTAATATATTTTATACTACTGTTTTAATTTTTTCAAGAGTAAAGGCGATATTTGTGAAAAAATTATCATTTTAAACTAATATAGGCTTAAAATCGCATTTGATTTGTCTATTATCATCTTTTTTAGCTCGCGTGGGGCTCTTACCTTTATACCGTCTCCGTACTGCATAATCCATGACACAAGCCCCTCGTTGACCGAAACATTGACCTTGGATATAAAGCTGTTATCATCGTATGGGCGCATATAGCATTTATCGCCGAATTTGTCGGTAAATGTTTCAATAAGCTCGTTTCTGCAAATCATTTCAACCGGCTTTATATCACCCGAAAACATAGACAGGTGCTTATTAACATAATCGGCGGTATCGAATGACACAGAATACGGAGAAACCTCGCTGAAACTGCGCGCGCGGGTACCGGTAACGGTTACGGACTTCATACGGTCAATTCTCAGATTCATTAAATTGTCGTATTTTGTGTGATTGCCGACAAGATAATAATGGTCGTCCGCCCATATCAGCGCGTACGGGTTAACAGTCATTACCTTTTCATCGAAAACCGCCTGACTGCCGTCAACAATTTTACGCCTTACATAAACAATCTCGACCTGTTTTTTTGAATTTATGGCCGTGTTGAGAGTGTCAATATTATAAAAAATATTTTCGTTGGAGCATTTGTTGCGGTTGTCGATATATATCTGCTTTGAAAGCCTTAAAAACTGATATTCGCTGGCAAACCCGGAAAACTTCTTCAAAAGCTGCTTGGTTTTTTTAGGGGATATAAAATCCGCCGCCTGCACCGCGTCCATAAGCAGGCGAAGCTCCGGAATTTCAAACTCGCCGGTCGCCATAAAATAACCTCTCGGCGATTTTGACTTTACAATGTCATAACCGTAATCAATAAGCGCGTCAACAGTATCATATACGCTCTTGCGCTCGCAGCTTATGCCGTAGTCGTCATTGAGATATTTTATTATATCCGCGGCTGACAGCACATGCTCCTCATCGGATTTTTTTGTTAGTATGTCGATAATATAAAGCAATTTAAGTTTTTGCTTTGAGCCTGTTTCTCTGTTCATTTTACAAAATCCAGCTTCTTATTGATATCAATAAGAACTTCCTCGTCTATTTTAATATGCTCACGGTCGTATGTAAGTATTCCGTTGACTTCGTTTTCAACATCGCTTACCTGCGTGTAAACCGTAACGCTGAGCCCTTTGTCGATAAGCGGAATTATCTGCTTTTCAAACAGCTTTTTATATGCCGCAGTCAAGGTGTCCTTATGCTTATACATCATATAACCAAAGCTTTTGCGCTCGTCCCAAGTATGGTCGCTGACAATGCGGCTGTAACCTCCGAACTCGGTAAGCGCGAATATTCGGCTGTCGGTTTTAGGCATTCTTACGGGAAGCACGTATTTGTGCATACTGTTAAAGTCCCCCGCGCCGTGGTCATACCAGCCGCTCGCGTGGTCAACAAGCCTTGTTTTATCAAAGTTTTTAATGCTTTCGGCAATTTTAACCGAATCAAACTGACCCCAGCCCTCGTTAAAAGGCACCCAGCAGCAGATGGAAGTATGATTGTAAAGCTGATTAAGCATATCGTTAAGCTCGCGTTTATAATCGTCACGCCATTTTTTCTCGCCGCGCTTAAAGGTTTTATAGTTGCCGTCATTCACTTTTATATGCAGAAGCGGCAGAACGCCGGCGACAAGAGTTCCTATATACTCCCCTCCGCTTACCATATCCTGCCATACGAGCATACCGAGGCGGTCACAGTGATAATACCAGCGGTCAAGCTCAACTTTAATGTGTTTTCGGAGCATATTAAAGCCGAGTCTTTTCATAGTCTGAATATCATAAATCATAGCCTCGTCACAGGGCGGCGTCATTCCGCCGTCGGACCAGTAGCCCTGGTCGAGCAGTCCTTTTTGGAAATATGGCTCGTTATTGAGGAAAAATCTCGGCACTCCGTACTTATCCTTATCAATGGAAAATTTGCGCATACCGGCATAGCTTTTAACCTTGTCAACAACGGCCTTGTCCTTGATAAGCTCGATTTTAAGGGTGTATAAAAAAGGATTTTCCGGACTCCAAAGTTTAAGATTTTCAATTTTAAGGCTTCCCTCGGTTGACTCAAAGGTCTGAGAAAAATCTTTTTCACCGTCATACGCGGTTACGCGCAGAGAGCACCCCTCACCGTCTGTAAAGGCTTTAATTTTAAGGCTGCCGGTATCAATGTCGGGCGTTAATTTCAGCTTTGTAATATAGCTTTCGCCTACCGCTTCAAGCCACACGCTCTGCCATATTCCGGAAGTTGCCGTGTACCAGAAGCCGTGAGTATTCAGCACCTGCTTTCCGCGCTGCTGCCAGCCCTTGTCAGTTGGGTCATAAACGCAGACCACAAGCTCATTTTCACCGTCTTGCAGAAGATTGGTGATGTCAAAGGAAAAAGAACAGTATCCGCCCGAATGCGTGCCGGCAAGGGAGCTGTTAATAAAGACCTTGCACTGCCAGTCAACCGCGCCGAAATTTATAACAACGCGTTCGCCCTGCATTTGCTCAGGCAGACGGAAGCGTTTTCTGTACCATAAGCGCTGATTTGAAGAAAGAGGCTTCTCAACGCCGGAAAGCATTGACTCAATCGCGAACGGCACGGTAATATTGCCGTCATACTCCTGCGCCCACTCGCATGAAGGCGGTTTTACGGCATATTCGTATTCGCCGTTTAGCGACATCCAGTTTTCTCTCTCAAGCTGAGGACGCGGATATTCCGGCAGCGGACAGGATTTGTCAACTTTATCAGTCCATCTGGTTTTTAAAAATCCCATTTCAATACCTCCCTTTATTACAGATTTATTTTATAACACAATTAAAAATTTGTCTATTGAAAACGCTTATTTTTTTTGCTATAATGCAAAATGTATCTGCGGGTATGGTGGAATTGGCAGACACGCAAGATTTAGGATCTTGTGCCGAGAGGTGTACAGGTTCGACCCCTGCTACCCGCACCAGCGGTTTTTCCGCTTATACAAAAAAGAGCCGTAAAAATACGGCTCTTTTATTTTTGCTTTTTTTTGAAAATAATAAGCTTTGAAAAAACATAATTCAAAACTATGATTAAAACAGAAACAACCGCTTTTGCCCAAAAGCCCTCTATGCCGAACAGGGGCATATCGAGTCCCGCTTTATAAAGAATTTCAGGTAAAAAAACTTCAAACAGGCCGGTGACTCCGCGCGCGGCAAAGAAAGAAAAGCCCTCTTTTAATATAACCTTAACCGAAAAATCCCTGCTCTCAAAAACAAAGTATTTATTTACTATAAAGGCGAAAAGCACCGCCGTTACCCACGCCGCGGCGTTTGAAATGAGCATCTGAGCCGACACGGCGGGCACAGCGCCCGGCATTAGCTTCATAAGCAGCGAATACACCGCCCAGTTAACGGCAGTTGTTGCGGCTCCAAAAACAATATATAGTATAAGCTCACGGTATTTTTTAAGCATTTTCAAACTCAGAACACCGCCCCAAAAAAATTATCCATATAACAAATAAAACGGCAGTATATATAACCGCCGTTTATTTGTTGGCGGAGAGCAAGGGATTCGAACCCTCGAAGCCGTTTTAGCAGCTTACACGATTTCCAATCGTGCTCCTTCGACCAGCTCGGACAACTCTCCGTGTGACAATATGATATTATAAATGATACTTTAAATAAAATCAAGTACTTTTTTTGAATATGTAAAACATAGCGGCACCGCCGGGCGGTACCGCTGTATTTTACTTCATTTTTTTGTTGCAGACCGATTTAAGACAATGCTTGTCAAAACTCGGGTTAAAGGCGTAGAAATTCTTGCTGTCGAGTTTATCGGTAGCAAGCTGCAAGCCCTCGCCGAACCTCTGATAATGCACGATTTCTCTTTCTCTCAAAAACTTGATAGGCTCTCTTACATCGGGGTCGTCAACAAGACGGAGAATGTTGTCATAGGTTGTTCTCGCCTTCTGTTCCGCCGCCAAATCCTCATGCAGGTCGGTTATAACATCACCCTTTGACTGCAAGTATGCCGCCGTGAAGGGAGAGCCGCTTGCTGCGACAGGATAAACTCCCGTTGTGTGGTCAACGAAATAGGTGTCAAAGCCGTTTCTCTTGATTTCATCAATCGAAAGATTTCTTGTAAGCTGATAAACTATCGCGCCTATCATTTCAAGATGGCCCAGTTCTTCCGTACCTACATACGCCGCTTAAATGTCCGCCGGCTGTAAAGCATTTAAGCCTGCTGCCTGAATTGAAGGCTGTACAGCTCTTTATACAGACCGTTATTTTTTATAAGCTGTTCATGGCGTCCCTGCTCAACAACCCTGCCGTCGGCAATTACCGCAATTTCATCGGCGTTTTTAATTGTTGAAAGCCTGTGCGCTACAACAATAGTTGTTCTGCCCTTGCAAAGCTCGTCAAGCGCCTGCTGAATTAAAATTTCCGTTGTATTGTCAAGCGCCGAAGTAGCTTCGTCAAGTATAAGAACAGGCGGATTTTTCAAGAACACCCTGGCAATACTCAGCCTTTGCTTTTGTCCTCCCGAAAGGCGCACTCCCCTTTCGCCTATAACCGTATCGTACCCGTCAGGCATCTGCATTATGGCTTCATGAATGTTGGCTCTTTTTGCCGCCTCTATTACATCCTCGTCGGAAGCGTCAAGTCTGCCGTAAAGAATATTTTCTTTAACGCTCGCGTTAAAAAGATAAACATCCTGCTGAACAATGCCTATGTTTCTGCGCAGGGATTTCATTGTTATTGTGTGAATATCCTTTCCGTCAATCAGTATGCGGCCCTCCTCCACATTGTAAAAACGGGGAATCAGGTGGCAAATGGTTGTTTTTCCGCCTCCGCTGGGACCGACAAGGGCAAAAGTTTTGCCCTTTTCTATTTTAAGCGATATGTTTCTGAGCACATCTTTTTCCTTGCCGTAGCCGTAAGTGACATTCTGAAACTCAATATCGCCTTTTACATTTTCAATATCGACCGCCGAGTCATAATCCTTTTCCGGTTCCTGGTTCATAATTTCAATAAACCTTTCAAAGCCGGTTACGCCGTTCTGATACTGCTCGGTAAACTCAATCAGAGTTCTTACGGGAGCGATAAAAATGTTTACCGACACAATAAACGCCGTATAATCACCGAAGCTGATTTTTCCGGAATACAGGAAAAGTCCTCCCGCCAACAACACCACAACATTGAAAATATCGGTAATAAAAGTTGTAGAGGAATGGAACTGACCCATGGCCTTATATGCGGCTTTGCGGCAATTTACAAATTCCTTGTTTCCTACTTCAAACTTTTCTTTTTCGTTTTCCGAGTTGGTAAAAGCTTTTGTAACTCTTATACCCGAAATACTGCTTTCAAGGGCGGCGTTTATTACGGCTATGGCTTCTCTGCTTTTCTTGAATGCGGTTTTCATCTTTTTGCGCAGAGCGGCCGATATAATCAGCAGCGACGGTACGCAAAGGAAAATTATAAGCGTAAGGAAAAGATTTACAGAGGAAAGATAAACAAACGCCGTTATTATTGTCAAAACGGAAATGATTATATTTTCAGGCCCGTGGTGCGCAAGTTCGCTCACTTCAAACAGGTCGTTTGTCATTCTTGACATTATCTTGCCCGTCTCGTGATCGTCATAGAACTTATACGGCAAGGTCTGCAAATGCTCAAACATATCACGGCGCATCTGCGCCTGCATTTTTACGCCCATAACATGTCCCTGATACTGAATGAAAAAATTAAGTCCCATTCTTATAAGATACAGACCTACCAAAACCGCGGCAAAGACTATAATCAGCCTGTATTCTCTATCTGGAATAAGCTCATTGAGCATTTTTCTTGTTATCACAGGGTAAAAAATACCGATTACCGAAACAAGAAACGAAGCGCACATATCAAGCGAAAAAATCAGCCTGTGCGGCTTATAGTATGAAACAAAGCGTTTAAACATAATATTTCTCCAAAAATTCAATTTCATATTATTATAGCAAAACACAGTCTGTTTTTAAAGAGTGATATTGATATTTTTTACAGTTTCCGAATATTAAATTTGTTATAACGGCATACACGGCTTTCATAAATTTTACCGAGGTGATTTTATGAAAACCGAAAAACTTTGTTTTAAAGAAAAACACAACACCTTTACTAAGAGCGAAAAAGAAGAAAAATTTATGTATTTAGCCGTTTTGAACGCACTTTTTGAAATGAAGCTGATAAACTCTACTGAATACGAAATCTGCTGCCGAACATTAAAAATCGGCGGCGAAATTTTATTTGCAGGTGACTTAAACGAATATGGAGAATGATTTTAACAAATTGAAGGCTGCCGCATACTGCCGCGTTTCGACCGACAAGTCAGACCAGGCTAACTCGCTTAAAAGTCAGCGTGAATTTTTTTATAAGTACATAAGCGATAATCCCCGGCTTACCCTGTACGGCATATATTCCGACGAGGGCGTTTCGGGTACCAGCACTAAAAAAAGAACAGCTTTTAACAAGATGCTGCAAGACGCGAAAGACAAAAAATTTGATTTGATTATCACTAAGGAAATCAGCCGCTTTGCGAGGAATACGGTTGACAGTATAACTTACACAAGAGAACTGAAAAAAATAGGCGTTGGCGTTATATTTCTTAATGACGGAATAAACACTCTTGAAAATGACGCGGAGCTTCGCCTCGCGATAATGGCAACAATAGCTCAGGAAGAAAGCAGAAGGACAAGCGAAAGAGTTAAATGGGGACAAAAAAGGCAGATGGAAAACGGGGTTGTGTTCGGGAGAGATTTGTTCGGATACCAAGTGCAAAACGGCAAAATAACAATAAATGAAAGTGAAGCCGAAACCGTCAGGCTGATTTTTCACAAATTTTTAAACGAGGGAAAAGGCTCGCACACAATCGCCGCCGAACTTAAAAGCGAAGGCGCCGAAACCTCTGCGAGAATGAAGGAGTGGACTTATTCGGCGGTATTGAGAATTTTAAAAAACGAAAAGTACTGCGGAGATTTAATACAGCAAAAGACCTATACGCCCGACTATCTGACTCACGCAAAAAAGCGTAACTGCGGCGAGGTTGAAAAAATTGTTATACGAAATCACCATGAAGCGATAGTTTCAAGAGAAACATTCTGCGCGGCTCAGAAAGAGTTTAAGAAGCGCCGGGCGTATCAAAAAAACGAGGACAGCGTGCGAAACAGGTATTCTCTATCGGGAAAAATATTTTGCGAAAACTGCGAAAAAGCTTTTTTAAGACGGCAAAAGACACTGAAAAGCGGCAAAAAAAGCGTTAAATGGATTTGCCCTGAGAAAATCGGTCAGGCAGAAAAGACTTGCCCTTGCCGTAGCTTATGCCGTGCCGGCAGTATAAGCGACAGTGACCTTAAAGAAGCTGTAATGAAGGCGCAAAAAAGATTTTTAAACGCTCAGGAAAACGCTGCTGAAAAGCTGTTTGAAGCAATCAGCAAAGCTGTTGAAAAAAACGGAAGCTCATTAAATGACGAAAAGCTTGCAAAACTGGAAAAAGAATGTGATAAAACACAGCAAAAAATGAGCAGACTGCTCGACATTTATCTTGACGGACAAATAGATTACGATGAATTTTATATCAAAAAAACGGAGTTATTATCAAAAAAACGGGAAATTTTAAAAAAAATCGACAAAAAAACAATATTTTTTTCAAATTACCGTAACCAAATCGGTTTTATTTACGATTTATATAATAGAGGGGGTAAAATAATTAAAGGTGAAGAATGGAATGAGATATATTACAAAAAAATGGTAAAAAAAATTATTGTCGACGGTAATGATTTAAAAATTTATTTAGGAGCAGGACTTTATGAAACAGCTTTTAAATAGTTTTCGCGGACAATTATGGGCGTTCTGTACCTATATCGGTAAGCAATCCTTTAAGCTCGGCAAAAGGCATTGAAAACCTCTGCGAAAGATAACGAAGCGAAGCTCCGAGCTCGCCGTCGGGTCCTCCGTACTGACTGATAATTATCTGCGCGTATTTAGGATTAGGATTTTTTATTTTTACAGGAAACTGTAATTTTTTCTCGTATTGAAACATCAGCAGTCACACTCCTTGTATTCCCACGGCCACGGGTCTTTAAGCCATCCCGCGGCACTGTCTTCACCGATAGTAAGCGGTCCGCACATCTCTTCATACTGGGCTTTAAGCTCAGCAGCCCTCTGCGAATACTTCTTATACATCTCTGCCGCTTTCTTATCGCACTTATGCGTATCAAGATAAAGATGAAGCTCCCAGGCGGCAAACTGAACGCCCGAAAGTTCTCTTAAAAGTTTGCATTTATCCACAGCATTTACCTCCGTATAATTTTTTGTCAAGTTCGGGGAAAAGCGTGCCGTTGCAGAAACCTTCCGCGTATTTATAGGTTATGAGTTCCGTTTGAAAAGGGACATACGCCATTGCCGCAACCGGGTCGCAGGGCAATTCAGGCATATTTTCGCAAACGCACTCGCAAAATTTCTCTTCCATTGCAAATCTCCTTTGTTTTTATTGAGCTTTCACTCAACACATATTATTCAAGGCGGTCACGCTTTGCTAATAGTGTTGAAAAAAATATAAAAAAATGTTAGAATGTAGGTGCAAAGAATGGACAAAATCAAAGAATTCTGTGAAAAGCATTTCGGAAAATGCGAGTCGGCAAAGAGGCTAAGCGTATATCTTATTGTAATATGCGTTTTGCTCGTCGTTGTAATCGCTCAGCTCTGCGTGTTAAGCGTCTATTTAAAGAAAATAGTGACTAACACTGGAAACGGCGATGACAAATCCGGCAGTTCCTCAATCAGCGCGGTGTTGGAGTCGGAAAGGACGCTCGAAGATGTTCTTCCGATTTTTGAGGAAACCGCCGCCAACGAGAGTGATTCTCAGGATAACGGTATTGAGAACAATACCGTTGTTTCTACCGAAAGCGGAACCGCAAAGGCTGAAAATGAAACGGAGAAAAGCACTCAGTCTTCCGGCAAAAATCCGCAGAAAGTTCCGGAAAGTACGGGAAAATCCGAAACCGTAACGCAAAACCCGTCTGCGAAAACTACTTATGTAATCAACAAAAGCAGCAAAAAAATTCACCATTACGATTGCAGCTTTGTTGACAGAATGAGCGAGGAAAACAGGCTCACCGTCAAGCTGACGGACGATGAGCTTAACGAATATTTAAACAACGGCTACGAAATGTGTAAGTCCTGCGGAGGTTAAAATGGAAACAAGCTATATTCTCTCAAAAGTTGACCACACGCTTTTATCGGTCAACGCCGGCGAAAGCGACATTAAAAAAATATGCGACGAAGCTGTTAAGTACAAAACCGCGTCTGTGTGTATTCCCCCTTGCTATGTGCAAAAAGCAAAGGAATATTTAAATGACAAAGTTAAAGTCTGCACGGTTATCGGCTTTCCGAACGGCAATTCAACCACTGCGGCTAAATGCTTTGAGGCTGCCGAAGCCGTTGAAAACGGCGCCGATGAAATTGATATGGTCATCAACATAGGAAAATTAAAAGACAGGGAATACAGCTATATTTCTGACGAGATAAACCGAGTAAAAAAAGCCTGTTCGGGCAGAATTTTAAAGGTAATAATCGAAATATGCCTGCTGACGGAAGAGGAAAAAATAAAGATGTGCGAAATTGTTTCTTGTTCTGACGCCGACTATATTAAAACCTCAACAGGATTTTCCACAGGCGGAGCGACAAAAGAAGATATTAAACTTTTTAAAAAACATATAAAAAACGGCAAAAAAATAAAAGCCGCCGGCGGTATTTCAACTCTTAAAGACGCCGAGGATTTTATAGAGCTGGGCGCTGACCGTTTAGGGACAAGCAGGATTGTAAAATTGGTTTCTCAGATTGAGAGCGGGAACGAATTATGAAATACAAAAGAGTCTTTTTAACCGTTCTTGACAGTTTCGGAATAGGCAACGCCCCTGACGCGGAACTTTTCGGCGACCTGAACGCCGACACCTTGAAAGCCGTTTTTTCCTCTCCCCTTTTTAGGGCTGAATGTCTTAAAAAGCTCGGGCTGTTTAATATTTCTACGATTGATTTCGGAGAAAATGAGGAACAGCCCTTGGCGCAATACGGGGCGTTAACCGAAATTTCGGCAGGAAAAGACACCACAACCGGTCATTTTGAAATTGCCGGCTTGATTTCAACAGTACCCATGCCCACCTTTCCTCACGGTTTTCCCGGGGAAATTATAAGCGCGTTTGAGCAAAAAATCGGCAGAAAAGTTTTGTGTAACAAGCCTTATTCCGGCACCAAAGTAATTGCGGATTACGGAAAAGAACATTTAAAAACAGGTTATCCCATTGTATATACCTCAGCCGACAGCGTGTTTCAAATCGCCGCTCACACCGATATTATACCGCTCGGCGAGCTTTATGATTACTGCAAAGCGGCAAGGGAACTGTTAACCGGAAAATATGCCGTTTCAAGGGTTATTGCCCGTCCTTTTACGGGGGAGTATCCTTTCACAAGAACTGCCGACAGGCGAGATTTTTCCGTTGAGCCTTTCGGCGACACAATGCTTGACAAACTGAAAAGAGCCGGATTTGATGTAATTTCCATTGGAAAAATCGGTGATATTTTCGCGCACCGAGGATTTACCCAAGAATTCCCGACACACTCAAACGATGAGGGTATGAGCGGGCTTTTCCGTATGCTCGGTAAAGAGTTCACTGGACTTTGCTTTGCGAATCTGGTTGATTTTGATATGAAATACGGTCACAGAAGGGATATTGACGGCTATGCCGCCGCCATTTCCCGTTTTGACGAATTTCTTAAAGACTTTATTAAAAATATGAATAACAATGACCTTTTGATAATAACCGCCGACCACGGCTGCGACCCTTCTTTTAAAGGTACAGACCACACGCGCGAGCAGGTTCCGCTTATAATTTATTCTCCGGAAATCAATTCACAGAATCTCGGCGTTATTGAAGGCTACGATTACATATCCCGTTATGTGCTTGATAACTTTAATTTGAGGTGATTCGCGTGACAAAAAAACAGCTTTTCGCGGCTGCGGCAGAAGCGTTAAAAAACTCCTACGCCCCCTACTCCGGCTATAATGTCGGAGCCGCTCTTCTTTGCTCGGACGGAACGGTTTATACGGGCGTAAATGTTGAAAACGCCTCTTTCCCTGCTGGCTGCTGCGCTGAGAGAACCGCTGTTTTCTCGGCCGTCGCGGACGGTCACAGGGATTTTACCGCAATAGCTATCGCCGCGGGTAAAGGCGGAGTTGCAGGCGACAGCGCTTTTCCCTGCGGAATATGCAGGCAGGTTCTTTCCGAATTCTGCGATTCCGATTTTAAAATATACACAGGCAAAAGCATAGATGAAATCAGCGAATTTACATTGGGCGAGCTGCTCCCCTATTCCTTCGGGAGCGCCAATTTAAGGTGATATTATGCGAATCTATGACATAATTGAAAAAAAGCGGGACGGAAATAAGCTCTCGAAAGAAGAAATCAGCTTCTTTGTAAACGGATTTACCCGCGGCGAAATATCAAAAGAACAGGCGTCAGCTCTTTTGATGGCTGTGTTCATAAGAGGAATGGACGAAGAAGAAACCGTTATGCTTACCGAAAGCATGGCTCGTTCGGGCGATTTGCTTGATTTATCCGCTTTCGGCAATATGACAGCAGACAAGCATTCTACCGGCGGCGTGGGCGACAAAACCTCGCTTATAGTCGCGCCTGTATGCGCTTCGCTCGGAATTAAAATGGCGAAAATGAGCGGCCGCGGACTCGGACACACCGGCGGCACCGTTGACAAGCTGGAAAGCATACCCGGATACCGTGTTGACTTGACGGTAAGCGAGTTCTTAAAGCAGGTTGAAAACATCGGAATTGCCCTTATAGGGCAGACGGGCAATCTTGCTCCGGCGGACAAAAAAATATACGCTCTGCGAGATGTAACGGCGACTGTTGACAACATTTCGCTTATCGCTTCAAGTATTATGAGCAAGAAAATCGCGGCAGGAGCGAAAAACATCGTGCTGGATGTAAAATGCGGAAGCGGAGCTTTTATGAAAACGCCTGAGGACGCTGAAAAGCTTGCCCGCCTTATGGTAAAAATCGGAAAAAGCTGCGGCCGCAGCACAGCCGCGCTTATAACCAATATGGATATACCGCTCGGCAGCTATATAGGCAACTCGCTTGAAATTAAAGAAGCCGTTGAAATTCTTAAAAACGGCGGCGACAAAACTCTGCGTACGCTTTGCGTTGAGCTTTCGGCGGCAATTATCAGCCTTGTTTTCGGAAAATCCCACGAAGAAGCCGTAAACGACGCCGAAAAGGCGCTGAATACAGGAATTGCCTTTGATAAATTCAAGGAGCTTGTCAGCGCTCAGGGCGGAGATATTTCAGTAATTGACAATCCCGAGCTTCTTCCGGTCGGGCAATATCAAAAGGATATTTTCGCTAAGGAGAGCGGCTATATAGTTTCGCAGGATTCAAGAAAAATCGGTGAAGCCTCGGTAATACTCGGAGCGGGCAGGGAAAAATATGGCGACCCAATCGACTGTTCCGCGGGAATAATGCTTCTGAAAAAGACCGGCGACCGAGTGAGCGCAGGCAAAAAAACAGCTACACTTTATACGAGCGACAAAAACCGGCTTGAAGCGGCGGCGGAAATGTTTAACGAAGCGTTTAAAATTTCAAAAACCGCTCCCGAAACCAAGCCTCTGATTTTCGAGAAAATAGTGTAAAAGATAAATAAAGGCGCGTTATGAAAACGCGCCTTTTCGTTATATTTTTGACATTAGGGGTTTTAATTTATACGCCGTAAGCACCGCGGCGACCGCTGAAATAATTTCCTTCGGAATAAACGGCAGAAGCAGCGTTTCAATAAACCACAACGCTGAATTGTCGCCGCCGTTATACACATTTGCAATCAGCGCGAAATAAGGTATTCCCACGGTATAGATAATTACTATACCCAGAACGGAAACCAAAGCCATTACGGAGATACCGCCTTTTGGGATTTTGCTCATCACAACGCTCATTACATAAGCCGCAGTCATAAATCCTAAAACAAATCCGAAAGAGGGAATAAAAACATATCCGGGACCTCCCCCGCCGGTAAAAACGGGCAGTCCTACAAGCCCGAGAACAATATATACAAAGAACGATAAAAACGCCGCGCGCGGCTTCAAAAGAAGCCCGGTAAGCAGTACGAAAAAGACCTGCATTGTAATGGGAAGATTCGGTATCGGAATTTTAATGTAAGCTCCAACGCATATAAGTGCGGAAAAGAGTCCCGCCACGGCAATTTCTTTTATTTTTATATGTTTCATTTTATCCTCACGCTCACATCGCCCGACGACAGTTTAATAATTTCCCCGTTTTCTGTTTTAACATTAAGGCGGCACTCCTCGTCAATATACAAAGCTTTTGCGGCTTCTGTTTTACCGCCGGAAATTATGTTGATATCCTTACCGTCAAGATAAGACATTGAGCGGTAACTGTCTGTAAAAGTTTTGTCATTACCGCGGTACATGTCAAGAAACCGGTTTATAACCGAACCTACAATTTTGCTTTTTATCTCGGCGTCGGCTTCGTTCTCCGGGAAAAGAGAGGCGGCTGTATCCTTTATCTCATCGGGGAATCCGCCCGGAGGTGTGAAAATGTTGATTCCTGTGCCTATTATCGCATAATCAAGTCCGCCGTTTTCAAGGCTTACCGAGCCCTCCGTCAGAATTCCGCAGACTTTTTTGCCGTCAACATAAACATCGTTTACCCATTTAATTTTAACATCACCTATAACAAATTCCTTTATTGCCCGAGCGGCCGCGACCGCCGCCATTACGGTTAAGTGCAACGCTTTTTCCGCGGAGCATTCCGGTCTTAACAGCAATGAAAAATATATTCCGGTACCCGCGGGAGATAAAAAAGATTTGCCGAGCCTGCCTTTGCCGTTTGTCTGACATTCAGCGACTACAAGCGTTCCTTCAGGCGCTTTGTTTTCCGCCGATTTTTTTAAATAATTATTAGTAGAGTCAACTTCATCAAGGACAATAACGCTGAGGTCTTCTTTAATATATTTAGATATACTCTGTGGTGAAACAATACTGTTTTTTTCTGAAAGAATGTATCCTTTGTTTGTAACCGCGTCAATGGCATAGCCTTCATTTTTTAACGCTTGTACAGCTTTCCACACGGCGTTTCTTGTAACAAAGAGCTGTTTTGCCATAACGCCGCCGGAAACATAGCTTCCTTTGTTGTTTTCGAGTATTTCCAAAACCTGATTTTTTAGATTCATCATAATCACCGATTTTATTATACTGAATTGAATTTAATTGTCAACCTATTTTGAAAATAAGGTGACAATAAAGGCGGGCCGAAAAAAGCCCGCCTTTATTTTTGCGTTTAATATTGGTGATTGATTTCAGTGATTGAACATTTTATGATTTAAACTCTATTTAATATGCCAGATGTCCTCAGCGTATTCCTTTATTGTTCTGTCAGATGAGAATTTGCCCGCGCTGCACATATTAAGCCAGCATTTGCGGTAGAAGCTGTGCTTGTCCCTGAAAGCCGCGTTGACTTCTTTTTTCCCTTTAAGGTAATCCTCAAAATCAAGCAGCAGGCAGTAGCAGTCAGGACTGTGCCATGACGCGCCTTTAAGCAGGGAATCGTAAAGCTCTTTGAAAATTCCCGTACCGCCGTCGTCAAGCGTGCCGTCAACCATAGCGTCAAGCGTTCGTTTTACCCTCTTATCGGACTTATAAATCTTTTCCGGTGAGTAACTGTCCTTTATTTTCTCAATCTCCTCGACTCTCGCTCCGAAAATAAAGTTGTTCTCCTCGCCCGCTTCCTCAACGATTTCAATATTGGCTCCGTCATAAGTTCCGAGAGTAACGGCGCCGTTGAGCATCAGCTTCATATTTCCCGTTCCGCTCGCCTCTGTGCCCGCTGTGGAAATCTGTTCGCTGACATCAGCGGCGGCAACCAGCTTTTCGGCATAGGAAACATTATAGTTCTTTACAAAAACAACTTTTAAATATTTTGAAACTTCGCTGTCGGCGTCAATAAGCCGGGCAACCTCGTTTATAAGCTTGATTATGCCCTTCGCCCTTTTATAGCCGGGCGCCGACTTGGCTCCGAAAATAAAAGTAGTGGGGACAAAGTTTTTTAAACTCCCCTCTTTAATCTCAAAATAAAGTTCCAGAATCGCGAGGGCGTTAAGCAGCTGCCGCTTATACTCGTGAAGTCTTTTTATCTGAATATCAAAAATTGTTGCGCTGTCGGTTTTAACGCCGTCATGCAGCGCGATATACCCGGAAAGCTCGCGTTTCTTTTTCTCTTTTATCTCAATAAAGCGCTCAATAACCTCGTCATTATCGGCATATTTTTTAAGATTTTCGAGCAGGAACAAATCGGTAACCCATTTATCCGAACCTGAAAGCTCGGTTATGAGTTCGGACAGCTCCCTGTTGCACAGCAAAAGCCATCTGCGCTGAGTTATTCCGTTGGTTTTGTTTCTGAATTTTTCAGGATAAACCGAGTACCAGTCTTTCAGAACATCTTTTTTCAGTATATCAGTATGAATCTGCGCCACTCCGTTCACATAACGCGAACAGAATACCGCGAGATACGCCATGTGCACGCGCCTGTCCTGAATAATCATCATTTCAGCCGCTTTTTCCTTATCTACACCCGCGTTTTTAAGTTCGGCTCGCAGTCTTTTGTCAATTTCCTTTATAATTCCGAGCACCTGCGGCACAGTATCCCGTACAATTTTTACATCCCATTTTTCGAGCGCTTCCTGCATAATGGTATGATTGGTATAATTAAACACATTACGCGCGGTATTAAAAGCAAAATCAAAGTCCAGCTTTTCATTTACAATCAAAAGCCTTATTAACTCCGGAATCGCAATAACCGGGTGCGTATCATTAAGCTGAACGGTAACATAATCAGCGAATTTTGTGAAGTCCGAGCCGTGCACACGCTTGTAATTCCTGATAATATCCTGAAGCGAGGCGCTTGAAAAGAAATACTGCTGTTTAAGCCTTAGCTTTTTGCCCTCGGCAGTATCGTCATTGGGGTAAAGCACTCTTGAAATATCCTCCGCCCTGTTTTTGAGCGCAACGGATTTATCGTACTTCTGGCTGTTGAACAAATCAAAATCAAAGGGAACAACCGGCTCGCTCTGCCAAAGGCGCAGAGTTAAAATACCGCTGTTTTTATAGCCGACAACGGGCATATCGTAAGGCACGGCGTTTACCGACATATCCTTAAATTCCACCGTTACCGTATCACGCTCGCACCTTAAAGACCAGGGGTCGCCCTGCCTTGTCCAGTCGTCAGCCGTTTCAGTCTGAAAGCCGTTGACTATATCCTGCTTGAAAAGCCCGAATTTATAGCGTATTCCGTAGCCGTCAAGGGGCAGATTCATAGTCGCCGCGCTGTCTAAAAAGCAAGCGGCAAGCCTGCCGAGTCCGCCGTTGCCGAGAGCGCTGTCCTCAACCTCTTCAAGCTGTTTCAGAGAAACCTTGTATCCGCGCAGCTCATTTTCGACCTCGTCATATATCCCTGCCGAAACAAGGTTGTTGAATATTGCTCTGCCAACCAGAAACTCCGCGGAAAAATAATACGCTGTACGCTCCTTTATTCTCTTTTCACGGCATTTAATCCAGCGGTCGGATATATCTTCCATAAAAGCAGATGACAGCACATCGTGCAGCTCGCCGCTGTTAAGCGCGCAAAGCTCACGCTGATATTTGCTTTTGGCAAGAAGCGCCGCGTTTTTTACTATATCCGTCATTTTACTTTACCTCTCTTTTCGGGCAGTCTTTTATAAAGCGCGGTATAATACCTTGTTTTTTCGGCAAGCTCGTCGTCGAAGCTGCCCTCTTTCGCTCTCCACTGCCAGTTATCACGCACGGTTGAGGGAAAATTCATTCTCGCTTCGCTGCCGAGTCCGAGCAAATCCTGCATAGTTACAATCGCGGTATCGGAAGCGCTGGACCACACCGATTTCATCATTCCCCAATTATACCCTTCACGGCGGGTAAGGCGCAGATACTCCTTTGCCCTTTTCGCGGTTTTTCGGGGCGCATTTTTAATATACCCGATAGCCGTGTCATTATCATGCGTGCCCACATAAGCCACCGAATTTTTTGTAAAATGATGAAGCGTATAATCGCAGTCGCCGTCGCTGTCACAGGCGAACTGCAATACTTTCATACCCGGATAACGGCTCTGCCTGAGCATTTTCTTAACTCCCGGCGTTAAAAATCCCAAATCCTCGGCGATAAGATTCTTTTTTCCGCAGTCTTTTTCGATTTCCCTGAAAAACTCTATGCCGGGGCCTTTTTCCCAAGTACCTTTTTTTGCGTTCGGGGCGCCGTAAGGAATAGAATAATAAGACTCAAAGCCCCTGAAATGGTCGATTCTTACAATATCGCAAACACGGCAAATATGGTTTATACGCTTTTTCCACCACGCATAACCGTCGTTTTTCATATACTCCCATTCATACAGCGGGTTGCCCCAAAGCTGACCGTCTTTTGTAAAGGCGTCGGGCGGACAGCCTGCCACAAAGCTCGGTTTTTTGTTTTCATCAAGCTGAAAATTCGCGGGATTTGCCCAGACATCCGCGCTGTCAAGAGCGACATAAATAGGTATATCGCCGATAATTTTTATACCGAGATAATTGACATATTCCTTTAAAGAATACCACTGACCGTAAAAAAGATACTGTACGGCTTTCCAAAATAAAATTTCATCTTTAAGCCTTATTGAAGCCGCTGAGAGCGCTTTTTCGGAACGCTGTTTTATATCGTCTTCCCACTCGGTCCACGGCTTGCCGCCGCGTTCGTTTTTAAGCGCCATATAAAGGGCGTAATCGTCAAGCCAAAAGGAATTTTCCCGGGAAAATTCCGAGTATCCGCCGTCGTCAAAGTTAAACCTGTCAACAGCCTTTTTCAGCACTTTGAAACGGTTTGCGTACTGCCTGTCAAAATCAACTTTTTCTTCGTCTTTGCCCCAGTTAAAAGAGGAATAATCGCTTCTTTTTAAAAGTCCGCTCTCACAAAGCAAGTCAAAATCAATAAAATACGGATTGCCCGCAAAGGTAGAAAAGGACTGATAAGGCGAATCGCCGTATCCGGTAGGGCAAAGAGGAAGAATCTGCCAGTAGCTCTGACCCGCCCGCTCTAAAAAATCGGCAAACTCATAAGCGCTTTTGCCGAGCGTGCCTATTCCGGTTTTTCCGGGAAGCGAGGAAATGTGCATTAAAACTCCGCTTGCTCTCATACTATCACTTACCCCATAAAAAATTACATTCTAAATATATTATCTTTGCCGGAAATTGTCAATCGCATATAAGTTTTTCGCTGACCTTGTCGAAAATATGAATTTTATCTGTATCCACGGCAAGGCGCATATACGAGCCGCTTTTTACGCTTTCGCCTGCCGGAATCTTTGCCACGATTTTTTTGTCGGCCGCGGTTGCGTACAGATAGTACTCCGCGCCGGTCATCTCAGCTATTTCAACATACAATTCTATTGCGTTCTCCCCGTTTTTTCCGAGAAAGTACCGTTCAGCGTGAATATCGTCCGGTCTTATGCCCATTACAACCTCTTTATCGGTATAAAGTGACAGGCTGCCGTACATTCTTTTCGGCAGAAGATAGTCGAACCTGTCAAACACCGCGTGAAAGCCGTCGTTTTTTCTTCTTATAACACAGTCGATAAAGTTTATGGGCGGAGTTCCTATAAAACCTGCCACGAACATATTCTGAGGGTGATTATAAAGCATTTGCGGAGTGTCCTGCTGCATTATTACGCCGTCTTTCATCACTACAATTCTGTCGCCCATAGTCATAGCCTCGGTCTGGTCATGGGTAACATATACAAAAGTTGTTTGAAGCTCTTTGTGAAGCAATGAAATGCGGCTTCTCATTTCTGTTCTGAGCTTTGCGTCAAGATTTGACAAAGGCTCGTCAAGCAGAAACACCGCGGGCTCGCGCACCATTGCCCTGCCCAGAGCCACACGCTGACGCTGTCCGCCCGAAAGCGCCCGGGGCTTGCGGTGCAGATAACTTTCAATATCAAGCATTTCAGCCGCGGCTTTTACCTTTTTGTCTATTTCTTTTTTGGGCACTCTGCGGTTTTTAAGCCCGAACGCCATATTTTTATAAACGCTCATGTGCGGATAAAGAGCGTAACTCTGAAACACCATAGCAATGTCCCTGTCTTTGGGTGAAACTCCGTTTACAAGCCTGTCGCCTATATACAGCTCTCCCTCGGTTATATCTTCAAGTCCGGCAATCATACGAAGAGTTGTCGATTTGCCGCAGCCTGAGGGCCCTACGAGTATGACAAACTCCTTATCGTGAATTTCCAGATTTAGGTTTTCAATCACCGTTGTGTTATCCTCATAGGTCTTTTTTATATTTTTCATTGTTATTGAAGCCAAAGAACCACCGCCTAACCTTTTACCGCGCCGTCAATTACGCCTTTTATTATATATTTTTGGCATATCAGGTAGAAAATAATTATCGGAATTATTGCAAGCACCAGCATAGCCATAAAGCCGCCCCAGTCAATAGAGCCGTAGGCGCCCTGCATTGTTATCTGAATAGCTACCGACAGAGTTTTGTCGGTTGTGCCGAGCAGAAGATACGGAAGCAGAAAATCATTCCATATCCACATGGCGTTGAGTATGGCAACCGTTATGGCGGTCGGCTTTAAAATGGGAAACACAACCGCAAAAAAGGCTTTTACGGGTCCGCAGCCGTCAATCATTGCTGCTTCCTCGATTTCGCGCGGCATACTCTTTATAAATCCGCTGAACATAAAAACAGAAAGTCCCGCGCCGAAGCCGAGATATACCGGTATTATGCCCAGAACGCTGTTGAGCCCGAGTTTTATGCAAACAGCGGTCATTGTGAACATCACCATTTGAAACGGCACTATCATACTGAAAAGAAAAAGGTAATAAACCGCCTTATTAAACCGGCTCTTTACCCTTACTATATACCAAGCCGCCATTGAGGTAAAAATAACTATTGCCGCCACCGAACCCACTGTTATAACAAGAGTACGAAGAAAAGCCTCAAAAATCCCCGCGGATTTTATTCCGTTGATATAATTTTCAAGACCTACAAAGGTTTCGGAGTCGGGAAAGCGAAAAGGAGTTCCCACAATATTGAATTTCGATTTAAAGGAGTTCATTACAACAAGATATATGGGAAACAGAAAAATGAACGAAAGCAGAAGCAACAGCGAAAACCAAAAGGCGTTTTTCACACCGCTTGTTTTATTTTTCATGCCTCCACCTCTTTTCTTGCTGTAATTTTAAGCTGAGTAAAGGCAATAGCGGCTACAATCAGGAAAAACACAACCGCCTTTGCCTGACCTACTCCCTGCCAGCCTGCTCTGCCGTAAAATGTATTGAATATATCAAGCGCCAGCATAGCGGTTTCCCGTCCCGGCGCGCCGCCGGTCAAAGCAAGGTTCTGATCAAACAGCTTAAAGGAATTAGTAAGCGTTAAAAACAGGCAAATTGTAACCGAGGGCATAACCATAGGTATGGTGATATTTTTTAAAACCGAAAGCGAAGAAGCGCCGTCAATCCTCGCGGCTTCGTTTAGTTCTTCCGGAATATTCTGTATTCCGGCGATATATATTACCATCATATAACCGATTAACTGCCAGTTCATAAGAAAGACCAGTCCCCAGAATCCGTAATCGGCGCTGTAAGTAATATCCAGTCCTAATATTCCCAAAAAAGCGTTTATGAGCAAATTCCATATATAGCCGAGCACTATTCCGCCTATAAGATTAGGCATAAAGAACACCGTTCTGAAAAACGCTCTGCCCTTTATGGCTTTTGTTAGAAGCAGCGCAAGGCAAAAAGCGAAAAAATTGACGGTTATAACCGAAACAACCGTGAATTTGACCGTGAACCAGAGGGCGTTTATAAAATTTTCGTCCTGCGTAAAAGCCTTGATGTAATTGTCAATGCCTGTCCATTCGGCGTTTTCAACTGTTGTAAATTTTGTAAACGACAGATATATTCCCATTAAAAAAGGTATCAAAAATACCGTTACAAAAGACAAAAGAGTCGGCAGCAAAAATACGGGAAAGTATTTTTTTATATTTTTTTCCATAAAACCAGCCCCTGCGGCATACTCGCCCCGCAAAAGAGCGGGGCGACTGTAATTTCAATTATGAGTTTTCGCTTTTCCAGCGTTCAACAAACAGCTTTTTAACCTCGTCCCAGCTTTTTGTTCCCTGGGCGTACTGCAAGAGAGCCGCTCCGAAATCGCTCTTAAAGGTCTGACCGGGGAAAACGGTGAAGTACCACGGAATGTTAGTCACATCGCCGTTGTTCATCCATTTTACTACCTCCAAAGCCAGCGGGTCCTCAGGGCGCTCGTCCTCTGAGAAAGTATCAAAGGGCGCAATCATTTCAAGCTGATTTATTACATAATCCTTGCCGGTTTCGCTTGAAAACAGCCAGTACATAAAATCAGCCGCCGCCTGCTGTTCTTCTTGTGAAGCTTTTGAATTTATAGCGAAGAAATTTTCGGTGCCTATACAAAGTCCTTGCTTTTCCTCTCCGTCAATTCCCATATATATGGGCAGATATTTAATATTTTCCGCTTTTACCTTGTTGCCGCTTACAGCTTTTATCTGCGCCCACGCCCAGTTGCCGTTCTGCACCATAGCGCATTTTTCAAGCGCAAATTCCGCCATGGACTCGTCAACAATTTTTGAGCCGAGAGTTTTCTTATCGGTTGTAGAGTTGTTTATATAAAGGTCAAAAATGCTTTTAAAGTTTTCGGCGTACTTAAAAGCGACTGTTTTTGTCTCGTCACTCGTAAGGTCGATGTTGTTATCCTTAAACTCATAATAAACTGGTATATTGGCGAGATGCGTCTGCCAGCGCCAGTCCTCGCCGGTTTTAAGGGAAGTTACAGCGAACACGCCTTCAATACCGAGTTTTTCGGCGTTTTTCTGCATGTCCTCAACAACCGCTTTCAAAGCCGCAAAGCTCTTAATTTCATCCATTGATTTGTATTCAGTTGCTTTCTCCGGCAAAGCAAAATACTTGTCGGTAACAGCACTGTTATAAATAATTCCGTACCCTTCTACAACATAGGGTATGCCGTAAACTTTTCCGTTATTTGTTACGGCAAGGGACTTGTCCGTTAAATGCTCATAAAGCTTTGTGCCGGATAAATCGGCGCAGTAGTCTTTCCAGTTTGCGTAACCTTTCGGGCCGTTTATCTGAAAAAGCACCGGCGCCTCCTTTGTGCCCATTTTAGCCGCGAGAGTCTGCTCATAGTTACCGCTTGCCGCTGTTTCAACAATCAGCTTTACGCCTGTTTCCTTTTCATAAGCCGCGGCGATTTTATCGTAAATCTGCGCTACTTCCGGCTTGAAATTTAAAAATCTCACCGTAACCTGTCCGTCGGAATTATCTCCGGTCGCGCTGTTGCCGCTGTTATTTGAGCAAGCCGTAAAGCATACCGTGATAAGACAAAGCGCGGTAAATAATGAAATTATTCTTTTCATTTTGAACCTCCTGTTTTTCGTCTTATTGCACAAAGCAATAACTTTTTATCTATTTTTAACAAATATGCGCTGAAAAATTCAACGAAATTAGAATCAAAAAATATTGTATTTTAAAGGTTATTAAAGTATAATTACTTATATAATGATGACAGAGGGCAAAAGAATGAGGATTTTGGAAGAAAGAATTTTAAAGGACGGTAAGGTTTTTTCCGGTAATGTTCTGAAAGTTGACAGCTTTTTAAATCATCAGATTGATGTAAAGCTCCTTGCGGAAATAGGAAAAGAACTGAAAAAGCTATATAATGACTGTGCTATCACAAAAGTGCTTACTATCGAGGCTTCGGGTATAGGTGTAGGCTGTATGGTGGCGCAGTTTTTTGATTGTCCCCTTATTTTCGCCAAAAAATCAAAGACAATAAATATTAAGGGCGATGTTTACACAAGCCAGGTTGAGTCTTTTACTCATCAGTGCACTTACGATATTATTGTTTCCAAAGACTTTTTAAAAAATACCGACACAGTGCTTATAGTTGATGATTTCCTCGCGAAAGGCAACGCCCTTAACGGTCTTATTGACATTGTCCGTCAGGCGGGAGCGAAACTTGCCGGCTGCGGAATAGCCATTGAAAAAGGCTATCAGGGCGGAGGCGACAAGCTGAGAAATCAGGGTATTCGCGTTGAGTCAATGGCAATTATTGAAAAAATGGACGACAAAACCGGAGAAATTGTTTTCCGTCGGTAATTTAAGTAAATAGCAGCATTCGCTGTTAAATAAAAAACAAAGGAGAAAAAAACATGAAAAACTTTAAGAAAATTCTTGCAGTTGTCATGGCTATCGCTTTGATTGCAACAGTTTTCGCTGCCTGCGGTGAAAAAGAGCCCAATGCTGAGACTCCCGAAGGCAAGATGAAAGTCGGCTTCATTTTCCTGCATGACGAAAACTCAACCTATGACAAAAACTTCATCGACGCTGCGGTTGCCGCCTGCGAAGAACTCGGAGTTGAGTATGTAGGCAAGACCAACATTCCCGAAAACGCCGACTGCTATGAGGCTGCCGCAGACCTTGCTGACAGCGGATGCAGCATCGTATTCGCCGATTCATTCGGTCACGAACAGTTTGTTATGCAGGCTGCCGAGGAATTCCCGAATGTTCAGTTCTGCCACGCAACAGGCACAATGGCTCACACAGCCGGACTTGCGAACTTCCACAACGCTTTCGCCTCCATCTATGAAGGCCGTTATCTTGCAGGCGTTGCCGCCGGTATGAAGCTCAACGAAATGATTGAGGCCGGTGAGTTCACGGCTGACGAAGCAAAAATCGGTTATGTAGGCGCTTTCACATATGCCGAAGTTATTTCCGGTTACACCTCTTTCTTCCTCGGCGCTCGCTCGGTTTGCCCGACCGCTACAATGGAAGTTCAGTTCACAGGTTCATGGTATGATGAAACAGGCGAAAAAGAAGCAGCTACAACTCTTATCAACCGCGGCTGCAAACTCATAAGCCAGCATGCTGACTCAATGGGCGCTCCCACTGCCTGCGAGTCCGCCGGCGTTCCCAATGTTTCCTACAACGGAAGCACTGTCGCAACCTGCCCCAACACCTTCATCATCTCTTCAAAGATTGACTGGACACCCTATTTTAAATACATGATTAACTGCGTAAAAGAAGGCAAGGCTATTGACGCTGACTGGACCGGAACAATCGCTACCGGCTCTGTTGTAGTCACAGAAGTTAACGAGCAGGCCGCCGCTGAGGGCACTCAGGCTAAGCTTGACGAAGTTAAGAAGGGCCTTGAAGACGGCACTATCAAAGTATTTGACACAAGCACATTCACCGTTTCCAACATCACCGACACCATCAACACCGGCGCGGTTGTTGACGCGGACAAGCACCTTACAAGCTATAAGGCTGATGTAAATACAGACGCGGCTTATGAGAAGGACACCGAGGTTGTTGAGAACGGCCAGTTCATGGAGTCAAAATATCGTTCCGCACCTTATTTCGACCTCAGAATTGACGGAATTACAACTCTTAACGAGAAGTTCTGATTATTTTAACACTTTACTCAAGCGGGGTATTTATGCCCCGCTTGAGGACTTTCTTATTCAGCGTTTAAAAATGTTGATTATCGTCAGATAATTATATTTTTAAGCGTTGAATTGTGCTTTTTACGGCTCAGTTTTAATTTAGCGAGAGGAGAAAACAATGACCAATAATACCGCTATTGAGTTAAGGAACTTAACAAAGACCTTCGGTAAAGTTGTTGCCAACAAGAACATAAGCCTGTCTGTTAACAAGGGCGAAATTCTTTCTGTTTTAGGTGAAAACGGAAGCGGCAAGACCACATTGATGAATATGATTGCCGGAATTTATTTTCCCGATGAAGGGCAGATATTTGTTGACGGAAAAGAGGTTTCCATAACCTCGCCCAAGCACGCTTACGACCTTAAAATAGGTATGATTCATCAGCACTTTAAGCTTGTAGACATATTTAACGCCGTTGAAAATATTGTTCTGGGAATTGATGAGGGCAGCTATAATCTTAAAGCCGCTACCGCGAAAATCAAGGAAACCTGCGACAAGTACGGCTTTGAGATTGACTTTTCAAAAAAGATATACGAAATGTCCGTTTCCGAAAAGCAGACGGTGGAAATTGTTAAGGTTTTATACCGTGGCGCGGACATTCTTATTCTTGACGAGCCCACCGCCGTTCTGACTCCTCAGGAAATTGACAAGCTGTTCAATGTTCTGCGCAAAATGCGTGATGACGGCAAAGCTATTATTATAATTACGCATAAGCTCTATGAAGTGCTTGAAATTTCCGACAGAATCGCCGTGCTCCGAAAGGGAGAATACATAGGCACTGTAAACACCGCCGACGCGAACGAGTCAATGCTCACCGAAATGATGGTGGGCGAAAAAATCTCGCTCAACATTCAAAGAAGCGAGCCGGTCAACCCGACCGAAAGACTCACGGTAAAAAATGTCAATTGCTACAACCGCGACGGCGCCAAAATACTTGACAATATTTCATTTTCGGCGTACAGCGGAGAAATTCTCGGTATAGCGGGTATTTCGGGAAGCGGTCAGCGCGAGCTGCTCGAAGCAATCGCCGGACTTCAGAAAATACATGACGGCGACATTGTTTACAACAACCCCAAAACCGGAAAGAGCGACAATCTGCGCGACAAAACCCCTATGCAGATAAGGGAACTGGGCGTAAGACTTTCGTTTGTTCCTGAGGACAGGCTCGGTATGGGACTTGTCGGAAATATGGACATTACCGACAATATGATGCTCAGAAGCTACCGGAAAGGTCACTCAATGTTCTTAAAGAGAAAAGAGCCCAAAGACCTTGCCGAGAAAATCATAAAAGATTTGCAGGTTGTTACTCCCGACACGAAAACTCCCGTGAGACGCCTTTCGGGCGGCAATGTTCAGAAGGTTCTTGTCGGGCGTGAGATAGCCTCCTCGCCTACCGTTTTAATGGCGGCTTATCCCGTACGAGGTCTTGACATAAACTCCTCTTACACCATTTACAATCTGCTGAACGGTCAGAAAGAAAAAGGCGTTGCGGTTATCTTTGTCGGTGAGGACCTTGATGTTTTAATTGAGCTCTGCGACAGAATTCTGGTAATCAGCGGCGGCAAAGTAACGGGCATACTCGACGGCAGAACCGCTAAAAAAGAAGAAATCGGTCTTTTGATGACAAAGAAAACAAACGGTGACGGAGGTGAGCGGTAATGGCTTCAAAAATCGTCAAAAATCACACGCCCTTATTCCACATAGCCAAAAGAGACGAGCTTCCCTTTTACAAGTCTCTTTTGATACGGATAGGCTCAATAGTCGCTGCGCTCATTGTATGCGCAATAGTAATTATAGCCTTTACCGGCGAAAATCCCCTGAGCATTTACGCTACCATAGTCGAGGGCGCTGTCGGCACAAAGAGAAGAACATGGGGACTGTTTCAGAATGTGGCAATGCTTTTATGCGTTTCGCTTGCCGTAACGCCTGCATTTAAGATGAAGTTCTGGAACATCGGCGCCGAAGGTCAGGTGCTCATGGGCGGTCTTGCCACAATATATGTAATGATGTTCTACGGCGAGACTTTACAGCCTGCCGTGCTTTACCCCGTTATGGTTATCGCGAGTATTTTAGCGGGAGCTATATGGGGGCTGATTCCCGCTGTTTTCAAGGCTCTCTGGAACACAAACGAAACATTGTTTACGCTGATGATGAACTACATCGCTATTCAGCTTATTTCGTATTACACCTATGTTAACGCCGTACCGAAAGGTTCGGGACAGATAGGAATTATAAATTCAGATACAAAAGCCGGCTGGTTCCCCTCGCTCGGCGGTTATGACTATCTGCTCAACATTATAATTGTCGCCGCTCTCACCGTGTTTATGTTTGTCTATCTTAAATACAGCAAGCACGGCTATGAGCTTTCGGTTGTGGGCGAAAGCGAAAACACCGCGAGATATATCGGAATAAATGTTAAAAAGGTAATTATACGCACTATGCTTCTTTCAGGCGCTATGTGCGGTATTGCGGGACTTCTGCTTGTAGCCGGCACCGACCATTCCATTACAAGAGAAACCGCGGGCGGCAGAGGCTTTACCGCCATTATGGTTTCGTGGCTTGCAAAGTTTAATCCGATTTATATGATTTTAACCTCGCTTCTGCTGGTATTCCTTGAAAAAGGCGCTATACAGATTTCAACAAAATTCCAGCTTAACCCCTCGTTCTCGGAAATTCTGACGGGAATAATCATTTTCTTCATTATAGGAAGCGAATTCTTTATAAATTACCGCATTATGTTCAGACACAGCGCAAAGAAGGAGGTTAAATAATGATAGCATCTTTTATTCAAAGAGCCGTTATGCAGGGTATCCCCCTCCTTTTCGGTTCAACCGGTGAAATCATCACGGAAAAATCCGGCAACCTCAACTTGGGTATTCCCGGCGTTATGTATGTCGGCGGCATATCCGGCGTTATAGGCGCTTTTATGTATGAGCAGTCCTTTGAGGACAAAGCGGATATGAACCCTTTTCTTGCGGTTCTTATCCCCCTTCTGTGCTGCGTTTTCGGCTCGCTTGTAATGGGACTTATTTATTCTTTCCTTACAACGACTCTCAGAGCAAATCAGAATGTTACCGGTCTTGCTCTTACCACTTTCGGTACGGGATTCGGCAACTTTTTCGGCGGCTCGCTTATAAAAATCACCAACAGCGACATTCCCTCAATAACACTTTCATCGACAAGCGCTTATTTCAGCAAAACGCTTCCCTTTGCGGATAATCTGGGCTGGGTAGGTCAGGTATTTTTCTCGTACAGCTTCCTCGCCTATTTCGCGATTATTCTCGCTTTGTTCGTATCATTTGTACTGAAACGCACAAGAGTGGGGCTTAATCTTCGCGCGGTCGGTGAAAATCCGGCAACAGCGGACGCGGCAGGCATTAAGGTTATTCTTAACAAATATGCCGCAACCTGCATAGGAAGCGTCATAGCGGGACTCGGCGGATTATATTATGTAATGGACTATGCCGACGGCGTCTGGTCAAACGACGGTTTCGGCGACAGAGGCTGGCTTGCCATAGCGCTTGTTATATTCGCTCTCTGGAAGCCTAAATTCAGTATTCTCGGCTCAATTCTCTTCGGCGGTCTGTTTATTGTTCACAACTATATTCCCAATATCGATGTCAGCACTCAGGAAATTTTCAAAATGCTCCCCTACGCTGTCACAATTCTTGTTCTTGTTATTGTCAGCGCGAGAAAGAAAAAGGAGCATCAGCCGCCTCAGAGTCTGGGCGTGACCTATTTCAGGGAAGAAAGATAATTTTAACGGAGTTTTATTATGGAAAATAAATTTGATGTTATAATCATAGGCGCCGGGCCTTCCGGCATATTCTGCGCCTATGAACTTTTAAAAGAAAAGCCGGATATAAAAATTTTGATGGTCGAGAAAGGCCGTTCGATTGAAAAAAGAGTTTGTCCCAAAAGGAAAACCAATAAATGTATGGGCTGTCAGCCCTGCGCTATCACTACCGGTTTCGCGGGAGCGGGCGCTTTTTCGGACGGAAAACTCTCGCTTTCACCCGATGTAGGCGGCAACCTTCCCGACATACTCGGCTATGACAAGACTATGGAGCTTTTAAAGGAAGCGGACAGTGTGTATCTTGCTTTCGGCGCCGATAAAAATGTTTACGGAGTCAACAAAAGAGCTGAGATTGAGGAAATCCGCAGAAAAGCCATTAACGCCAATCTTAAACTGATTGAGTGTCCTATCCGTCACCTCGGCACTGAGGAAGGTTATAAAATATACGCCAAGCTTCAACACCATCTTGAAGAAAAAGGCTGCAACATTATTTTCAACACTATGGTTGAGGATATTATTATTGAGGATAACCGCGTAAAAGGCATTACCGCCGGAGGAAACACTTATTATTCCGATGTTATTGTAGCCGCCGTAGGCCGAGAAGGAGCGGAATGGCTCAGCCATATCTGCAAAAATCACGATATTGAAACCGAAGTCGGCACCGTTGATGTAGGCGTGCGTGTTGAAGTTCGTGACGAGGTTATGAAATTCCTCAACGAAAATCTTTACGAAGCCAAGCTGGTTTATTATTCGCAGACTTTTGACGATAAGGTACGCACTTTCTGCTCAAATCCCTCTGGTGAAGTAGCGACCGAATACTATGACAACGGTCTTGCGGTTGTTAACGGTCACGCTTACAAATCGGCTGAATTTAAAACAAACAACACGAATTTCGCTCTGCTTGTTTCAAAGAACTTTACAAAGCCCTTTAAATCGCCCATTGAGTACGGCAAACACATAGCGCAGCTGAGCAATATGCTCTGCGACGGCAAAATTCTTGTTCAGACTTACGGCGACTTTAAACGAGGCAGAAGAACAACGCCCGAAAGGCTTTGCAGAAACAACCTTATTCCCACGCTTAAAGACGCTGTTCCCGGCGACCTTTCGCTTGTATTCCCCCACAGAATAATGGTGGATATTCAGGAAATGCTCGAAGCGCTTGACAAGGTTACGCCCGGTATTGCAAGTGACGAAACGCTGCTTTACGGCGTGGAAGTCAAGTTTTATTCAAACAAAGTTGTTGTTGACGACAACTTTGAAACAAGCGTTAAGGGACTGCACGCTATCGGTGACGGCGCTTCCGTAACGCGCGGACTTATGCAGGCTTCCTCCAACGGAATAAGCACTGCAAGGAGTATTCTTGCGTCATTATAAAAAATAAAGGGACTTTTGTCCCTTATTTTTTTACACAATTTTATTTAAAAAAAGCCTTAAAAAACATTGAACTTTGATATTTATTTAATCGGCTCATAATGATATACTATAAACGGTGATACACAATGGTAAAAGATATGACAAAAGGCAGTCCGGCAAAAGTTTTAATTTCTTTTACGGTGCCTATGCTGATAAGCGTAGCCTTTCAGCAGCTCTATAATATTGCCGACAGCATTATTGCCGGTAAGTTTTTAGGCGGAAACGCCCTCGCCGCAGTAGGTATTTCATATACCGTAACCATGATTTACATGGCTATTGCAAACGGCTCAAATATTGGCTGCTGCGTTGTAATTTCGCAGTTTTTCGGCAGCAGAAGTTACAGCAAGATGAAAACCTGCATATATACTTCCCTCATTTCGCTGACGGCTTTAAGCCTTGTTCTGACAGCGGGCGGGCTCGCGTTTTCCTCAATGTTTTTAAGGCTTATAAACACGCCTGAAACCTTGATGTCCGATTCCGCCGTTTATCTTAACATTTACACCGGCGGTCTTATTTTCCTGTTTCTTTACAATATCTGCACCGGTATTTTTACAGCCTTGGGCGACTCAAAAACACCGCTGTATTTTCTTATTTTTTCTTCGGTGTTCAATGTTGCTCTTGACTACATACTCGTTAAGTACACTCCCATGGGCGTTTCAGGCGTTGCGTGGGCAACATTCATAGCTCAGGGCATAGCGTCAATACTTTCGCTTATTTGCCTTATATTCAGAATCAAAAAAATTGAATGTGAAAAGCCTGCCGTATTCTCCTTTGATATGCTCAAAAAAATACTGTTTGTGGCGATTCCGAGCATATTGCAGCAGAGCTTTATTTCAGTAGGCAACATTTTCATACAGGGACTTGTAAACAAATTCGGCGATGTTGTTGTCGCGGGATTTTCGGCCGCGGGAAAACTTAATACCTTTACTATTACCACGCTTTGCGCTCTGGGCAACAGTATGTCAAGCTATACCGCGCAAAATGTGGGTGCGGGTAAAATTGACCGCATTAAAAAGGGCGTAAAATACTCATATTTCCTCTCCTATATTATTACTGTTCCTCTTTTTGTGATGTTCTTTTTCTTCCCGGAAAACATGATGCGTATTTTTGTAATGCAGTCCGACACCGCAATAATAGAGTCCGGCACGGCGTTTTTGAAAATAGTTTCGCCTTTCTACCTGTTTATTTCAATAAAGCTCATTATTGACGGCGTTTTAAGAGGAAGCGGAGCGATGAAAATGTTTATGGTTTCAACTTTCAGCGACCTGCTGTTGAGAGTAGTTCTTTCATACGCGCTGACTCCTTTCTTTAATGAAACGGGTATCTGGTACTCATGGCCGGTAGGCTGGGTGCTTGCCTCACTCATTTCCTGCTTCTTCTATTTCTCGGGACTCTGGAAAAAGAAAATTAACAATCTTGCGGGAAAAAAAGTCTTTTAATTTTAAAAAATATATGGTATAATTCAATAAAATATATTTTTTGCAGGTATTATATGGATAAGAAAAAACTTCGTTCAAGACTCAGTCCCACAAAAATAATCGCGTTAGGATATTTCCTTATTATAACCGCGGGAGCGGTTTTACTTATGCTGCCCGTTTCTTCAAGAAGCGGTGAATTCACGCCCTTTCTTGACTGTCTGTTTACAGCTACAAGCGCGACCTGCGTTACCGGACTGATTATTTACGACACATTCACCTACTGGACGGTTTTCGGACAGCTTGTAATACTTGCGATGATACAAATAGGCGGCATAGGCTTTATGACTCTTGCCGTTTTTGTTATGTCCATGACCAAGAAAAAAATAGGACTCCGTCAGCGCTCTATTATGCAGGAATCCGTTTCGGCTCAGAAAGTCGGCGGCATAGTGCGTATGACAAGGTTTATTTTTATAATAACCGTTATTTTTGAAGCGGCAGGCGCGGCTGTTCTCGCTACGCAGTTTTGCAGGGAATTCGGTATTTTAAAAGGACTTTATTTTGCCGTTTTCCACTCCGTTTCAGCTTTCTGCAACGCGGGATTTGACTTGATGGGCGAATATTCAGGAGAGTTTTCCTCGCTTACGGGATTTGCCGGCAACTATGTTGTCAGCTACACGATATGCTTGCTTATAATCTGCGGCGGTCTTGGCTTTTATGTCTGGGCGGATATGCACACCAACAAATTCCGGCTTCGCCGCTGCTCGCTGACAACAAAAATCGTACTGTTTGCGACAACAGGTCTTTTGGCGGCTGGCACCGTTGTAATCGGAATTGCCGAAACCGGCTCCGAAGCGTTTGCCGAACTCAATTTTCCGCAGAAAATAGCGGCGGCTTTCTTTCAGTCCACAACCCCAAGAACGGCCGGTTTTAATACCGTTGACCTTACAATGCTATCTGACGCTTCGGTTATTGTTATGATTTTCCTTATGCTGGTCGGCGGCTCGCCCGGGTCAACTGCCGGCGGTATGAAAACCACTACGCTCGTTGTGCTGATTTCAAGCATTTTTTCAATGCATAAGCGCCGCAAGTCTGTTGAATGCGCTAAGCGCAGAATTTCAGAAGATGTGCTGCTGAATGTTTCGGCTCTCAGCACTCTCTTTATCTGCCTGTTTGTGTTTTCAAGCATTTTAATCTGCATTTTTGATGACGCGCCCATAAAAAGCGTTATTTTTGAAACCGCTTCCGCGCTCGGCACGGTCGGTTTGTCAATGGGAATTACTCCTAAGCTCAGCGCCCCTTCGCACATTGTGCTGATACTTCTTATGTATCTCGGCAGAGTGGGCTGCTTTACCGTTTTATTCGCAATCCGCGACAATATAAAGGGATATGTTTCAAAATATCCCGTTGAAAATATAGCAATAGGTTGAGGTGAAACTATGAAATCAGTACTTGTTGTAGGTTTAGGCCGTTTCGGCAGATACATTGCCAAAGAGCTGTATCAAAAAGATGTTGACTGTTTCGGAATCGACATTGAAGAGGACAGAATCGACCTTTCTATGCCGTATCTTACAAATGCGCAAATCGGTGACGCTACCGACCCGGATTTTATGGAATCGATTGGCGTTGACAATTTTGACTGCTGTATAGTGACAATCGGCGATAATTTCCAGAACTCGCTGGTAATCACAAATCTTTTGAAAGAGCTCGGCGCTCCGAATGTTATTTCAAAAGCCGGAAACGATGTACACGCTAAATTCCTGCTTAAAAACGGAGCAGATGAAATTATATTTACCGAAAAGGAAACCGCCGAGCGTTTAGCCATAAGGCTCAGCTATGACAATATTTTCGACTGCATTGAGCTTACGGACGATTATTCTATTTTTGAGATTGCCGTGCCGCAGAGCTGGGTGGGCAAAAGCATTATTGAGCTTAATGTACGCTCAAAATACAATGTAAATATCCTTGCTACGCTCAACGAGGGAATTTTATCGCCTATGCCCTCTCCAAACCATATTTTTACGCCCTACGAAAGAATTATGGTGCTCGGCGAGGCAAAGGATATTAAGAAGGTTGCCAAACAATAATGCTTGTTTCTTTAAACAATATCAGCAAGAGCTTTCTTGACAAAAAAATATTAAATAATGTCAGTTTATCCGTAAATGACAAGGACAGAATCGGACTTCTGGGAATTAACGGCGTCGGCAAGACTACCCTGCTCAATATTATAGCGGGTTTTCTTGACTGTGATGAAGGCGTTATATCTCATAAGCCCGATTTGCGTATAGGCTATTTAAAGCAAAACGAAGCCCTTAACGGCTTGCTTACTCTTAACGAGGAAATTAAAAGCGCTTTAAAAGATGTTTTTGACGCCCGCCGCAAAATTGAGGAAATTTCAAAACAGCTCGCTCTCTCCTCTGGCGAAGAATACGGCAGACTCTCCGCGCTCTATGAAAAATATACCAATATTTATAACGCGGCTGACGGATACAACGCCGAAGTGCGTATAAACACGGTGCTCAACTCCATGGGATTTAGTTCCTTCGACTTGGAAAGTCCCGTTTCCGTTTTGTCGGGCGGAGAGAAAACCCGCTTCGCTCTTTCAAAAATTCTTATTGAAAATCCTGACCTGCTTATTCTCGACGAGCCTACCAATCATCTTGACTTCTCTATGCTTTCATGGCTTGAAGAATACCTTTCCTCTTACAAGGGCGCCGTTGTAGTGGTGTCGCACGACCGGTATTTTTTAAACGCGGTCGCCACCGACATCTGTGAAATTGAAAACGGCGGGCTTGTTCGCTACAAAGGCGGATATTCCGCTTTTTTAACGCAGAAATCCGAGCGCGTAAAGGTACTTACAAGAGAATACGAAAAACAGCAGGCTCAGCTTGAACAGCTGCGGGATTATGTGAGAAAAAACATAGCTAAATCCAGCAGTATCAACAGCGTTGGGTCACGGGTCAAGGCGCTTGAAAAAGCCGAAATCGCCGCGAAACCGAATCCCGCGGCTAAAAATCTTAATATATCCTTTAACTTTGATATTGAGCCTTACAAAACCGTTCTTGAATGCAGAGGCCTTAAAGTAGCGGTTGGCAAAGGGGAAGCGAGAAAAGTTCTTTTTGAAAATTTTGACCTTACCGTTGAACGGGGCGAAAAAGTTGCGTTTGTGGGCAAAAACGGTGTGGGAAAATCCTCCCTGTTAAAAGCGGTAATGAGAAAAAGACCCTTCGAGGGCGTTGTAAAATGGGGCGGAAATGTTAAAATTTCATATTTTGACCAGGAGCTTTCTTCCCTTGACCTTAATATGACCGTACTTGAAACCGTACACCGCAGATTTCCCTCAAAAACCGAATACGAAATTAGGAGCATGTTGGCGCGTTTCCTTATTGAGGGCGAAGATGTATTTAAAAAAATCAAGGAAATGTCCGGCGCCAACCGGGCAAAAACCGTTCTTTGCATAATCGCTTTTGAACGCTCTAATGTGCTTGTACTCGACGAGCCGACAAATCACCTTGACTACAAAGCGAAAGAGGCTCTCGAAAAGGCTCTGAGGGAATACGAGGGCACGGTAATAATGGTATCTCACGACAGATACATGCTCAACTGCGTACCCGGCAAAATAATCGAGATGATGCCGGGCAGAACGATTATTTATAACGGCAACTACGACTATTACCGCTCGCACTGCGCAGCCGCAGATACTCAAAGCCGTGAAAAACACGAAAAATCCGCAGAAGCCGCAAAATACGAGGAAAACAAAAAGAACAAAGCGCAGGACAGAAAACTCCGCGCGAAACTTTTAAATACCGAGCGTGAAATAGAAACGCTGCAAAATGAACTGAGCTCTCTGAAAGCCAGATGCGAAGAACCCGAAAATTCAAGCGATTACCAAAAGCTTTCGGAAATCCTTGAAAAAATCAAAGGTCTTGAAAAAGAGCTTGAAGAGCTTGAAAACACATGGCTTAAACTCGCCTCAGATTAACAGTTGGCCGCCGGCGGCAGGGAACCGTGTTCCGATTTGCCCGCCGGCATTTTTGTGCCGAAAAGCCGGCAGCCGTTAAACACCGCGTCACCGCCTAAGTATTTACGGATATTTACAAGCGTTTCGTCAATTTTTTCCCTTTTCTCATACCGGCTTATATCGGCGTCTATTTTAAGCTGTATAAACGAGTTTTCGGGAACAAGGTTATAAGTTCTTACCGTAACGCTTCTTACGACTCTGTTCCAGCCGTATTTTTCCGAAAGCAGGGCGGAAGCCGCATTAAAAATATCCTTTGCGCTGTGCGTGGGATAATCCAGCAGGTCGCCGTATTGTCTTACGCAAAGGGAGTCGTCCTTTAAGGACAGCTGCACTCCGCACGCCAGCAGGCGCTCCCGTCTGAGATTTTTTGAAACCTTTACCGACAGCTCGGCAATTACCCTTTGAACTTCGCTGTCCGAAAAAAGATTTTCGTTGCAGGTTATTCCCCTGCTGACGCTTTTTACAGTTGTATGCGCGTTATAGTGCGAAACGGGCGAACTGTCCATACCGTTAGCGTAAAGCCACAGCTCAAAACCGTTTTTGCCGAGTATTTTTCTCATAAAATCCGGCTCCGCGGAAGCTATGCCGCCTATTGTATAAATACCGTATTTTTTAAGGGTGTCAAATGTTCTTCTTCCCACAAACAGAAGGGCGTCTGCGGGAACATTTTTGAGCATGCTTTTAAAACCCTCTTTGGAAATAACCGTTGTGGCGTCCGGCTTTTTCATATCGCTTCCGAGTTTCGCGAAAACTTTATTAAAAGACACCCCGACTGAAATTGTCAGTCCCGTTTCAGCATACACCGTTCTGCGAAGCTTGTCGGCAATAGTCCTGCCGCTGCCGAAAAGCATTTTGCTGCCTGTAACATCAAGCCAGCACTCGTCCATTCCGAAAGGCTCCACAAGGTCGGTATAACGCTTATATATCTCCTTTACCCTTTCGGAATACATAAAATATGAATCAAAGTCAGGGCGCACAACAATCAAATCGTTACATTTCCGCCTTGCTTCAAGCACCGTATCACCCGTTTTTATTCCCATTATCTTGGCTTTCTGAGACTTCGCAAGCACTATTCCGTGGCGTTCGTCCTCATTTCCGCAAACGGCGACCGCCTTTCCTTTAAGCGAGGGGTCTTTAACCGCTTCCACCGAAGCGTAAAAATTATTGAGGTCACAGTGCAGGATACTTCTTTCCGTAGCTTTTCTCTCCCTTATACTTTTTGTATTGATAATATTTTACCGAACATTTGTTCGTTTGTCAACACAAAAAAAGCGGAAAGGGAAAAAATCCCCTTCCGCAATCAGTAAAGGTTATGATTATTCAGGCTGTGAAAAAGAAAGGCTGACCGAAATCGGGAAGTGGTCGCTGGGATAAACGCCGTCATAAGTATCCGTCACAACTTTATAGGAATTAACCGAAAAGCCTGTTTTGGAGATAAGCACATAGTCAATGCACTCTCTGTCAAGCTCCTGTCCCCAATTCTGGTATGTACAGCTTTTCATTGTGTTTTCGGTCTGATATTTTGTATCAAGGAAGTTTTCGGTAGCGCTCTTATATGTTTCGCTGTACTCGTCGGCGTTTAAGTCGCCCATAAGAACCGACGGCAGAGAGCCGAACTCCTTGATTTTATCAAGCACCACGCCGATTCCCTTTATTCTCGCCTCGTCGCTTACATGGTCAAGGTGAGTGTTGAACACGACAAATTCAGTTTCAGAAGCGTTGTCCTTTAAAATTACATAACTGCAAATGCGGTAACACGCCGAATCCCAGTCAATACTCATTACCTCGGGAGTTTCGGAAAGCCAGAACGAGCCTTTGTCAACGAGCGTATAAAGGTCTGTTCTGTAAAATACCGGACACCCCTCGGAATAAAATGTATCGTCACGGAAAGTGATAACAGAATCATAAGCCGTAAGGGTATCTGTAAGATAGGCGTACTGCCACTTGGTTACTTCCTGAAAACCTATAACCCCCGGCTGTTCTTTTTCAAGATTATCAATAATTAAATCGGCGCGGTAAAACCAGCTGCGCTTACCGTGGTCGCTTGGGTTAAAACAGCGCACATTACAGCTCATAACCTTAATTTCATCGGTATTCTGTGAAGCGGTTACCTGCATTTCGGCTTTCGCCTTTTTATAATGAGGATAATACCAAAAATTAACAGCCGCCACAATTATGCCCGCAATAACAAGAATTGCGACAGCCGCTAAAACAATGAGCTTAATCCATTTTTTTAAATTTACCTTTTTCATAAAAACACCGCCAATCCTTTTAATAAAAAAATTATAGCACAAAGACTTTTTGTTTTCAATGAAAATGAAATATAAAAAAATAAAAAAAACACTTGCAAAAATTAAAGTTATATGCTATTATATTGTCCGTTGCTAAACAACCGGGTGTGGCGCAGTTGGTAGCGCGCTTGACTGGGGGTCAAGAGGCCGTGAGTTCAAGTCTCGCCACTCGGACCATTGCGAGTGCTTTTACAGTATCCGAGTAAAAGCGCTCGTTTTTTTATGCCGTTTTCTCTTCGGTGAGGCAGATTATCTCAACGCCTTGCCTTGTTTCAAGGGAAAAGGGCTTTTTTTCATTTGACGGGATTTCAAACGCACCGATGAAG
>CALWIO010000009.1 GCA_944380765.1 uncultured Clostridia bacterium
GTAGTTCAGTTGGTTAGAACGCTAGCCTGTCACGCTAGAGGTCGACGGTTCGAGCCCGTTCCGGGTCGCCATTTTTTGCCTCTGTAGCTCAGTTGGTAGAGCAGGGGACTGAAAATCCCCGTGTCATTGGTTCGATTCCGATCGGAGGCACCATTTATGCGGATGTAGCTCATCTGGTAGAGCGCCACCTTGCCAAGGTGGAGGTAGCGAGTTCGAGCCTCGTCATCCGCTCCAGAAAAGGACACAAAAAAATCTTGTGTCCTTTTTTTTCAAAAACAAAGCGGCGACATAGCCAAGTGGTAAGGCGTGGGTCTGCAAAACCCTGATTCCCCGGTTCAAATCCGGGTGTCGCCTCCAAAAATCCCGTTCGCATTTTTGCGGGCGGGATTTTACTTATTACCTCTTCACTCTTCACTCTTCTCTGACTACGGCGAGATTTTGGAAGTAAGAAGTAATAGTGAATAGTGAAAAAGTGTGGGCGGGGCACCCGCACCCGATTGTGATTTTATATCAGGTATGATATAATCGTCCCGATAAATCGGAATTTTTAGAGGAGAATCAATATGAGTGAAAAACCGATAGAACCAATTAATTGTTTTTTTCAAGGTTGTTATAACCCCGCCTATGAAGAAGAAATTCGCAAAGGCAAGGAAAAGTGTTTTAAGTATAACCAATTATGTCCAAACGACAGAGAAGCTCAACAAATAATCCTTCAAGAATTATTGGGCAAAATGGGAAAAGAAACTATTATTACTCCTCCATTCTGGTGCGACTATGGTTATAACATAACTGTGGGTGATTATTTCTATTCTAATCATGGTATGATAATTACTGATGGAGCAAAAGTGACATTTGGTGACAATGTTTTTATTGCACCTAATTGTTGCTTTACGACAGCAGAACACGCCATTGACCCGGAAATGCGAAAAGCAGGAGTGGAGATTGCAAAGCCGATTACTGTTGGGAACAATGTGTGGATTGGGGCTGGTTCAACAATACTCGCAGGAGTTGAAATCGGTGATAACACAGTTATAGGTGCAGGAAGTGTTGTTACGAAATCAATACCAAGCAACGTGGTTGCAGTCGGTGTTCCGTGTAAAGTAATACGAGAAATCACACAGGAAGATAAAACGAGTTATCCAATGTATGTACCTAAACAGCCATAAGACAAATCCTAATTTGTCAAACTGTTTGTTGACTCATGAATGGTTCTAAAATGAGACATATTGCCAACAAACCTCCCTTAACAGGGAGGTTTTTATTTTTGCGTTTTACGGCGTTCGGCGTCTGCAAGCGGCGCTTGACAGGTGAAAGCAATAAATGCTTTTGATTTTTGCCGGGCTGTGTTATTATTTAGTCTGTAAGGATGTGAATTTATGACTCTCAGCGAAAATATACAGCTTAACCGCAAAAGACTTGACATATCTCAGGAGGACCTGGGGAAAATGATGTTTGTCAGCCGGCAGACGGTAAGTATGTGGGAAAAGGGCAAAACCGTTCCGACTATCGACAACCTTATTCTGCTGTCGGAAATTTTTTCAATATCGGTTGACGAACTGCTGAAAGGCAAAACCTCTCAGAGGGCGAAAGAACCGGCGGAAAAATACGAATTCAGTTTTTCAAAAGAGGAGCTTGACGAAATTCGCAGGCAGACTCTTCCGTATAAGAAAGCCGTATGGTGTGCCGTAATGCTTTCGCTGTTTTTGCTCTCTGTTCTAAGCGAAGCGCCGGGCGCGGTGTCGGGCTTTGTGTTCGGAGTGTTGTTTTCATGCGCGGTAATGAATATTAAAAGTTTTGCCGCGGCAAAAAAAGCGTGGAAAAATACCGGCGAAAAAATCACCCGCGCAAAATACCGATATGAAATTTACGGCGACTGTATGGAAATAGAAATTCTCAGGGACGGCGGTATGTCAAAATACCATAATATTAAGTTCAGCGAGGTCGAAGGCGTTACTCAGCTGAAAAATCACTTTTTGCTCTATATAGCGGGCAGTATTTTTATAATAAGGAAAAGCGGAATTAAACGGGACTCCTCGCTGTATACGCTTTTTTACGAACACGCTCTTAAAAACGCAAAGCAGAGCGTTCCGACCGGATGGAAAACCGCGTCGGCGGTATTGTTCGTTCTGTCTTTGTGCTCGGTATTTTTAGCGCTGTTTCTGACAGGCTATGTTTCGGGCAAAAATCATCTGTTCGTTGAAAATATGTGGATATTCTTTACCGTAACTCCTCTGCCGGCTGCCTCGGCAGCGTTCGGCTTTGCCGCAAGGCGCAGGGGATATAAGCTCACAAAAAATATTATAGCCGGAATTATTATGACGCTGCTGCTGTGCGCTTACGGTTCTTTTGTGTTTATTTTTTAGCAAAAATTAAAATAAATGTTAATTTTTAAGAAAAACTGTGTTATTATTATAGGGTAATGCGTTCCTCGCGTTTTAATTTTTACGGCGGACTCAGTCTGCCGCTTAAAACGCCTGCAACTTTCGGGAGGCTTGATTATGTATAATTTTAACGCTGAAAAAACAAAAAACGAGTGCGTGCAGTGGATTCGCGGATTTTTTGAGCAGAACGGGCCGGGCTGCAACGCCGTAGTAGGCATATCCGGCGGCAAGGACAGCTCGGTAGTAGCCGCCCTTTGCGTTGAGGCGCTCGGCAGGGACAGGGTTATAGGCGTGCTTATGCCCAACGGCGAGCAGGCGGATATTGATATGGCAAAGCTGCTTGTCAGTCATCTGGGTATCCGTCATTATGTAATAAATATTAAAGACGCTTTTGACGGGCTGGTTAAGAGCATACCCTTTGCGCTGTCCGAGCAAAGCAGAACAAACCTTGCGCCCAGACTGCGTATGTCCGCTCTGTACGCCGTTTCGCAGAGCAATAACGGAAGAGTCGCCAACACCTGTAATCTGTCTGAGGACTGGGTAGGCTATTCCACACGCTACGGCGACAACGCAGGCGATTTTTCACCCTGCTCACATCTTACGGTGCAGGAGATGAAGGCGATAGGCCGCGTTCTGGGACTTCCCGCCGAATTGGTTGACAAAGTGCCGATTGACGGACTTTGCGGAAAAACAGACGAGGACAATCTGGGCTTTACTTACGCCGAGCTTGACCGCTATATCCGCGAGGGAGTAATCGACAATGAGGAAACAAAGAAAAAAATCGACCGTATGCACAAAATGAACGCTTTTAAGCTTCAGGTTATGCCTTCGTTCAAACCGGAAGTTTAATGTTATTTTTTAGTTTCGGTTTTTGAAAATAAAAGCAGAAAAACGGCCTTCCTTTTTTGGAAGACCGTTTTTTATCTGTAAATTCCGGCGCTTATAACAAGGCGCCCTTTTTTTGTCTGCCGCAGAGTACCGCCGAAAGAAAATCTGCCGAAACCTCGGACGGATATAATGTCGCCGGCTGACGGAATAAACGAGGGCGAGGTTTTCATTACCGAATTTACAAAAACTTTCTGCGCCTCAAAAAGTTTAAGGCAGTCCTTGCGCGAAAGCGAGTAAACGGCGGCTATAATCACATCAAGCCTTTCGGAGGAAACAATGTACTGCGCCTCTTGCGCTTCTGTCAGCGCTGCCGGAATATCCTCGGTTTTACTGCACTTTACCGAGGTGTGCCTGACCTTGTCAAGGTTTAAAACAATGTATTCCGAAATGCTTTCAAGGCAGAAAAGGTATCCGCAGTTGCCGCTCAGTATTATGTCGCCCAGTACCTCGCGGCGTATTCCGAGAGCCATGAGCGAGCCTAAAAAATCGCGGTGAGTAAGCGCGTCGGCAAATTTTTGGCTGAGAGGTTCTATTTTAACGCAGACAACGGGAAAGCCTGAAAAATCTTCATCGCCGCCGAAACAGGCGACCGCGCGTTCGGCTCCCTCGTATCCGCCCCAGAGCAGGGGGCTTTCGGGCAGGCGCATACTCTTTAATTCCGAAATTTCAGCCATACTCAGAAATTCCGAGTAAACGGGACGCCCGCGCCCGAACGCTCTGTCTGAAAGTTCTTCAAGCCTTTTTTGATTTTCAGTCATATTTCTCACCGCTTTTAAATCTTTCGTATATTTTAGCATAAAAACAGATCGGACGCCACCTCTGTTTAATAATCGGTTGACACGGTTTGTCCCCTGTGATAAAATTTATAGGTAAACTGGTAAAATTCTGTCGGGGTACACACACTCAGAACGCCCGGCGGCATAATCGGCGGGCCGGTGTTTATCCGGTCAGCTTTTATTTTTCAGGGGGACTTTTTATGGTTTTCAATAATGTTGATTTTGACACCTATTTTAAGGACTATCCGAATAAGGACGGATTTTTCGGCAAATACGGCGGAGTATATGTGGACGATAAGCTCAAAGCGGCTATGAAGGAGATTACGGAGGCGTATTTTTCAATCTGCCAGTCCAGAAAATTCATAGCGGAGCTTCGCAGAATAAGAACTGAGTTTCAGGGCAGACCCACTCCCATTACCCATCTTGAAAGGCTTTCAAACAGTCTCGGAAATGTTCAGATTTACGCCAAGCGCGAGGATTTGAACCACTCGGGCGCGCATAAGCTCAACCACTGTATGGGAGAGGCGCTTCTGGCCAAATATATGGGCAAGAAAAAGGTAATCGCCGAAACCGGAGCCGGTCAGCACGGAGTCGCTCTCGCAACAGCGGCGGCGTATTTCGGGCTGGAATGTGATATTTATATGGGCGCGGTGGATATAAAGAAGCAGGCGCCCAATGTGGCGAGAATGAAAATTCTCGGCGCCAATGTTGTTGAGGTAACTCACGGGCTCGCCACTTTAAAGGAAGCCGTTGACGCCGCTTTTGAGGCGTACAGCAAGGAGTACGAAAACTGCATTTACTGCATAGGCTCGGTGCTCGGCCCTCACCCCTTCCCGATGATGGTGCGCGATTTCCAGAGCGTTGTGGGCATTGAGGCGAGAGAGCAGTTTATGGATATGACAGGGCATCTGCCCGACGCCATTGTGGCGTGCGTAGGCGGCGGCAGCAACGCGGCAGGACTTTTTGCCGGATTTTTAAACGACCCTGTCGATATTTACGGCATTGAGCCTTTGGGCAGAGGGCCTAAGCTCGGCGACCACGCGGCAAGCCTTAAATTCGGTACTGAGGGTATTATGCACGGCTTTAACAGCATAATGCTCAAAGATAAAAACGGCGACCCGGCGCCCGTTTATTCGGTGGCGAGCGGACTTGATTATCCCTCTTCGGGACCGGAACACGCTTTCCTGCAAGAAATCGGAAGAGTAAAATACGATGTAATCGACGATGAGGAAACCATTGACGCATTCTATAAGCTTTCAAGGCTTGAAGGCATAATTCCCGCCATTGAAAGCTCCCACGCGGTAGCTTACGCCATGAAGATGGCAAAGACCATGGGGCACGGCTCAATACTCGTAAACCTTTCGGGCAGAGGCGACAAGGATATGGACTATGTAATCGAGCATTACGGAATAAGATAAAAACCGAAATAAAAACGGCGTCCGAAGTTTTTGCGGACGCCGTTTTTTGAGCCGTCAGGCGGCATTTTCTATTTGCGTTTTTGAAGGTGGGCGCCCGTAGCCGTAACCACGGCGACTGCGTTTCCCAAGTTGTCGGTTATTGAAATCTCGTAAAAACAGGTTGTTCTGCCGTCTTTGATAAGGCGGCTCTCACCGTAGAGGGTGTCGCCTTTGGCGGTTCCCAGATAGCTTATCTGGCTTACCGTTGTAACCGTGACATTTTCCGCGTTGAAGTTTGTGGCTACCGCGAAAACAAAGTCCGCCAGCGTAAACATGGCTCCGCCCATAACGCTGTCAACCGCGTTTAAGTGGCGCTTTTCTATTTTCATACTGCATCTGGCGTAACGCTCGCCGACTTCTTCAATTACTATTCCTGCTGCCTCGGTCGCGAAACGGTCAAGGCGGAAAAATTCCCTTGCTTTTTCTAAATCCGTCATAATTTTTCCTCTCTGTTTTTAATTCTGTTTTAGCGCGGCTTCGTCCTTTCCGGCGCTGAAAAGCTCGTTGGGCGGTGAAAAAATCTCAATTCCCGGGTGCGATATTGAAAAATCAATCTCCTCGGGAGTGCCGCCGTATTCACCGTCAAGCGACCACGCAGCTTTCTGCGGCGAGTAGATTTTCAGCTTGCGGGTGTGCATAAAGGTAATCTGGTCGCAGTCATAGTCGTGCTTCTGCATTTTTCTGAGCATTTTTACGGCGTTCGGTACGCTTTTAATATTCTTTACAAGCAGCAGCTCAAATATACCGTCGTTCAGCTTTACATCGTCCTTGCTGTATGTAAAAAGTCCGCCCACAGAGGTGGAATTTGAAATGGCGCCGAAAAAGTAGTCGCCGTCAATAACGCCGCCGTCATGCTCAATGGTCATGTGCACGGGTTTAATGCTTTTGAGCAGGTGAACGCCGTTTAAAACAAAGGTGTTCAGCATATACGCCGGATAACCGAGCGCGTTTTTCAGCTTCTGCGGAGTGGAGTACGAAAACTCGCTGCCCACGCCGAAGGTGGCTATATAGCAGAAATTGCGCTCGTTAAAATTTCCTATGTCAAAGCAGTTGCGCTGGTCTGACGCCATAAGCTGAACGGCGCTGCGTATGTCGGAGGGTATTCCAATGGTCGCGGCAAAATCGTTCGTCGAGCCGGTGGGTATATATCCTACCTGCGGCTTTTTTTTAAGCTTCATAATTCCGTTTACGGTTTCATTTAAAGTGCCGTCGCCTCCGCAGCAAAGCACCGCGTCATATCCGTCTGAGAGCGTGCGGGCAAATTCCGTAGCGTCTCCGCGCTTTTGCGTAACCTTTATGTCAAACTCAAAATCCAGCGAGGAAAGAACATCGGCTATGTCAAAGGTTGCGGGCTTTGACTTTGTTCTGCCAGCGCAGGGATTGATTATCACAAGAACTTTTTTCTTCATTCGCATTCATCTCCGCAGGATATTTTATCGCGAAACGTCAATAAAATCAAGTTTTTATTGCGCCCGTGTGCGTTTTGTGGTAAAATTTTCTGGCGAAAGGTACGCGGTGAGGGGAACCCGGTGAAAATCCGGGACGAGTCCGTCGCCGTAAGCGGACGGCGATTTTCAGCTGCTTTGCCGCAAAAGCAGTAGGTCATTGGATTTTTTCCGAGAAGGCGAAAACCGCGCGAGTCCGCGAAGTCGGAATACCCGAACAGCGAAAATTAAAAAAAGCACAGCTTTTGCCGCCGCCGCGAGACCGGCACAGCGGCAAGCCTTTCAAAGAATAATTTTAAGGAGAAATTCAGTATGAAAAAGAAAATCAATTCAAAAATTCTGCTGACTGTTCTTTCCGTTGCGCTCTTTGCGGCAATAGCGCTGGGATTTGCGTCATGCACGGGAAAAGACAGCGGCACAACTCAGCCGCAGGACACCGCGCCTGTTGAAAGCAATGTTGCCGAAAGCCTGACTCAGCTGGGCGAGGGCGAAAAGACCTTTGTTTTTGAGGCGGTTGACAAGGACGGTTCAAAAACAACCTTTTCTATTAAAACCGACGCCGAAACAGTAGGCGAGGCGCTTCTTGAAAACAAGCTTATTTCCGGCACCGAAAGCGAGTACGGCCTTATGGTCGATACCGTAAACGGAATAAAGTATGATTACAATGCCGATAAAATGTACTGGGCGTTTTATATCAACGGCGAATACGCGCAGACCGGAGTTGACTCCACTCCAGCAAGCGACTCGGGTACATACTCATTCATCGCGACAGCCGCCTGATGAGAAGCGAAAAAACAAGGCGCCTTGCGGAGCTTATTGTTTTCGCCATGTTCGGCGCGCTGATGTTTGTTTCAAAAATAGTTATGGAAACATTCCCGAATATTCACCTGCTGGGAATGTTCACCATGGTGTTTACTCTGGTTTACCGCAAAAAAGCGCTTGTCCCGATTTATATTTATGTTTTTCTGAACGGACTGTACGCCGGTTTTTCCATGTGGTGGTTTCCGTATCTCTATATCTGGACGGTGCTCTGGGCAGTCACCATGGCTTTGCCCAAAAATATGAAGCGACCTGTCGCCGCGGCGGTTTACGCCGTTGTCTGTTCGCTTCACGGGCTGTTGTTCGGAACGCTTTACGCTCCGGCGCAGGCGCTGATGTTCGGGTTAGGGTTTAAGCAGACCGTAGCGTGGATAATAGCCGGATTGCCCTATGACGCGCTTCACGCCGCCGGAAATTTCGCGGCGGGACTGCTTATTGTGCCGCTCAGCGGCGCGCTTGAAACTATGAGAAAAAAGGCAGCTAAGGATATTTAAGCAATATTAAAAAGGACCGCTGAAATCAGTTCAGCGGTCCCGTTTTTATAATTTCAGGCTGTTTGTCAGCTGTAGCTTAACATTCCGTTTGCGTAAAGGTCGGCGGCTATCGCGTCAAAAGCGTCAACCGCACCGTCGCTGTTCATATCTGCGGCGTAGAAAACCGCGCTGCCGTCCTCGATATAAAAATCGGCTCTCGCGGCTTTTGAGATAAGCTCCACATCAAACGAGTCGGTTACAAGCGAGCAGTCCACATCGCCTCTGCGCACCGCCGTGTAGCTCTGCGAGCCGCCGGTACCCGTTACCGTGACGGTCGCGCCCGTGGTCTTTCCGTTAATGCCGAGAGTGTATCCGTAGGGCGCTGTGAGCTCGTTTGAAAGAACAGCGTCCTTGTCGATATAGATAAGGCTCTGCGCTTTTCTCACCGTTGCCGACGAGGAAATTCTGTTGAGAACATTGGAGTATGAAACATCGGAAAGTTCGGGATAAGCAAGCGAAAACTCAGCGGAGGTATAGCGCTTGCCCGTTGGAGTGTGCGCGTCTTCAAAGGTGGTGGAATTATTGTCAAAATAACGGTTCGTGGAGTTCGCTCCCACAAGGAAGAAGTCATAAAAAACTCCCGTTTCGCTGTTCCCCACCGGGTCGTCCCAGGTAGAGTCCACGGCGTACCACTTGCCGTCCTCCATTTTAACATAGTTCCATGCGTGACCGCCTCCGCCGGCGTTGCCCACAATTATTACGCAGGGAATACCCTCCCTGTTGCAGAGCATTTTAAAGGCTTCCGCGTAACCCTCGCAAACCGTTGTGTAAGGCTCTAAAAATACGCTGGTAGGCTCGTGCGCCGTAGGTACTGAGAAATTCGCGTCATACTGCACCTGAGTAACAATGCGGTCATGAATGCTCTTTACTTTTTCGTATCTTGTAAAGCCGTTTACCTCAAAGCTGTCAAGCGCTTCCATCATTCTGCCGTAATAGTCGGAAACCGACGCCATATCCGGGTACGCGCCCTGATTGAGCGTAGCCGTAATTTGAAGGGCGTTTATAGAAACGGCATATGTGCCGTCGCTGTTATACGAATACTGAAAGTACATTGAATACCCAAACCCGTTTATCCAGAAAATTTCCGGGTGGTCGTCCGAAACAGCCGACAGACCGCCTATGACGATTTCCATAAGCTGACTGCTCGTTTCATCGGGCAGTACAAGATAGCCGTTCTCAACGGTAGCCGTGCAGGTGATTACGGGTGAGAGTTCAACCGTAAATTCATCGGTTACTCCGGCGGAGAGCACCTCGTCATAAACCTGCTTCTGCCATACATTCAGAAAAGAGTAAAATAAGTACGGGGAGTCCGCGCCCGACGAGAAAAACTTATCCTGACTGACGGGATTTTCTGACACTTCATAATATACCGAAGGGTCATAACGGGACAGTTCCGCCCCGCCTAAATACATAAAGCCGCTTTTTTCGCCGCCGGCGGCAAAGGCGGCAGGCGAAACACAGCCGATAAGCAGCAACACCGCAAGCGCTGCCGAAAGAAGCTTACGCATAATAATACCCCTTATTTCTTTTCCAGAAAGCTCGAAAGCTCGTCCATAAAGGCGTTTACATCTTTAAAATGCTTGTAAACCGAGGCAAAGCGCACATAGGCCACTTCGTCTATTTCCTTTAATTTTTCCATAACAAGTTCGCCGACTTTTACCGAGGTTACCTCTCTTTCAAGCGAGTTCTGCAAAGCGGCTTCAATTTCGGAAACAGCCTTTTCAATGGTTTCCACCGAAACCTGACGCTTCTCGCAGGCCCTGAGCATACCTGTCATCAGCTTGTTGCGGTCAAAAGCCTCGCGCGACTTGTCTTTTTTGACTACAAGAATCGGCACGCTCTCGATTATCTCGTAAGTAGTGAATCTTTTGCCGCAGCGCGTACATTCGCGGCGGCGGCGGATACGCTCGCCCTCATCGGTGGGGCGCGAGTCGATTACCTTGCTTTCCTCATAGCCGCAGAAAGGACATTTCAAAATAAATCACTTCCCTTTTTAAATCCTATATGTTGTAGTATAGCATATAACATACCTCAAAGTAAAGCGTTAAAACAGCTTTTCAAGTTCCTTGACTGCGTAGGCAAGCTGCGAGTCGTTTTCATAGCCGTTTTCATAAAGCTCCAAAATATATTTTCCCTTGTACCCAAAGCCTTTCATAGCCGAGAAAAACCGTTTAAAATCAAAACTGCCGCCGGAAAACGGAACAATGCAGTCGCGCCCGGCGCTGTGGTCGCTTATGTGAATATGCCTTATATACGGGTGAAGCCTTGCCGAAAACTCAAAGGGGTCAAAACCGGCTCTGACTGATTGCTTTATGTCGAAAACCATATTGAAAGAGCCGCCTATATATTGTGCCATACTAAGCAGAAAATCGGGACTTTCGCTGCGGTAATGCACAACATTTTCCTGACATACTTTAAGCCCCTCTTTTTCGCCGAGAAGTATAAGCTCGCCGAACCTTTCAAAGTATTCCTCATCGCTTATGCTGCCGGGCAGCTTTATCCCGTGCATTACGAGTATGTCCGCCCCCAGACGGTGCATTACTTCAAAATGCCGCCTGAAAAGCGTTTCGCGCGCTTCTATATAACGGCGGCGGTAGGAGCTGAAAAGATAGTAGGACTCCGTAAAGGACGCCATTGTGTGAACCGAGGGTATTTCAATGCCGTATTCGTCTTTTATGCTTTTGAATAAATTAAGCGACCGGGGAGTAAACTCCGAGTCGGCGTTCATAAAAATCTCAACGGCTTTTGCGCCGGTTTCTGCCGCCCTTATTAAGGATTTTTCCGTTTCAAGGGGATAAAAACAGGCGGATGAAAGTCCTATGTTCATAGATTTCTCTCTTTTCATTGGTAATTTTTGCGTGTTGATTGCGCCTTTCCTTAAAGTTAAAATATTTAAAGGAAGGTGTTTTATTTGAATACAGAAAAATACGGCTTCCGCGATTTTATTAAGGAATTGAGCAAGCCGTCAAAAATTATACTGGCGCTGACTGCGCCTGTTATCATTTCGCTTTTTTCGGGAGCCGTGTTTTTGCGGTTTTATCTTTTTTGCCACGGCTTCTGCGATATGGGCTACATACTTTCCGAAGAGCTTGTAAAGTGCTGCGGCGACTGTTTGGGCGCTGTGGCAATTTTGGTTTTCTTTATGGAAATTTTTATTAAATACGATTAGCGGCGGGTGACTTTCAGCGAAACCGTCTGCGTCTGATTTCCTCCGCCCGTGAGCAGACCCCGGTTTATTCCGCAGTCGGCAAAATCCCTGCCACGGCTGATAATAATGTAATTTTCGTCAGCCGGGCGGTTGTTTGTGGGGTCAATGCCGTGCCAGCAGCCGTCGCTGTAAACCTCAACCCATGCGTGCGTTTCGCCCTCGCCGACCATCATGCCCACAACATATCGGGCAAAAAATCCGGCTTTTCTCAGAAGGGCGATAAGTATATGCGAATAGTCCTGACATACCCCCGCGCCTTTCAGCAGAGCTTCCTCGGCGGTGGTGGCAAAGCCCGTTGCTCCGCTTTGGTACACAATGTTCGCCCTTATGGCTCTTGTGAATTTAAGAGCGGTGTCAACTCCGTCGTCTGAAATTCCCGGCTCTACTCTCGAAAACAGACGGCACAGCTCCGTTTTGCACTCGGTGTAGCCGGTGGGGTATTTGTAAACCGGGTTAGGCTCGCTGTCAGGGGTTATGTGCCTGCCGGTGGAAACGGTGCCCTCAACGGTGACGCCGAATTCATTGTGCATGGTAATAATCCTGTCGGTTATAAGAATATTGCCGAACCCGTCGGCGGAATAGGTCAGCACATTTTCGGGAAAAACCGAAACCTTAATATCCTCAATATGCTGATTTTCACATTCCAGCGGAATACAGCGCAGGCTGTAACAGTGCTTTATTACGGGCATGGAAAATTTAATGGACATATTGTAAGAAAAATCAAGTACCGCCATCAGTTCATCACTCCCGTAACAAATATATGCGCAAGCTCGTTCTGAACGGAGGCCTTGTACGGGCGGTAATCGTCCGATTCCAGAATCATTTTTTCAAGCTGTGCTATGGCGTTCGCGTTGCAGTCAACCCCGACCTTGTAAAGGCGGTTGAGCATAATCGAAAATTCCTTGCGTATAAGCTCGGCAGGATAGTCAAGGCGGGTGTATAAATCAATCCTCTCAATGCTCCTGCCGAATTTAAGTATGTTTCTTGACACCTCGGACTCAATATTGTCGTCAGCCGAACCCCAGAAAGCGAAAATCCAGTCGGTTACCTCCTGAATTTTTAAAAGGGGAGCCGTGCTGCCGCGGCTTTTTTCCATAACATCAACCGCCATTTGAAGGTATGACAGCGTTTCGGAGCTTATTTCGTTTCTCATTTCCACAGCGTTGTCATAGGCGTGCATAAGGCTTGAAAAAATCGAGGCCGGGTCGTCAATGTCAAAAAGGAACGAGCTTATGAATTCCTGACGGCAGGAGTAATTCCCCCCGATTCCGAGCTTTGCGCAGAAGCTGATGTATTCGTCATCATTCACATCAATCATCTTGTCATAGCATTGAGTAAAGGCTTTAAGCGTGGTGAAAACACGCTCAACATATCTTCCCAGCCAGAAAAGATTGTCGCTGGATTTTATCGAGATAATACCCATGTGTCTTTAAAGCCCCCTCCCTGAGAAGAATTGACAATAAACGAGTCCGCGTCCTTCGCGAAGCGCGTAAGTCCGCTCTGCCATACCACGGTTTCCTCGCCCATAAGCACAAAGGCGCGCAAATCGGCTTTGCGCTCTCCCGGCACGCCGTTTTCAAAAACTCTTAGGTTGTTAAAGCTGATTACCTCCTGAGCTATAAAGCGCCTCGGCTGTTTTGAAATCAGCTTTTTAAGCTCGTAAATCTGTTCAAGCGAAAGCTCGCTGCCGAAAACAACGCCGTAGCCGCCCGATTCCGCCACATCTTTTATAACAAGCCGGCTTATGTTTTCAAGAACATATTTGCGGTCGCTCTCGTAAAAGGGCAGATAGGTCGGCGCATTTGAGAGAATCGCGTCCTCGCCCAGATAGTATTTTATCATCGCCGGAACATAGTAGTATATTCCCTTGTCGTCGGCAACGCTGTTGCCGGGAGCGTTCACAATAGCCGTGTTGCCCGCGCGGTAGGCGTCCATAATGTGCGGCACGCCCAGAAGCGAGTCCGCCCTGAAAGTCATAGGGTCAAGAAAATCGTCTGATATTCTGCGGTAAACCGCGCCCACACGCTGCCGCCTGCCGGAATATTCGCTGTAATAAAGAACATTTCCCTCAACGAACAGGTCCTGAGGCATAGCGAAAACCGAACCTGTTTTTTCGGCAAGATATGTGTGCTCAAAAAACGCCGAGTTAAAGCGGCCGGGGGTGAGCACCACATTTATGCCGCCGCAGTTTGAGTAGTCGAGGACTTTCTTTAAAAGCTCGCCGTAGTTGCGGTTGTCGACAACCGAGTTCGCCCTGAAAGTGTCGGGACTCGCTCTGCGGCAAAGCTCACGGGCAATCATCGGGTATGAGGCTCCCGAGGGTATTCTCAGGTTGTCCTCCAAAACATACCAGCGCATGTCGCTGCCCTGCACCAAGTCAATGCCGCTTATGTGGCAGAAAATGCCTTTGGGCGGCACGGCGCCCTCGCACTCCATCATATATCCGGCGCCCCCGTAAACGAATTCCTCGGGAATAACCTTGTCCTTTACAATTCGCTTAGCGGTGTAAATATCGTTTAAGAACATATTAAGGGCCGTTACCCTCTGCCGCAGTCCCCGGCTTAAAAAGCCGAACTCGTCGGCGGAGAGTATTCTCGGCACGGTGTCAAAGGGAAAAAGACGCTCGTTGAACACATTGTTTTTATATATTCCGAATTTTACCCCGTAACGGGCAAGAAGCCTGTTGATTTCATCGGTATGCTCAATCAGTCCGTACAAGAAAAACGCACCGCCTTTACCTTGTTATTTGCTTTAATTATAGCCTTTTTGCCGCGGTGTGTAAATAGATTTTTTTCGGTATTTAAGGTTGAATATTGCGAAAAAAGATTGTATAATACTTATAAATACATTTTGGCGGTGATTTCTTGAATATTCTGCACCTTAAATACGCGGTAGAGGTTGAAAAAACCCGTTCCATAAACAAGGCGGCCGAAAACCTTTTTATGAGCCAGCCCAATTTGAGCCGCGCCGTAAAGGAGCTTGAGGAGTCGCTGGGGATAACTATTTTTAAAAGGACAACAAAAGGAATTGAAATAACGCCGCAGGGCGAGGAGTTTCTGGGCTACGCAAAAAAAATCCTGCTTCAGATTGACCAGGTCGAGGCGCTTTATAAAGGCGACGCCGAGAAAAAGCAGACCTTTTCCATTTCCGTGCCGCGCGCCAGCTATGTTTCCGACGCCTTTGTGCGCTTCGCAAAGGAAATCGACCTTTCAAGAGAGGCGGAGATTCTTTACAAGGAAACAAATTCCATGCGCGCCATAAGCAATATACTTCAATCGGACTACAATCTGGGAATAATCCGTTTCCAGACGGCTTTTGAAAAATATTTTGACGCCATGCTTCACGAAAAACGGCTTAAAAGCGAGCTGGTGCGGGAGTTTTCCTACGCGGCTGTTATGTCGCGGGACAATCCTCTCGCGAAAAAGGATTTTATTGAGTTCGAGGACCTGCGCGATTATATCGAAATCGCCCACGCCGACCCTTATGTTCCGTCTTTGCCTATGGCGGAGGCGCGCAAGGCGGAGCTTTCCGAATTTGTGAACAAGCGCATTTTCGTGTTTGAGCGCGGCAGCCAGATGGAGCTTTTGAAAAATGTTCCCTCGACCTTTATGTGGGTGTCGCCCATCTCGCAGGAAACGCTTAACAGCTGTAACCTGGTAATGAAGCAGTGCCACGACAATAAAAAGGTTTACAAGGACTTGCTCATATACCGCGAGGAGTACAGATTTTCGGCTCTTGACGAGCTTTTTATCAAAAAACTGAACGAAGTAAAGAACGAATACTGATAAAAATTAACCGTACCAATCACTTTATACAAAAACGATTTGCCGGCTATATATTTTTTATGTATTATTGGCATATCGTTAAAAATATAACGATATGCTTTTTTTATATTTGAAATTCAAGGGACGGTTTGTTAAAATATTAACGAACCGCACAAAGGGGGTAAGCGCCTCTGGGAAAAGGTGCGTTTTAAATTCAGAAAAAGGTGAAATTTTAAAAGGAGTAGATAGACATGGAAAACAATTACGCAATAGTTGACAATGTAGAAGCTCTTGAAGCCGCTCTTAAAAGAGTAAGAAAGGCTCAGCAGGAGTTTTCAACATTCACGCAGGAGCAGGTTGACAAAATCTTCCTTGCCGCCGCTACGGCTGCCGACAAAGCGAGAATACCGCTTGCGAAGATGGCCGTTGAGGAAACGGGAATGGGCATTGTCGAGGACAAGGTAATTAAAAACCACTATGCCGCCGAGTACATTTACAACGCTTACAAGCACACAAAGACCTGCGGCGTAATCGAGGAGGACAAGGCTTACGGCATTAAAAAGATTGCCGAGCCCATCGGCGTTGTAGCCGCGGTTATTCCCACAACCAACCCCACCTCAACGGCAATATTCAAGACTCTTATTTCTCTCAAAACAAGAAACGGTATAATCATCAGCCCTCACCCCAGAGCCAAGAAGAGCACCATTGAGGCCGCAAAGGTAGTGCTTGAAGCCGCCGTAAAGGCAGGCGCTCCCGAGGGAATTATAGGCTGGATTGACATTCCCTCTCTTGAAATGACCACAATGCTTATGAAAGAGGCCGACATAATCCTTGCGACAGGCGGCCCCGGCATGGTTAAATCGGCTTATTCAAGCGGCAAGCCCGCCCTCGGCGTAGGCGCCGGCAACACGCCCGCCATCATTGACGACACCGCCGACATTATCCTTGCCGTAAACTCCATTATCCATTCAAAGACCTTTGACAACGGTATGATATGTGCTTCCGAGCAGTCGGTTATAGTGCTTGACAAGGTTTACAAAGCCGTTAAGAAGGAATTTCTTGACAGAGGCTGCTACTTCCTCAATCCCGAGGAGACCGAGAAGGTCAGAAAGACCATCATCATCAACGGCGCCCTTAACGCCAAGATAGTAGGTCAGAAAGCGCACACAATCGCGGCTCTCGCGGGCGTTGATGTTCCCGAAACCACAAAGGTTCTCATAGGCGAGGTTGAGAGCGTTGATATAAGCGAGGAGTTCGCTCACGAAAAACTCTCTCCCGTACTTGCCATGTATAAGGCAAAGAACTTCGGCGACGCTCTTGACAAGGCTGAAAGACTTATTGCCGACGGCGGCTACGGCCACACCTCTTCCGTATATCTCAACGCGGTAACGGAAACTGAAAAGCTCAAAGAATTCGGCGAGAGAATGAAGACCTGCCGTATTCTTGTAAATACTCCTTCTTCTCAGGGAGGCATAGGTGACCTTTACAACTTCAAGCTTGCGCCGTCGCTTACATTGGGCTGCGGCTCATGGGGCGGCAACTCCGTTTCGGAAAATGTCGGCGTCAAGCATCTTATCAATATCAAAACAGTTGCTGAAAGAAGGGAAAATATGCTCTGGTTCCGTGCTCCCGAAAAAGTATACTTCAAAAAAGGCTGCCTGCCCGTTGCTCTTGACGAGCTCAAAAATGTTCTGGGCAAGAAAAAGGCTTTCATCGTAACAGACTCGTTCCTTTACAATAACGGCTATACTAAGCCTATCGAAGAGAAACTTGACGAAATGGGAATCCAGCACGCCTGCTTCTCCGAAGTCGCTCCCGACCCCACGCTTCAATGCGCTAAGAAGGGTACAGAGCAGATGGCGGCTTTCGCTCCCGACACCATCATCGCTGTAGGCGGCGGTTCCGCAATGGACGCGGCTAAGATTATGTGGGTTCTTTATGAGCATCCCGACGCCAACTTTGAAGATATGGCTATGGACTTTATGGATATCCGCAAGCGTATTTACACCTTCCCGAAGATGGGCGAAAAGGCTTACTTCATAGCTATCCCCACATCAGCGGGAACAGGCTCCGAGGTTACTCCCTTCGCAATCATCACCGACGCTGAAACAGGCGTTAAGTGGCCTCTTGCCGACTATCAGCTTATGCCCAATATGGCGATTGTTGACGCCGACCTTATGATGAGCGCTCCCAAGGGACTCACAGCGGCCTCCGGTATTGACGCGGTAACGCACGCTTTGGAGGCGTACGCTTCAATTATGGCTACCGATTATACCGACGGACTTGCAATCCGCGCTTTGCAGACTATCTTCCAGTATCTTCCCAGAGCTTACGATAACGGCCCCAACGACCCCGTAGCAAGAGAAAAGATGGGTAACGCCGCCACAATGGCAGGTATGGCTTTCGCCAACGCCTTCCTCGGAGTGTGCCACTCAATGGCGCATAAGCTCGGCGCGTTCCACCACCTTCCTCACGGCGTAGCCAACGCTCTTCTCATCGACCTTGTTATCCGCTATAACTCTGCGGAGGTTCCCACAAAGATGGGTACTTTCTCACAGTATGACCACCCCCACGCTCTCGCGAGATACGCTGAGGTGGCTGAGGCTCTCGGCTGCAAGGGCAAGACTGACGAAGAGAAGGTTGAAAACCTCATCGCTAAGATTGACGCTTTGAAAGAGCACTGCGGAATCAAAAAGACAATTAAAGATTACGGCATAGATGAAAAGTACTTCCTTGACACTCTTGACGAAATGGTTGAGCAGGCGTTCAACGACCAGTGCACCGGCGCTAACCCGAGATACCCGCTGATGAGCGAAATCAAGGAAATGTATCTTAAAGCATATTACGGTAAATAAGGGAGGAAATTACTATGAATTTAGACAGAGTTATTGCGGTCAGAACAGGTAAAACCGTTTACCGTGACGGCGACAAGACAATAAAGGTCTTTGACGAGGACTACAAAAAGTCAGATGTTCTCAACGAGGCTCTTAATCAGGCAAGGGTCGAGGAAACCGGACTTAATATCCCGAAAGTAATCGAAGTTACAAAAATTGAAGGCAAATGGGCAATTGTGACCGAGTACATCAAGGGCAAAACCCTCGCTCAGCTTATGCAGGAAAACCCCGACAAGTATGACGAGTACCTTGAACTGTTCGTTGACCTTCAAATAAGCGTTCACAATAAAAAGTGCCCGCTTCTTAACAAGCTCAAAGACAAGATGAACAGAAAAATTACCGAGGCTGACCTTGACGCAACAACCCGTTATGAGCTTCATACCCGTCTTGAAGGTATGCCCAAGCACACAAAGGTATGCCACGGCGACTTTGACCCCAGCAACATCATTATAAACGAGGAGGGCGTACCCTATATCATCGACTGGGCGCACGCCACTCAGGGCAACGCTTCCGCCGATGTTGCGAGAACATATCTTCTGTTCTGGCTCAAAGGCGATATCGAGGGCGCCAAGAAATATCTTGACCTCTTCTGCAAAAAGAGCGACACCGCAAAGCAGTATATCCAGAAATGGCTTCCCATCGTTGCCGCTTCCCAGTCCGTAAAGGGCAACGCCAAGGAAAGGGAATTCCTGCTTTCGTGGGTAAATGTTGTCGATTACGAATAATAAGGGAGAGTTATTATGAAAGTAACCGTTTGTATAGGATCTTCCTGCCACATCAAAGGCTCCCGTCAGGTAGTCGAGGAAATACAGTACCTTATAGCTCAGAATAACCTTAAAGACAAGGTGGAGCTGGGCGGAACCTTCTGCATGGGCAAATGCCAGCAGGGCGTGTGCGTAACCGTTGACGATAATTTCTTTTCCGTAAGTCCCGAAACCACAAAGGAATTTTTTGAAAAGGAAATTCTTGCGAAGGTAAAATAAATGATAGTACAGGTTTGTATAGGCTCTTCATGCCACCTCAAAGGCTCCCGTGAAATCGTGGAGCTGATGAAGGCGGCAATAGAAGAGCACAGCCTGCAAGACGAGATAACACTGGCCGGTTCATTCTGCATTGGCAAATGTAACCGCGTCGGTGTTACTGTGCAGGTGGACGATGATGTTTATACGGGAATTACAAAAGAGAGCTTCAACGAGTTTTTCAATGATAAGATTTTATCTGTAATCCAAAGGGGATAAGGTATGGCAGAGTTTTTAAAGCTTAAAAAATCAAACTGTAAAAACTGCTATAAATGTATTCGTCACTGTCCCGTAAAATCCATAAGGTTTTCGGGCAATCAGGCGAATATAATCGGCAACGAGTGCATTTTGTGCGGACAGTGCTTTGTTGTGTGTCCGCAGAACGCCAAGCAGATTGCCGACAGCACCGAGGCGGTTAAGGTGCTTATGGGCAATAACGAAAAGGTTATCGCCAGTATCGCGCCCTCGTTTATTGCCAATTATGACGGTGTAGGCATAAACGGCATGAGGACGGCGCTTAAAAAGCTCGGCTTCTATGACGCCGAGGAAACCGCGCTCGGAGCCACAATAGTCAAAAAGGAATATGACCGTATGTTAAAGGAGGACAACAGGGATATAGTAATATCTTCCTGCTGTCACTCCGTAAATTTGCTTATACAGAAATATTTTCCTCAGGCGCTTACATATCTTGCCGATATTCTCTCTCCCATGCAGGCTCACTGCCGCGACATAAAGGAGCGTTATCCCGGCGCTAAAACCGTGTTTATAGGTCCCTGTGTCGCTAAAAAGGACGAGGCGGATTTCTATAAGGATTATACCGACCAGGTTCTCACCTTTGAGGAGCTTACAAACTGGCTCAAAGCCGAAAACATAACTCTTGAAAAGGAAGAGGAGAATACCGACGAGGGCAAGGCGAGATTTTTCCCCACTACGGGCGGCATATTAAAGTCCATGGACTGTGACGCGCCCGGCTACAATTACCTTGCCATTGACGGCGTGGAAAACTGCATAAAGGCGCTTGAAGATATTACGGAGGGAAAAATCCATAACTGCTTTATTGAGATGTCGGCTTGCGTGGGGAGCTGCGTAGGCGGACCGGTTATGGAAAAATACCATAAGTCCCCATTAAAGGACTATATCACCGTAGCGCAGTATGCCGGCAAAGAGGACTTTGATATTAAACAGCCCGCCCCCGTGCAGATTAAAAAGAGTATGGAGGCTATCACCCGCAAGGCAACGGTACCGTCCGAGAGCGAAATCGCCGCCGTAATGCGTCAGATGGGCAAAATCCGTCCCGAAGATGAGCTTAACTGCGGCTCCTGCGGATATAATACCTGCCGCGAAAAGGCTGTCGCCATCTTGCAGGGCAAGGCCGAAATCTCAATGTGCCTGCCCTTCCTTAAAGAAAAAGCCGAAAACTTTTCGGATACAATTATCAACAATACGCCCAACGGCATTTTTGTGCTCAACGACGAGCTTGAAGTTCAGCAGATAAACCGCGCGGCGCTTAAAATTATGAATATACCGCGCGCGTCAGATGTAATGGGCGAGCCGGTTATCCGTATTCTTGACCCGACCGTGTTCTCCGAGGTCAAAAGAACGGGCAGAGGCGTTTTTGACCGCCGCACATATCTTGCCGAGTATGACCGCTATGTTGAGCAGACGGTAACTTATGACAAGGATTATCACGCAATTATCGCCATAATGCGAGATGTTACCGAGGAAGAACGGAGCCGCGAGAAAAAGGACGACATCAGCCGCCAGACTGTTGAGATAGCCGATAAGGTTGTCGATAAGCAGATGCGCATAGTCCAGGAAATAGCTTCGCTTCTCGGCGAAACGGCAGCCGAAACCAAGATTGCTTTAACTAAGCTCAAGGAGTCAATAAGCGATGAATAATCTCTGTGCCGATATCGGCTATCAAAGCCTAATAAAGTACAAAGAACAGCTTTGCGGCGACCATGTCGATGTAATCGAGCAGGGTGACGACTCAACGGTAATCGTGCTTGCCGACGGGCTCGGCAGCGGAGTAAAGGCGAGTATTCTCTCAACCCTCACCTCAAAGATTATTTCAACAATGATTGCCGAGGGGCTGACTATTGAGGAGTGCGTCTCGACTGTCGCCGCCACTCTTCCGGTGTGCAGCGTCAGGGGAGTAGCCTATTCAACCTTCACTATAATGAGGCTCATAAACAATGAGGAGGCTGAGATTTTTCAGTATGACAATCCTCATGTTATACTTCTGCGTGACGGCAGGCATTACGAGTTCCCCAAAACGGAAATGCTCATAGACGGCAAAACCGTTTACCGTTCAAGGATTATGCTTAAAGAGAACGATATTTTCATAGCCATGAGCGACGGCTGTATTCACGCGGGAGTAGGCTCGGCTCTGAATTTCGGCTGGGAGCGCAAAAATATAATCGAGTATATGGAAACGCTCTACGATGTGGGCTTTACCGCCAAAACCCTTGCCACAATCCTTTTGGAGGAATGTAATAAGCTCTACGGCAACAAGCCCGGCGACGACACCACCGTGTGCGTTGTAAGGATAAGAAAGCGCGAGCCTATGAACCTTCTGTTCGGGCCTCCCTCAAACCGCGACGACTGCAATAAGATGATGGGGCTTTTCTTCTCAAAAGAGGGCAAGCATATCATCTGCGGCGGCACAACCTCTACAATCGCGGCGGAGTATCTGGGCAAAAAGGTCAAGCCGCATATTGAGTTTATTGACCCCGAGGTTCCCCCCATTGCGGAAATTGAGGGCGTTGACCTTGTGACCGAGGGCGTAATAACAATCAATAAGGTTGTAAAATACGCCGAGGATTATCTTGCGGAAAACAAGGATTATAAGAATTGGAGCTATAAGCGCGACGGCGCTTCACTTATCTGCCGGCTTCTGTTTGAAGAGGCTACGGATATTAACTTCTTTGTGGGCAGAGCCATGAACCCGGCTCATCAGAACCCCGACCTTCCCATAAATTTCAACATTAAAATGCAGCTTGTCGAGGAGCTTTCAAAGAGCCTCCGCAAAATGGGCAAGCGTATAAAAGTAAGCTATTTTTAAAGGGTGAAACGAATGAGAAAATTTGACACCAAAATTCAGTATCTTAAATATAAAGTTCTGCGGGAGGTTGCCCGTCAGGCGTGGGACGATAAGCTGCTTGAACATGTTTTTGAAATACCCAAAATCATCGTTCCCGGCAAAGAGCCTACAATGAGGTGCTGCGTATATAAAGAACGCGCAATACTTGAAGAGCGCGTGAGAATCGCTATGGGCGGCGACAAGACAAACCCCAATGTAATCGAGGTTATCGACATCGCCTGCGACGAGTGTCCTATGGGCGGGTATGAGGTCTCGGACGCCTGCCGCGGCTGCTTGGCTCACCGCTGTGAGGATGTCTGCAAAAAGGGCGCTATCGTGTTCGACCACCAGCAGAAAGCGCATATTGATAAAACCAAATGCGTTGAGTGCGGAATGTGCGCCAAGGTCTGCCCTTACAGCGCGATTATAAACCATAAGCGCCCCTGCGAGCAGGCGTGCAAAGTAAAAGCCATTTCAATGAGCGAAACAAAAGCCGCTTCCATTGACAACAGCAAATGCAATTCCTGCGGTGCCTGCGTCTATCAGTGCCCCTTCGGTGCGATTTCCGACAAGTCGTTTATCTTAAATGTAATCGACCTTATAAAGAAGAGCGAGGGCAATAAGAATTTCAAAATGTACGCCGTTGTCGCCCCGTCAATTTCCAGCCAGTTTACATACGCCAAACTCGGTCAGGTTATTTCGGGAATTAAGGCGCTCGGATTTTTCACCGTTGTCGAGGCGGCTCTCGGCGCCGATATGGTGGCTTATGCCGAAAGCAAGGAGCTGGCTGAAAAAGGATTTTTAACAAGCTCCTGCTGCCCTGCGTTTGTGGACTATATACACAAGCATTTCCCGCAGATGGCTGAGCATATCTCTCATAACCTTTCACCCGCGGCGACTATTTCAAAATATATCAAGGAAACCGATAAGGACGCTAAAATCGTGTTCATCGGGCCTTGTACCGCAAAGAAAATGGAATTCCAGAAGGAAGAGGTCAAGCCTTATATCGACAGCGTAATTACCTTTGAGGAGTTGCAGGCTCTATTCGACAGCAAGGATATTGATATTACCGCTCTTGATGAAGATGTGCTTGACAACGCCTCGTATTTCGGAAGAATTTTCGCCAGAAGCGGCGGACTTGCCGACGCGGTAAGACAGGGGCTTAAAGAACACGGAATAGAGGACTTTGAGTATAAACCCGTTTCCTGCGACGGAATCGAGGAGTGCCGTATAGCGCTCTTGAAAGCGTCAAAGGGCGTTCTCCCCGGCAATTTCATTGAGGGTATGGCTTGCGTGGGCGGCTGTATCGGCGGAGCCGGCTGCCTGACTCACGGCGAAAAGAATAAGGCGGAGGTCGATAAATACGGCCGCGAAGCCTATGAAAAGACCATTTCCGACGCTATCAAGTTCTTAAATCACGATTGATTAAATCCAAAAAGCTCCCGTAAAGGGAGCTTTATTTTTTGTCGCAAAGACCTAAAATATAATCTGTGGTTACATTGTAATATTTAGCAAGCGCTATCAAAACAGCGGTGGGTATATCCCGCTGACCTAATTCATAGTTGCTGTAAACCTGTTGTGAGCAGTGCAGTATCTCGGCAAGCTGTTTCTGCGTCAAATCATTATCCTCACGCAAATCCCTTATTCTTCTGTACAATAAAATCACCAATAATATTATATGCACAACAAAATGCAGTATTGACTTTTACTGCATTTTGCGGTAAAATGGTTTTTGCAAAGAGGGCGTATATTATGCCGGTTAATGTAAAGAAAATTATTTATTTTTTTAACGCTTTTGCACCTTTGGCAGTCGGATTGATTATCTATCTTAAAATGAAGCAAAGCAGTTATATCAGCCAATTTGTTTTGCAGTATATAGAGGTCATAGAATATGTACCAAAAACAATTTTGGGCGTTACTGCCCGTAATTGGGGCTGTGATTTTTTTTGGGCATACTCTTTAAACAGCGTACTGTTTTATTTTTTAAGACCGTTTAAGCATAAAGCATTTATAGCTTTTGGCTTAACAGCATTGTTAGGGGTTATATTGGAGCTTTTACAGCTTTACGGGGCGTTAAGCGGTACATTTGATGTTTTGGATATGATTTTTGAAATTATCGGTGCGGTTATTTCAGGAATTGTTTCAAAAATAATATTAAAAGAAGGATGATGAAAAATGAAAAAATTTATTGCGGTATTTCTCTCGGTTTTAGTCTTGATGACATTTGCTTTTTTCGCAATAGGAAGCAGCAGCGAAGACGCCACTGTTGAAAGCGGAGGGGAGCAGTCACAGGACGTAAGCGATTTGCAAAACGCAGAAACCGGAGATTTATCAATCAAGGTCGGTGAAACCCTGAAAGCCAATGATTTAAGCATTAAATATGTTTCATGTGAGGAATACACGGATTATAATCAGTATCTCCCTCCGAAAGACGGCAACAAAATAATCAAACTGAATTTTGAGGTTGAAAATACCGGCACAACAGACAGATACATTTCAAACTTTGAATTTTCATGCTATGCAGACAATAAAGCAACAGAAGCATACTATACGGATAATGATTTAAGCGCTACCATTTCAAGTGGAAGAAGCGCAAGTGGTTCCGTGTGTTTTGAGGTTCCGGAAAATGCTGAAGAAATTGAGGTTGAATATGAGACTGATTTCTGGACGGATGGCAAGGCAGTTTTTGTTGTAGAGCTGTAAAAATATAAGCGATAATAAAACACGGCGGAAAAATTTCCGCCGTGTTTTTTCGTTACATACTTTTGAGCCTTTCGTATTCCTCGTCCGTAATTTCAATCACGCCGCCGTGCTTGAAGCCGTAGGGGAATGAAAACAGTTCGTCAGCCCGTTTGAAATCGGCGCTGCCGGGTTTTTCCGAAATAAACGGAACATATCCCATTTTCTCTTTTTCGCAGCCGAAAAAGTCAAGCATAAGGCACCATCTGCCGTCGGGCAGTATGTAGGTGGTGGGCGCCTCGTACGAGCCGGGATTTTTTATGTTTTCGTCCATATATTTCTCAAAGCTTTCGTCATGCTCATAAGGTCCGTAAAGACTGTCTGAAACGGCGTGCATGTTCATGGGGGGATTGTCCGAATTTTTGTAGAACAGGTGGTATTTGCCGTCAATCTTTGCAATATGTGAGTCAAGAATTTCGTTCTTTTTGTCAAAGAAAAGCACGGGCTTTGAAAAAGTTTCAAAGTCTTTTGTTACGCAGCAGTAAATTGACATGTGCTCAAAATCGCTTTCTTTAACCGTAGAGCCCCAGTGAATAAGGTATTCCCCGTTGTTTTCGTCATAGAAAATTTCGGGCGCCCACAGACAGCCGAAGTCATCTCTTCCGAAATATATAAGGCGCTCAGGCGAAAAATGAATTAAATCGTCGGTTTTCCACATGCAGAGGTTTTTGCTTCCGTAATGATTTAGCTGTTTCCAGTCAACATTATGGTTTTCGTCCATGTGATTGCGTACAATCGCGGCGTCGGTAGTAAGAATTACAAATCCGCCGGTTTTAAGACGGATAATTTCAATATCGCGGCAGCCGCGCTCTCCGAGCGTGCTTTCAAGCACGGGATTGCCGCCGTTGACCGCTTCCCAGTTATAACCGTCTCGGCTTATGCCGAAATAGACCTGTTCGCCGTCGGTTGTAAGTTTTTCCTTAAAATGAGCAAAAAGATAAGCCATATTTTCCCCCGGTCCGCAAACAGTAGCTTACTGTCTGCTGAGTTTTTTAACAGCGGTGTCGATTGCCGCAGCCGCCGGAGCGCCTACAATCGAGCAGACAACTATTTCAATAAGACCGTTAAGCCCTACGAACGCGGCTAAGAAAGTCCACAGACCGGCTGTACCGCGAAGCCCCTCAATGTAGTCGCTTCTGCCGAAAAACAGCATTAAAAGACCTACAAAGAATACCGTGTTCAAAACCGCTCCGCTGACGCTCGCCGCAATATACGCCGCGCTTTTGTTCAGCTTTTTGACAGCCTTAAAGATAAGACCGCACAGGTACCCCATTAAAACGCGCGGAACAATGCACATAATAAAGGTGTAAATCGGGTTAATCGCCATAAGCGCCGTGCCGAAAGCGTCAAGCCCGAAGCACTGCGCGAAGCTGGTTACGCCGAAAACAAGACCTAAAAATGCGCCTGCCGCCGGACCTATGGTAATCGCGCCTACCGCTACGGGTATCATAATAAGCGTCATTTTGACAACGCCTATCTGCAAATAACCCAGCGGAGTAAACGCCATTAAGATGATGATTGCCGAAAAAACGGCAAGTTCGACCAGCAAAAGATTTTTTTGCTTTCGTGTTTTCATATATATTCCTCCTTGCTGCTGCTTTCCTTACGGAAATGCAGCGCAAATAATTGACGAATACTATTATTCAGTTGTTTTTTCTGTAAATCGCTTTAAGTCCTTTAAGCACAAGACTGCCGTCGCATTTCACGCTGTGGCGGCATACGGGAGCTATAAACGAGGAAAGTCCGCCTGTCGCGATAATTGAGGCAGGCTCGCCCAGCTCCTCCTCAAAACGGTCCAAAAGGCCGTCAATCATAGCGGCTGTGCCGAGAATCGTTCCACTCTGCATACTTTCCACCGAGTTGGTGCCGCAGGCTTTCTTAGGCGGTTCAAGGCTTATTGTGGGCAGCAGAGAGCTTACATCTGTAAGCGCTTTAAGCGAAATCGCCACTCCGGGAGCAATCATACAGCCCCTGAATCCCTTTTGCTCGTCAACCGCGTAAATCTTTGTTGCCGTACCTAAATCAATAACAAAGGCGGGCAGTGGGTATTCCTCTGCGGCTCCCACGGCTCCTGCCGCTAAGTCCGCTCCCAGCTGAGCCGGATTGTCAATTAAAATGTTAAGACCCGTTTTAACTCCGGGCATAATCACAATAACCCGGCTGCCCGTCAGCTTTTCAACCGCGCTCTTTATGTGAGCCGTAATTTCGGGCACAACCGAACTTATAACCGCGCCCGAAATATTTTCGGGACTTATTTTGTAAAGTGAAAATATATTTGTAAAGTCAACGGCGAACTGGTCGTCGGTCTTTTGCTTTTCGGTGGCGAAACGGGCGCTGACTTTAAGCTCGTCGCCGCTGAAAATACCCATATCTATATTTGTGTTTCCTATATCTATTGTAAGAAGCATATTACACCTCCGTTTATTCGTAAATTAAAGTATATAATAAATCGGGCGTCTTTTCAAGCGGAATTTGTAAACAATTATCAACCGCGGAAAAAACGCCTTGAATAATTTTTCTGCCGGCTTTATTATTTTAAAGTAATATGTTAAAATGTATTTGATTTTTAAGCCCTGACGAAAGAGGTGAAAAGCGTTGATTTGCAGTATCTGTCCGCGCAAATGCGAAGCGTACCGCGATAATGAAAAGGGCGGCGGCTTCTGCGCTATGCCCGAAACGCCCGTAATAGCCAGAGCGGCAGTGCACAAGTGGGAAGAACCCTGTATCAGCGGAACAAACGGAACGGGAGCCGTATTCTTTTCCGGGTGCAACCTGAAATGCTGTTTCTGCCAGAATTTTGAAATAAGCCGTGACAACCGCGGCGAAGCGGTAAGCGTTGAAAGGCTTTGCGAGATTATGCGCGAGCTGGAAAGCGAGGGCGTTCATACAATAGATTTTGTAAATCCCACGCATTTTGCGGAAGCTCTGCTTAGGGCGCTTGAACAATATAAACCGTCGGTTCCCGTGGTTTACAACAGCTCAGGCTATGAAAGCGTTGAAACATTAAAGCGATTTGAGGGGCTTGTTGATGTCTATCTTCCCGATTTAAAATATTTCAGTTCCGAAAAATCAAAAAGATACGCGCTTGCTCCCGATTATTTTGAAAAAGCCTCCGCGGCTGTGCTTGAAATGTACCGCCAGCAAAGTATCACCGAATTTTCCGGCGGAATTATCCAAAAGGGGATAATCATAAGGCACCTTTGTCTGCCGTCAAATGCTGACGAGAGCAAAAATATTCTTTCGTGGATTAAAAATAATCTGCCCGACACGGTTTATGTAAGCCTTATGAGTCAGTATGTGCCCTGCGCTGACGCTGTGAAGTTCAAGGAGATAAACCGCCGCATAACAACCGCCGAGTATCAAAAATCGGTGGATTGGTTTTTTGAGATAGGGCTCAAAAACGGCTTTATGCAAAAACGCTCGTCAGCTCAGGAAAAATACATTCCCGACTTTGATATGACGGGCGTAAAAAAAGCGTTGAAAAAGCGCAAAACAATGTTATAATAAAACAAACAGCTTAAAGGAGAGCGCGTATGAAAAGTTTTTTAAAAGAGTTCAAGGCTTTCGCCATGCGCGGCAATGTTATTGACCTTGCCGTCGGCGTAATTATAGGCGGAGCGTTTCAGAAAATCGTGTCGTCGCTCGTAAACGATGTCATAATGCCGCTTATCAGCCTGCTTACAAAAGGAACGGATTTTTCCGGCAGATTTATAGTGCTGGGCGCAGGCGAATTTGAAACCGCCGAGGAAGCTCAGGCGGCGGGAGCGGCAATTCTTACATACGGCAATTTTATAAGCGCGGTAATAGACTTTTTAATTATGGCGTTCGTAATTTTTCTGTTTGTGAAGGGGATAAATAAGCTTTCAGAGCTCGGAAAGAAAAAAGAGGAAGTCCCCGCGGCGCCTACTACCAAAAAGTGCCCTTACTGCAAAACCGAGATACCCATAGACGCGGTAAAGTGTCCGCACTGTATTTCAGAGCTTGAAATCAAGGAGGCAGAATAATGAAAAAACTGGGATTTATAGGCTGCGGCAATATGGCTTCGGCAATAATTAAAGGAGCCGTGTCGTCGGGATTTTTAAGCGGCGGCGATATTATAGTTTTTGATACTGATCCGGCGAAAACCCAAAAAGCGGCCGAGCGGTTTTCGGTATGCCTTGCCGCCTCCGCCGAGGAAACAGCCGAGTCCGCCGAGGTTACGGTGCTTGCGGTTAAGCCGCAGGTTTTTCCCGCTGTTTTGCCGGAGATAAAGGAGGCGCTTTTAAAGAACGGCTCGGCGCTTATCTCTATCGGCGCGGGAAAAACGCTTGAATATATAGGCTCGTTTCTGAGCGAAAAAACAGCGGTTGTTCGTGTTATGCCGAATATCAACGCAAAGGTGGGCGCCTCAATGAGCGCGGTGTGCGGCTCTGCAAACGCCGGAAAGGAGCTTGTTGAGTTTACCATTGAGCTTTGCCGTTCGTTCGGCGAAGCTATACAGCTTCCCGAGGAGCAGTTTCCGCTTTTCGGAGTAATTTCCGGCTGTTCCCCCGCGTTCTCTTTTATGTATATAGACGCCATGGCGAGAGCGGCGGTCAAATACGGAATGAGCAAAAAGGACGCCCTTAAAATTTCGGCTCAGGCGGTTTTGGGAAGCGCCAGAACCGTGTTGGAGGACGGCTCGCACCCGTGGGAGCTTATCGACAGCGTGTGCTCCCCCGGCGGCACAACAATCGAGGGCGTAGCGGCTCTTGAAAAAAGCGGCTTTGACGCGGCGGTTGCAGGCGCGGTCGAGGCGGCTCTTGAAAAGGACAGGAAACTGTAAAGGAGAAAGAAATGAACGAGTATTTTTTGATTTTTTGCTGCGCTTTTCTGCTGCCGTTAATTATGATTTTGGTAGGCGCGGTGTTTGTAAAACGCCCGCCTATACGGATAAATTCGGTTTACGGGTACAGAACGCAGATGTCCATGCTCAATCGTGATACATGGAATTTCGCCCATCACCACTGCGGCAAAGTATGGCTTGCGGCAGGCTCCGCAACGCTTGTACTGTCGGCCGCCGTTTGCGCGGTTGTATTGCTGTTAAAAAAGGATTTTGAAACGCCGGGATTTATAATTATGGGCGTTCAGCTCGCGGTGATGATAGCCTCAATAATTCCGACCGAACTGGCGCTGAGAAAGAATTTCAACAAAGACGGCAGCAGAAAATAACTGCCGCAATAAAGAGGGGGGAGCCTCAGGGCTTAAAAAGATGAAGGATTATTTTTACAGAATTACGCACGAGTGCAAAAAATGGGAATTGGTTTACTGGTGGATTGTGCGCGCTACCATGATAGCGGCAATACTTGATTCGGCTTTCGGGCTGGGACTTGTAAGGGACGAGCCGGATATTCAGCAGGTGCTTCAGACGCTCGCCAATTTCATAGGAATGTTCGCATGGGAAATCTGCCTTTTGTTCGGCAAAAAAAGATGGCCCAGATATGTGCGGCCGTATTTTCAGGACGGGCTTATAATTATTTTGTGGCTCGCTTCCTTCGGCGGAGCGTATATCAATTTTTATTACAGCATAAATTCCTATGATTATATAATGCACGCGGTGCTCGGAGCGTTCGCGGTGATTATCGGATACGAGATTGCCGTAAGTATGCAGAAAAGGGATAAAACTGTTTGTAATGTACGGGTAATGCTTCTGTGCGCTTTCGGATTTTCATTTATTGTCGGAACGGGCTGGGAGCTTTTCGAGTTCACCTTTGACCAGATAGCCGGCGGCGACTCGCAGCACTGGTCGCAGTTTTTGGCGGCGCAGGCTGCCGATACATATAACAACCCCGCCCTTGCTTCGCCCTATATATTCGACCCGGCAAGCTACGCTCCGCAGATTGACGGCGTGTATCACACCTCGGCAGAACAGATTTTTTCCGCCCGTTACGCGCTTATTGATACTATGGAGGATATAGTTTTCAACACCCTCGGAGCTGTTGCCGCTTACATAGGCATAAGGATTTATCCCTATTGGCACAAGGGCAGGCGAGATGTAAACAGGATTTTTGCCGAAGAAAAAGAAACGGCGAACATATAAAGCGAATATTAAAAAACGGTTAAAGTTTCCTTTAACCGTTTTTTTGTCAGTAGCTTATTTCTATTTTGTTTTCTCCCTTTTGCGCTCTATACGGCACAACGCCTTTTTCCGGGATATATATCAATGTTTCGGCGTTTTCAAAGTCTTTGGAATTTGTGTATTCCAAAGTAAAACTCCGCTTCTCTGAATCCGTCTTGATTTTAGTAATATCTCCGCATACGGCTACGGGATAGGGCCTGTTGAAAACTCGTTCAAGCCGCTTTTCCGTAAAGGAATAACCCCAGTATATGCTGCTCCAACGGTATTCCTCAAAGCGGTTTAAAATATAGTCTATGTGCTCAATCCAGTCGCTTCCCGGCGCGCCTCCGCCCCATTCCCCGAAAATAACCGGCACATTCATTTTAAGCTGATTTTCCCTTATTCCGTCAAGGATAACGCTTATCCGGTTGTTGCTGGAATATTTGTTGTAAAGAGGGGAGTCAATAAACACATCGTAGGCGTGCGGAGTGTAAACATCGTTTTCTGAGACGTCAATGCCGAAAGGAACGCCGAGATTAGAGTAGTAGTTATGCTCAAAGAAATTGAATTTTCCCTCGCGGCCGGCAGAGGCGCACAGCTTTTTGAAAAACGGCTCGTAGTAATTTTTGTTAAATTCGGCGGTGTATTTTTCAAGTCCCTTTGTAGCCTCGCTGAAATTTTCGTAGCTGTCCATAGTCTTTAAAAGCTTTTTAAGCCTGCCGGGGGTTTTTATAATCGACGCGATTTTTAAAGACATCAGCGCGAAGCCCCTCTTGTCTTTTCCCGGTTTGAAATATTTTTCATAATTTATGTTTTTGTTATAAACTATACGGGTGACATTTGAGAGGATATTCAAAAATATCTTTCTGCCGTTTGCGTGAACATAAGGCTCGTTTAGATAGTCAAAGCCGATAATGTTAGAGCAGTCCTTTAATTCTTCGGTAAGATGGCTCCACATTTTCACAAAGTCCGTTTGAAGCGAGTCGGAGTCCGACCAGAAATCGTAAAAAGCGTTCTGTACGCCCTGCATGTAAAAATATCCTTCCGCCCATATTGCGAAGGGGGCGTGACTTTCATACTTCCCCTTAACCGCCCATTCGGGCGCGCCGTCACCGTGAAAATAGTGCGAGAACAAATCCTGATGCATATCGAGCATAACATATATGCCCTTTTTCCCGCACAGATTTATAAAATCGCGTACGGCGGATATTACCTCTTCGTTGTATTTGCCTCTCTGCGGCTCCACAACCGCCCATGTAATGCCGAAACGGATAATGTTCGCGCCTATGCTTTCAAAGGACATCTCAGAGTTTTTCTTTAACTGCTTCTCGGTGATTTTATCCATAATCTTCAAAAATCTTTCGGGAGAGTGAGTCTTTATGCAGACATTTATTCCCCTGAACATTCTTTCCCTGCCGAGAGAATCCCTTATCCTTATTCCGTCACAGTAAAATTTTTCCATAGTAATCCCCGCTTTTTTATGATTGAAGCTGTTTGAATTTGTAAAATTCTCCCTGCTTCTGCATTAACTCGTCATAAGTGCCGCACTCAACGCAGCAGCCGTCCTTGACAACGGCTATTTTGTCGGCGTTTTTCACGGTCGAAAGCCTGTGCGCCACTATGAAAGTAGTGCGGTCTTTTGTCAGGTTTTCAACAGCCGTCTGTATTTTCTTTTCCGAAACCGAATCCAGCGCGGAAGTAGCTTCGTCAAGCACAATCACCCGCGGATTTCTGATAAGCGCGCGGGCTATTGAAATGCGCTGGCGCTGACCGCCGCTGAGGTTTGAGCCGTGCTCGGTAAGCACGGTGTTTTCACCGTCGGGAAGCTCCGCTATAAGCTCTTCAAGCAGAGCCGCCTTGATAACCGCGTCAAAATCCTCTTTGCTCACATTTTTAAGTCCGTATGTAATGTTCTCTTTTATAGTGCCGTTAAAGATAATCGGACTTTGCGGCACAACGCCTATAAACGAGCGGTAACTGCGCAGGTCGATATTTTTTATGTCTGTCCCGTCTATCGTCAGCGCGCCCGATGTGGGCAGGTCAAAGCCAATTACAAGATTGAGCGCCGTTGATTTTCCCGCTCCGCTCTCTCCCACAAGCGCCACCGTTTCGCCTTCGCTTATATGAAGCGTAAAGTCCCTTAAAATGTCGCGGTCGGGTTTGTCGCCGTAATGAAAGGACACATTTTTAAAATCGTATTCGCCGCTGAGCTTTTCCAGCCGGATTTTGCCCGTGTTGTTCTCAATATCGTTTTCCAACAGCAGTTCGCCTATTGACGAGAGCGATTCAAGCCCTTTCGCTATAATGGGAATAAGACCTATAACGGCGCTTATGCTTCCTACAATAGTCGAAAAATAACTTTGATAAAGCACCACATCGCCCACGGGAATCAGCCGCTTAAACGCGAGAACAGCCGAGAATATAAGGCAGCTCACCTGCAAAAGCTGAAAAACAAGCCATGAAACCGAGCCGAAAAGAGCCTGAAAAGTGTCCATGGAATAGCCTTTTGACTTTACATTTTCTATCTGCTTTGAAATCCGCTTTATCTCCCAGTTTTCAAGGGCGTGAGCGCGCGCGACAGGCACCAGCTCCACCATTTCAATCATTTTAGCGCCCGCCGTTTCCATTTCGCCGCGGAAATCCTTGTTCTTGCGGCGTATTTTTTTGCGGAAAAGCATTGTGACAGTAACCGCCACCGGCACCGCTATAAGGAAAAACGCGAAAACAATCCGGCTTTTTGAAAGAGTCACGGCTATGGTGACGATAATTGTAAGTATGAACATCAAAGCGTTTACGAAAAGCTGTTCCGAAAGAGTCTGAAACTGCTCCACATCGCGCATGAGTTTTGCCTGAATACGCCCGTTCTGCGTGTGCTTGTGATAGGCTATTGAAAGCTGCTGGATTTTAGTTACAAGCGCAAGGCGCAGCCCGGCCTCCGCGTCACGGATTGAAGAGGCGTAAAAATGCACATGCAGATAGTTAAAGGGTATGTTCAGAACAAGCAGCAAAGCAAAAGCCGCCGCGTTGATTATGATTTTCTGCCTGTCGGCCTGAGTGCCGGAGGAGGCGAGATTTATAAGATTTGAAGTCAGTATGGGCAGTATCCAGCAGGGGGAGTGCTTAATGGCAAAGCACACCGACGAGAGAAATATTTTGCCGTAGCTTCCCTTATAGACAGCGCACAGGGTTTTAAGAAGATGACCGCGGTTTTTGCGGAAATCCTCGGTATAGCTGAGTGAAGTTCTTTCCATCTTTTCCGCCCCTTTCCCGTATGGCTTCATTATAACACAGTCCTTTGAAAATACAACAGTAAAAAAAGGTTTTTAATAACCGTTTTTAAAAAGCCGAAACGGCAAAAAAATCCTTTACAAATCAGTCTTTTTTTATTATACTATAATAGTATTTTTATAGAGCTGTGGGGCGTGTTCGCTCCGGTTGTCAGGAGGAATGGTATGACTTCAGCACAGATTTATATTATCCTCGCAATAGTTATATATCTTGTTGCGATGATAATAATGGGCGCGGTGTATTCAAAGAAGAATAAGAGCACCGACGATTTTTACCTCGGCGGCAGAAAGCTCGGCCCGCTTGTTACCGCAATGAGCGCGGAAGCTTCGGATATGAGCTCGTATCTTTTAATGGGACTTCCCGGACTTGCCGTGGTTTACGGTATAGCCGAAGCGTCATGGACCGCCATAGGACTTGCGGTGGGTACTTATGTCAACTGGCTGATTGTTGCCAAAAGAATAAGGATTTACTCAAACAAAATCAACGCCGTTACAATACCTGAGTTTTTCTCAAAGAGATATAATGACAAAGCCAATGTGCTCAGCCTTATCGCGGCTCTTGTAATTGTCGTCTTTTTTGTTCCCTATACTTCCTCGGGCTTTTCAGCCTGCGGCAAGCTGTTTTCCTCGCTGTTCGGAGTGGACTATAAGCTTGCGATGATTGTCAGCGCGGTTGTAATAGTAGTTTATACCACAATGGGCGGCTTTACAGCGGCTTCGGTTACAGACCTTGTTCAGTCGATTGTTATGACCGTCGCTCTGTTTGTGGTTGTCATTTTCGGAGTCAGGCAGGCGGGCGGACTTTCGGCTGTTATCGAAAACGCCTCAACTCTTCCCGACTATTTCAGCCTTGTTTCCACCGGTGACGGCGAGGGCGGAGTAAAGCCCTACGGCGCGATAACCATTGTGTCCACGCTGGCGTGGGGACTCGGTTATTTCGGTATGCCTCATATCCTGCTTCGCTTTATGGCTATTGAGGATTCCAAAAAACTCAAAACCTCCCGCAGAATAGCCTCTGTCTGGGTGGTAGTCTCAATGGCGGTCGCCATATTTATCGGTACTGTCGGCGTCGGACTTATAAAAGCCGGAGTGTTGAGCGGCGATTTTGACGGCGAAAGAGTTATTGTTGAAATTTCAAAATATTTAAGCACCTTCGGCGCTCTGCCCGCTTTTGTCGCCGGTATAATTCTTTCCGGCATACTCGCGGCTACAATGTCCACCGCCGATTCTCAGCTTCTTGCCGCGGCTTCGTCAGCCTCGCAGGATATTTTCATCTCTTTCTTCAAGGTGAAAATTTCTCAGAAAAAGGCAATGCTCATAGCGAGAATTTCGGTTGTTGTAATCACAATTATCGGCATTATTATAGCGCTTGACGAAAACAGCTCCATTTTCAGGGTTGTGTCTTTCGCGTGGGCAGGCTTCGGAGCGGCTTTCGGTCCACTTGTGCTTTTCTCGCTGTTCTGGAAAAGAACAACAAAGGCGGGCGCCATTGCCGGTATGGTTTTCGGCGGCGTTATGGTGTTTGTGTGGAAATACTTAATAGCGCGCCTCGGCGGCATTTTCAATATTTACGAGCTTCTTCCGGCGTTCATTATTTCGTCGCTGGCAATCGTGATATTCTCTCTCGCAACCGACAAACCCTCTGCCGAAGTTGAAAAGGCGTTTGACGAGGTAAAAGAAGAAATGGCAAAATAATTGCCGCATATATATTTAAAGGAATGACCTGAGCTTATGAAAAACACAGACAAATCAATGGAAAAAATAGTTGCACTCTGCAAGGGCAGGGGATTTATATTCCCCGGCAGCGATATTTACGGCGGACTTGCCAATACATGGGATTACGGCCCTCTCGGCGCGAGACTTAAAAATAATGTAAAGGATACATGGAGAAAACGCTTTATTCAGGAGCGCAAAAACAGCTATGAAGTGGATGCGGATATTTTAATGCACCCGCGCGTGTGGGAGGCGAGCGGCCATGTGGCTTCTTTCTCGGACCCTCTGCTCGACTGCAAGGAGTGCAAAATGCGTCACAGAGCCGATAACCTTATCGACGATTTTGACCCGGACGCCCATGCCGACGGTATGACTAAGGAGGAGATGTTCCAGTATATCAAGGACCATCACATTCCCTGCCCCAACTGCGGCAAGCATAATTTTACCGATATAAGGGAATTTAACCTGATGTTCCAGACATTCAGGGGAGTTACAAACAACAGCAAGAGCGTTATTTATTTAAGACCTGAAAACGCTCAGGGCGAATATGTGAACTATCTTAATGTTCAGAGAACAATGAGAGCGAAGCTGCCTTTCAGCATAGGTCAGATAGGCAAGGCTTTCAGAAACGAGATAACTCCCGGCAACTTTACTTTCCGCACAATCGAGTTTGAGCAGATGGAGTTCCAGACCTTCTGTAAAGAGGGTACCGACGGCGAGCTTTACGACTATTTCAAGGAATACGGCAAAAAGTATTTTGAGGATTTGGGAATTGCAGAAGAGCATTTGCGCTACCATGACCACGAAAAACTTGCCCATTACGCGAAAGCCGCCTGCGACATTGAGTTTTTGTTCCCCTTCGGCTGGGGCGAAATCAACGGCACGCATAACCGTACCGATTTTGACCTTTCACGCCATCAGGAATACAGCGGTCAGAAGATGGACTATCTTGACCCCGAAACCAACGAGAGATATATACCCTATATCATAGAGTCAACCTACGGGCTTGACAGAACAGTGCTCGCGCTTTTATGCGAGGCGTATGACGAGGAAGTTATAGACGCCGAGAAGAACGATACAAGAGTAGTGCTCCGTTTAAACCCCGTTGTGGCGCCCTATAAGGCGGCAGTGCTTCCGCTTTCAAAGAAGCTGTCCGACAAGGCGCTTGAAGTGTATTCGGCTCTTTCAAAGTCGTTTATGACCGACTTCGACGAAACCGGCTCAATAGGCAAGCGTTACCGCCGTCAGGACGAGGTCGGAACGCCTTTCTGCATAACCTATGATTTTGACAGCGAAAACGACGGCTGCGTTACCGTGCGTGACCGTGATTCAATGGAGCAGGTAAGAATGCCCGTTGAAAAGGTCGCCGCCTATATTGAGGAAAAAATAAAATTTTAACCGCTGTACTCGAGAGGAGTGGGCTCAGTGAAAAAGCTGCTGCTTGTTATAAACCCCACCGCCGGAAAAAGGCTCGCAAAGGACTATACTCTCAGAATAATAAATAAGTTTGATACCGCCGGTTACCATGTGACCACCTGCTGTACTCAGATTAACAAAAATGCCTGCGACATTGTTTTAAACCGCGGCAGGGAGTTCGATTTGATTGTCTGCTGCGGAGGCGACGGCACTTTAAAGGAGACTATCTGCGGCGTTATAGGGCTTAATACCGGTACGAGAATCGGCTATATACCGCTCGGCACCACCAACGATTTTGCCCACTCGGTCGATATTCCCACAGACGCCTTAAAGGCGGCGAACGCTATTGTAGGCGGCAGGGAAATGCCCTGCGATTTGGGCAGCTTTAACGGTAGGGAGCAGTTTATATATGTATCCTGCTTCGGCAATTTCTGTGATGTTTCATATAAAGCGCCCCAAAAGCTGAAAAACAAAATCGGCAGGCAGGCGTACTACCTTGAAACCGTAAAGGAGCTGTCAAAAATCAAAGGCTACAACGCCCGGATTGAGTGTGATGACGGCGAGGTAATAGAGGGAAGATTTTTCTACGGCGGAGTTTCAAATTCCTACTCCATAGCCGGCTTTCCCGTGCTTGAAAACGCCGGCGTAGATTTCAGCGACGGTTATCACGAGCTGGCGCTTATCAGAATGCCGAAAACGCCCGGGCAGCTTGTGTCAATACTTTCGGCAATGATTAAAAAAGATGTGCTTGATAATGAGTACATAGTAGTAAAAAAGGGTAAAAACTTCAAGTTCTATTTTGACGAGCCGGTCGCGTGGACTCTTGACGGCGAATACGGCGGCGAACATTCTTTTGCCGAAATCTCCAATATGGAAAAAGCCGTAACGCTGATTGTCAATAATGACGATTATGTTTCCGACAGCGATGAGAGTTTCAGCTTTGACGAAGCGTAAAATTCAAAAAAATAATCAGCAGGCGTAAAGAGCAACAGCTTTACACCTGCTGATTTTATTTTTCCGTCAGTCAAGCTTTTTTTGCCTGCCCGTATGGTCGATAGTGTAGTTTTCCTTGTATATAAGCTCGTCAACGCCCACAAAGGAATAACCCTGCTTTTCAAGCTGAGTCAGTATAATGTCAAGGGCGGGGGCGGTGTTGTCAACTCCGTTGTGAAAAAGTATAATGGCGCCGTTTGAAACCGACGGCACAACCCGGTTCACAATTTCGTCAACCGAAAGCCCCGTGTAGTCAAGACTGTCCACATTCCATTGAATCATTGTCATGCCAAGGGCGGCAGCGGCGTCAATGCTCTGGTCGGTGTAGTCGCCCGAGGGCGCGCGGGCAAGAGTAACCTTGCTGTTTGTAATGCCTTCCAGCTTTTCGTTGCAGTTTTCAAGTTCCAGACGTATTTCGTCATATCCGCAGGAGGAAAACGCCTTGTGCGTGTCGGAATGATTGGCTATGGTGTGTCCGGCGTCATAAAAAGCCTTTACGCTTTCGGGAAATTTTGACGCCCATTCGCCCACAATAAAAAATGTGGCTTTCGCGTTGTGCTTTTTAAGCACTTCTATTATATCCCCGGTGTCCTGGTCGGTCCAGGCGGCGTCAAAGGTGACGGCTATTTTCTTTTCATCGGTCTCAACGGAATAAACGGGCAGCTTTCGCGCTGTGGCGGCGGCGTCAACGCTTTTTTGAGCGATTAACCCGGCGAGTATTCCGAGTATAAGAAAAAAGCAAAATACAATTATCAGCGTGCGCTTTTTTACAGTCCATATCCGCATAAAAAATCCCTCCCATAAAATATATGAGAGGGATTAAAGTTTATGTGAGTTATGTGATTATTTTGCCTCAGCCTTGCGAAGCTCGGCAATTTCGTTGTCAATAAACTCCTGCATTGAGGGCTGTTCTTTAAGCTGTTTTTTAAGGCCTCTGCCCACAACAATGTTCAAAGCGAAGTTTATAAGGAAAAGAACAACGCCTACAATAAATCCGTAGCCCAAGCTGCATTGAGTGATAATTCCTCCGCCCAAAGACTCGCAGGCGGTTGTAAACTGCATAAAGAATACCGCGGCAACGCCGAAGCTTACGGCGCTTATGGCGTTTAACACAACATTGAACATATAGCGCATGTTTATTCCTGCGAACAAAAGCACAAAAAAGTTAAGCACTCCGCAGGCAACGGAAAGAAGCAGCAGCAAGCAGGCAATAACAACCATACGCACCGCATTCCCTAAAACATCAGCGCCTAAAAACAGGGTTACAACGCTGCCTATATCATATTCAAGAAGATAGTCAAGAATAAAGGTGAGGAAAGATACCGTCTTTGTTCCCGAATAGAAGGGGAGCGTTACGGTGAATTTATAAAGGGGAAGCAGCAGCGCTATAAGCGGAGCGAATGTGAGAACAAGGCGGACAATGCGGAGCTTAGAACCCCATACCGCGCTTTTGAAGTTGCTCAGCTTGTAGTGGAATTTCGCAAAGGCGCGCTCTGCGAAATCGGCGTCCTGGTCAAGCCGTTCCTCCCATTTGTGATTGGGAATATTTACTCCGCAGTAAGGACACTCGGCGCGGATATTCCATATTTTCAAGGTGTGACCGCATTCGGGACATTTTGCTGCCATAACATCACTCTTTTCTGATTTTGATAGCCTCAGACAGCCGTTTCTGCCGCCTGAAAACATCTTAAATTATTTTAACATAATTATTTGCGCTTTTCAAGTCTGATTACATTCCACGAGAGAGGTTTAAGGTTAACCGTAAGATTTTTGCCGTCAAGAACGGGCTTTTCAGCGGTAAAGGGTTTAACCGGACAGGCGTTTACGCTGTTTTCGGCTTTAACATCATATCCGCTCATCTCAATGTGTTCAAGTACCTCAAAGCCGTCAAAGTCGAGCAGGGATATGTCAAACAAAACATCTTCGTCAAGATTTCTGTTGACCGCGAAAACCGTAAGGCTGTTTTTGTCCTCGCTCATGGTCGCGAGCGCCTCAATATCGGGAACATCGGTAAATTCCTTAGTGTCATGCTTGGGCGACTCAACATTTGAAAGAAGCGTGTAGCCTCTGCCGAAGTTTGAAAGGTGCATATAAGGGTAGAAAATTGTCTGTTCCCAGCATTTGCCGCCGTTTTCGGTCATTATAGGCGCAATAACATTTACAAGCTGAGCAAGACAGGCTACCTTAACCCTGTCGGCGTGCTTTAAAAGCGTCATCAGCATAAGAGCCACAAGAAGCGCGTCCTCAAAATTGTATATATCTTCAAGCTGATGAGGCGCGGTGCTCCATCTTTCAACATAATCGTCATTGGAGTGATACCAAACATTCCACTCGTCAAAGGAAAGATTTACATTGTGCTTTGAGTGCTTTTTGCCCTTTATGTAGTCGCAGATGCAGACAACCGTTTTAATAAAGTCGTCCATTACCATGCTTTTGGCGAGGAAGCTTGCCGTGTCATCAGGGCGGTTGTCAAAATAAAGGTGAAGCGAAACATAGTCAACCTTGTCATAGGCGAGGTCAAGAGTCTGCGCCTCCCATTCGCCGAAGGTTTTCATACCCATATTTGAGCTTCCGCAGAGAACGGTCTCAATGGTGGGGTCGGTCCACTTCATAACCTTTGCGGCTTCGCCGGCGGCTCTGCCGTATTCATAGGCGGTTTTGTGGCCTATCTGCCAGTCTCCGTCCATTTCGTTGCCGAGACACCACAGCTTTATGTTGTGGGGCTCCTCGTAACCATGCGAACGGCGCAGGTCGCTGTAATATGAGCCTTTGGGGTGGTTGCAGTACTCCACAAGGTTTCTCGCTTCCTCGGCTCCCCTGAGTCCCAGGTTAACGGCCATCATGCACTCGGTGCCGGCTTTTTTGCACCATTTCATAAATTCGTTTGTGCCGAAAAGATTAGGCTCAACAACGCCCCAGGCAAGCTCCAGCTTTTTCGGACGCAGCTCCACGGGACCTACGCCGTCCTCCCAGTTGTAGCCGGAAACAAAGTTGCCGCCGGGATAGCGCACTATCGGAACATTGATTTTCTTAATCTCTTCAATAACATCTGTCCTGAAACCGTCTTCGTCGGCAAGGGGATGTCCCGGCTCGTAAATACCGCCGTAAACGGCGCGGCCTAAGTGCTCAATAAACGAGCCGTAAATTCTTTTGTCGATTTTGGCGGCGGTAAATTCCGACACCAGCGTCATTTTGGCTTTTTTCATATTCATACCTCCGTGAGGATTTTTTGCCGGTTATTCAATTTCTTCAATATATTTGTTTGCCAGAAAATCTCTGAGGATTTCAATATTTTCGTCCATATCCATTACAAGGCAGCTTCCCAGTCCCGAAATGCTCTTGCTCGACCAGGTGCCCTCAGCGGGAATCTGCTGCTGTACGATTTCATATCCGTAAGCTTTGTTTTTCAGCGCCTCAAAGGCAAAGTCAAGCATTTCATCGGAAGAGATATTCGTCTTGACAAGGGGAATAATGGTTTCTGCAAGGCTCAGCAGGGTTTTAAAGTCCTGCTGTTTCGCTTTTTCAACAATGGCGGTGATTACCTTTCTCTGACGGTATGTTCTCATAAAGTCGGAGTCAAGATACCTTATTCTGCTGTACCACAAAGCCTGCTCGCCGTTTAAATGCACGCTTTCACCGGCTTCAATGCGGACGGGAACCTCAATTTTACCCGAATTATATGTGTATTCGCTCTCTTTTTCGGTTACCTCAACATTTATGCCGCCTATGGCGTCAACAATGGTTGTGAAAATATCAAAATCAACAACCGCGTAGTAGGGTATTTCCACCTTGAAATTCAGTTCAAGGGTATCAACAAGTCCCTGAATACCGCCGTAAAAATACGCGGCGTTCAGTTTCGCGTAACGCCTGCCGGCAATCTGCGTGTAGGAGTCGCGCAGAAATGAGGTCAGCTTAATCTGACCGTTTTTATGGTCAAGGGTAACGAGCATCATCGTGTCCGAGCGGGAAGCGGTTTCGCCCTCGCGCGCGTCAACGCCGACTAACAGTATGTTAAGCTGCTGACTGTCGCTGTAAAGCTCGGAACTGCTTATGTATTCGTTTTCAGCCAGGGGCTCGTCTGTATTGAAAAGCGAAAGAAGACGGTTGACCGTGCTGTACCCGTAAAAGCCCACGCAGGAAGCGCCCACAAGAATAAGGCAGAGAAGAACAATAAAGGTGTTCCTTATCGGGTGGCGTTTTTTCCTTTTCGGAGCCTTTTTCTTTTTGTCGGGAACAATGTCGCCGTAAACCTCGCTGACATCTTCAAATTCTATCTGCTGACGGCGGCGGTTCTGTACCGCGCTGTTGTATTTTACAATAAAGCTGTCGTCTTCGTCGGTGGAGGAGCTTTTCTGCCTGCTTTCGGAATTTCGGCTTCCCGAAAACGATGAAAAATCCTCAAAATCACCGTCGGAAGAATTGCTGTAAATATCTTCGTATTTGTCGTTCTGCGAGGAGTTGCTGAAAATATCCTCGAAGTCGTCCTTGCCGGAAAAACGGTTGTCTGCCAATATACACACTCCCATAAACCATATTAAGTACATTTTACAACAAGACATAAAAAAGCACAATATTTTTTTTCGTTTTGGATATGGAATTTTAAGTTTTTTTCAATAATTTTTTTCTAATACTTGCAACAAACAGGAAAATTATGTATAATTGTAAGCAGTATAGTCCGGCCGCGTCCTGCGGTCATATTTCGGGAGTAAAGCATGTTAGGAAAATATGTCAGGGTAAGGGTGACCTGCTCCATGCACTCCGTTGACAGTGAAACAGGGATTTCGTATGAACTGAATTACGGTACGGTTGAAAGCGGACTTTTGCCGCGTTCTCCTGTCAGGGGTGCTTATATCATGGGCGTGACTCATAAGGTCCGCGTTTTTGAAGGGCGCGTAATCGCCGTACTGCGCCGTAATAACGGCGGCGTTGTGCTCGTTGTGGCGCCTAAGAGCAAGCGCTATATCGTTCACGAAATCGTTGACGCTCTGAGTTTTGCCGAGCCTGAGGGAAGCTATGAGATAAGCTGCCTCTACGAGTGCTCCTGCGGAGCGGTGGTTTACAGGATAATTAACGGCGTTGTGCGTTATCTTTTGATTAAAAATAAGCGAAGCTCCAACTGGGGTTTTCCGAAAGGGCACATGGAGCGCGGCGAAACCGAAAAGGAAACCGCCTTTCGCGAAGTGCTTGAAGAGGCCGGTATAAAAATCAGCTTTCTGCCGGATTTCAGGTATAAGTCCGAATATTCAATACAGGGAAAGATAGAAAAAAGGGTTATAATATTTCTTGCGACTACAAACGATGTCAATACTGTTATTCAGCGTGAGGAAATTGAGGATTACCTCTGGCTGGATTATGATAAGGCTATGAGCGCGCTTAAATTTCCCAACGATAAATTTCTTTTGAGAAAGGCGAGGGAATATCTTATAAAAGCGGAGGTTGAAAATGGTTGAAAGCATAGTTACGGCGGTTGCCGATTTTTTCAGCGACAAGATTCCAGACGAGCTTATCGTATTTGTAATTTCACTTATGCCGGTGCTTGAAATACGCGGCGGAATGATTGCCGCGCGGCTTTTTGAAATGGACTTTTTAAAAGCCTTTCTTATCTGCTACATCGGCAATATGCTTCCTATTCCCTTTATCATACTTTTTATAAGGAAGATATTTGATTTTCTAAGGCGTTTTTCATTCTTCCGCAAAATTATTGAAAAGCTTGAACGCCGTACCGAGAAAAATAAGGATAAGGTCCTGCGCTACGAGTCGTGGGGGCTGTTGATATTCGTAGCCATACCCCTTCCCGGCACGGGCGGCTGGACGGGCGCTCTTATGGCGGCTTTGCTGGATATAAGAATAAAGCGCTCGCTTCCCTTAATCGGACTGGGCGTCTTAATAGCCGGTTTTATAATGTCGGCGCTCACATACGGCCTTTTCCAGATAAACTGAATAAAAAATTAAAGGCGAAGCAGCTGCTTCGCCTTTTTCTTTTGCCTGATTTTATGCGTATGGGTCCTGAATTTTTATAATTTTGCCGTCTTTGACATATACTCTCGGCACTCTGCCGGTAATAAGACAGCAAAATTCATAATTGAACCTGTAAGCCGGGTCGGCAATATCCTCAACCGTAATAGTTTCCCCGGAGTCGGAGCCTATCAAAGTCACCTCGTCGCCTATAACCGCGCCGGGGACTGCGGATATGTCAACCATAAACTGGTCCATGCAAACCCTGCCCACAATCGGGCAGCGTATGCCTTTAATTAAAACCTCGCCCCTGTTCGAGAGGTAACGGGGATAGCCGTCGCCGTAACCTACGGGTATTGTCGCTATTTTTGCGGGCTTGTCGGTGCGGTAAGTCGAGCCGTAGCTCACCGTAAAGTCTTTCCCCACATCTTTTATAAACGCTATGCTGCTTTTAAGCTCCATAGCCGGATACAGCCGGTATTCGCGCTTTACTTCCTCGGAGGGGTAAAGCCCGTACGCCATAACGCCGCAGCGCACCATTTCGCCGGTATATCCGCCGTCAAGCTCCATTATTGAGGCGCTGTTATACATATGCCTTACAGGCAGGGGAAAGCCCTCGGCAATAAGGCGGTCGGTAAATTCAATGAATTTGCTTTTCTGTGCGAGCGCCGAGGTTTTGTCCGCGCTGTCAGCGCACGCAAAATGAGTAAACGCTCCCATAATTTCAAGCGCCTTGTTTGAGAATACGCTTTTAACCTGTTCAAAGCCCTCGCTGTCGGGCTGAAAGCCGATTCTGCCCATACCCGTGTCTATTTTTATAAACACCTTAGCGCGCGTCCCCATGGATTCCGCCGCGTCTGAAAGCTCTTTCGCCAATGAAGCATCAAAAACCGTGCAGGTTATGCCGTTTTCTATCGCCCGCCGGTAATCCTCTTTAAAAACCGGGCCGAGCACAAGCACCGGCTCCGTAATCCCGCAGCGCCTTAACTGTACCGCCTCGCCTACGGTTGCCACTCCGAATGCTCCGGCTCCCGCCTCTTTCATGGCGAGCGCGGTTTGGGGTGCGCCGTGTCCGTAAGCGTCAGCCTTTACTATTCCCATAACGGTAACTCCGCTGAATTTTTTTACAACGGATTCAATGTTCTTTTTAATGTTGTCTAAATTGATTTTTGCGTAAACTCTTTTTGGAAGCATAACTGCCAACCTTCCGTTACAGAATTTCGCCCAGAGGGGCAATTTCAACGCCGTTTTCCGAAAGGGCGCGGCGTATGTTCTTTACAAATTCAAGAGCTTTTTCGTTGTCGCCGTGAACGCAGACCGAATGGGGGATTATTTCAATCTCTTTTCCGTTAACGCTTGTCACCTTGTGGTGAAGCACCATTTTAACAACGCGCTCTATCGCTTTTTCCTCGTCTTTTATAACGGCGTTCGGCTTGCTTCTTGCCACAAGCGAGCCGTCGTCCTCGTATTCACGGTCGGCGAATACCTCGCAGGCGAATTTTACGCCGTTGTCCTCGGCGGCTTTCATGGTTTCACTGCCCGAAAGTCCCAGTAAAATCAAATCTTTGCTGACAAGCTTAACGCCTTTACATATCGCGTCAGACAGCTCGTAGCTTTTACCCGCCATATTGTAGAGGGCGCCGTGCGGCTTTATGTGCTGTAAAGTAATTCCGCTTGACACACAGAACGCCCACAAAGCGCCTGCCTGATATTGGATATAGGCTTTAGCCTCTTCGGGAGTAACCGCAATATTGCGCCTGCCGAAGCCCAATAGGTCGGGAAAGCCCGGGTGAGCGCCTACGGCAACGCCTTTTTCTTTCATAACGGCAACGGTTTTCTCCATTGTCACAGGGTCGCCGGCGTGAAAACCGCAGGCAATGTTCGCCGAAGAAATATATTCCGCAACTTGCGAGTCAAGACCGAGGGTATACCTGCCGAAGGATTCGCCCATATCGCAGTTCAAGTCAACTTTAATCATAAAAATCAGCTCCGCTTAAAATTTAAGGTCCGAGTTATATAAATCGGTAATCAGCATGTGCCCGGGGGCGTGAGTAATGCAGAAATCGGGCTTTGAGTTCATCATAACCGACTGCGGGGTAACTCCGCACGCCCAGAACACCGGCGTTTCGCCGGGATTTATTGTGACCGCCTCTCCGAAATCGGGACGGTTAATGTCTTTAATGCCTATAAGCGAGGGATCGCCTATATGAACGGGAGTCCCGTGTACGCGCGGCATAGAGGCGGTTATGTTTACCGCTTTTACAATCTGACCGGGCGGCAGGGGACGCATGCTCACAACCATTTTGCCGCTGAAACAGCCTGCCGGCTCGCAGTCGATGTTTGTAATATACATAGGCACATTTTTGCCCTCTTCTATATGGCGCACAGAAACTCCGCAGTCTAAAAGCTCCGCCTCAAAGGAAAAGGAACAGCCGATAAGAAAAGCAACCAGATCATCGCGCCATAAATGCTCAACGCTTGTGTATTCTCCGGTCATAACGCCGTTTTCATATACGCGGTATTTCGGAAAATCGTTGGCAATATCGCAGTTTTCGGCTATTTTCTTTAAAAATCTGCTTCCCTTGTCGCTGACTTCCAGAATAGGGCAGGGTTTGGGATTCCTCTGCGTGAACAACAGAAAATCATAGGCATATTTTTCAGGCAGTACCGCCAAGTTCGCCTGAGCAAATCCGCGGCACATTCCCGAGGTCTGAAAGTCGATTTTCCCCTGACGGATAAGCTGTCTTACCTCACGGGGTTTCATATTGGCGTAGTCCATGGTCAGTCCTCCAAAAATAGTTTTCTGTATCTGTTTTCCGTTTTTCTGTATTCTTTCTGAGCCGTTTCAAGCCCCACAGGGGTAAAGCGTATTTTGTCGCCCGGCTTTTTCTGCGCCGTTTTCGGAATATCCGCCGTAATTACCGTTGCGATTTTGGCGTATCCGCCGGTGGTCTGCCTGTCGGCGAGCATTATTATGGGCTGTCCGTTTGAGGATACCTGAATACTTCCCTCGGCAATACCGTCGGAAATTATGTCGGTGCCGTGGTTCTCAACCGCCTCTCCGTCAAGGCGGCAGCCCATTCTGTCCGACTCGGCGGAAACGGTGTATAGGCTGGTGTAAAAGGTTTCAATTCCCTTTTTTGTGAAAAAGCCTTCCTGCGGGCCGGGTATAACTCTTATTTCGTCGGAGTAAACAGGCTCCGGCAATTCTCGTTCTTTAAAAGGCGCGCAGTTTTCACCGCTGCCAACGGGGAGTATATCGCCCGGTTGGAGCTTTCTGCCCTCATAACCTCCGGCTTTGATTTTAAGATTAGTCGAGCGGCTGCCCAAAAAAGGCTCGGTGTCAATGCCGCCCCTTACGGCTAAATACGCGCGCATTTTGGTAACGGCAGCGCCCATTTTAAGTATGTCGCCCCGGCGTACCTTTACACAACGGTACCGGGGAATTAAAGCTCCGTTTAATTTCGCGGAAAAATCTCCGCCCGTAAGAGCTATAACGCCGTCACACAAAAACTCGGCGCATATTCCCGTGAAAGTCATTTCAATAACCGCTTCGCCGTTAAAGTTGCCCACAAGATAGTTCGCGTCACGGTATGCGTCGCGGTCCATAACTCCCGAAACGGAAAAACCCGTTGACTGAAAACCCGTTCTGCCTTCGTCCTGAACGGTTGAGAGCATTCCTCCGCTTATTATTTTAATGCTCATCGGAACTTCCTCCAAGCGTTTTTACGGTGTATTTGTTTTCCTTTACAAGATTTTCAATTTCCTTAAACTCGCTTTCCGTAATACTCTCAAAGCGGATTTTGTCGCCCGCCTTATAAAGTATAGGCTTTTCACGGCGCTTATCGTAAATCTTTACGGGAGTAGTGCCGATAAGCCGCCAGCCCCCGGGCGAGTCAATAGGATAAATGCCCGTCTGCTCGCCGCCTATGCCGACCGCTCCGGCGTGAATTTTAGTACGGGGCGAGGAAAGCCGCGGCGTGTTAAGACGGCTGTCCATTCCGCCCAGATACGCAAACCCGGGCAGAAAACCGAGCATATATATAAGGTAATCCTTTGAAGAGTGCAGATTTATAACCTCGTCCGGAGTAAGCCCAGTGTGCTTTGCCACATCACATAGGTCCTCTCCGTATTTGCCGCCGTAAAGCACGGGTATTATATAGGTCACGCTCTCCGAGAACACTTTGCCGGTACTCTTTTTTTGCAGGGCGGACAGCTTTTTTATCAGTCTTTTTCCGCTGATAAGCGCAGGGTCATAATAGACCGAAAGGCTGTTGAATGTGGGCACGGCCTCAACTATTCCCTCAATCTTTCCGCTCTCCAAAAGAGCCGTAAACGCCCGTATGCGCGCGTTTACCGAGCCGTCAATCCCGTCGCCGAATTTCAGTATCAGCGCCCTGTCGCCGGCGATTAAAAACTCAATATCTCTGTTCATATCTTACCGTCAAAAAATCCCAGTTCAATGGTTTTGTCAAACCATGTTTTGCATTTTGATTTAAGCCTTACGGGATATTCAATACATTCTCTCATAAGGTCTACAAGAAGCATATTGTATCTGTCCGAAAATCCGTCAATCGCGGGAATGTGCCAGCCGTACATATCCACCATACCGTTTCTGACTGCGGCGTCAAGCACTTCCTTTTCAAGGGCGGAATCGTGCATAATGTCAAGGTCGCCTTTAAGATACGCGAGCATGGCAATCATAGCGTAGCAGCCCCAGTCCGAAACGGTGGCGGTAATAATGTTGTCGGCGGCGGTTCTTACCGCAAGACCGCCTTTGCAGCCGCAGGCGCATTTTCCCTCAGCCGCGTAGGGAATATATTTGTCAAGCTGAGGCTGAATTGCCGCCATTCCCAGCTCGTTCCCCAAATCTCCTATGGCTATGTTGAGAATATTTTTCGCCTTGATTTTTTCAAAAAGTATATCCGCCTTGGCTTCAAGCTCGGTGGTGTTCCTGCCCACGGCGTTGTGATATTCGCCCTTTCTGTTCTCGCCGGGGAATTCGTTGGCTATTACCGCCGAGGGCAGACCGTGCGAAAGAATTTCGTCCGCCTGCGTTTCGGCTTTTTCACGATCGGTTGTAAAGGGGACAACACCCATTGAAACGGGGTTTTTCAAAACATCGTCAATGTTTTCATAAAGATGCAGTCCTGCAACTCTCGCCATAGCCCGTACAGCTTTTACATTGTCCTGCTGACATATAATAACAGGCTTGGCGTTAAAAGCCATAACCAGCGCGCGGCAGAGCAGCACGCTGCTTACTATGCCGTCGGTTTCGGCGGATTTGTTGTCTATAAGCACAAAGCCTGACATAATAAAGACCAAATCGCCCTCTTTTACCGTTTCAAGCAGCTTCTGAGCCGCGTTAAGACACAGCGGCTTGCCCGTAAAGCGCCTTGACGCGTCATATAATATCCTGCACACGCCGTAGCCTCTCGGGTCAAGGTTCATAAGGTTGTCAAGGTTTTCTCCTATATTCAGCAAAGTCAGTTCTTCCTGCGTCATTGTTTTCCCTCCTGAAAAAAGCAAAAAAGGAACAGCCAAAAGCGAATACCCTTGAATGTTCCTCCTTAGAATTAAAATTTATTTTCAGACCGCCGTAGCTTCGGCAAGCCGTTTCTGATATGCGTCCTGAATTTTTCTGAGCAGAGCCTCGTCTTTTCCGCCGACGGGCTTTTTGTCCATTTCGCAAACGCCTATGCCCAGCGAGCCGGAGCTTGAAACAATGATTTCGTCCGCGTCAAAAAGCTCTTCAAGAGTATATTCCCTCTCTTCAACGGGAATACCGAGTTCTTTACATATTTCAATAAGGTGCTTTCTGGTTATGCCCGGCAAAATGAGATTTGAGAGGGGAGCGGTTACGAATTTTCCGTCTTTGAGCATGGAAACATTACTGTGAGCGCACTCGGTAACAATCTTTTTGCCGTCTCTTATTCTGTAAAACACCGATTCTCCGCAGCCTGCCTGCTTTGTGGCTTCTGCCGCCAGCACGCTGGGTATAAGGTTAAGCGTTTTTATGTTGCAGTGGAAAAATCTTGTGTCTTCAAGAGTTATAACCTTGATTTTTTCATATACATTTTTAAATTTGCAGGGCGAAACGGTTATAAGCAGATTGGGCTTTGTGCCGGGAAAGGCGTGGTTTCTCATTCCCGTGCCTCTTGTCGCCTGCCAGTAAACAAAGGTTTCGCCGTCGTCAACTTTATTAACTAAATCTTTAAGAGTTGCCGCAAGCTCCTCACGGGGCATATCAAAGGGTATCTTTAAAAGACGGCAGCTGTTGTAAAATCTGTCAAGATGGTCGTCAAGCGCGAAAATAATGTGGTTTTTTGAATATGTAGCGTCATAAACGCCGTCGCCGAAATAAGTTACACGGTCGTTCATGGGTATGGTCATTTCCTCAATCAGACCGGTTTTGCCGTTGTAATATCCTATGTTTACCATAATAGCGCCTCCGTAAGCATTTTTACCCTGCAATTATAACGCCGCGCAGGCGGGTTGTCAACAAAATATGTATTTTTTTGCAGACAAAAGCAAAACCTATGAATAATTATTCGTATATTCATAAGTTTTATGTATAAATCAGACTTACGCGCTCTTTTTCCATACCGAGGGAACAAGCAAAATGATAATCGGGTAAATTTCAAGGCGCCCTATCAGCATATCAAAGGAAAGAATAATTTTTGAAAAATCCGAAAGGGCGGAAAAGTTTTCAACAGGACCTACCATACCGAGTCCGGGGCCTACATTGTTTATACAGGTTACAACCGCCGTCACCGTTGAGGTGATGTCCATATTGTCAAAGGACACCAGAAAGGCGGAAACAGCCACAATAAGCATGTAAATCATAAAATACACGCAGGTGTTTGAAACGGTTTCCCTTTCAAGCACGGCTCCTTCAAGCTTAATACATTTAACGCTTTTGGGATTTATTGCCCGGCGCAGCTCCCGCACTCCCGCTTTTGCGAGCATTATGATTCTTCCTATTTTAAGTCCGCCGCCGGTAGAACCCGCGCAGGCGCCGACAAACATAAGCAGTACCAGAATAAACTGCGAAAGGGTAGGCCATTTGTTGAAATCGGCTGTTACAAAGCCGGTTGTTGTAATGGTTGAGGCCACCTGGAATCCCGACTGCCGCAGAGCTTCCCCGAAAGAGCCCAGAAGGGGATAAATATCAGCGGCTATAACAAGGGTTGAAACAGCCACAATTCCCAGATAAACCCACAGCTCCTCGCTTTTCAGCACCCGTTTAACCTGCTTGATAAGCAAAAGATAAAACAGGTTGAAGTTAATTCCGAAAAGAAGCATAAATACGGAAATTACAATTTCGGCGGGCAGATTATTATAGGCGGATATGCTGGCGTTCTTAACGGCGAAACCGCCGGTACCCGCAGTGGAAAAGGCGGCTGTAACGCTGTCAAACAGCGGTATTTTGCAAATAAGCAGCAGTATTATTTCAACTATGGTCAAAAATGTGTAAATAAGATAGAGTATTCTTGCCGTTACCATAGTTTTGGAAACTAACTTGCCGACAGTAGGGCCGGGCACCTCGGCGCGCAGAATGTGCATTGACTGGGTGCTTTTCTGCGGAAGAATGGCAAGAACAAAAACAATAACGCCCATACCGCCTATCCAGTGAGTAAAGGAACGCCAGAACAAAAGGCTCTTCGGCATAGCCTCTATATCGGTAAGAATGGAGGAACCGGTGGTTGTAAAGCCCGAAACGGTTTCAAACCACGCGTCAACAATAGAGGGAATAGCGCCGGAAATAACAAAGGGCAGCGCACCGAAAAAGGACATAAGTATCCATGAGACGGCTACCGTCATGAAGCCTTCTCTTGCGTAAATGCGCTTAACCGAGATTTTCGGCAGAGTCATAATAATGCTCGTTATAAGCAGCAGCGCCATTGTAATGCCGTACACATACGAAAGATTCTCTCCGTAGTAAAAGGAAACGGCGGTCGGCAGAATCATAAGCACGGCTTCAACCCGTAAAAGCTGCCCGACAGAGCTGAATATCATTTTATAATTCATATCATTCGCCTTTTAATTTTAACTGCTGTTTCAGTTAAAAATTTCGTTAATACTTCTGTATTGCTTGCTTTTTGAAACAACAATTACGCTGTCGCCGGCTTCAATACAGTCGTTGCCGTCGGGAAAAACGAGGCGGTTGCCTCTTATTATACTGGAAATTAAAGTATCGGATTTAAGGTCAAGGTCTTTTAAGGGAACTCCGGTTTGCGTAAAATCCGCGGTAATGTTAAATTCCAGAGCCTCAACCTGACCGTCAACCAGCTTGTAAAGGGTCTGTACGCTGGATTCGCCCGAGTTTTCAAGCGCGCGCACATAGCCGATAATGCGGTTGGCGGCGATTGCCTTTGAGGAAAAAGCGCTGTCCATACCAATGCTTTCAAGCACCTGGCTTGAAACACGGTTGACCTTCGCTACGGTTTTTCTGATTCCCAGCGAGGAGGCGTACATGGCGGCAATAATGTTTTCCTCGTCAATGGTGGTAAGCGCCACAAAAGCGTCCTGCGTTTCAATTCCCTGTTCGTAAAGGGTGGCTCTGTCCGTTCCGTCACCTTTTACGATGTTGACATCGGGCAGCAGCGAGGAAAGACTCTGACAGCGCTGTTCGTCAGATTCAATAATCTTTACATTGTAGCCGCGTATTTCCGAAAGCTGCCGCGCCAAGTAGTAGCCCATTTTTCCGCCGCCGATAATCATAATGTTCTTTGTGCGGTGCTTGTAAATTCCCAGTTTTTTAAGGAATTTTACAAGGTCGCCGCGCTCCGCGGTAATGTGAATTTTATCGCCCGCCTTTAAAACAAAGTCGCCGCGGGGTATATATACTTCGCTTTTGCGCTGAACCGCGCAGATAAGTATTTTGGTTTTAAAGCGGTCAAAAATATCGTTGACGGCAATATCGCACAAAGGGTTGTCCTGCTCTATTTTGATTTCCGCCAAATCAACATTACCGCGCGAAAAGCTGTCAATATTTATCGCATTGGGGAAGCGCAGTACCTTGGCGATTTCATTTGCGGCGTCATATTCCGGGTTAACCACAAGGCTCAGCCCCAGTTCTTCTTTGAAAAAACGAAGCTGTTTTAAGTATTCGGGGTTTCTTACCCTTGCTATGGTGTGGTGAGCGCCGAGCCTTTTCGCCACAAGGCATGAGAGTATGTTAAGCTCGTCGGAAGAGGTTACGGCAATAAACAGCCTCGCGTTTGCGACACCGGCTTCAAGCTGCACATCATAGCATGCGCCGTTGCCCGAAATTCCCGTTACATCAAAGGAATTGACCATTTGCTCAACCAGTTTGGCGTTGCGGTCAATTACCACAACATCATGTCCTTCATTTGACAAATGCTCAACAAGTGTCGCGCCGACCTTACCGTCGCCGACTATAACAATGTTCATTTTCATTTCTCCGTTTTCAGTAAATTATACCGCTTACATACTAACACATTATATGCCTTTTTACAAACATTTTATATTATGCGTTTGTTGACGGCGGTTTTGAAATGTGGTATATTTAATAAGCTGTATGCCGGCGGCGTTCGCTGAATATCGCCGCGGGTTTTATGTATAATAGTTATAAACCTGAATGTTTATAAAAAAGTCGAAAGGAGGCGTCAACAGATGAAATATGTATGCGATGCTTGCGGCTGGGTATATGACGAGGCCGAGGGTTATCCCGAGGGAGGAATCGCTCCCGGCACAAAGTTCGAGGACCTGCCCGAAGATTTTGCCTGCCCTCTCTGCGGAGTAGGCAAGGATATGTTCTCGGCTGAATAACAGCGGGTGAACAAACAGGATAAAAATCTGCCCCTGCCGAAAAAGGCAAGGGCAGATTTTTCATTGTTCGTTTTCTCTTTCTTTTCTTGACTTTATAACTTTCAGCCTTGTAAAATCCTCGCGCTCTTTTTCGTCAAGGGATTCGCTTATAAACTTAATCGTTTCCTTAAAGCGCGGAATCATAATGTTGTTAAGAGCGTTGGCCCTTTTTCTCGTCTTTTTAACGGCGTCAGCGAGCCTGTAAACGCCTGACTCAATCTCGGCAAGACGGGCGGTTTTCATTTTTGCTTCGTTAAAATGAATATACGCCCTGTCAAGGTATTCGTTGGTGGCTGTAAGCCCGAAATAGGGAGCCGGCACGCTTTCGTCAATAGTTATAATCGGGATTTCAACGCCCATTACGCTTTTAAAGTCAATTTTAAGACTTTCCTCAACGGGTACGGTTCTCGCAAAGCTGCCGCATACGCCGAGGGTGGTGTTCGCAAGGCGCAGACAGCGGTAAGCCTCACGGTAACACTCGTTAATCTCGCTGCGGATATTTTTGGCTTCGTCCACCGACTGCATCATTTCACGCACAAGAATATTCTTTTTTCTGTCCATAAGCTCGTAACCCAGTACGGCAAGTTCAAGGGATTTCTGCGTTGCCATAAGGTTGCTTTTAGTCGGGAAAACATTCGCCAAAACATATCGCCTGCCTTTCTCAGCAAAATTTTGTTATCAGTTTTTGTAGTATTTGTCAAGAATCGCATCGTCAACACGGTCAAGCTCCGAACGGGGAAGCATGGAAAGCAGTTCCCAGCCCAAATCGAGCGTCTGCGTGATGGTGCGGTTTTCGTAAAAGTCCTGATTTATGAATTTGCTTTCAAATTTCTTGCCGAAGTCAAGAAGCAGCTTGTCAGAGGGCGAGAGTTCGTCTTCGCCTATTACCGAGGCGAGCGCTTTCGCGTCCTGAACCTTGGCGTAAGTCGCCAGAAGCTGGTTGGCAAGGGGCTGATGGTCTTCGCGGGTGTAGCCCTCGCCGATACCGTCCTTCATAAGACGGGAGAGCGATTCAAGCACGCCTACCGGAGGATAAACGCCGGCAGAGTCAAGACCTCTTGAAAGCACTATTTGACCTTCGGTGATGTAACCGGTAAGGTCGGGAACGGGGTGCGTAATATCGTCGTTGGGCATTGTCAGAATGGGAATCTGCGTAACAGAGCCTTTTTTACCCTTAATCATTCCCGCGCGTTCATAAAGAGCGGCAAGGTCTGAGTAAAGGTATCCGGGGAAGCCTTTTCTTGAAGGAATTTCGCCTCTTGACGAGCTGTATTCACGCACAGCCTCAGCGTAGGAGGTCATATCCGTCATAACCACAAGAACATGCTTTCCGAGGTCAAAGGCGAGGTATTCAGCCGCCGTAAGAGCGCATTTGGGAGTCATAATTCTTTCAATAATCGGGTCGTTTGCAAGGTTTAAGAACATAACAACCCTGTTCATAACATTGGCCGCCGTAAACGAGGAGCGGAAGTACTGCGCCACATCGTTTTTTACGCCCATAGCCGCGAAAACTATCGCGAAATCCTCGCTGTCGGCAAGGGTGGACTGCCGCACAATCTGTACGGCAAGCTCGTTGTGCTTCATACCGGAGCCGGAGAAAATCGGCAGCTTCTGACCTCTGATAAGGGTTGCCAGAGCGTCTATTGACGAAATACCCGTCTGAATAAAGTTACGGGGATATTCTCTTGAAACGGGATTGATGGGCGAGCCGTTTACATCCCGGCGGACGGTCGGAAAAACCTCGCCCAGCGAGTCGGCGGGCCTGCCCAGTCCGTCAAATACTCTTCCGAGAATTTCGGGCGAAAGCGAAAGCTTCATACCCTCTCCCAAAAGAGAGGTCTTAACATTGTCCATCGCAATTCCTCTCGTACCCTCGAACACCTGAAGAGTAACGCGGTTACCCTCAATTTTTACAACTCTGCCGGTTCTCGTGGTGCCGTCGTCAAGGTGCAGCACCGCCATTTCCTCGTACGAGGGATTCTCAACGCCGTCGATAACGGCAAGAGAACCGTTGATTTGAGAAAGCTTTAAATGTTGAATTATCATATTCTCTCACCGCCTTAATGAAGTATTGCGTTTACGCCGTCGTCGATTTCCTTTTTAAGCCGGTCAAACATTTCGGGACTGTCGTTGGGAATGTTGTATTTCATCTTTACCAGCTTGTCAAAAATGCCTGTCGCGGTCAGCTTTGAAATGGGAATCTGACGGACTATGACCTCCTGACACCTGTGGTAAAAATAAAGTATAATCTCCATCATTTTAAACTGCTTTTCAATGGGCACAAAGGTGTCGTCCTTGTGAAAAGCGTTCTGCTGCAAAAATCCTACTCTTATAACACGGGCAATCTCAATAATCAGCTTCTGGTCGTCGGGAAGAACATCAGAGCCTATCAGCTTTACTATTTCCATAAGATTGCTCTCTTCCGCAAGCAGGGCGCAGAGCTCTTCGCGGTATTTTATAAAGTTCTTGTCAACATTGTCCCTGTACCAGTCGGCAAGGTCGCCCAGATACTCGCTGTAAGAGTTGTTCCAGTTTATGGCGGGATAATGCCTTGCGTAGGCAAGACTCTTGTCAAGCGCCCAGAAACAGCGGGTAAAGCGCTTTGTGTTCTGCGTAACCGGCTCTGAAAAGTCCGAGCCCTGCGGAGAAACCGCGCCTATAAGCGTAACCGAACCCTCGCTGCCGTTGAGGTTTTCAAAATAACCCGAACGCTCGTAAAATTCGGAAAGCCTTGAAGGCAGATAAGCGGGGAAGCCCTCGTCGGCGGGCATCTCTTCAAGACGGCCGGAAATCTCACGCAGAGCTTCCGCCCAGCGGGAGGTCGAGTCCGCCATAAGCGCCGTGTGATAACCCATGTCGCGATAATACTCCGCAAGGGTTATGCCTGTGTAAATGGAGGCTTCACGGGCGGCAACGGGCATGTTTGAGGTGTTGGCAATCAGTACCGTTCTGTCAAGCAGGGGATTGCCCGATTTGGGGTCAACTATTTCCGAAAACTCGGTTAAAACCTGAGTCATTTCGTTTCCGCGCTCGCCGCAGCCGACATAAATAATAATATCTGCGTCGCACCATTTTGCAAGCTGGTGCTGAGTCATAGTCTTTCCTGTTCCGAATCCTCCGGGAATAGCGGCAGCTCCGCCCTTGGCTACGGGAAATACGGTATCAATAATTCTCTGACCGGTAATCAGCGGCTTGTCAGAGGGGATTCTCTTCGCCACCGGACGGGGATTCCTGATAGGCCACCTTTGCATAAGGGTAAGGGGGTGAACCTTTCCCTTTTCGTCGGTAACCTCGGCTATCGTGTCCTCAACGGTGTATTCGCCGTCGGAAGCGCATTTTGTAACCGTTCCCGAAATTCCCGCAGGCACCATAGCTTTGTGAGTGATAGCAGCCGTTTCGGGACACTCGGCGAAAATATATCCGGGCGAAACCGTGTCGCCCGCGCTCACCTTAACGGTAACATTCCATTTTTTGTCCTTTGAAACAGCGGGAACATCAATGCCCCTGCCGATAAACGGGCCTGAAACAGCCTCAATATCGCGGAGCGGACGCTCAATTCCGTCAAAAATATTCGTAAGCAGTCCCGGCCCCAGAGTAACGCACATGGGCGAGCCTGTTGAAAATACCGGCTCACCGGGACGCAGACCGCCTGTTTCCTCGTAAACCTGAATGGTGGTGGCTTCGTCGGTAATGCCGATAACCTCGCCTACAAGACGGCTTTCGCCCACATAGACCATTTCCATCATTTCAAGCGAGGTTCTGCCTTTAACGGTAACAACGGGGCCGTTAATGCCGTATATTCTGTTTTCGTGCATAGTAAAGCCCCTCCTTTATATTACTTTTAAATCGGCTTTTTGAGCAAAATGCGATTTGCACAGCGAAAGTCTTGAATCAAGCGTGTCGTCAGCCATAACAAGACCGGCGGCGTCAACAGCTTTAATGCCGCCTAAAATTATATCGTCGCTTTCCTTGACTTTTACGCCTGCCGCTTTTTCAAGCTTTTCGGCAAGGGGCATATCCCCGGCGCGCAGAAAAACAACCGCGCCCTCGCCCAGCGCCTCTTTTGCGCTGCTTGCCGATTTTGTGAGAAAGTCAAAGTATTCGCCGCTTTTTGTAAATTCGTCGAGTTTAGTTTTTACCTCGTTTAAAACCTTTGCCGTAATGCTTTCACGCAAGTCTGTAAGCGCTTTGCGCTTTTCGGCTTCGTATTCCGAAATTTTGCGGTTAACCGAGGTCATAAGCCGGTCGGTTTCGTATTTAATGTAAGCGTTGTTGTCCTTTTCCGCTTTTTTTCTGTATGCCGAAATATCGGCGTCCTTAAAATCGTTGGCCTTTTTTTCAAGCTCGCGGCATCTTTCGTCAGCGTAGTCTGTAACGGTTTTAAGAAAGGTTGTAAGGCGCTTTGACATTTTCTCGCCTCCTTATATTTTAATGCCTATCGCGTTGCGTATATAGTCCGAAACGGCGTCCGCGGGATTGTGGTCGGGGTTGGAATCGGGAATTTCAACAATAAGGGGAGTGTTCAGCTTTTTCATCTCAATAAGCTGTTCGCCGAACATTTCGGCAACCGAGTGAGTAATAAGCAGAATACCTATTTTGCCGCTTTTGGCGTTTTCATATTCCGAAAAGGCTTTTTCGGCTGTTTTAACAAGCCTGCCTTCAATTCCCGCCAGACGCATACCCATCATCGCGTCCGCGTCATCGGTCAGTAAAAAGAATTTCATTTTTACACCTTTTGAAGAATAAGGATTGAAATAACAACGCCGTAAAGGGCGATTGACTCGCCGAGGGCAACGAAGATGATTGATTTACCGAATGACTTGGGGTCCTCGGCGGTAGCGGCAATAGCCGCGGGAGCGCCTGCGGCAACGGCAATACCGCCGCCTATGCCGGCAAGACCGGTAACAAGACCTGCGGCGAGAAGTCCCATACCCTTTGAAGAGCCGGAGTCAGCCGCAACGGTTTCTTCTGTCTGGGTTTCGGCGGTTTGAGCCGCGTCATCGCCGTCAGCGGCGAAAACCGAAACGGACATAACCGAAATAAGAGCGATAAGAGCCGCGAAAACCATAAGGTTCATTCTGACGGACTTCTTGATTGATTTGCCCTGCGAACGGGATTTAATGACCGAGAACGCCGTGTAAATAAGCGCTACGGGAGCAAGAACTAAAAGAATGAATAAAACTGCTGTCATTTTTGATTACCTCCAAAGGATAATTTTTTAATTGAGAACGGGTTAAAGGGACGCCCGCTTCCTTCATAAAATCTTGAAAACATTTCGTAGTATTCAAGACGCAGAGCCTGAATACCGGTCAAAAGGCCTTCAAGAGCAATTACAAGAATGTTGCCGAGAATTATAACAAAAATATTTTCGCTTTCGCCCGCCAGCGAGAACACAACCATCATCATTCCGGCGTGAACAAGCACGAACGCGCCTACGCGCAGGAATGAAACCGTGTTGCTCAGGTAAGATAGCACATATTCAAGAAGCTCAAATATATTTTGCAGAATAAAGTCCATAACGCTTGTCGGCTTCCAGTCGGGGTGACGGTCAATAATACCAATCGGTATTTCCTTAATCATAAGTATTACCGCGCCCGCGCCGATAACCGCAAAGCAAACGGAGTCGGGCAGGGGAGCAGGGCCGCCCATAAATCCCGAAGCGAAATTGACGCCCGCGAGATAAACGAGAATACCCACAAGTCCGTTCTGGCTGAAAATCGCTTCACCGAAGTGCTTTTTCCTGATACAAGCGTAAACATTGATTACCATTGAAAAAGCCGTGAGCGCTATGCCTATCGCAATCGCGACGAGCAGTACGGTGTTTACGCTCTCCATAACCGCAAGCGGTTTTCCGGACCAGCCGAGTGATTTGTAAACCGGGTCGAGCATATCCTCATAGCCGAATACGCTTCCGAAAATAAAGCCGAAACACATTGAGGAAATACCGCAGGGAACAAGAATTTTTCCGAGCGCCATTTTTTTCAGCTTATACATTAGCAGACCGGCTATCACCAGCACAAATCCCTGGCCCATATCTCCGAACATTATACCGAAAAGAATGGTATAAGTTATGGCAACGAAAGATGTAACATCAATGTCCGAGTAGGACGGCGTGCCGTACATATCCACATAGAACTTATAAGGATCAACGAGATATTTCAGCGGTCCGATCATTTTTTTTAATTTTACGGGAGGATTGTTTTTTTCGGTGTCGGGAACTGTTGTTTCCGTTACAATCCCCTCAACCTCAGCCGCACAGCGGGTAAATTCATTTTCCCGTTTTTTCGGAATCCAGCCGGCGAGCATAAAGAAGTGACCGTTATGCACCGAAAAAGATTTAAGCTGCTGAGCTTCGTTTAGAGCCGCCAGCTTTGAGTAAGCTTTGCTGAAAAAATCTTTTTCCTTTTCGCGAAGCTCTTTTATTTCAGCGTTTAAAACCGCTGTTTGCTCGGAAATAATCGAAAGGTTATTTTCAAGTTCTTTTATTATGTTTTCAACCGTACCCGCGGCTCCGGGAATTTGCAGCGGCTCAAAAAGCAGCATCGCGAATATACCGTCAACCTCGTCGGTTCTGTTGCGCGGAGCGAAATACGCGCCCCAGTAATCGGTTTTGTCCGTAGAGCAGGGAACAAAATAGAAATAGGGACAGCCGTCAAAAAGCGTGTTCAGCTTTTCAACGCTGCTTTTGGGAAGATGACCGAAGCGTACTTTAACATATTCAAGCTCCGCTATTTTGTCAAGGTCAACCGAAAGTCCCTTAAAGTGCGAGAATTTTTCTATTCCGTCACGGCACTTTTCCATTTGCTCTTCCAGCGACGCCTTTCTTTCCGCAATGCTCATCGCCTTTTTGTGGAGCAGCTCAATGTGGGTTACATCGTCTTCGGTAAGAGCCTCGTAAGCCGCGTCCTCGTCCAGCGACGGGGTGAAGCCTATGCTTTCAAAAAGCGAGTTGATGTCGGCAAGGCGCTGAGAGTAGGGGTTTTCCTGAGTGTATGGGATAAAGCCCATTGAGGAGGAAAAAACCTTGCTCGCGCTTTCGGGCTGAAAGAAGCCGCAGCGCATAAGCATGTGCACCGTTTCGTCAAGCTTCTCGTTATCGCCGCGAATTTTAACAAGCCGCATTTTTTCAATAGACATCAGCATTCTCCTTTCACGATTATTTCCGATATTTCATCGGGAGAAAGATTGTATTTAATACCTTCAACAATATGAGTGATATTTTTTATCTCGTTTTCCGCGATAGTGCTGTAACAAAGCATACAGACTATCGGGTTCTGCGAATACCTGAGCTTTTTGGCGCACATTTTAACAACCGCTTTTCTCGTGCAGCGCTCTATGGGCGCGCCGCCGGTCTTTTCAAAGTATTTTTTGTAGCATGAAGAGTTTACTGCTTCCAGTATCTCTTCGCCCGAAGAGCTTTCCGCGAGCTTTCGCTTTTCCTCCGGAGTAAAGGCGCTGACGGCTGAAATATAGGCGTTCGCCTTGTAGTTGTTGCCGAAAGCGTAGCTTGAATTAAGGCGGTAAAGAGCTTCAATCATAATCATATCCGAAATAAAACGGAAGTAGTCGAGTATCTCCTCACGCTGTCTGCCCTTAAAACTCTTGCTGACCGTGTCAGCCGTCCGGGAATAAAGATATTCGTACAGAGCGTTTTCAAGAACCGCCAGCGTAGTCTGCTGCTTGTTTGAGATAACCGAGTCCACAATGGATTTGTACGGCGTTCCTGTGAGCGCCTGGGAAAGCTGCTCGAACGAGCGCGCGTAAGACAGCTCTTCGCCTGATACCGACTGCTCCTTTTTGTAAAAAGGCGGAACGGAGGATAAATCCGAAATCTCGCCGGTGTCAAGGTGCCTTGCGCTGTAAATTATGGTTTCTATCTCGTTTTTTACTATAAAATATCTGTAAAGCTTTTCGCCTATCAGCTTTTCAAACCTGCAAAGCGAAGCAATGCGGTCAAGCTGAGCGTTTCTGAGAATAAGCTCAAAACGCGCGCGCGTCATCTTATTTGAGCCGGAAATTTTTTCAATCTGCTGAGCATAGGAGGTGTTAGCCTGAAGATAGGCAAGCAGCTCCGAATTTGTGCGGCACATAAGCATAGCGGAATAATCGCTGCTTGTGAGCCTTTTGGCATACAGCGCGTGAGCTTTTGCCAGCAGAGCGTTTTCCGCTTTGTTCATAAAGTCGCTTCCTTTCGTGCCGGCAGCCGTTATTTAACGGCTTCGCGGAAAATTTCTTCGGCCCATCTGGCGCCGTTTTCGGCATAAGCCTTTTCAAGGTCCGCCTTGGTTTTCTCAAAATGACGGTCAATGCGTTCTGTTTCACGGTCAAGGATTTTCTCGGTTTGAGCCTGCGTTTCGGCAATCGCTTTTAAAGCGTCAGCTTTAAGCTGCCGGTCAAACTCTGCCTTTTCCGCGGCGATTTCCTCGTTTATCGAGTCAAGCCGTTTTTTCTCGGCCGCGACCTTTTCTCTGGCGGCTTTGTCCGTTTCAAAAATTCTTCCGAGTATTGTTTCCAAAGCACCGTCCTCCTTTACCGATAAGTTCTGATGTTCAAACTGTATTATACTCTTGATTTGATAAAAGCACAACGGCAAAATAAATAAAAATACCCCCGTCTTTTAAATAAATAAGAGTACAATTCAATAAATTTTTTCGGCATAATAATTGTTTTTGAACACAGCGTATGTTATACTGTTTTTGGAAAATTTTTCGATAGGGGTGTTGATTTATGAAAAAGACCTGGTATAAGGAAATGGCGGTTTATCAGATTTGGCCGCGCAGCTTCTGCGATTCTGACGGAGACGGAATCGGCGACCTCGGCGGAGTGCTGAAAAAGCTGGATTACATTAAGAGCCTCAATGTTGACGCTATCTGGTTCTCTCCGCTTTATCCCTCGCCGAACGCGGACTACGGCTATGATATTTCCGACTACAAAAACATCAATCCCGAATACGGCGACCTTGAAACCTTTAAAAAGGTGCTTGACGAGGCGCACAAAAGAGGATTAAGAGTGTTTATGGACCTTGTTATAAATCATACTTCCAGCGAGCACGAGTGGTTCCGCGAGAGTATGAAGAGCAAGGATAATCCTTATCATGACTATTATTTCTGGCGCAAGGGCAAAAGCGACAAAAAACCGCCCAACAACTGGCTTTCCTGCTTTGAGGGCGGAGCGTGGGAGTATAACAAGGAGCTTGACGAGTATTATCTTCATGTGTTCTCAAAAGGACAGCCCGACCTTAATATGGACAATCCCAAAGTGCGCGAAGAGGTCAAGAGCATAATGCGTTTTTGGCTTGATATGGGCGTTGACGGGTTCAGGGAAGATGTAATTACTTATATTTCCAAGGACGAGGGCCTGCCCGACGGTTTTCCGCTTCCTATCTCTACCGGAATCGAACACTATAAAAAAGGACCTCATCTTTACGAGTACCTTGCCGAGTTCCGCCATGATGTGCTTGACCATTATGACTGCTTCACGGTGGGCGAAGGTCCTATGATGACAACCGAAACCGCTCTGGAATTTATAACCGAGGGCGAAAATCAGGTGCTCAATACCATGTTTCACTTCCAGCACATGGAGGCGGACAGCATTATGACCGACTGGGTGAGCGTTCCGTTCAGCCTTAAAAAACTCAAAAAGGCTTTTACTCACTGGCAGAACGAGCTTGCAGGCAAGGCGTGGAATACCCTCTACCTTGAAAATCATGACCACCCGAGAATAATAGACCGTTACGGCAGTCTTAAATACCGTGTCGAGAGCGCGAAAATGCTCGCCACCATGTGCTATCTTCAATGCGGCACGCCCTTTATCTATCAGGGGCAGGAAATCGGTATGACAAATATACATATTGACAGCCTTGATAAGTATAAAGATGTGGTGACCTTTAACAATCAGAAGGTGTTCGCGAAAATAGGAATAAAGGGCGACAGGTTTTTGAAGCTCGCCAATAAATGCTCCCGTGAAAACGCGAGAACTCCCGTTCAGTGGGATGACAGCCCCTATGCCGGATTCTCAACAGCAAAGCCGTGGTTTGAGCTTAATCCCAATTATACCGAGATAAATGTGCAGGCGGCTGAAAACGACCCCAACTCTATACTCAATTATTACCGCAAGCTGCTCAAATTCCGCAAGGAAAACGAAATCGCCGTTTACGGAAGCTATAAGGAGCACTTAAAGGAAAGCCGAACTCTTTATGTTTTTGAAAGGGAGTATGAGGGGCAGAGAATGCTCGTAATAAATTCCTTTACGGATAAAAATGTCAGGTTTGAGGCTCCGTCAGGCTTTGACCTTTCAAAGGGCGAGCTGGTGCTTTCAAATTACAGGATATGCCCGCTTTCGGATAACTCTTTTGTAACAAGACCTTACGAAACAAGAGTATATCTTTTTAAATAACGGTCAGGGGGCGCAATTATGAAACAGCGTGCCGGGCTTTCGGCTTCAAAATGGTTCAATATTCTGCTTTTCGGACTTGTGGGTCAGATAGCGTGGAATGTTGAAAATATGTATTTCAACCTGTTTTTGTATAATTCCGTTTACAGCGGCGCGTCACAGACCGCCGTTGACGGCTCCGTTTCGGTAATGGACGCAATCAGCAAAATGGTGGCGTACAGCGCGGTCACGGCGGTGGTCACAACTTTTGTAATCGGAATAATAAGCGACAGGGTAAATACAAGAAAATGGTTTATTTCAATGGGATATATTCTGTGGGGAGCCGTTACCGCTTCTTTCGGACTTATTTCCAGAAGCCGTATAGCCGCGCTTTTTTCTCTCAGCGACGAGGTAAAAATTCTTTCCGCGACCGTTACGGCGGTTATTGTAATGGACTGCGTAATGACCTTTATGGGCTCAACGAGTAACGACTCGGCGTTCAACGCCTGGGTTACCGATATTACCGATACCAAAAACCGGGCGACTGTTGAGAGCGTGCTCGCGATTTTCCCCGTTGTTGCAATGGCTGTGGTTATGGCCGCGGGCGGTATGATTGTCGGAGCGGTAGGGTACGAGATGTTCTTTTTGGGACTCGGCGTGTTTGTAGCCGTGTGCGAATGCTCATGTACGGTAAGGAAGCAAGCAACCGAAAACAAGAGATAGACCGCCAGCACTACACTATTCCGAACC
>CALWIO010000010.1 GCA_944380765.1 uncultured Clostridia bacterium
CAGTATTCAAAGGGCGGTAAAATTTGACATTATACAGCATTTTGTTGTTTGTTCTTGTCTAAACTTGCGACCGACTATTATAATTGATAAGGTTATGGTTTTCCCGCAGGCATATGCAGCGGTCGTTCCGCAGAGTAGCATGATTGTTAATACACCCCGAATCTTCATCGTGGATATTTCTTCTTCTTGATTTTGTTAAGCATGGCGTTTATTTCAAGTATCTGTTCTTTTGTGAATTTGCCGCCGAGCATCATAAACGCCCTTTTAATCGTGAAGCCCTTGGCCATATCGAGCATGGTTCTGTTCAGCTTGAATCCCGCGGCGCTCATTGCTCCGCCCTCTTTTGAGCCGCCGAGAGTTTTTTTGATTATCCTTAACATTTTAAGAGCGAAAATCTTTCCCTTGAAAGTGGAAAGAACATCGCCGATTGTATCGTTGACCGAGAAATATTCCGCCGGCGTTTCAATCTCAAACCAGTTAATAACCGCGCCCTGTTCTTTCATAATATAGTCGGTGTTAAAGCTGTCCGTTTTGCGGATAACGCTTTCGTCGGAGCAGTCGCCCGCCTTGGCTGTGAGCCTTGTTTCGCCCTTGTTCTCAACCTCAAAGTGATAGAAAGGATATTTTCCGCGCTGCATTTTTCCGACGCTGACGCCGTTCGCGAAAAGCTCTACCTGCGGCAGATTTGTGTAAACGGTGACGCGCGTTTTATCTTCAACCCTGTCAATGTATCTCTTTGAGCATATATGGACAAACGGCTCTTCTGAAAGCCACGCCTTATAAGCGTAAAAAGAATCCTTTTTGTATTTGCGGTCAAATGTCACAAGTCCCTTGTGATTCATTCCGTTTTCACCACCCTCGCTTCTGGCGTCGGCGGCAAAGTCAAACATATTCCACACATGAGTTGCCCAAAGGTACGGCCTGTCGGCTATCTGCTTTATCATTTCCTCGTGATAATACGCCTGATATTCCTCTGTATAATCTCCCTGCTCCGGTTTGGAGGTGTGCCAGTTCAACGCTTCGCAGCCGTATTCGCTGAGTCCTACGCAGCGGTTAGGGTATTTCTTGTGGAAATCGTCAAACCAGACGCCGTTCATAGCCACATTTCCGCCGTACCAGCCGAAATAGTGGTTGTAGGAAATCACATCGGGAATTTGGGTGTATTCCTCCGAGGGCGCGCACATTGAAAGTATTGCAATCGTGGTAAGCCTTGTCTTGTCAAGACTGTGCGCCAAATCGTTGAGCTTTCTGTGATTTTCCAAAAGACTGCTGTCGGAAGCGCCGTTCATGGTAATCTCGTTGGAAAGTCCCCACACGACTATTGACGGGTGATTGTAGTTTTGGCAAATCAGCTCTTTCATCTGCGAAAGGGTGTTTTCCGTGCCGTCGGGCATGTGCCTTGAAATATATGGGATTTCCGCCCATACAATCAAGCCCCTGCGGTCGCACAGACTGTAAAAAGCCTCGTCATGCTGGTAGTGAGCAAGGCGCACGGTGTTAGCGCCCATTTCGCATATTAAGTCAATGTCCTCCTCGTGGTCGGCAAGGCTTATGGCGTTGCCTTTCTCCGGACGGTCCTGATGTCTTGCCACGCCTCTTAAAGGATACGGTCTGCCGTTGAGAATAAATCCCTTCTCAGGGTCAATGCTGAAACTGCGGCAGCCGAAGTCCGCGCTTAACTCGTCTTCGGCTTCACCGTTCTTTTTAAGAATAGCCTTTGCCGTGTATAGGTGCGGGTCTTTTGTGCCGTCCCATAAACGCGCGTCTTTTATAATAAATTCCGCTTTCGGGTTTTCGCTGTCCGTACTCTTAGCGTCAATGAGTTTTTCTCCGTCATAAATCTCAAAAACGGTTTCGCAGCCGTCAGCTTCGCCTATATACGCTTCAACGGTTACCGAAGCGTCAGAACCGTTCATTTGCGGAGTTACGGCAATACCCGGAGCTCCGCAGTATTCAAGGTCAAAATGGTTTTTGCCTACGGATATAATGCTGACATCTCTGTAAATTCCGCCGTAAAAAGTGAAGTCCGCAACCTGCGGATAAATCCTTTCGTCAGGCGAGTTGTCAGCCGAAACCACAAGCAGGTTTTCATCGTTTATATCAGGCAGTTTTATTCTGAAAGTCGAGTAGCCGCCGTCGTGACTGCCGAGCAGCTCTCCGTTAAAATAAACCTCAGCCGAGGAGTTTACGCCTTTGAATTCAAGATAGTTTACTTCGCCTGTGAACAGGCTTTTGTCAAGACTTCTGGCGTAATAGCATTTTCCCCTGTAATAATCGTTGCCGCCGTCCTGACCGTCGCTGCCGTTCCATGTGTGCGGCAAATCAACCGGCTCAAAATCCGAGGGCAGAGTTTCAGGCGCCGATTTTGCTTTTTTTGAAAACAGCCAGCCTTTGTTAATGTTTGTAACGGTTCTCATTATTTTTCCTCCTTTGTAACCTTGCCGTCGCCGAGTCCGTACAGGAAATGCATGCTGACAAGACATATTATTGAGCCTATAAAGGGCAGAAATCCGGTGACAAAATAAATTTTTTCCGCAACGCCGTCAGCCTGTTCGAGAGCGCTGAGCGTCTGGTCGTAATCGGTGAGCTTAATGGCAAGCGACACAAGAGATGCGCCTACTCCCTGGGCGATTTTTCTGAACAGGGAATATGTGGCGTAAATCGAGCCTTCCTCTCTTCTGTCGGTCTGCTCTTCCTGATAGTCAATGCAGTCCGCGACAAGAGCCCACATAAGCACCATGTAAAAGCTCGCGCCGAACATGGCTATTGAAATGAGCGCAATCCAGATATATGGGTTTTCAAAACGGATAAACGCCGCAAGACCTGAGGTGACCGCGGACACGGCAAAAGGATAGGTGCAAAGCTGCTTTTTGGTGAATTTCTTAGTCGCCGGCTTTACAAGAACAATACCCAGCGCAACGGGCAGTCCCGCCAGAATTGTGGCAAGCGAAATAAGGTCGGTGTTTTTGAAATAACACATAAACACATATTGAAGCGAGTTGGTAACGGTCATCATAAGGGCGAGATACGATACCGTAGATATTGTCACGCCCAGCATGTGACGGTTTTTGAAAAACGAGATAAGCGTGGCGGCGTAGTTGAATTTCTGAGGAGCGTTTGTCTGCGGAGCAACGCGCTCAACCGTCAGCTTTCTGAGAAGATAAAAAGATATAAGCCCTATAATTCCCATGACCGCCACAAAAATGATGAAAAGCTCGCCGCGGGGATTGTCGTTTTCATCATAAACAAGAAGAGGAAGAACAATCATTATGGGAAGCTGTGCGAGCAGAGCGCCTATGCTGCGGCTTGTTGAAAGAGCCGTTCTCTCGCGCGGGTCGGTGGTAATAACCGACTGCATAGAGCCGTAAGGCACATTTACGCTTGTGTAAGCAATACTCCATACGCAGTAAAGTCCCAGGCACATCGCCAGCTTCAAGGCGTAGGGCGCGTCGGGCACATAAATAAACATCAGAACGCTGGAAATAAGCAGGGGAATACTCGCCCATTTTATCCACGGCTTGAATTTTCCGCTTTTGCCCGGCTTTGAGGCGTCGCATATACCGCCGATAATCGGGTCGTTTATGGCGTCAAAAATTTTGGCAAGCAAAATTATAATCGAAAAATGACCGGGGTCAATTTTCATACAAGTTACATAAAAGACCATAAGATAGCTGTTAATAAAGGCAAAGCTCATGTTGCAGCCGAAATCCCCGAAGCCGTAACCCAGCTTGTCCTTAAAGCCAAAAGGTCTTCTTTCTCTTGATTTTTCCATTTTTGCCCTCCTGTTTTATAAAGTCAGTTTAATTATAAAAGACAGCGCCCGATAATGCAACAAAATATCGTAAAAAAGTGGGCGTAAAGCCGCGTTTAGTTTCATAGTTTTTATAATCTTTAAAAACGGATAAGCCTTTTATAATTTTAAATTTATCCGTCCCGTGCCGCTTTTGGATATAACTTTAATAGTCTTCGCTTCCGGCTTGCAAAATACTCCGAAAAATGATATTATAATAAAGCTGAACAGATAAACTGAACAGCCTTAAGTTATTTATTGATATTTTTCCCGGAGTGAACGCAGATGACAGAAAATAAAAACCGACCCAAACTTACAAAAAAAGAAACCGCCGTGCAGGTGCTTAAATTCGTAGCCTTTTCAATGGGCGCCGGAATTATTCAGATTGTTACCTTTACTCTCCTTACGGAGCTGACCGAATTTGAGTACTGGGCGTGCTATCTTCCGTCTCTGGTGCTTTCGGTACTGTATAATTTTACCGTCAACCGCCGCTATACCTTTAAGTCGGCTAATAATGTGCCGGTAGCTATGCTGAAAGTCGCGTTTTATTACTGCATTTTCACCCCGGTTTCAACCTATCTCGGTCACCTTGCCGCAAACGCCGGCGTAAACGAATATCTTGTCGAGATTACAACAATGCTTTGTAATCTGATTACCGAATTTTTGGTCTGCCGTTTCTGGGTTTACCGCAATTCAATAAATACAAATAAACTGGCAAAACGCGGAGAAAAAGAAAGCGAAGAATAAACCGCGCAAATTTTTTCATAGGGGCTTTATGCCCTTATGTTTTTATTACAGAGAAAATCAGGGGTAAAAATGAAAGCGGCTGTCTGCTGTTTAAATTCAAAATACATACATTCATCAACTGCGCCGTGGTGCCTTTTCGCGGGCGTGCGCGCCTATTGCACCGGCGATATTACCGCCGAGGTAATTGAGGGAACGGTGAATGAACCTGCCGACGGCGTCTTTGCCCGCATTGTTAAAAGCGAGCCGGATGTCGTCGGATTTTGCACATATATATGGAATGTTGAAAGAGTGCTGGAATTAGCCTCACGGGTAAAAAAAGAGCTGCCGGGAGTTATTGTCGCGCTCGGCGGACCGGAGGCGGGGTATAGGGCGGAAAGCCTGCTTTCAGAGCACAGCGAAATCGACGCGGTAATAAGCGGTGAGGGCGAGGAGCCTTTTGCCGCGTTTTTGCAGGCGCTTTATGACTCAGTACCGCCAGAAACGGTACAGGGCGTTTGCTGCCGTACCGAAAACGGGCTTAAAATAAGCGAGCCCTATGTTTCGCACTCGGACCCCGTTTCGCCTTACTGCGAGGAGTATTTCAGGTCGCTTAACGGCAGAATAGCCTATTTGGAAACTTCAAGGGGCTGTCCTTTCTCCTGCGCCTATTGCCTTTCCGGCCGCTGCGGAGGAGTAAGGTTCTTCGACTTGGAAAACGCAAAGAAAAATATTCTCCGCCTTGCGCAAAGCGGAGCGAAAACGGTAAAGTTTGTTGACCGCACCTTTAACGCCGATAAAAAAAGGGCGTGCGAAATATTTTCGTTTATAAAAAGCGAGTATTCAAAGAGCATACCAAAGGGAACCTGCTTTCATTTTGAAATAGCCGGCGATATTCTTGACGAGGCGCAGCTTTGCCTGCTTGAAACTATGCCGAAAGGCTCGGTAATGCTGGAAATCGGCATACAGAGCTTTAATGAGAAAACTCTTGAAACGGTTAACCGTAAAACAGATATTAAGCGGCTTTGCGAAAATATCAAACGGCTTATTGCCCCGCGCAATCTACATGTCCATATTGACTTGATAGCCGGCCTGCCTTATGAGGACTTCGGCAGCTTCTGCCGCAGCTTCAATACTGCGTTTTATCTCGGCGCGGATATGCTGCAATTCGGATTTTTAAAGCTGCTGTACGGCTCTCCCATGCGTGAACAGCCTCAGAAATTTCCCTGCGAGTTCTCAAAAAAACCGCCTTATGAGGTCATATCCACGCCGTGGCTGACCGTCTCGCAAAAGGAAGCGCTCAAAAAAACCGAACAGGCGTTTGATTCGGTATATAACAGCGGCCGTTTTAGACGCACGGTAAAATACGCGCTTGAAGCCTGCAAAAAAGAGCCGTATTCTCTTTTTTCCGGTTTTGCGGATTATCTTGAAAATCAGGGCGCCGGAATCAGCAAAATGCCCCTTGACAGACTCAGCGACCTGCTTTTTGATTATCTTTGCTCGCTTGACGGTGTAAACCGCGATTTTCTGCGTGACGCTATGATATGCGACAGATTAGCCACAAACTCGTCGGGTTTTCTGCCCTTGTCGCTTTATGTAAAAGACGCAAAACTAAAACAGGTGCGGAAAGCCCTTTCCGCCAACCCCGAAACAGCGGAGAAACCCGCCGTGAAACGCAGTGTAGCCATACTTTACGGCAGGGGAGAGGCGGTTTATGCCGACTACACCGAAAAGGACCCCGTAACCGGCGAATACAGGCTGTTCTTTACCGATATTCAGGGGCGCTGTAAATAGTTTCCTTTCGTTGACAATATATATAAAATGTAGTAAAATACATAAGGATATACACTAATAGCATACCATGTCGGTTTAATAGCAGAATTAAGACAAAAATGTACAGAATTTTCGTATTTTGTATTTTAAATTTGCTTTGATGTGTTTTATTTTAATAAAGAATATTAAATACTGAGAATTTTTAATTTATTTTTGGATTAAAAAGGGGAATATTTTGATGAATACCAACGGAAACGAAACGCCCGCAAAGCGTAATATACCTTTCAGCCCGCCCGATATTACTCAGGCTGAAATTGACGAGGTCGTTGACGCGCTCAAATCCGGCTGGATAACCACCGGCCCCAAAACCAAAGAGCTTGAAAGACTGACGGCAGAAAGGTGCGAAAACAAAAAAGCGGTCTGCCTTAATTCAAATACCGCCTGCGCGGAAATGACGCTGCGTATTCTCGGAGTGGGCGAGGGCGATGAGGTAATCGTTCCGGCTTATACATATACCGCCTCAGCCTCGGTAATTGCCCATGTGGGGGCGAAGATTGTTCCGGTTGATTGTGAAAAAGGAAAATTCACAATGGACTATAACAGCCTTGAAAAACTCATTACTGAGAAAACAAAGGTTATAATTCCTGTTGATTTGTTCGGAATACCCTGCGATTATGACAGAATATCCGAAATAGTTGAAAAAAATAAAAATAAATTTGTTCCGTCAGAAAACAAATTACAGCAAATTTTTTCAAGATGTATAGTAATGGCGGACGGCGCCCATTCATTCGGAGCCGAATATAAGGGAAAGCCAGCGGCGCAGGGAGCGGATTTTGTTAACTTCTCATGGCACGCGGTTAAAAACCTTACAACGGCTGAGGGCGGCGCGGTAACATGGCGCAGTATTCCCGGCGTTGACGATGAGGAGCTGTATCACCGCTATATGCTTATGAGCCTGCACGGGCAGAGTAAGGACGCCCTTGCGAAAACTCAGCTCGGCGCGTGGGAGTACGATATTGTAAGTCCGTGGTATAAGTGCAATATGACCGATGTTCACGCGGCGATAGGCCTCGGCCAGATGAGAAGATATGACTCGATTCTCAGCCGCCGCCGTGAGCTGATAGAAAAATATGACAGCGCCTTTTCGTCTTTGAGCGTTGAAACGCTGAAACATTATACAGACGATTATAAATCCTCAGGGCATATTTACGCAGTCAGACTTTTCAATAAAAACGGAGAAGCCGTAAGCGAAAAGCTGAGGAATGATTTTATAGTTGAAATGGCGAAAATGGGCGTAGCTGCAAATGTTCATTATAAGCCGCTGCCTATGCACACCGGCTATAAGGCCATGGGAATGGATATAAAGGATTACCCTAACGCCTATGAACAGTATAAAAACGAAATAACCCTCCCGCTTCATACCTGTTTGAGCGACGATGATGCCGATTATATCATCACCGCTTTCAAAAAAGTCTGCGGCGAGTTGCTTTGATACGGGTGAACTCTGATGTATAAAAAATGTTTTAAAAGAATAATCGACTTTTTAATTTCTCTTGCGGCAACGCCGTTCGTACTGCTGGTAATTGCGGTAATGGCGCCGATAATCTACATAAGCGACCCCGGTCCTGTGTTCTATAATGCCGAAAGACGGGGAAGAAACGGCAAAAGCTTTAAAATGTATAAACTGCGCTCAATGTATGTAAACGCTCCCGATATAAGAAATTCCGACGGGTCCACTTTCAACAGTTCAAATGACCCGCGGGTAACAAAAATCGGACGGGTTATGAGGAAAACTTCACTTGACGAGCTGCCGCAGATACTTAATGTTTTAAAGGGCGATATGAGTTTTATCGGTCCCCGTCCTACGCTTACAACTAAAAATTATGATGAAATTCCGGAAAGCATTAAAAAGAGGTTTGAGATAAGACCGGGTATAACCGGTTATTCTCAGGCATATTTCAGAAATTCCGCCACTCAGGAGGAAAAGTTTGAACAGGATAATTATTATGTTGATAATATGACTTTTCTGCTTGATGTGAAAATACTTTTCAAAACGCTCATTTCCGTTGTAAAGCATGAAAATATTTTTGTATCGGCTCAGGAAGCTCCTGCTGAAAACACCGAGCGAGAGGAAGTCTTGAATAAATGAAAAAGCTGTTTGTGGTCGGCGCGTCTGTGCTTCAGCTTCCCGCAATTAAAAAAGCAAAAGAAATGGGACTTACCGTCGGAGTTGCTGATTATAATCCCGAAGCGGCAGGAATACCTTTTGCCGATAAATTTTACAATGTCAGCACCATTGACGAAAAAGGAATATTTGAAGCGGCAAGGGACTTTCAGGCGGACGGAATTATGACGCTCGCTACCGATATGCCAATGCGCTCGGTGGCTTATGCCGCCGAAAAGCTTGGGTTGGTAGGCATATCTTACGAAACCGCGGTTAAAGCTACCGACAAGGGCGAAATGATAAAAGCCTTTGAAGCGGGGGGAGCTTCTCACCCGTGGTATTTTATTCTGTCTTCACCGCAGGATTTAAGCAAAATTTCGGATAAAATAACATACCCCTGTATAAGCAAGCCTGTGGATAACGCCGGCAGCAGGGGAGTAATGCTGATAAATAACAGGGACGAGCTTGTCAACGCCGTTGAATACAGTTCCTCAAACGGCAGAATGGGCGGAGTGATAATTGAGGAATATCTCCGCGGAAGCGAAGTCAGCGTTGAGGTCATGGCGGTTGACGGAACAGCCCATATCTTGCAGGTGACCGATAAACTTACTACCGGCGCGCCTCATTTTGTGGAAATGGGGCACAGTCAGCCCAGCCGGCTTGAAAAAACTCAGGTTGAAAGTATCAAAGATTTGGCAAAAAAAGCCGTTAAAGCGGTGGGAATTGAAAACGGACCCGCTCATGTGGAAATAATGCTTACCGAAAACGGACCTAAAATGATTGAACTCGGCGCCAGAATGGGCGGCGACTGTATAACTACGCATCTTGTTCCGCTCTCAACGGGCATTGATATGGTAAAGGCGACAATAGAGATTGCCCTCGGCGAAAAGCCGGATATAGAGCCAAAGTTTTCAAAAGGTTCGGCTATAAGATATTTTGAATGCGGTCAGGGAAAAATAGAATCTATCACCGGAGTTGAACAGGCGCGCGGGTGCGAAGGCGTCCGCGAAATAACATTTACAAAATCGGCGGGCGACTGCGTCGGAACAATCGGCAGCAGCGTTGACAGAGCGGGCTTTGTAATATCTCAAAGCTCTGACACGCAATCAGCCGTAGCGAGCTGCGAAAACGCAATCAGCAAAATATCAATAAACATAAAATAAATAACATCAGAAAAGGGGATAAAAATGGGAAAAAGACTGTTAATTCTCGGAGCGGGCAGAGGTCAGGTCGGACTTTATAAAGCGGCGAGGGAAATGGGAATAACAACAATTGCCGGCACAATGCCCGACAATAACCCGCCTTGTATTGCGCTCGCGGACGAGGTCTGCTATATGAATATTGCAAAGCCTGACGAAGTATCGCAAAAGGCAAAGGACTTAAATCTTGACGGTGTTGCTACCTGCTGCCTTGATACAGGCATCGCGGCTCTCGGAAAGACCTGCGACCTTCTCGGACTTACCGGACTTAAAGAAGAATCGGCGGTAATGTGCAATGATAAAGCTAAAATGAAAAAAGCTTTTATGAGGGAAAATGTCAGCACTGCCAAGTATTTTGAAATATCAAACGAAGCTCAGCTTAACAAGGCTCTTGATGAACTTGCGCTTCCGGTTATTATAAAAGCTACCGACCTTCAAGGCAGCCGCGGCGTATATATCTCCAAAACCCGTGAAGCCGCGCTCAACGGTTTCAACGAAGCAATGAAGCTTACAAAAAGAAGTTATTGCATAGTTGAGGAATTTATTGAGGGTTGGGAGTTCGGCGCGCAGGCGTTTGTATATAAGGGAGAAATATTTTTTGTTATGCCCCACGGCGACAGCACATATTTAAGTCATACCGCTGTTCCGGTTGGCCACTATGTTCCTTTGGACGCTGACGAAGATGTATATAAGCAGACGGTTGAAACTGTAAAAAAGGCAATAAAAGCGCTGGGACTTGATAACTGCGCAGTAAATGTGGACCTTATTTTAAAGGATAATAAGGTTTATGTAATTGAGCTTACAGGCCGTGTCGGCGCTAATTGTCTGCCGGAGCTGGTTGAAATAAATTACGGAGTTGAATATTATAAGATGATTGCCGCTATGGCTGTGGGCGATAATCCGCGCGATTATTGGGATAAGAGAAACAGCTATGAAACCGCGGCTCTTGCTAAAATGATTTTCAGTACGGACAGAAGCGGAATAATCAAAGATATTTGCTATACAGGTTCTGATGACCCTGCCGTACGGGAGGTTACTTTCTTTAAGCATAAGGGCGATGAAATAAGAAAATTTGTCGATTCTAACGATTGTATAGGTCAGCTTATTGTTACCGGAAAAGATATGGACGCCTGTAAGCAGAAAGAAGAGCAGGTATTGTCAATGGTGAAAATTGAGCTTGAATAACAGCTCAGGGGTGCAAGATGGAAGCGTATATAGACGAAACCGCAAAGGTAATTGAAACCGAAACCGGCGAAGACTCAAAAATCTGGAAAAATACATTTGTAAAAAATTGCAGGATTGGCAGCCATGTCAATATTGGCGATTTTACAAGAACCGAGGATTCGGCGTTTGCGGATAATGTAAGTATTCAGCGCAACGCGCTCATATATTCTTCTTCTTTCGGCAAATATTCATATACCGGCAAAAACTTTACCGCTTGGCACGCGGATATAGGAGCTTTTTGCTCTATCTCATGGAATGTGGGAATAGGCGGGGCAAATCACGATTATACAAGGGTTACCACCCATTCTTTTCTTTATTCCCCGTATATGGGGCTTACAGGCGAAAATGAAATTTTGTATGACCGTTTCGCAACTCCCTGCAAAATCGGAAACGATGTTTGGATAGGCGCCAATGCCGTAATTTGCAGAGATGTTACAATAGGCGACGGCGCGGTTGTAGGCGCGGGAGCCGTTGTTACAAAAAGTGTGGAGCCTTATACGATTGTGGCAGGCGTTCCGGCAAAACCTATTAAAAAAAGGTTTGATGATAAAACCATAGAACGCCTTTTAAAAATCCGCTGGTGGGAATTTGACGATGAAACTATAAGGAGCAATTTTGAGCTTTTTGCCCGGACGCCGACAGGTGAGGTGCTTGATAAACTGGAACAGCTCAGAGCAAAAACAGACGGAAAAGCCGAGGTTTGAATTATGAAAGTACTGGAATTATCTCCTTATTATTATCCCGAAAAAATTTCAAGTTCCCATTTATCCGATGACCTTGCGGAAGCTTTTGCAAATGCCGGGTTTGAAATCGAAGTATATTCCCCGACTCCTACAAGGGGAATTACCGAGGAAGTATATCGGGAATATAAAAACAAACCGGTTGAAGAGCTTAAAAACGGAAAAATAAAGGTGTACCGTTTTAAAATGTTCAGAGAGGGAAGAAATCCCATCGTCAGAGCCGCAAGGTATATTCTTGTTAATCTTATTCAGTACAGCAAGGGCAAAAGGGCGAAAGGAGTGGATGCCGTCTATTCCGGAAGCACGCCGCCTACTCAGGGCTTGCTTTGCGCTCTCGTTAAGAAAAAATTAAGCAAAAAATATAAAAGGAATGTGCCTTTTGTCTTTTCTCTGCAAGATGTTTTTCCGGATTCTCTCGTAAACGCGGGAATGACAAGCGAAAACTCACTTATATGGAAAATCGGCAGGAAAATTGAGGACTTTACATATAAAAACGCAGATATTATAATTGTAATCAGCGAGGACATTAAGAATAATATTCTTAAAAAAGGCGTCCCCGCGGGTAAAATAAGAGTAATACGCAACTGGGTGGATACCGAAAGCGTAAAACCTGTTGCTAAAAGCGAAAACAGCCTTATAAAAGAACTCGGGCTGAACGCCGATACATTTAAAACGGTTTACGCCGGAAATCTCGGCAAAGCGCAGGGTATAGGTATGTTAGCGCAGGCGGCAAAGCTTATGAGCGGCGAAAGGGACACAGAGTTTGTAGTTTTCGGCGACGGCGCGGAAAAGGAAACGCTTGAACGCGAAATCAAGGAAAATTCGCTGGATAATATTAAGCTTTTTCCGCTTCAGCCGCCCGAAAAAATCGCGCAGGTTTACAGCCTCGGCGATGTGTGCGTTGTGGCGTGCAAAAAAGGCACGGGCAAGGGCGCTTTCCCCAGCAAAACAGTTTCAGTTATGGCGGCGGGTTCTCCCGTGCTTGCAGCGTTCGACAATGACAGCGAACTTTGTAAAATCGTTAAGGAATACGAAATAGGCGAAGTTTGCGAGCCAGAAAACGCCGAGGAGTTTGTAAAAGCGCTGAAATCTTTAAAAGCCGACAGGGACAAGCTGCGGCAAATGGGCGAAAAGGCAAGAGAACTTGCCCTTGCCCGGTTTTCAAAGGAACAGTGCACCGCTTTATATGTTGAAGCTATAAATGACGCGTGCAAAAAATAAACGGGAATGAAGAAAATGAAAAAAATTGCTATTTTGAGCGCAGTTAATATTAAGCACATGTCGCTTATCTCGCTTTATACCGATTTGCTTAAAGAACACGGTGTGGAATACGATATAATCTATATGGACAAATACGGCGAGGACGAAGCTTTCGACTGTTCTCACAAATACCGTTATGTCAATACGGTTAAGCAGGGATGGCCTAAAATTTTCAAAATGATAAAATATATGATGTTCCTGCCGTACGCCGCAAGAATACTTAATAAAAATAAGTACGATTTTGTAATTGTGTGGAACGATGTTGCGATTTTTATGTTCGCCGGTTATCTCGCGCGGAAATATAAAGGCAAGTACTGCCTTAATGTCCGTGATAATATGGGATATGAGAAAAAATCAAGGCGCAGAAGATTTGAAAAAGTTTTCAAAAACGCGGCGTTTGCCACAATATCCTCAAAAGGCTATCTTGACTTTCTCCCGAAGGGAATCGACTATATACCCGTTCACAGCCTTAACCTTTCCGCGCTTGAGGGCATGAAAGTTCACACCTCAACACGCCGTCCGCCGGAACCCGTTTCTATCGGCTTTATCGGATATGTAAGGTTCTTTGAAAGGAACAAAAAGCTGCTTGATGTTTTCGCAAACGACAGCCGCTTTAAACTTCATTATTACGGAACAAAAGCCGATGTGCTTAAAGCCTACGCTGAGGAAAAAGGCATACTTAACACCGATTTTCATGACAGCTTTCCGGTTGAGGATACAAAAAAATACCTTGAAAAGATTGATATTATAAACAATCTTTACGGCAACGAAACAGTAAACCTCAGAAAAGCTGTTTCAATTAAGTTTTTCCATGCGCTTTATTCAAGAATACCCATTCTTGTGTGCCCGGATACCTATGTAGGCGAGCAGGCAAAGCAGGTCGGAATAGGCTTTGAGGTTGATGAAATTAACAGCGAGATGAAAGAGAGCCTGTATAGTTGGTACACTTCGCTGAATTTTGAAGAGTTAGACAAAAACTGTGCCGCGTATCTGAACGAAGTGTCGCGCGAAAACGCAGCTTTTAAGGAAACCGCCCTTAAATATCTTTTATAAAGGATGATTTAAATTGCGAAGAATTTTCAGAACATTTGCGAAAATAGCAGACCGCATTCACCTTAAACTGATAAGATGTTTGCTGTGGTTTAATGTAAATACATATATGAAAAAGATTGTGGCTTATTACCGTAAAAAAGGCATGGATATTCCCGGTATGCCGAGATACATATATAATGATACTTACTTTGACCCGAAAGATTACGGTATTATTCATATCGGAAAAGGCTGTACCGTTTCCCGTGAGGTAATGTTCTTAACTCATGACTATTCAATGCATACGGTCTTTTCGGCTGATATGAATCTGAAAAACGCAGAAGCTGTGTTGAAAAAGGATAAAGAAGACAGCCTTCTTGTTTTAAAGCCCATATATCTTGAAGACGATGTGTTTGTGGGCGCCCGCGTAAGTCTGCTTGGCGGCACGCATATAGGGCACAACTCAATTATCGGCGCCGGCAGCGTAGTAAAGGGAACCTTTGAACCGGAATCAATAATTGTCGGAAATCCGGCAAAATGCGTCGGAAAAGTGTCCGACTGGCTTGACAAAAAATTTGAAGCAGATAACTCAGAAAAATAAGCGCAGAGGTTAATTATCACTGCGATATTTAAGAGGGATTTTATGTTCGCAATAACTATTTTGATTTTTACGGCAATAGTGGTGCCATATACAATTTATTATTTTAAAAGGTATCGCATAACGCCGGCAACAATTTTTCTGTTAATGCAGATGAATATGTTTTACGGAATCTGTATGGCTCCCAAAGGGCAAACGGCAATTGCTTTAAAGCTGGAAATGATTTATCCGGTTGCTTGTCTGTGCTTTATTTTAGGAATTGAGCTTGCCGTAAAAATAGGTAAAAAAAGGAGCGGCGCCGGTGTTTATTTAAACGGTAGCGATTTTATTGACCGTGATCCCTCAACACAGCAGATGGTAATGCTATGGATAATCATTATAGTGTCTTTATTGGCCTGCACTTACTTCTTTGTTGCGGGTGGCATTAATGTTTTTCTCCGTTCGTTGCAGGACTTTTTCAGCGGTTCGGCGGAAGATTATTCAAATGAAAGAGAGCAGTATTTTTCTGTTAAAGGAACAGGATATATATACCAGTTCAGAGCAATTTTACTTCCGATTTTGGCAACTTTTTTGGTTTTCGGTTTAAAACGCAAAAAGCATAAATTTTTCTTTTGGATGATTTTTGCGCTGATGGTTGTTTTCCTTTTGGGAACCGGACAACGAAATGCTTTTGTATTTTACATAGCTATTGTTCTCGCATATATATATATGCTTAAAAGTTATTACAACATAAGAATAATGAAAAAATCTCAGATGGTAATCTTGGGATTAAGCGCAGTTTTGTTTATGATTGTTCTAACAATCGGTAACGGACGAGTTGCTTCTGAGGGAAACAGCGTGTCAGCAGCAATACTTTCAATTATTGAAAGACTTTTTGCCGTTAACCAAAGAACAGCAATAGTAGCTTTTGAATACATTAATGCGCAGCCAACCGTTTGGGGATATGACTGGCTTATGATGATGGCGGACATACTCCCCGGAAAGAGCGGCTATCTGTCTGTTGACAGAATTGTTTACTATATCGCATACGGAACATACAGTGGAACAGGTCCTCCTGACCTTTGGACATCAGCGTGGTATAATTTTAAATATCTTGGCATTACGGTTTTCCCGTTCTTTATGGGAATGATGTATCATTTCTGTTATCAGAAAATGACAAGTAAGATTAACAAAAACAGGCTATATATTCTGATATATGCGGCATTATGTATTTATCTCGGAATATGGTGCTACGGAACACCTATGACTCTGTTCAATAATGGTGTGGTTTCTATAATTATTTTGCGTTGGGTTATGTTTACCGTGGCTCCCACAAAGCTGCACCGCTATCGGAAACTGTCCGAACAAACGGTGTCAGTAAATACACAGTTTGTCAAACGGAGATATTAAATGAAAAGTTTGATAAATAAAATTAAAGGCTCAAAATTCATAAAAGCGTTGGCTGTGCTGACCAGCGGCTCTGTTGTTGGTTCCGTATTTATTGCCATTTATCAGATTTTACAGCCGCGTGTTTTTACAGCTGATGAGATAGGAATATATACTTATCTTTTAGCTATTCCGCTTACATTTATAAGCGTTATGTCATTGCGTTATGATGTGGCAATAATAACGGAAAAGGACTTTCACAGGTCGTTGGCGCTGGTGAAGCTGTCAATGATTATAAATATTGTCCTTTCGGTTCTTATTTCCGTATTGTACGGAATTTATATAATATTTTTCAAAAGGGAATACATAGGGTATATTTATGTTATCCCGTTTGTTTTTTTAATACTTGCCGGTTACGGAATAACTAATGTTTTAACTTCCTTTAACAACAGAGCAAGGGAATATAAGCTGATTTCCGTAATGTATGTTATCCGTACATTTATTCAGCATTTCGGAGCGCTGTTTTTGGGAATTATACTTGTAAATATTCTCGGACACCGTGAATTCAGCGTTTTCGCTATGGTAATGCCTTACGGTGTCGGACTGTTTGCAGGGGTTTTTAAGCAGGCGAAAGGACTGCTAAAATACAAAGAGGAAATAAAATCGATAAGCAGAGAAGAGATGCTCAGTGTTGCCGGACAGCACAGGCGGCAGCCGCTTGTTTCCACTCCCGCTATATTTATAAACAATTTTTCTTTTTCAGTAATTTCAATTATAATTGAAAATTTGTTTAATACAACGATCCTCGGTTATTATTCTGTGTCAAATAAAGTGCTCGGTATGCCGATATCTTTAGTAGGCGGAAATGTGGCTAAGGTATTTATTGAGCAAGCTTCTGTTGAATACCGTAATACGGGGAAATTTATTAAGGCGTATAAGCAGTCGCTTTTATTTTTGACAGCAGTAGCTGTGCCGATGTTTTTCGGTATGTATTTTTTGGCGCCGCCGTTGTGCGAGTTGTTTTTCGGAAGCGGCTGGGGACAGGCAGGCGAATATATAAAAATATTAGCGCCAATGTTCTCTTTCCGGCTTATAGGAACTGCTATTTCACAGTCATTGGTAGTTTGCAGCAAGCAGAAGTCAGAAATCATATTTGATGTGTTGCTTACCGTTGCCTCTATTGGCAGCGGCATAGTGACGGGAATATTCGGCAAGGACATTACTTTCTTTTTGCAGATGCTGTGTATAACAAGGTCACTTGCATATATTTGGTTAATCATAATAGTATATAAATATTCAAAAGGAGATAATGTAAAATGATAAATGTAATCGGTCTGGGCTATATAGGCTTGCCCACAGCGCTTATGATGGCTTCCCACGGGGTGGAGGTTGTCGGAACAGACTACAACAAAGAACTTGTGGCAACCCTTAACGCCGGAAAAACAACATTTAAGGAAAAAGGGCTTGACGAGCTTTTTGCCGAGGCGTTAAAATCCGGAATTAAATTCACAACAGAGTATCAGGTGACCGATACTTATATCGTGTCCGTTCCCACGCCTTATGATAAGTTTTCAAAAAAAGTTGACGCCTGCTATGTTGTGGCAGCGGTTAAAAGCGTTATGGAGGTTTGCCCGAAAGGAGCCACCGTTGTAGTAGAGTCAACCGTATCACCGGGCACAATTGATAAATATGTGCGCCCTGTTATAGAGGAAAACGGTTTTAAAATCGGCGAGGATATTAACCTTGTTCACGCCCCCGAGCGAATAATTCCCGGCAATATGGTTTATGAGCTTCTCCACAATAACCGTACAATCGGAGCCGACAGCAAAGAAATCGGCGAAAAAATCAAAAACCTTTACGCGTCATTCTGTCAGGGTGAAATCGTAGTTACCGATATAAGAACAGCTGAAATGACAAAGGTTGTTGAAAATACTTTCAGAGCCGTAAATATAGCTTTTGCCAACGAGCTTGCAAAAATTTGCCGTCATGACAATATGGATGTTTACGAGATAATTAAAATTTGCAATATGCACCCCCGCGTAAATATTTTGCAGCCCGGACCCGGAGTAGGCGGACACTGTATTTCCGTTGACCCGTGGTTCCTGGTAGGGGATTATCCCAGCCTCGCAAAAGTTATTGACGAGTCAATGAAAACAAATGACGGTATGCCTGACTTCGTGCTCAACCGCATTTATGAAATAATGAAGGAAAAAGGCCTTACAGATTTGAGCCGCGTAGGATTTTACGGACTTACATATAAGGAAAATGTTGACGATATGAGAGAGTCCCCAACGCTTCAGATGTTAGAGTCTATGGAAAGACATTTAAGCGGAAACCTTGTAAAGGTGTATGACCCGTTTATTGAAAAGGACGAGGTGCCTAACCAGATGCACAGTCTTGACGAGTTCCTCGACGCGGTTGACCTTGTGGTATTGCTTGTCGGGCATAATGAAATTAGAGAAAATATGGACAAGCTCAAAGGCAAGGTAGTGCTTGATACAAGACATATCTGCGACCTTGACGGCGTTTACAGATTATGAGATTAAAATATATAAGTTTGTATAGAGTCATAGCGATGTTTTGCATTATAGCTTGTCATATTGCACAACAGAGCGGTGACCTGAAAACAGCCTATCTTTTAAACGGCGGAGTTTACTCGTTCTTGTTGATTTCGGGAATGCTTTTAGGAAGCAAAAAAGTAGATAATACCAAGTGCTTTTATATTTCAAGATTTACAAGAATTTTTGTGCCGTATTATTTGTTGATTTTATTATATTTGTTGCTGTATGCGTTTAGACAAATACCGTTAGGCTGGAAAATAATATTTAATATTGCCGGACTACAATGGTTTGTATCAGGAATTGAGAAAACCGGACACCTTTGGTATATTACTTGCATTTCTATATGTAACATATTAACGCCCATTTGTCAAAAAATCTTTGATAAACTAAACCTAAAAGGTACGGCGTTTTGGGCAGTAGCGGTAATTTCCGGAGCGTTATGTTTCACAGTATCATGGTTTTTGCCGATCAGCGGAATGTATATATATGTTTTCTTATTTGGATATGTATATTCTAAATGCTACCGAAACATAGACGATTCAAGTACAGATAATGCTGAAAAAGCTGTTGCGCTTTTAGGCTTTATATCGATATTAGGAAGAATTGTCGCGGAGTTTTTCTTTAATATATCTCTGCCGTTGTTAGTGGAAGACATATCTGAAATTTTATTTGGATTTTCTTTGATTATATTTTTTAAAAGAGCTTTTTTCAAATTTCATAGGCTTGAAAAAGCTGTATTTAACAAAGGCGGAGTATTGTACTATCTTGATTCTGTATCTTATGAAATTTATTTAACTCATCATGTTTTCATATTGGGAGTTTTATCGTGTATGGACATAACGGAATACAAGATTGTTAATATTATATTAGCTTTTGTTCTTGCCGTTGCGTCAGCATCAATATTGCATGTATTGTCAAATATGATAATTGGAAAAATAAGAAAAAGAGAGTGTAATTTTTAATGAAAACAGTAATGCTGGTTTTCGGTACAAGGCCGGAAGCTATAAAAATGTGTCCTTTGGTAAACGAACTTAAAACAAGGGACGGCATAAAAACGGTGGTCTGCGTCACAGGTCAGCACAGGCAGATGCTTGACCAGGTGCTGAAAGCTTTCAGCGTCACCCCTGACTATGACCTGTCAATTATGAAGGACCGGCAAACTCTGTTTGATGTTACCGCCAATATTCTGCTGCGCATAAAATCCGTGCTTCAGGAGGTAAACCCCGATGTGGTTTTGGTTCACGGCGACACCAGCACAACCTTTGTCACAGCGCTGGCGTGTTTTTATATGCAGATTCCTGTCGGGCATGTTGAGGCGGGACTCCGTACTTACAATATTTATTCGCCTTATCCCGAGGAGTTCAACCGGCAGGCGGTTTCAATAATATCTTCCTATAATTTTGCCCCTACGGAGCTTTCAAAAAACAACCTTATAAAAGAGGGTAAAAATCCCGAAACTATTTTTGTCACCGGCAATACGGCGATTGACGCCTTAAAAACAACGGTGAGAGCCGATTACAAAAACGAGCATCTTGACTGGGCAGCGGATTCAAGGCTTATTTTGATTACCGCCCACAGGCGCGAAAATCTCGGCGAGCCTATGCGGAATATGTTCCGCGCAATCCGGCGGGTGATGGACGAGCACAAGGATATTAAAGCTATTTACCCGATTCACATGAATCCTGCGGTCAGGGAAAAAGCCGAACAGGAGCTTTCGGGCTGCGACCGTATAAGAATCATTGAGCCGCTTGATGTGCTCGATTTTCATAATTTCTTGGCAAGGTCATATCTGATTCTGACCGATTCGGGAGGAATACAGGAGGAGGCGCCCTCGCTCGGCAAGCCTGTGCTTGTAATGCGTGACACCACGGAAAGACCGGAGGGCATAGCGGCAGGTACTCTCAAACTTGTAGGTACCGACGAAGAAACAATATATAACAGCTTCTCAAAACTGCTTACCGACAAATCGGCGTATGAATCCATGAGCAAAGCCTCTAACCCTTACGGCGACGGCCATACCTGCGAGCGTATAGCCGATATTTTAGAGGGAAAAAAACCGCGCGAAATGTAATTCGGAGGAGAATGAAATGAGTATATTTAAAGATAAAACACTTTTGATAACCGGCGGCACCGGTTCTTTCGGAAACGCCGTGCTTAACAGATTCTTGCAGACGGATATCGGCGAAATCCGTATTTTTTCCCGTGATGAGAAAAAACAGGACGATATGCGCCATGAGTTTCAGGCAAAAATGCCGGAAGTGGCTGATAAAATAAGCTTTTATATCGGTGATGTGCGCGATATTGCATCAGTTAAAAACGCTATGCACGGCGTTGATTATATCTTCCACGCAGCCGCGTTAAAACAAGTGCCTTCGTGTGAATTTTTCCCCGTAGAAGCTGTAAAAACAAATGTGCTCGGTACAGAAAATGTCCTTACCGCGGCTATTGAAGAGGGCGTAAAAAGCGTAATATGCCTTTCAACCGACAAGGCGGCTTATCCCGTAAACGCAATGGGAACTTCAAAAGCCATGATGGAAAAGGTCATTGTCGCGAAGTCCAGAACCGTTTCCCCCGAAAAAACTAAAATCTGCTGCACCCGTTACGGAAATGTGCTTTGTTCAAGAGGCTCGGTAATTCCGCTTTGGATTGACCAGATAAGAGCCGGCAAACCCCTTACGGTAACGGCTGAGGAAATGACAAGATTTGTAATGAGCCTTGAAGAGGCGGTCGATTTGGTTCTGTTCGCCTTTGAACACGGAGAGAGCGGCGATATTCTCGTTCAGAAAGCTCCGGCGTGTACGGTAGGCGTGCTTGCCGAAGCGGTTAAATCCCTTTTCGCCCCCGAAGCGGAAATTAAGGTTATAGGTATCCGTCACGGCGAAAAAATGTACGAAACCCTGCTTACAAACGAGGAGTGCGCGCACGCGGTTGACTTAGGCGGCTTTTACCGTGTTCCCGCGGACAAGCGCTCGCTTAATTATGATAAGTATTTTACCTCGGGCGACACCGAGAGAAATCCTCTTACCGAGTTTAATTCGGGAAACACCAGACTTCTGACTGTTGAAGAGGTAAAAGAAAAACTTTTGTCCCTTGAATATATCAGGGCAGAGCTTGAAAATACGGGTAAATAATATGAATATTTTAATCACGGGCGCAAAAGGCTTTGTAGGCAGAAACCTTACCGAAAATCTGTATAATGTCAAAGAGGGCAAAAACAGAACAAAAAACATTGAGATAGGCGAGATATTTGAGTATGATGTAGATACCGACCCCGCGCTTCTCGATGAGTATTGCCGTAAAGCTGATTTTGTGTTTAACCTTGCCGGCGTGAACCGGCCTAAGAACAACGAGGAGTTTATGAACGGCAATTTCGGCTTTGCCGGCATTTTGCTGGACACTCTCAAAAAATACGGAAATACCTGCCCCGTTATGTTAAGCTCGTCAATTCAGGCAACGCTCATAGGCAGGTACGGCGAGTCCGATTACGGCAAGTCCAAGCTCGCCGGCGAAGAGTTGTTTTTTGACTATTCAGCGGAAACGGGGGCAAAGGTACTCGTGTACCGCTTTCCCAATCTTTTCGGAAAATGGTGCCGACCAAATTATAACTCTGCGGTGGCGACTTTCTGTCACAATGTCGCGCGCGGACTGCCTATAACGGTTAATGACAGAAGCACAACTCTTGAGCTTTTGTATATCGACGATTTAGTTGAAGAGATGTTCTGCGCTTTGGAGGGCAAGGAGCATCACTGCGTTTTTGACGGACTTAAAACTGTAGCTGACGAAAACGGCAAATACTGCTTTGTTCCCGAAACTCATTTTGTAACGCTGGGCGAGATTGCCGATTTGCTCGAAAAATTCAGCAGTCAGCCCCAAACGCTGATTATTCCCGAAATTCCCGAAGGCTCTTTTGAAAAGAAGCTGTTTTCGGCGTATCTTTCATATCTGCCGCCCGAAAAAGCGAGTTTTCCGCTTAAAATGAATACTGACGCGCGCGGCAGCTTTACCGAGCTTGTAAAAACTTTAAGCTGCGGTCAGTTTTCCGTCAATGTTTCAAATCCCACAATTACAAAGGGTCAGCATTGGCATAATTCAAAGTGGGAAATATTCATAGTGGTGTCGGGTGAAGCGCTGATTCAGCAAAGAAAAATAGATACTGACGAAGTGCTGGAATTTAAAGTCAGCGGAGATAAGCCCGAAGCGGTATATATGCTGCCCGGATATACGCATAATATAATCAATCTGTCTGAAACCGAAAAGCTTGTAACGCTTATGTGGGCAAACGAGATTTTTGACCCCGGCCGTCCCGACACTTTCGGCGAGCCGGTATAAGAGGAGAGGATAATATGGATATTAAAACCGATTATTCCGATATTAAATTTAAAAACAACGGTAAATTAAAACTGCTGATTATAGTCGGCACAAGGCCGGAAATAATCCGTCTTGCCGCCGTTATAAAGAAGTGCAGACAGTATTTTGACACAATTCTCGCTCATACCGGTCAGAATTACGACTACAACCTCAACGGCGTGTTTTTTCGCGATTTGGAGCTTGACAGTCCCGAGGTGTATATGGACGCCGTCGGCGACGATTTGGGCGCGACAGTCGGCAATATAATCAACTGTTCGTATAAGCTTATGACCCGGATTAAGCCTGATGCGCTTTTGATTCTCGGCGACACAAATTCCTGCCTTTCGGCGATTGCGGCAAAAAGACTGCATATACCGATATTCCACATGGAAGCCGGAAACCGCTGTAAGGACGAGTGCCTGCCGGAGGAAACAAACAGAAGGATTGTGGACATTATTTCCGATGTGAATCTGGCATATTCCGAGCACGCGCGCAAATATCTTCACGAATGCGGACTGCCTAAGGAGAGAGTGTATGTGACAGGCTCTCCCATGGCGGAGGTTTTAAGGGCAAATCTTGAAAAAATTGAAGCTTCCGGCATTCACGAAAAGCTGGGGCTTAAAAAAGGCGGATATATTCTGCTTTCGGCGCACCGCGAGGAGAATATAGATACCGAAAAGAACTTTGTTTCGCTTTTCAGCGCGGTTAATAAGCTGGCGCAGAAATACGATATGCCCATTCTCTACTCATGCCACCCCCGTTCAAGAAAGAGACTTGAAGCTTCGGGCTTTGAACTTGACAAAAGAGTTATCCGCCATGAGCCTTTGGGCTTCCACGATTATAACTGCCTTCAAATGAACGCATTTGCGGTTGTGTCCGACTCAGGCACCCTGCCCGAGGAGTCAAGCTTTTTCACAAGCGTGGGAAAACCCTTCCCTGCGGTATGTATAAGGACTTCAACCGAAAGACCGGAAGCGCTTGACAAAGCTTGCTTTGTCCTTGCGGGTATTGAGGGCGACGGGCTGGTGCAGGCGGTTGAAACCGCGGTGGCTATGAATGAAAACGGAGATTTCGGCATACCCGTTCCCGATTATGTTGAGGAAAATGTGTCAGTTAAAGTGGTAAAGATAATCCAGTCATATACCGGCGTGGTAAATAAAATGGTTTGGAGAAAATAATTTGAAACGGTGATTCTTGTATGGAGCAGACTCTGGCGCTTTTGCTTGCGGCGGTTAAAAGTGAAATAGAAAAAACGCCTCTCGGAGATGACGCTGTTAAGGCTCTGTCCGACAGCGAAACCGCGCGGAAACTGTATGAGCTTGCCGATTTTCACGATTTGGCGCATTTTGTAGGCGCGGCGCTCAGCAGAAACGGCGTGATTATCGCGGAACCGGCGGCAGGTAAATTCAAAAAAAAGCTCTTTGAATCCGCATACCGCTTTGAGCTTATTTCAGGCGAGTTTAAAAATGTCAGTAAAGTGCTTGAAAACGCAGGAATAGAGTTTATCCCACTTAAAGGCTCGGTGCTAAGGGACTTTTATCCCGAACCCTGGATGCGCACAAGCTGTGACAGCGATATACTCGTAAGAGAACAGGAACTCGAAAAAGCCGTGTCCGTGCTTGTCAGTGAGGGGGGCTGCGCAGTTATCGGGAAAACCGCGCATGATGTTTCGCTTACAACTCCCGGCAAAGCGCATATCGAACTGCATTACAGCCTTATCGAGGACGGCAGAGCGGTCAATGCCTATAAGGTGCTTGAAAGCGTGTGGGAGCACACAAAAGTTAAACAGGGCTTTTCCTTTTGGCACGAAATGAGCGACGATATGTTCTATTTTTATCATATCGCCCATATGTTCAAGCATTTTGAAGCAGGCGGCTGCGGAATCAGAACTTTTGTAGATTTGTGGATTCTTGACAGTATGCCGTCAGCCGATAAAGCCGCGCGCGACAATCTTCTTGCGAAAGGTTCACTGACTGTTTTTGCAGGCGCATGCCGCAAACTGTGCGGAGTCTGGTTCAACGCAGACAAGCCTGATTCAATATCCGAAAAAATGCAGAGCTATATTTTAAGCGGCGGCGTTTACGGCGTGCGTGATAATTATGTAAGCGTAAATCAGATAAAGAGAGGCGGAAAAATAAAATACGCCCTGTCAAGAATTTTTCTGCCTTACAATGTTTTAAAATATATTTACCCCGTAATTCAAAAACATAAATGGCTGACGCCCGTTTTTGAGGTTGTGCGGTGGTTTTCGCTTGTCTTCGGCGGTAAGCTCAGAACTTCCGTAAGGGAGCTTGCCTTTAACAGCAAAATAGATTCTGATAAGGCGGACGAAACAAGAGCTTTTTTAAAGGAAATAGGCATAATCGAGTAATTTCATACTTTACGCTCCGGCATTTTTAAAACCGGAGCGTTATTTTTGTATTTTCTATTGACTGTATTATATTTACAATGATATAATGTGATGAATTGTTAAAGTAACAAAGCACGGGGGATGAGGTATGAAAAACGAGATAGTTTTGCTTAAAAAAAATATTTACCGTTCCACATCAATAATGTTTTTGGTGCAGCTTTTCGGAGCTTTGGGAGCGGGATTTTTCTTTGTTGTCCAGAATATTCTGGGAATTGAGCATATTCTTGACGCCGCCGAAAAGGGAAACGAGCAGATTTTGTGGTTTATCCTTTTCTGGGCGACCGACTTTTTCTTTGTGGCGTTTACGGCGGTAACGGCTTATCTCATCGCGGGACTTCCCGCTTTGTCGCCGGCTCTGGCGCTGAGCGTGTACTTCTGCCATTTTGCCGGCAATCCCGTGCCGGGAAACGAGATGTATATTGCCTATTTCGCAACGCCTTTAAATAACGGCGGCGGCGTAAATATAGGCTATATGGGTTATTACATAATGGCGGTGTTTATGGCTCTGCTTATTAAATATCTGTTTATCGGCTGGAACAGCGTAAAGCTCTCTCTCGGCAAAAAGTTGGACGGATTTATGGCGAAGCTGCGCGCCAAAATCAAGGCCATACCCGAATCTTTCGGCGGAGTCGAGCTGCTTGAACAGGTTGACCTTATCGTGCTTGTGCTTATACTTCCGGTCGCTTCCTGCGCGCTTACCTTTTTGCTTATCCGTTACGGAATACAGCTTCCTTTCGCGGCCCTCGGCGAAGCGCTTGTCGCCCCGCTTACGAGCCTTGCCGGTTCAAGCATTGTGCTTTGCGCCCTTGTAATGGGACTTATGGTAGGCTTTGATTTGATAGGGCCCGTTTCAATGGCGGCGTTCTCGGTGTCAATAGCTATGCTCTTTGCCGGTGACGCGCGTTTTATGACAATCTATTCCGCCTGCTTTATAACAATCGGCTGGGTGCCGCTTTTCGCGCTGATAATAAAAGGCTTTATTAAGAAAAAGACTTTCTGCCTTGATACCGACGACACAAACCTTTCAGTCAGCGGACCTATCAACGCCTTTTTTGAAAATGTCAAGCTGACGGTGGCTTTCTCAATGGTTTACGCTTACAGAAGCCCCCTTACCATTATCCCCGGATTTATGATAGGTTCGGCGGCGAGCGGACTCCTGACTGCTGTTTTCGGAATCGAAAATACCGCGTATCTGACCGAAATGCCCAAATACGGCAACGGCTATACTTTCAGGGAACTGTTTGAGAGAGGAGACTATTACATTTCCTTTACTCTTCCGCTTCGCTCAGGCGACTGGCTTACCTGCCGCATACCCATGTTCTTTATAATTCTCGCGGGCGCGGCGGTCGGAGGAGCCTCGGTAGTTCTCTTCCGCCATATCGCCTATAAGCGCCAGCTTAAACGCGGTACGGCTATTGAAACAAAGGGCGATATTGTTCTTGAAATGAGAAAATACGCCCAGACTCTGCATAAATCGGTAAAAAAGGCGGAGGAATAATAAAATAAACGCGGAAAATGCCAAGGTGCCTTCCGCGTTTTTATTTTTGTATTGAATTCCTACTGATTTTGTATTATATTATTAAAACAGAGAAAAATAAAGATCAGAGGTCTTGATATATGAAAATTTCAACAAAAGGAAGATATGCCCTGCGGCTGATGATGGACCTTGCCGTCAACGGGAACGGGGAGTATATTTCAATCAAAAGCGTGTCGCAAAGGCAGAATATAAGCGAAAAATATCTGGAGCAGATAATTAAGCTCCTCTCAAAGGAAAAGCTTGTTGAAAGCACAAGAGGCGCGCAGGGCGGCTACCGCCTTACCAGAAAGCCGGAGGATTATACCGTAGGCGAAATTTTAAGAGTGACCGAGGGCAGCCTTGCCCCCGTAGCCTGCCTTGAAACCGATGAGAATACCTGCGAGAACTGTATGGACTGCGTAACCCTTGAAATATGGCAGTGTATTCTTGACGCCGTAAATAAGGTGGTAGATTCAATAACCTTGCAGTATCTTGTGGACAAGCAGAAAGAAAAGGGGAACTGCGGGTGCTGTTAGAATACGATTTAAACGAGGTGCTGCGCTATTTAGGCTACCGCGGCGCTTCTGCCGACAGGCAGACTCTTGGTTTAATAGGGAGCGTTCATAAGGAGCTTTGCGAAGTCTGCTCACCGAAATACATTTTCAGGGAATATGAATTTCAGAAAACCGACAGCGCGCTTACTATCAACGGCATAAGCTTTAAGAGCAAGAAGCTGTGCTCGCATTTAAAAAATTCGGATACCGTAGCGCTTTTCGCCGCCACTCTCGGTACTGGGGCGGATACTTTGATAAAAAAATATTCCGTTTGTGATAAAGGCCGGGCGGCGGTAGCTCAGGCGACGGCCGCCTCAATGACCGAAACGCTGTGCGACATCGGCTGTATGAAAATAAAGGAAAGCTGTTCCTGCGAAATTCGTCCCAGGTTCAGTCCGGGTTTCAGCGATTTGGAACTCAGCTCCCAGCGCGACTTTTTTAAATTGCTTGATGTGTCAAAAAGACTGGGAGTAACGCTGACTGAATCCTGTCTTATGGTACCCACAAAATCCGTTACGGCGTTCGTGGGAATAATTAAGGAGAAATAAATATGAGCTTTTTGTCAAAATTCGGTAAGGAACTTATGTTCTTTGACGGAGCTATGGGAACAATGCTGCAAAAAAGCGGTATGGCGGCGGGCGAGCTGCCCGAAACGCTCAACCTCAGTAACCCTGAGCTCATCAAAAAAATACACGCCGCCTACTTAAACGCCGGCTGCGATATAATAACTACCAATACTTTCGGCGCCAACTCCCTTAAATTTTCCAATACTGCCGAAATTGTAAAAGCCGCCGTAAGCATTGCGAAAAAAGCAGCTTCGGAAGCGGGCGGGGAGCGCTTTGCCGCTCTGGATATAGGGCCTCTCGGCAAGCTCTTAAAACCTTTCGGAGATTTGGATTTTGAAGAAGCGTACAGCCTTTTTGCCGAAACCGCGAAGGCGGGCGAAAGCGCGGGCGCCGACCTTATTCTTATCGAAACCATGGGCGATTTGTACGAGGCGAAATCCGCTTTGCTTGCCGCTAAGGAAAATACATCTCTGCCCGTTTTAGTGTCGCTTATTTTTGATGAAAAAGGCAAGCTGCTCACAGGCGCAGATGTTAAAACGGCCGTCTTTACTATGGAAGCTCTCGGAGCAGACGGAGTGGGCGTAAACTGCGGACTCGGGCCGGACAGCATGAGCCTTATAGCCGCCGAGATGGTAAAATATTGCTCGGTACCCGTATTTTCACAGCCCAACGCGGGACTTCCCGTCTGCGTAAACGGCGAAACGGTTTATAATGTTTTTCCGGAGGATTTCGCTCAGAAAGAGCTTGAAACCGTAAGGGTGGGCGCGGCCGCGGTAGGCGGCTGCTGCGGAACAACCCCCGAGCATATAAAAGCGACGGTCCATCTTTGTAAAGGCGAAAAATTAAAACCGGTAATAAAGAAAAACTACACCGCGGTTACCTCGTATTCAAAGTGCGTTCTTTTAGGCGAAAAACCGGTTGTAATAGGCGAAAGAATAAACCCCACCGGCAAAAAGCTGATGAAAGAGGCGCTCAGAAAAGGCGATATGGACTATATTCTCAACGAGGGTATCGCCCAGTCGGAACTAGGAGCGCATATTCTTGATGTCAATGTAGGTCTGCCTGAAATTGACGAAAGCGAAACCTTAAAAAACGCCGTGCTGGGGCTTCAAAGCATTTCCGACTTGCCCTTGCAGCTTGATACATCAGATGTTTCCGCTATGGAAACTGCAATGCGCTTTTACAACGGCAAACCGCTGATAAATTCGGTCAACGGCAAGGAGTCCTCAATGAGTGCCGTTTTCCCGCTCGTAAAAAAATACGGCGGAGTCACCGTCTGCCTCACTCTTGACGAGAACGGCATACCCGAAACCGCCGCCGGAAGGGTTGAAATAGCAAAAAAGATAATAAAAACCGCCGAAAGCTACGGCATTGACAAAAAAGATCTGGTAATCGACACCCTTTGTATGACCGTCAGCACGGGAGCGGACAACGCGAAAGTCACCCTTGAAGCCATGAAAAGAATAAGAAACGAGCTTTCCGTCAATACGGTTCTGGGCGTTTCCAATGTTTCTTTCGGACTTCCGGCGAGGGAAAACCTTAATACGGCGTTCTTTACGCTCGCGCTTGAAAACGGACTCAGCGCCGGTATAATCAACCCGAAAAGTCAGGCTATGATGAACGCCTATTACTCATACTGCGCTTTAAAGGGATTCGATACCGATTTTAAAGAGTATATTGCCGGCGTTTCCGAAATCAAAAAAGAGGCGGAAATACCTGCCGGCAGCGCGGACTTGAAAACAGCGGTAATCAAGGGGCTTAAAGAGCAGGCGGGCAGGCTTACGCAAAAAGAGCTTGAAAATAAATCGCCTATGGAAATTATCAATGAAATACTTATTCCCGCGCTTGATGAAGTCGGAAAGGGCTTTGAGCAAAACACCGTGTTCCTCCCCGGACTTTTAATGAGCGCCGAAACAGCCTCGGCGAGCTTTGAAGCGCTGAAAATAGAGATAGCTAAAAACGGCTCTCAGGATGAAAAAAAGGGCAAAATCGTAATCGCCACCGTCAAGGGGGATATACACGATATAGGCAAAAACATAGTTAAGGTACTGCTCGAAAATTACGGCTTTGATGTAATTGATATGGGCAAAGATGTGGAGCCTCAGGCGATAGTCGATACGGTTAAAAAAGAAAACGCCCGCCTTGTAGGGCTCAGCGCGCTTATGACCACCACCGTGCCGGCTATGGAGGAAACCATAAGGCTTTTAAAGGAACAGACTGAGGGCGTGAGCGTAATGGTGGGCGGAGCCGTGCTGACTCAGGAGTACGCCGATATGATAGGCGCTCAGTTTTACGGTAAGGACGCCATGTCCTCCGTCAGATATGCCGAAAAATTCTTTAAATAAGGCGCAATTTTGACTTTTGTTATAATTGACAAATTCATACCTGTGGAGTATGATATTGTTGAATTCATAGTAATTTAGTGTGAAATACAAATATAAACGAAACGAGATGTTGTTATGAAGGTCTATGCCGATAACGCGGCTACAACTAAAATATCAAAAACAGCGCTTGACGCAATGCTTCCGTGCTATACGCAGATTTACGGAAACCCGTCAAGTTTGCATACGGTAGGGCAGGAGGCTTTCCACGCCCTGCGTGACGCGCGCAGAACAGTTGCCGAGTGCTTAGGCTGTGAAAGCGACGAGGTATTCTTCACTTCCGGCGGCAGCGAGAGCGACAACTGGGCAATCAGAGGAATAGCTCTGGCTATGGCAAAAAAAGGCAAAAAGCATATCATCAGCACAAAATTTGAGCATCACGCTGTGCTGCATACGCTTAACAAGCTTGAAAAAGAGGGCTTCAGCGTAACGCTTCTTGATGTTTACGAAAACGGAATTGTGCGCGTTGAGGATTTGAAAAATGCCATACGCGACGACACCGCCCTTGTGACGATAATGTACGCCAATAACGAAATAGGAACTATTCAGCCCATAAGGGAAATCGGCGCGGTGTGCCGTGAAAAGGGCGTTTTGTTCCATACAGACGCGGTACAGGCGGTAGGCCATATTCCCGTTGATGTAAAAGCGGATAATATCGACCTTTTATCACTTTCCGGCCATAAATTCCACGGCCCTAAGGGAGTAGGCGCGCTTTACTGCAAAAAGGGCATAAGATTTGAAAACCTTATCGAGGGCGGCGCGCAGGAGAGCAACCGCCGCGCGGGTACGGAAAATGTCCCCGGAATAGTCGGAATGGCGGCAGCTTTGAAAGAGGCCTGCGACAATATGGAAAAAAACGCCGAAAAGCTCGTTGCCATGCGCGAGCAGCTTATAAACGGGATACTCAAAATCGACAGAAGCCGCATAAACGGCGACCGTGTTAACAGACTTCCCGGCAATGTCAGCGCCTGCTTTGAGGGCGTTGAGGGCGAGTCGCTTCTTTTGTATCTCGACCTTGCCGGAATAAGCGCTTCGTCAGGTTCCGCATGCACATCGGGCTCCCTTGACCCGAGCCATGTGCTTCTCTCAATCGGACTGCCTCACGAGGTGGCTCACGGCTCGCTTCGCCTCAGCCTTTGCGAGGAGAATACTCCCGAGCAGATGGACTATATACTCTCGCAGCTTCCCGGAATAATCGACCGTCTGCGCGATATGTCGCCGCTGTGGGAAAAAATACAGAAAGAAAGCAATTCAAAATAAATTAAAAGAGGTAACGCAAAATGGAATATTCAGAGAAAGTAATGGAACATTTCGTTCATCCCCACAATGTAGGAAAAATTGAGGACGCCGACGGCGTAGGCGAGGTAGGCAACGCCAAGTGCGGAGATATAATGAAAATGTATCTCAAAATAAACGACGGCGTTATAACCGATGTAAAGTTTAATACCTACGGCTGCGCTTCCGCTATCGCCACAAGCTCAATAGCGACCGATATGATTAAGGGCAAGCCTTTAAGCGAGGCGCTCAAACTCACGAACAAAGCGGTTGTCGAGGCTCTTGACGGACTTCCCGCCGTTAAAATTCACTGCTCCGTGCTTGCCGAGCAGGCTATAAAAGCCGCGGTTAAGGACTATTACGAAAAAAACGGCATTGAGTATGACGAGGCGGACTTCCATTTTAACGAGGAGCACCACCATATCTGAAAAAAGAAAGGATAAGGCGGCAGCGCAAATATTATTTTAATACCGCCCGGCTTAAAGTATGACGATTAAAGAAATGCAGGAGCAAATCCTGCGCCTGAAAAAAGAAAAGGACATCTGCATTCTCGCGCACAGCTATGTTGCCCGCGAGATAATTGAAACTGCCGACTTTACGGGCGACAGCTTTCAGCTGAGCGTGCTCGCTGAGACCGCGCCCCAAAAGACCGTTATAATGTGCGGCGTGCGCTTTATGGCTGAAACCGTAAAAATCCTCTCTCCCGAAAAAACGGTGATACTCTCAAACCCGGTCGCAGGCTGCCCTATGGCGGAGCAGATGGATAAGCAGCTTATCTCTCAGGTTAAAAAGGAGTATCCCGACTATACCGTTGTGGCGTATGTCAATACCACCGCGGCGCTCAAAACCGTGTGCGATGTGTGCGTAACATCGTCTTCGGCGGTAAAAATCGTAAGCAAAATAGATAACGATAAAATTTTATTTATACCCGACTGCAATCTCGGCGCCTATGTGGCCGGGCAGCTCCCCGAAAAGAAAATCAAGCTGTTAAACGGCGGCTGCCCCATTCACGCGCGTATGACCGAAAAAGATGTTAAGGCGGCTAAGGCTCTTCACCCGGACGCGCTTTTGCTTGTTCACCCCGAGTGCAGACCCGAGGTTGTAAAAAACGCCGATTTTATAGGCTCAACCTCGGCTATTATGAACTATGCAAAGCAAAGTGATGCCAGAGAGTTTATTATAGGCACGGAAATCAGCATAGCGGAGCATTTGCAGTATGAATGTCCCGAAAAACGCTTCTATCCTCTTTCAAAGGAGCTTATATGCTCAAATATGAAAGCCACAACTCTTGTCGATTTGTATGACTGCGTGCTCGGCAGGGGCGGCGAGGAGATTAAGCTGGACGAACAGACCGTCAGGAACGCCCGCAAGTGCATTGATATGATGATAAAACTCGGTGGGTGATATGGGCAAAAAAGCGGTAATTGCGATGAGCGGGGGAGTTGACAGCTCCGTTGCCGCTCTGCTCATGTTAAAAAAAGGGTATGACTGCCGCGGCGTGACCATGCTGCTGCACGGGGGCGAAAATATCGCCGACGCCGGAAAAGTATGCCAAAGGCTTAATATGCCTTTTTCCGTTATGGATTTCAAAAGCGATTTTGAAAAATATGTTATCAATGATTTTATAAGCTGCTATGAAAACGGCAAAACGCCAAACCCCTGCGTTGAGTGCAACAGAGAGCTAAAATTCGGCAGACTTATGGAAGTCACGAAAAATGCCGGCGGCGATTTTCTTGTTACCGGGCATTACGCCAAAACCGCTTTTGATGAAAACAGCGGCAGGTATCTCTTGAAAAAAGCCGAGGATTCGCAAAAGGACCAGAGTTATTTTCTTTATATGCTCACGCAGGAACAGCTTTCGCGGGTTGCTTTTCCCTTAGGTGAGTTTACCAAACCGCAGATACGGCGTATCGCCGAAGAAAACGGCTTTGTCAACGCCGCAAAAAAGGACAGCCAGGATATTTGCTTTGTTCCGGGCGGCGATTACGCGGCGTTTATTGAGGATTATACAAAAAAGCGCTTCCCCAAGGGCTTTTTCACCGATAAAAACGGGAATGTCATGGGTGAGCATAAGGGCATAATACACTATACGGTAGGTCAGCGCAAGGGACTCGGAGCAGCTTTCGGAAAGCCCGTTTATGTCTGCGGAATAGATACTTGTGAAAACCGCGTGATATTGGGCGAAAACGAGGATTTGTTTACCGACACTGTAACGGCCGACAGCATAAATATCATCTCAAAGCCCGATATTTTCGAGCCTATAAGAGTCTTTGCAAAAATCAGGTACCGCCATAACGCCCAGCCCGCTCTCGCCTGGCAGACCGAAGAGGGACTGCTCAAAGTAAAATTTGACGAGCCCCAGAGAGCCGTTACAAAAGGGCAGTCGGTTGTCCTGTATGACGGCGATACGGTAGTGGGCGGCGGAAAAATAATATGAATATAAAGAACAGCGCAATAGAGCTGTTCTTTTTTTGTTGCAAAAAATTCCGGCGTCTGTTAATATATTGTAAAGAATATTTTTGCGTCAGGGGATTTAAAATGAAAGAATATATTTTAAACGGAGAATGGATTTTAACAAGAGAAAAAACGGGCGACAGCTGCGCCGTAGCTGTGCCGGGCGACAACTACACACAGCTTTATAAAGCGGGAGTAATCGAGGACCCCTATTACGGCACAAACGAAAAAGATGTGCAGTGGATAGGCGCCGAAAACTGGATTTACGAAAGGACTTTTTCCCTCGGCGAGGACGATTTGCAGAAGCGCAGAGTGCTTCTCTCCTGTAAGGCGCTTGATACGCTTTGCGAAATTTACATAAACGGCAAAAGAGCCGCCGAGGGCAAAAACGCTTTTATAAACTATGAGTTTGATATAAAACCATTCGTAAAGGCGGGGGAGAACTCGGTTAAAATTATTTTCTTCTCGCCCGTAGAATATGCCTTGAAGCTGCAGGACGAAAAGCCCCTGCCAAAGAACTGCAACGGTACCAACGGCATAGCCTATATCCGCAAACCCGCCTGCCATTTCGGCTGGGACTGGGGCCCCTCAATTCCTCTTTCGGGAATTACCGGCGATATTTCCGTACTCTGCTTTGACAATCGGGTAAAGGATATTGAAATCAAGCAGATTCACGAAAACGGCAGGGTAACTCTTAAAATGACTCCCGAAGTTGACGGGGAGGGAACCGCAAAAGTTACTCTTACATACCCCGACGGCAGGGAATTTACCTTTGAGGGAGAAGCTCAAACGGTAATTGATAATCCACAGCTTTGGTGGACAAGGGAGCTTTCCGGCAGGGATACCCAGCCGCTTTATACCGTCAGCGCAAGGCTTGAAAATTCCGAAGTTACCAAAAAAACAGGACTTCGCACAATCCGCCTTGACAGAAATCCCGACAAATACGGCGGCAACTTCTGCTTTTACTTGAACGGGGTGCCGATTTTCGGCAAGGGCGCCAACTGGATTATTCCCGATTCGCTTATGGGCAGATGCACAAACGAGGTCTATGACTATTATATCGACAGCGCCTTAAAAGCCAATTTCAATATTATAAGGGTCTGGGGCGGAGCGTATTACGCCTGCGACTATTTCTATAATCTCTGTGATGAAAAAGGTCTGCTTGTCTGGCAGGACTTTATGTTCGCCTGCCTTATGTATCCCTTTTATGAAGAGGATTTCTGCGAAAATGTCCTCTCAGAGGTGGACTGCAATGTAAACAGGATAAAGCACCACCCCTCTTTGTGCCTTTGGGGCGGCAACAACGAAATCGAAACAATGTTTTCATATATGCCCGCTAACCTTAAAATTGTTCAGTGGTACAAAAAGTTTTTCTATGAGATTTTAAAGGAGCGCGTTGAAAAGCTTGACCCCGACACGGCTTATATCCCAACTTCTCCGATAGGCGAGGCGTTCCGCAAGGGCGTAACCGGCGACGACTGGGGAGATACCCACATGTGGAATGTCTGGCACGGTCAGAAACCGCTTAACTATTACCGCCGCCGCTTTACCCGCTTTTGCAGCGAGTTCGGGCTTGAATCCCTGCCCTCGCTGGACGCCGTGGCTCAGTTTGCCGAGGAAAAGGATATGGGGCTTACAACCGAGGTGTTCAATTCCCATCAGAAGTGCGTGGGCGGCAACCGCAAAATGCTTTTCTATTTGCTCGAAAAATTCTATGAGGCAGAGCGCTTTGAGGATATGGTCTATATGACCGGACTGATACAAAAAGAGTGTATTTCTGACGCCACCGAGCATTGGCGCAGAAACCGCGGCAGGTGCAACGGCTCTATTTTCTGGCAGTTTAACGACTGCTGGCAGGCGCCCTCGTGGTCGAGCGTGGACTTTACGGGAAAATGGAAGCCGCTTCAGTATCACGCGCGCCGTTTCTTTGAACCCCTTTGCGTGTCCGTGGAGGAAACAAAGCACGAATTTCATATCTATTGCATAAACGATTATAACGAGAGCAGGAGCATTGAAATTAAATACGCTCTTAAAACTCTTGACGGCAAAACAATTTACGCCAAAACACTGCAAAAAACGCTGAATCCGCTTTCAAGCGAGGCTGTTGCCGGCGACCTTATAAAGGGTAAAAAGAAAAATGTCTTTTTAAGCGTAAAAATGTACGAGGACGGGCAGCTCGTTTCCGAGCGTACTAAAATCTTTGTGCCGGACCGTGATTTGGCGCTTGAATCGGGAACAATAGAAAAGAGCGTTTCCCATGACGGCAAAACCCTTACCGTAAAGCTCTCTTCGCCCGTGTTCTGCCGCAGCGTAATGGTGGATATCAAGAATTTCAGAACGCCCTTTTCAGACAACTACTTTGACCTTTTGCCCGGCGAGGAAAAAACCGTCACGGTTGAAACCGAACGGGAGTTTTGCGAAAACGATGTGACCGTAAAATCCCTTGCCGATATTCCCGTTAAAAAGTCAAAGTTAAAAGCAAAACTTTACCGCTTCAAGTTCGCCTTAGAGCCCAAAAATATTGCCAACTGGTTCTACTATTCAACTAACTGAGCCTGTGCTTGATTTTTAAAAAGTCCGGTACTTACCGGACTTTTTAAATTTTACCTGTATTCTGTAAGCATACTGCTTTTTTGTATTATTATTATTGATATTTAATACAAAAAATGTTAATATATAGGTGAAATTCTATTTATTTTTACGAATAGGAGGGGTAAACTATGGAAAAAAAGACCAAAATTATTTTATGGAGCGTTTACGGCGTTGTGCAGGCGGCGCTTCTGGCGGCGCTTATCCTGCTGATTATCGGCCTGCTTCCGTCGAAATGGACATTTATGGATAATATTTCGACAAGCAGCTTCAATGAGGAAACAGGCGGTCTTAATTTTGCAAGAGTTAAGTATTTCGCGCCGAACAACGGCGAGGAGCATGACGGAGATTCTATGAAAAGCACGGATAAATCAATAAACGAATATGTGATAGCGTGGGAGCTTGTCCGCGCTTCTACGGATTATATCGGCGTGCACGGCCATGACACAAAAATTGAGCTTGAAAAGCTTTCGCTCTCGCACAATGATTTTTGCTATGCGATTTCGGGCGCCGAAAACGGTGATGTCTGGGAGGTATGGGTTTCCGCTCCGAAAGGCGGGACTCCGTATGTAACCGTGTATAAGGGAGGAGAGCAAAAATGAAAAAAGTAATTGCCCTGTCTTCTTTTGTCGCTGTTCAGGTTATTGTTATTGCCGCTTTGCTCATAGCCTATTCAACCTCCGCTTTCGGTGCGGTAAAATGGGACAGAAGCAATAACCGGCTGGTTGCGCTCAGCGTTAAGGGCGCGGATGAAAACAGCGTAGCCGAGTTAAATGCGGAACTGAAAAAAATCAGCGACCAATATGACAATTTTAACGAAGACGGAATGGTAACCAAGAATTATTATATAAATTCCAATACGCAGAATGTCTCTGTGGTGGAAATCGTTTTGGAGCCTTATGAAATTCCGACAGTGGAAAGACCGCACCATAATTTTTTAGGAGAGGCGCGCTTCCGCGTTACGGTTTTTGCCCATGACGGTGAAATTAAAACAAATGTAGAGGAGATTTCAAACACCGTTAAAATACCCGAAGAATAAATAAAAATCAAAAAAGGGAGGCGTAAAAGTCTCCCTTTTTATATCGGTTTTCCAACGCAAAACTCTTTGCCGCAGTCCGTTATAAGAATGTCCGCTATGCTTCCGACAGGCGCTTCGCCCGTTATTTTTACGGGCGTATAATTCTCCGTGTAGCCGAAAAGCTCTCCGCCCTTCTGCCTTTCTTCTATCAGCACCCGAACGGTTTTGCCGACCTGATTTTTAAAAAACGCCTCTCTTATTTCGTCAGCCTTTTTTGAAAGCAGGGCGGCTCTGCGCGCCTTTTCGCTTTTTTCTATCTGCCCGTCCATTCGGTCTGCAACAGTTCCGCTTCTTCTGGAATAGGGGAATATATGTATTTTCTCAAATCCTGTTTTTTCGGCAAAGCGAACCGTTTCCCAAAAATCCTCTTCCGTTTCTTTGGGAAATCCCACCATAATATCCGTAGTCAGCGTGCAGTCCGGGAAATTTTCCCTTAACCTGCGGCAAAGCTTCTCGTATTCGTCCGCCGTGTAGTGACGGTTCATATTTTTAAGGGTTTTGTCACAGCCGCTTTGAAGCGAAATATGAAACTGACCGCATAGCTTTTCGCATTTTTTCAGCTTTTCAATCAGTTCGTCGGTTATGTGGTCGGGTTCCAATGAGCCTAAACGGATTCTTTCAATTTTTTCGTTTTCAGCCGCCGCGAATACCGCGTCCGCCAAGTCTGCTTCGCTTCCCTTGCCGTATGCCGAAAGATTTATGCCCACAAGCACAACCTCCCGGTAGCTCTTTTCCGCAAGGGAGGCGACCTCTTTTTTTATGTCCTCCAAAGGCTTTGAGCGCACTCGACCCCTCGCTTTCGGAATTATGCAGTAGGAGCAAAACCTGTCGCAGCCGTCCTCGATTTTCAAAACCGCCCTCGTTCTCTCCTCAAATTCCGTTATGCCTGAGGAAATCAAGGGCTCTCCGCTTTTATGCTCACACATTTCAAGCACCCGGCTTTTGCTTTCAAAGTGTTCTTTAAGCGACTTAGCCAGTTTGCTGTTGCAGCGGTTGCCCAGCACAATGTCCGCTTCAAAAAGCGCCTTTGCCATATCGGGAAAAGACTGCGGCATACAGCCCGTAAGCACCACCGTGCTTTGAGGGTGATTTTTTTTATAGTGACGCACACACTGCCTCGTTTTGCGGTCGCTTTCTCCGGTAACCGTGCAGGAGTTTATAACAAAAATATCCGCTTCGCTTTCATTTTCGGTTATCTCATAGCCCTCTTTTTTAAGCTGCTCGCGCATTTCCTGGGTTTCGTACTGATTAACCTTGCAGCCGAGCGTGTGAAAATAAACCTTCAAGCGTTTCACCTCTTTATACATTGTGAAATACATTGTAACATATTTTTTGTTTTTTTCATATAATAATTTGTCCTTTTCATATTATTTCTGCGGGAGGGATATGAATGAAAAAAATAATATCCGTTTTTCTTTGCGCAGTTTTGGTAATGTCGGCGGCTGTTACGGCGTCCGCCGGGGAGGATATAAACGCCGGCGCGTTTGAGGTGACCGCTAAATCAGCGGTTTTAATGGAGCTTTCGGGAGGACAGATTCTCTATGCCAAAAATCCCGACGAAAAGCTGTGGCCCGCGTCAATAACAAAAATTATGTCCCTGCTTCTTGTAATGGAGGCTCTCGACGACGGGCGCATTTCCCTTGACGATGTGGTAACGGCAAGCAAAAACGCTTCGCATAAGGGCGGCTCGGAAATATGGCTTGAAGAGGGCGAGCAGATGACCGTGCACGAGCTTTTAAAGGCGGCGGCGGTAGCCAGCGCAAATGACGCCTGCACGGCTCTCGGCGAGCATATAGCCGGTGACGAGGCGGCGTTTGTGGTTATGATGAACGAGCGCGCCAAGGAACTGGGCATGACCAATACAAATTTTGAAAACTGTACCGGCCTTGACGATACCGCCGTGAACCACTATTCCACCGCGAGGGATATAGCCGTAATGAGCCGGGAGCTTATGAAGCATGAAAAAATAAAGGAATATACCACTATATGGATGGACACTTTAAGAGACGGCAAAACCGAGCTTGTAAATACCAACAGGCTGATAAGATTTTACGAGGGCGCCACCGGGCTTAAAACCGGAACAACCTCAAAGGCGGGATACTGTATCAGCGCCACGGCTCAGCGCGACTCAATGGAGCTTGTGGCTGTTGTGCTCGGCAGCGATAACAGCGACGACCGCTTTGAGGACGCCAAAAAAATGCTTAACTGGGGATTTGCCAACTATTCCGTGTATCAGCCTCAGGCGGACGCTTCTCTTATAACCGATGTGGGCGTGCTTTACGGTACTGTCAATAAGATAACGCCGGCTGTGGGCGAAACCGAACCCATTGTTATAAAAAAAGGCACAGAAAAGGAGATAACCCAAAGAGTTGATTTGAGCATAGATGTGGAGGCGCCCGTCGAAAAAGGGCAAAAGCTCGGAACGGTCTGTTTTGAGTACAACGGCGAGGTTTTGGCGCAGTGTCCGCTGGTTTCGGCGGAGGGGGCTCAGCGCAAAAGCGTGTTCTATGTATTTTCTCTACTGTGGTCCGTTTTTGCAAAAAAATAATAAATTGCTATTGAAATAAATCCCGTTTTAGGGTAGAATAATAACAACATATATTATTTCTGCAAAGTGAGGATTCCCATAAAATGGCTTTAAAGCTTAACGATAAATATGTTAAAAATTTCATTGATGATAACGATTTAAAAGCTATCTCTGCCGAGGTCGAGGCGGCTCACCGCAAGATAAACGAAAGAAACGGCGAGGGCGCCGATTTCCTCGGCTGGGTTGACCTTCCCGTAAACTATGACAGGGAAGAGTTTGAAAGAATTAAAAAAGCCGCGGCTAAAATTAAAGCCGATTCAAAAGCCCTTGTCGTAATAGGCATAGGCGGCTCCTATCTCGGAGCGAGAGCGGCTGTTGAGTTTGTAAAATCCCAGAATTACAACCTTGTCAAAAAGGATACCCCCAACATCTATTTCAGCGGCAACAGCATAAGCGGCGACTCGCTTTCAGAGCTTGTTGAGCTTGTGAAAGATGTTGACTTTTCCATAAATGTCATTTCAAAATCCGGCACTACAACCGAGCCGGCAATAGCTTTCCGCATTTTCCGCGAACTTCTTGAAGAAAAGTACGGTGAAAAGGGCGCGGCTGAAAGAATTTATGTAACAACCGATAAGTGCAAGGGAACATTAAAGGAGCTTTCCGGCAAAGCCGGTTACGAAACCTTTGTCGTGCCCGACGATGTGGGCGGCAGGTATTCGGTGCTTACCGCGGTCGGACTTCTTCCTATTGCCGTAGCCGGTATTGATATTGATAAAATGATGCAGGGAGCCGCCGACGCGCGTGAAAAATACAGCGTCTGCGACCTTGAAAGCAACGACTGCTATAAATACGCGGCGCTGCGCAATATCCTTTACCGCAAGGGCAAGGCCGTTGAGCTTATGGTTGCCTATGAGCCCGATTTTACCATGATGAACGAGTGGTTCAAGCAGCTTTTCGGCGAGAGCGAGGGTAAGGATAATAAGGGTCTTTTCCCCGCGAGCGTTGTTTGCTCAACCGACCTTCACTCAATGGGGCAGTATATTCAGGACGGCGCAAGGCTTATGTTTGAAACCTCGGTTGTCTTTACAAAGCCTAAGCGCAGCGTTGTAATTAAGGAAGACAGCCTTAACGCCGACGGGCTTAATTTCCTTGCCGGCAAAACAATGGACTTTGTAAACCGCAAGGCGTATGAGGGAACTTTGCTTGCCCATGTTGACGGCGGCGTTCCCAATATCTGCATTGAAATGCCCGAGATGAACGAGTACGAGTTCGGCTATCTTGTATATTTCTTTGAAAAAGCGTGCGCCGTATCAGGCTATGTGCTCGGGGTAAATCCCTTTAATCAGCCCGGCGTTGAAAGCTATAAAAAGAATATGTTCGCTCTTTTGGGCAAGCCCGGCTACGAAGCCGAGCAGGCGAAGCTCTTAGAGCGCCTTAACTGACGGAACAAACCGCTTAAAGCGGATTATTAAATACACAGGAGGAGATAATAATGATATCTCTTATTATCGGACACAAAGGAACAGGAAAAACTAAAATTCTCGTTGACTGCGTTAACAGCGCGGTTCACAGCTCAAACGGAAATGTCGTATGCGTTGAGAAAGAAACAAAGCTTACATACGATGTCAACTACCGCGCAAGGCTTGTTGCGACCGACACCTTTGCGATTTCGGGATATGACTCGTTCTACGGATTTTTAAGCGGAATCTGCGCCGGCGACCACGATATAACCGATATATTTGTTGACGCCACATTCAGAATTGCCGCCAACCGTGACGGCGACGCCCTTGCCGCTTTCCTTAAAAAGGTTGACGAGCTTTCAAAGCTTTCGGATACACACTTTACCTTTACGGTGTCCACAGACCTTGAAAATCTTCCCGAGTCAATGTTCGCTTACTGCGAAAAGCTCAACTGATTGATTAAAAAAAATATCGGCTGCCGCCCAACGGCGGCGGTCGGCTTTTTTTATAAAATTGAAGATTTTTGTTGACAAAAGGAAAATATACATATATAATATTTTAGCGTTGAGAGGAATGCCCCATGCAGATTCAGCTTGAACAGATATTTAATATCGAAGGCTCGTCAAAGGATTTGTCCTTTGTTTTTGAGCCGGAGTATTCTTTGTCCGACGATTTTGTTCTTGAAACTCCCGTTACCTTTTCGGGCGGAGTAAAGAATACCGCGGGGATTGTATCCCTTGACGGTACGGCGTCCTTTTCCGCAAGCGTGGCGTGCAGCCGCTGCGCCGAGAGGTTTAAAAAGGATTTCAGCGTTGAGGTAAGGCATTTTCTCGCCACAAAGCTTCAGAATGAAGATAATGACGATTATATTCTTGCCGAGGATTATATGCTCGATTTGCAGGCGCTTGTGTGTGAGGATATAATTTTGTCGCTGCCCGTAAAATTCCTCTGCCGTGAGGACTGCAAGGGTATCTGCCCTGAATGCGGCAAAAACTTAAACAGCGGAAACTGTACCTGCAAAAAGGCGGTTGACCCGCGTATGGCGGCGCTTTTAGAGCTGCTCGAAGATTAGTTTATAATTGATTTTATAATATATTCCAATAAGGAGGTGCTGAAAATGGCAGTACCAAAGAGAAGAGTATCAAAAGCAAGAAGAGATAAAAGACGCTCAAGCGTGTGGAAGATGACAGCTCCCGAGCTGGTTAAGTGCCCCAACTGCGGCGGCTATAAAAGACCTCACAGAGTTTGCGGCGAGTGCGGACAGTACAAGGGCAGACAGGTTGTAGCTGTTAAAGAGAACTGAGTTCTTTTTAATTTCATCTTGATAAAAGGAAGGCGGAGAGGCGTAGCTTCCCCGCCCTTTAGTCTTGTTTAAAACGGAGGTGAGCCGGGTGGCTGTAAAAATCAGCAGCGTTCAGAAATTTTCCAGAAGCTATTTTAAGGGAATACGGGCGGGCGACGAGCTTTTAAGCGTCAGCGGGCATGAGATTGACGATGTGCTCGACTTTGATTTTTATATGGCTGACCCGGAAGCGGTCCTTGAAATCAGGCGCGCCGACGGCAAAACAGTAAAGCTGCCGGCAAGGGGAAAAAACTGCGGCATAGGATTTGAAACCTATCTTATGGATAAGCAGCAGCACTGCAAGAACAAATGCGTTTTCTGCTTTATTGACCAGCTTCCTAAGGGAATGCGCGAAAGCCTGTATTTTAAGGACGATGACTCGCGCCTGTCCTTTCTCTTCGGAAATTATATAACGCTTACCAATATTTCCGAGCATGAAATCGAGCGTATCATTTCAATGCGCATAAGTCCCGTAAATATTTCCGTGCACACTATGAATCCCGAACTCAGAGTGCGTATGATGAAGAATAAAAACGCCGGCGAAGCGCTTAAAATTATTGAACGGTTCGCGGCGGCGGGTATAAAAATGAATACCCAGCTTGTGCTGTGCCCCGGCATAAACGACGGCGCGGAGCTGAGGTACAGCATCGAGCGCCTTGCTTCTTTCGGCGAAGCGGTTGAAAGCATAGCGGCTGTGCCCGTAGGGCTTACAAAATACCGCGAAGGGCTCGCAAAGCTTGAACCCTATAACAAAACGACCGCGGCGCAGGTTATAGATATAATAGAGGAATATTCGGATTCCTTCCGTGAAAAATACGGCAGGGGAATTGTTTATCCGGCGGACGAGTTCTTTATCAAAGCCGGCCGCCCCATACCCGAGGCGCCTTATTATGACGGCTATCCTCAGCTTGAAAACGGAGTCGGTATGGTGCGCCTTTTCTGTGACGAATTCTGCGCCGAAATGGCTGAAATCAAGGAAAAACCCGTAAATAAACGGGTGACTTTGGCAACGGGGACGGATTTTTATCCCTTTTTGTCAAAGCTCGCTTCCCTCGCTGAGGAAAAATTCGGCGTCAGCGTAAATACGGTCAGAGTGGTTAACCGCTTTTTCGGCGAAACAATAACGGTCGCCGGGCTTATTACGGGCAGGGACCTTTATGACAGCCTTAAAGATGAGGATATTGGCGACTGCCTTTTGCTTTCCGAATCAATGATAAGCGATTATACGAATTATACGGAGCATAAGGATAAATTCCTTGACGATATGACAGTTGATGAACTTGCCGCTAAGCTGAATACCAAAATAGCGCTGACAGGCAGCGGCGGCAGGCTTTTAAGAGAAATACTGGGGGTGAAATAATGGCAAAACCGGTTGTGGCTATTGTGGGCAGACCCAATGTGGGAAAAAGTACCCTTTTTAATAAGCTGGTCGGGAAAAGACTTTCCATAGTTGACGATACTCCGGGCGTTACCCGCGACAGAATTTACGGCGACTGCGAGTGGCTCGGCAGGCAGATGCTGCTTGTCGATACCGGCGGAATAGAGCCTTATTCGGACGATATAATTTTGTCACAGATGCGCCGTCAGGCTCAGCTTGCCGTTGACAGCGCCGATGTTATAATTTTTGTGACCGATATAAGAACCGGCGTTGTTGCTACGGACGAGGAAGTAGCATCAATGCTCATAAAAAGCGGAAAGCCCATTGTGCTTTGCGTAAATAAAGCCGATTCAATAGGTGAGCCGCCCGCGGAGTTTTACGAGTTTTATAATCTCGGACTCGGCGACCCGGTTCAGGTTTCCGCGGCGCACGGGCACGGCACCGGCGATTTGCTTGACAGGGTGCTTCAGTATTTGCCGCAGGAGAATACCGCCGAGGAGGAGAGCGACACCGTAAAGGTCGCGGTTATCGGAAAACCCAACGCGGGAAAATCCTCGCTTGTGAATAAAATAGCCGGCGAGGAGCGTGTAATCGTCTCCGACATCGCCGGAACAACCCGTGACGCTACCGATACCTATGTGGAAAATAAATACGGCTCGTTTATGCTCATTGATACCGCCGGACTGCGCAGAAAAAGCAAGGTTGACGATTTAATTGAGAAATATTCCGTAATTCGCGCGCGTATGGCGGTGGAAAGAGCCGATGTGTGCGTGATAATGATTGACGCCGCCGAGGGCTTTACCGAGCAGGACTCAAAGGTAGCCGGAATCGCCCACGAGCTCGGTAAGGCTTGCATTATAGCCGTAAATAAATGGGATTTGGTCGAAAAAGACGGCAGAACAATGGATTCCTACCGCAAAAAGCTGATGAATGACTTTTCGTTTATGAGCTATGCGCCCATAATCTTTATATCGGCAAAAACCGGCCAGCGCCTTGACAGGCTGTTTGAACTGATTAAATTTGTTGACAGCCAGAACGCCATGCGTATTTCAACGGGCAAGCTCAACGATGTGCTCGCCGCGGCTACGGCAAGAGTCCAGCCGCCGACCGATAAGGGCAAGCGCCTTAAAATTTACTATATGACTCAGGCTTCCACAAGACCGCCCACATTCGTATGCTTTGTCAATAATAAAGATTTGTTTCATTACAGCTATCAGCGTTATCTTGACAATCAAATCCGCGAGGTTTTCGGGCTTGAAGGCACGCCCACACGCTTTGTTATCCGTGAGCGCGAAAAAAAATAATTCAGAAAAACGGGGCTTCCTTTTCGGAAGTCCCGTTTTTTGCGCTCTTTTAAAAAGCCTTTGAACGCTTAGTTGTTAACAGTTTTTTTCTTGATATTTAATATATATTGTGGTACAATAATTTGAATATATGATGAGGTAGTATGCAATGATTATTTTGGGTATCGACCCCGGGTACGCCATTGTCGGCTGGGGCGTTATAGATTATACCGCAAACCGCTTTTCGGTAATTGATTACGGCGCGGTGACAACCGAGGCAAAAACGCCTTTCAACCGCCGTCTGGAAATGGTTTTTGACGGCGTAAGCGAAATCATAACGCGCTACCGTCCCTCGGCGCTCGCTATTGAAAAGCTGTTTTATAACACCAACGCCAAAACGGTAATCGATGTGGCTCAGTCAAGGGGAGTAATAAACCTCGCGGCGGTAAAAAACGGGGTGGAGATTTTTGAATATACGCCCCTTCAGGTAAAGCAGAGCGTAGTAGGTTACGGCAGAGCCGAAAAAAAGCAGGTGCAGGAGATGACGCGCGTTATTTTAAAGCTTGATAAAATTCCAAAGCCCGACGATACCGCCGACGCGCTCGCCATGGCAATATGTCACGCCCACGCCAGCGGCTCGCTTATGGGCAAACTCAGAAATATAAGATAACGGAGAGATAAAATGATTTATTCGGTAACGGGCACCGTGGCGGCGTTTGACCGCTCAATGGTTGCGGTTAATATGGGCGGAGTGACTTTCACCTGCCTTACAACTCTTACAACGGCTCAGAAATGCGCGGCGGTAGGCAGTACGGTAACGCTTTTTACATATCTTAATGTGCGCGAGGACGCTCTGGAACTTTTCGGATTTTACGATAAAGCCGAGCTGGATTGCTTTAAAACGCTTATAACCGTCAACGGCGTAGGCCCCAAAATGGCTCTTTCAATACTGTCGGAGCTTACTGCCGACAAAATAGCGCTCAGCGTTGCCGCAGGCGATTACAAGGCGCTTGTAAAAGCTTCGGGCGTAGGCCCCAAAATAGCGCAGAGAATAGTAATGGAGCTTAAAGATAAACTCGGAGCAGGGCTCGCGTCCTCAGATGACGGCAGCTTAAACGCGGTAAGAGCGGCTGTGGAAAATACCAACACCGCCGAGGCGGTAGCGGCTCTTGAAATGCTCGGTTACAGTCAGACCGAGGCGGCATCCGCAATCAGCCGGGAGGACGGCTCCCTTTCTGTCGAGGAGCTTATCAAACGGGCGCTTAAAACACTTTCGGGGAGGGCGTAATATATGGATTTTGACAACGAAAACAGAATCATAACTCCCGATTTTACCGAAACGGACAGGGATATTGAAATATCCCTGCGGCCTAAAACTTTGACCGAGTATATCGGGCAGGAAAAGGTAAAGGAAAATCTTAAAGTATATATTGAAGCGGCAAAAAACCGCGGCGAAACCCTTGACCATGTGCTTTTGTACGGCCCTCCGGGACTGGGCAAAACCACTCTCGCGGGTATAATAGCCAATGAAATGGGCGTGCAGATAAGAGTTACCTCCGGCCCCGCAATCGAAAAACCGGGCGACTTGGCGGCTCTGCTTACCAATCTAAATGACGGAGATGTGCTTTTTATTGATGAAATTCACCGCCTTTCAAGAGCGGTCGAAGAGGTGCTCTATCCCGCTATGGAGGATAACGCCCTTGATATAATTATCGGCAAAGGCCCTTCCGCTCGGTCAATAAGGCTTGATTTGCCGAGATTTACGCTTGTGGGCGCCACTACGAGAGCCGGTCAGTTAACAGCTCCTTTGCGCGACCGTTTCGGAGTGATTTTAAGGCTTGAACTTTATACTCCCGAGGAGCTTTCAATGATAGTAAAGCGCAGCGCGGGAATACTTGATATATATACCGAGGACGAGGGCGCGCTTGAAATTGCCTCCCGTTCAAGAGGAACTCCCAGAATAGCCAACCGTCTGTTAAAGAGGGCGAGGGATTTCGCTCAGGTTATGAGCGACGGCGTAATAAGCCGTGAAAACGCCAAAATAGCTCTCGGCAGAATGGAAATTGACGAAATCGGCCTTGATAATATCGACAGGCTGATGCTCACAACTATGATAAAGAATTTTAACGGCGGCCCCGTGGGGCTTGAAACTCTTGCCGCCACAATAGGCGAGGAAGCCGTAACGATAGAAGATGTTTATGAGCCGTATCTTATGCAGATAGGCTTTCTGGCAAAAACGCCGCGAGGAAGAGTAGCAACGCCTTTGGCATATAAGCACCTCGGCTTTGATTACCAGACTTCACTTATCTAATTTTTAAGGAGCTGTTTATAATGGGCAGAATATTCGGAACCGACGGAGCGCGCGGGGTAGCCAATACAGAGCTTTCCTGCGAGCTGAGCATGCAGATAGGCAGAGCGGCGGCAATGGTGCTGCTTGAAAATACCAAGTCAAAAAGACCTAAGGTGCTGATAGGCAAGGATACAAGAGCCTCGTCGGATATGCTTGAAAGCGCTATAAGCGCGGGACTGTGCTCGGTCGGCGCCGATGTGCTTCTGCTGGGAGTTGTTCCCACCCCCGCTGTGGCTTTTCTTGTAAGGGAGTATGAGTATGACGCGGGAATAATGATTTCCGCTTCGCACAACCCCTGCGAGTATAACGGAATTAAAATATTCCAGTCTAACGGCTTTAAACTGCCCGACGAGCTGGAAGACGAGATTGAGAAGATTATCCTTGACGAAACGCATACTCCTCCCGCGCCCACCGGCGGCGAGGTCGGCAGGGTAACTAAAAGCGAAACGGCGGTTTCCGACTATATCGAGCATTTGCTTTCCGCTACAAATATGAACTTTAAAGGCTATAAAATAGCTCTTGACTGCGCCAACGGCTCTTCAAGCGTCAGCGCGCGCGAGGTGTTCACAAGGCTCGGCGCGGAATGCGTTGTAATAAACAGCGAGCCCGACGGAGTAAATATCAACCGTGACTGCGGCTCAACCCATATCGGGGGACTTTGCAAATGCGTTGTTGAAAACGGCTGCGATTTCGGCTTTGCCTTTGACGGCGACGCCGACAGAATGCTGGCGGTTGACCATACGGGAGCAGTCGTTGACGGCGATAAGGCGATAGCCGTATGCGCCAAACACATGAAAATGCTCGGCAAGCTCAAAAAGGATACGGCGGTTGTAACCGTAATGAGCAATATGGGCTTTTTCAAATTCTGCGAGCAGAACGGAATAAACTGTGAAAAAACAAAGGTCGGCGACCGTTATGTGCTTGAAAATATGCACAAAAACGGTTACAGCATAGGCGGCGAGCAGTCGGGGCATATCATTTTCCTGCAATACGCCACTACCGGCGACGGCCAGCTTTCCGCCATTCAGTTAATGTCCGTAATTAAGGATACCGGCAAAACCTTAAAGGAACTTGCCGACGAGATGACCGTCTATCCGCAGGTGCTTATAAATGTAACCGTGTCCAACTTCGGAAAAGCGCGTTTTGATAAGGATAAAGAGATTAAAACCGCCATAGAAGAAGTCGAGAAGGAGCTGGGCGATACGGGACGAATTCTCGTTCGCGTGTCGGGAACGGAGCCTCTTGTAAGAGTTATGCTCGAAGGCGAAAATCCCGACAAAATCCGCGAACTGGGCGAAAGCGTTGCGGAGGTTGTAAAAGAAAGGTTAGTTTAACGAAAGGAGCGGCGGCCTTTTTTACGGACGCCGGGAGCTTAAAATGCGTGTTGCCGATAATTGGAAGGATTACGAGCTTATCGACTGTTCCTGCGGCGAACGGCTTGAACGCTGGGGGAATATAACCCTTATAAGGCCGGACCCGCAGGTAATCTGGAAAACAGAAAAAAAGAATCCGCTGTGGAGAAAGGCGGACGCCGTTTATCACCGCTCGCAGTCGGGCGGAGGAAGCTGGGAAATAAGAAAAAAAATTCCCGATTTCTGGACAATCGGCTACCGTGACCTTTGCTTTAATATAAAAACAATGGGCTTTAAGCACACAGGGCTTTTCCCCGAACAGGCGGTAAACTGGGATTATACCGCACAAATCATAAAGAACGCGAAAAGACCCGTAAAGGTGCTTAATCTGTTTGCCTATACAGGCGGCGCAACCGTTTCCGCCCTTAAAGCCGGAGCGAGCGTAGTTCATGTTGACGCCTCCAAGGGTATGACGATGTGGGCTAAGGATAACGCGATTTCAAGCGGCGTTATCGGCGCGGAGGTGCGCTGGATTGTCGATGACTGCATAAAGTTTGTTCAGCGTGAAATAAGGCGCGGCAATAAGTACGATATAATTATAATGGACCCGCCCTCATACGGCAGAGGCCCCGGCGGCGAGGTCTGGAAACTTGAAAACGAAGTCTATGAATTTTGCAGGCTTTGCAGCGAGCTTATGTCCGATGACGCTCTGATGATGCTTATAAATTCCTATACTACGGGACTGGGCCCCGCGGTTATGGAATACATACTCGGCAGCGTAATGAAAAAAAGCCGCGGCGGCAAGGTCAGCGGGAGCGAAATAGGCTTAAAGGTAAGCGAAACCGGATTGATTTTGCCGTGCGGAGCCTCGGCAATTTGGAGCAGGGAATAGAATGTCAGAACCAATAATCGAATTTGATAATGTAACTTTCCGCTATCAGAGCGATACGGAGAGCGAAGTGCTTGAAGCCGCTGTTAAAAATCTGTCCCTTAAAATATACGAGGGCGAGTTTGTGGCGGTGCTGGGGCATAACGGCTCAGGCAAAAGCACTCTCGCGAAACTCGCGAACGGACTGCTGCTGCCCGAAAGCGGAAAAGTGCTTGTTGACTCAATGGATACCGCCTGCGAGCAGGACGATATCAAAATCAAACAGACTGTCGGTGTTGTTTTTCAGAATCCCGACAACCAGATAGTTTCAACAATAGTTGAGGAAGATGTGGCTTTCGGCCCCGAAAATCTCGGAATTGAGCCGTCGGAAATCAGAAGACGGGTTGACGAGTCGCTTAAAATCGTGGGAATGTATAATTACCGCAAGCACGAGCCGCACAAGCTGTCGGGCGGTCAGAAACAGCGTGTTGCAATAGCCGGAATAATCGCCATGGAGCCCAGGTGCATTGTGCTTGACGAGCCTACGGCAATGCTTGACCCTGTCGGCAGGCGTGATGTTATGGCGGCTATAAAGCGCCTTAATTCGGAACTCGGTATAACCGTTGTGTATATTACCCATTATATGGAGGAGGCGTGCGAGGCCGACAGGATAGTTGTAATGGACGACGCTTCTGTTATAATGGACGGCACCCCCCGCGAAATTTTCTCGGATACCGAGAAAATCCGGAGCATAGGGCTTGATGTGCCCCAGACCTGCCGCCTGGCGCAAATGCTGAGGCAAAGCTCCATTGAACTTGAAAACGACTTGCTCAGTATTGACGAGCTTGTGAACGGAATAGATAAACTGCTGAAAGGTTAGCGAAAGATGTCGCATATTAAGACGGAAAATTTAACATATACTTACAGCGCGGGAACTCCTTTTAAAATTACCGCCCTTGACAATGTTAATATTGATATTGAAAAAGGCGAGCTTGTAGCGGTAATAGGTCATACAGGCTCCGGCAAAAGCACTCTGGTTCAGCATCTTAACGGACTCTTAAAGCCGTCTTCGGGAAGAGTTTTGCTTGACGGCGAGGATATATGGTCGTCCAAGGAAAAAGTGCGCAGTACCCGTTTCAGAGTGGGGCTGTGCTTTCAGTACCCCGAGTATCAGCTCTTTGAAAGCACGGTTTATAAGGATATAGCCTTCGGACCTTCAAATATGGGACTTTCCGAAGCCGAGATTGACGAAAGGGTACGCCGCGCGGCTAAATATGTGGGAATACCCGATGAAATGCTCGGCAAATCTCCCTTTGACCTCTCAGGAGGCGAAAAACGCCGTGTGGCAATAGCCGGAGTTATCTCAATGGAGCCGGAGGTGCTTATACTTGACGAGCCTACCAGCGGACTTGACCCGGCGGGCAGGGAGCAGATACTGGCAATACTTAAAAATTACCGTAAAATGACGGGCAATACCGTAATCGTAGTGTCTCACAGTATGGACGATGTAGCGCGCTTTGCCACAAAGGTAATTGTAATGAACGATTCCCGCGTTGAGGACAGCGGAACGGTTGACGAGGTGTACGAAAACAGCGCTCACCTGTCTGAAATAGGACTTTCCGTGCCGCAGGTTACCGAGGTGTTTATAAAGCTTAAAAAGCTCGGCTATCCCGTAAGCGAAAAAATTTATACGGTTGAACAGGGGTACAGCGAACTTATGCGCCTGTTTTCGGAAAGGGGACTGCTGAAATGATAAAGGATATCACCATAGGTCAGTACTTTCCTCTTGATTCCGTGCTTCACAGGCTTGACCCCCGTGTGAAACTGCTTGCGGCAACGGTGTTTATAATTATGACCTTCGCGGTCAATAACTTTGTGGGGCTGCTTCTTTGTTTCGCGGTGGCGGCAGCGGTAATAGCCTGCTCAAAGGTGCCGCTTAAAACCGTGCTTAAAGGGTTAAGACCAATATTTTTAATAGTTGTAATAACCTCTCTTTTGCAGATAGCCTATGTAAAAAGCGGAATAGTGCTTGTGGATTTCTGGAAAATCAAAATCACAAGCGGAGGGCTTTTAACAGCCCTGTTTATGGCGCTGAGGATAGCTTTACTCATTTTGATGAGCACAATGCTGACCTATACCACTTCTCCCACAGCGCTCACAAACGGACTTGACAGGATTTTTGCTCCCTTTAACAAAATAGGAATAGATTTTCACACCATAACCATGATAATGACCATAGCGCTCAGGTTTATCCCGACTTTAATAGAGGAGGTCGATAAAATAATGAGCGCCCAGAAATCCAGGGGAGCGGATTTTGAAAGCGGCAGCCTTATAAAAAGGGCGAAAGCGCTTATTCCCTTGTTTATTCCTCTTCTTTTCAACTCAATCAGAAGAGCCTACGAGCTGGCAAACGCCATGACCTGCCGCTGTTATAACGGCGGAAAAGGCAAAACCACAATGAACGCCTTAAAGTTTTCCGGCGGCGATTATCTGTCGGTGGCGCTGACGGCGGCGTTTGTAGCTTCTGTTGTGCTGCTCAATATATTTTGCGGAGAATACAATGCGGAATTTACTTTTAACGCTGCGGTATGACGGAAGCCGCTATCACGGCTGGCAGATTCAGCCGAACGGCGATACCGTACAGCAAAGAATGACCGACGCTTTTTATAAGCTGAGCGGAAAAAAAGAAAATATTATAGGCTGCAGCCGTACCGATTCAAAAGTTCACGCGGATATGTTCTGCTGTAATGTAAGAACGCAGTGCGCTGTAAGCTGTGAGAAAATTCCGGACGCCTTGAATTTTTACCTGCCCGGCGACATTTCTGTTTATGACTGCCGGGAAGTGCCCGAGAGCTTTCACGCCCGCTATGACTGCCGCGGCAAGGAATACATCTATCTTATATATAACGGAAAATACAGAAATCCCTTTTATGAAAACCGAGCGCTCTTCTATCCTTATTTCATTGACGAGCGTATGCTCAACGCTGAAGCGGCGGCGTTCGCCGGAAAGTATGACCTGTCAGCCTTTTGCAGCTCGGGCAGCGAGGTGAAAGACCGTGTGCGCGAGATATACGCTTCTTCGGTTGAACGCTCTGGCGATTTGGTTCGCTTTAAAGTGAGCGGCAGCGGATTTCTTTATAACACCGTAAGAATAATGGCGGGAACTCTGCTTGAAATTCAGCAGGGGAAAATCGAAAAGGGAACAATTTCCCGGATAATCGAGAGCAAAAACAGGCTTGCCGCCGGAGCTACGGCTGACGGCTGCGGGCTGTACCTCAGCAGAGTCTTTTATTGAATGTGGTGATATTGTGGCTGAAAAAAGGAAAAAGACCAAAAAGAACAGGCAGAAAAGCGAAAAGACTATCAGCGTAGGAGCCGCGCGCAGATTAAAAGCGGCTGCGGTAGTCATTGTTGTTTTATTGCTTGTCAGCATAGCCGCAGCGCAGGTGGGCGGCATAACCTTTTCAACGGTGGGCGACTATTTCGCTTCCGCGTTTTCAAGAATAGGAGCCGGCGACGGCTATCCGTACAGTATAAACGGAATGGGCGTGAGCGATGTTACCGTAACCAATTCCGATTTGGTGCTGGTGTATGATGACAGCGTAAAGGTGCTCAATTCAACGGCAAAGGAAATTTCAAGCCTTAATCACAGCTATGACCACCCGGTAGTAAACGCCAACAGCGGCAGAATACTTTTGTACGATGAGGGCGGAACGCAGTTCCGGGTGCAGTCTAAGACAAGAGTTCTCTACGAAAAGGAAACAGAATATATTATTTTAACTGGCGCAATCGGCAAGGACGGCTCGGTAGCGCTCGTAACAAGGGCTGACGGAGCGGAAAGTATGCTCACCGTAATCGACAGTCACCGCGACGAGGTTTTCGCGTGGAAATGCTCTAAGGAAAATATAGTTTCCTGTGATGTGTCCGACAACGGCAAAAATTACGCCGTTTCCGTAATAGGCGTTGAAAACGGCTCGGTTTATTCAAAGGTTTACCTGTTTAATAAAAAGGAAACAGCCCCCACAGCCGAGTTCAGCTATCCCGACAGCGCGGTGTCAACCGTTCAGTTCCTCTCCAACGAAACGCTTATGATAATGGGCGGAAATGTGTGCGAAATTATAAATGACGGGGCGGTTTCCCAGAAAATTGATGTTTCCGTAAATACCCCCTTTAAGCTTTTTATTTCCGATAACAATACCGCTGTGCTGGTGCTTTCAAAATATTCCAGCACAACAAGCAAAATAATAAAGGTGTATGATAAATCCGGCGAAGAGCTTTTTTCGCGGGAAATCGACGGACTTGTAAAATCAGTCGCTACTGACGGTAAATATATAGGAGTCCTTACCGACAGCAGCGTTCAGGTATATAACAGAAAAGGGGAGGTGCGTTCAAGCGCGGAAGTAAACACCGACGCGGAAAAAGTGCTGATTGCTTCAAGAAATACATATATTTATTCCTTGAACAGTATCGAGCAGTATTCTTCCGTAGGGGATAATTAAGATTATATGAGGTGATAAACCATGCAGTTTACCATAATAGACATTATACTTCTGGCTGTGTTTGCCGTGATTGTGTTTATCGCGGCGAAAAAAGGCTTCGCGAAATCGCTTCTTGAATTTGCGGCGGTAATAGCGGCGGTTTTTCTGGCTTATCAGTTCAGCCCTGCCGTGTCCTCGGCAGTCTATGATTCGGTTGTGGAAAAATCCCTTGTTTCCACAGTTCAGGAACAGCTTGAAAACGGCGAGGTTACAGGTTCGGCTATCGCTCAGCAGGCGGTTAATATTATCGACGATTTGCCCGACGCCGTAGTTTCAATAGCCGAATCGGTGGGCGTTGATGTGGCGGCCGTCAGGGACGGGCTTGATTTCGGCTCCGTTTCCGAGGAGAACGCCGCGCAGACGATAGTCGAAAAGGTTGCACAACCCGTTGTCGTGCCGGCAATTACGGCAATAGCGTTTATTTTGCTTGCCGTACTGCTTATTGTTCTTTTGCGCGTGGCGGCGTCTCTGATTTCAAAGGTGTTCGAGCTTCCCGTTGTCGGAACGCTCAACACCGGACTCGGAATAGCCCTCGGCGCGTTAAAGGGATTCATTGTAGTGCTGTTTTTGTGCGCTGTTCTCGGAATGCTGTTTTCCGGCTCGGACACAAAAATCGGCGAAGCTGTCAGCGGCTCGTTTTTCGTAAATCTTTTTAAGGACTTTGTGTCCCCGCTGAAAGATTGATTTTAAAATCTGAAAGGATATGGAGATTTGTTATGAGTGATGAAAGAAAATCAATGTCGCAGAACATTAAAGAACTTTTTGACGGCTGTTTGACCGTGCCAAACCTGCTGTCGCTGATACGCATACTTTTAATACCCGTTTTTGCCGTACTGTTTTATAAGGGCGAGCTTTTGTGGGCGGTTGTAATACTTTTCCTTTCGGGAATTTCCGACTTTCTGGACGGAAAAATTGCGCGCCGTTTCAATCAGGTCAGCGCGCTGGGCAAAATTCTTGACCCCATAGCCGACAAGCTCACGGTTTTTGCGGCGGCAATAGTTATGTTTTTAAGATTCCGTCAGGCTCAGAGCGAGTCCATGCGGGTTTTCGCGTGGGTGTTCCTGCTCTTTATAATCAAGGATATGTTAATGCTCATAGGCGGCGCGTGGCTTCTCGCTCTCGGCACCCGTCCGGTAGCGGCGGAGTTTTACGGCAAAGCGGCTACAATGGTGTTCTACATAGTTCTGATACTCGTTGTGGCTTTCGGCCCCGAGGTGGGAGCGGTAAGCGCCATTTATCCGCAGGCAACGCTTCCGGAAATGGTTATGTTCGCGATGATAACAGTTGCGGTAATTATGACTTTTGTCGCATTTTTCAGCTATCTTCCGGGAACTATAAAGCAAATAAAGGAAAACTCAAAGAAAGCAGTTAAGAAAGAGGATAAGTAATGAACGAAAAAATGCTTTGCAGCAGATGCAAAAAAAATCCTGCTGTAATATTCATCTCAAAGGTTGACGGCGATAAGACAACCAATGAGGGGCTGTGCATTAAATGCGCGATGGAGCTGAATATCGGCCCCGTCAGGCAGATGATGGAGAATATGGGGATAACCGAAGAGGATTTGGACGATTTTTCCGAGCAGATGGAGCAGATGATGGACGGTATGGACGAAAACTTTGAGCTCGGCGGCGCCTCAACATTTCCGTTTATGCAGGGGATTATGCCCTTTCAGCCCGGCAGCGGCAAGCAGGAGGAAGCGTCGGGAGAAGCAAAGCAGAATAAAAGGAAAGACAAGAAAAAGCAGGGAGCAAAGAATGATAAAAGAAGATTCCTGTCCCTTTACTGTACGGATTTGACCGAGCGCGCTCGTGAGAATAAGCTCGACCGCATTATCGGCAGAGAAACCGAGATTGCGCGCACCGTGCAGATTCTTTGCCGCCGTACAAAAAACAACCCCTGCTTAATCGGCGAACCGGGCGTAGGCAAAACGGCGATAGCCGAGGGTCTTGCCCAGAGAATTGCTTCGGGCAATGTGCCCGCCAAGCTCGCCGGAAAAGAAATTCATCTTCTGGATTTAACCTCGCTCGTGGCGGGAACTCAGTTCAGAGGTCAGTTTGAAAGCCGTATCAAGGGGCTTGTTGACGAGGTAAAGTCAGAGGGCAATATAATACTGTTTATCGACGAGGTTCATAATCTGGTAGGCACCGGCGACGCCGAAGGCTCCATGAACGCCGCCAATATCCTGAAACCCGCTCTTTCCCGCGGAGAAATTCAGGTTATCGGCGCCACAACCTTTAACGAGTACCGCAAGCATATCGAAAAGGACGCGGCTCTTGAACGCCGTTTCCAGCCGGTCAAGGTGGAAGAGCCGTCTATCGATGATACCTATAAAATGCTTGTCGGCATCAAAGGGTATTATGAGGATTACCACCGCGTCAGAATAAGCGACAATCTCGTTTATAAGGCGGTAACGCTTTCCGAGCGCTATATCACCGACAGATTTTTGCCCGATAAAGCGATAGACCTGCTTGACGAGGCTTGCACCTGCGCCAATCTGCGCAATAAGGCTATAAGCGAAAACGAGCTTAACGAAAAAGAGATTGAAAAGCTGAAAGGCGAGATTGCCGAGCTTGAGGAGCAGCTTTCCTCTCCGGCGGAAAACGCGGATTTAGAGCCTATCTATGAGCAGATTTCCGTTGCTAAAAGCTCCCTTGCCGCCTGCGAGGGCAAGGCTGAGCAGCTCAGGGAAAAGGCAAAGGACAACGCGGTTATTGAGGACGACCTCGCGAAGGTCATAAATCTTTGGACGGGAATACCCGCAACCAAAATCGTTGAGGGCGACATCAACCGGCTCAAAGGGCTTGAAGACAGGCTTATGCAGAAAATCATAGGTCAGGACGAAGCCGTACGGCTCGTGGCAAATGCCGTAAAGCGCAGCCGTGTTCAGCTCACGCTTCAGAAAAGACCGGCTTCTTTTATCTTTGTAGGCCCTACCGGCGTGGGTAAAACCGAGCTTGTAAAACAGCTTTCCACTGAGCTTTTTGACACTCCCGAAACCTTAATACGCCTTGATATGTCCGAGTTTATGGAAAAGCACAGCGTCTCGCGCCTTATCGGTTCTCCTCCCGGATATGTCGGCTATGACGAGGCGGGCCAGCTTACCGAAAAAGTCCGCAGGAAGCCCTATTCTATAATTCTGTTTGACGAAATCGAAAAGGCGCACCCGGATGTGATGAATATTCTGCTGCAAATTCTTGACGAGGGCAAGACAAACGACGCCCACGGCAGAACGGTCAGCTTTGCGAATACAATCATTATTATGACCTCAAACGCCGGCAGCCATTTAAGCGAAAGCTCGCTGGGCTTCGGCAAGAGCGATAAGGATATGTCGCGCGAAAAGGTGCTCAAAGCGCTCGGCGATTTCCTGCGCCCCGAGTTTATAGGCAGAGTGGACGAAATTGTTGTGTTCAATCCTCTAAAAGAAGAGGAGTACAAAAAAATCGCGGCGCTTATGTTGGACGAAATGAGAACCGTTTTAAACGATAAGGGCATCGTCTTCGAGTGCGCCGACAGCGTTCTGCCTGTTCTGGTGTCAAAAATGGACGGCAATTCAAGGGGAGCGCGCGACCTCAGAAATGTTATAAGAAGAAACATTGAGGACAAAGTTTCAACTCTTATTATAAACAATTCCGGCGCGCCTTTAAGCAAAATAAAAGTCGGTGAAAGCGGCGGCGAAATAACCGTCGAGTGCGAGTAAGAAACGCCTTTTTGAGCCTAAATAAATTCTCAAAATATATTGACAAAGGACGGAGCTTATGCTAAAATAATCTCCGTCCTCAAAATGCGGGTGTAGTTCAATGGTAGAATCCCAGCCTTCCAAGCTGGTTGTGTGGGTTCGATTCCCATCACCCGCTCCATTTTTATGCGCTGATAGCTCAGCTGGATAGAGCATCTGCCTTCTAAGCAGAGGGTCGGGGGTTCGAGTCCCTCTCAGCGCGCCATGCTGTGTTAAACGGCAATCCGTTAATTCGGAAATATGGTGGGTATAGCTTAGTTGGTTAAAGCGCCAGTTTGTGGCACTGGAGACCGTCGGTTCGAATCCGACTATCCACCCCACAAAACATTACTCCGCCGAAGCAACCGGCGGAGTTTTGAATATAATCAAAAATATTGGGGTGTCGTCAAGCGGTAAGACACAGCACTTTGACTGCTGCATTCGTAGGTTCGAATCCTGCCACCCCAGCCAAAAGCAAAAAGAGCCGTTTTTCGGCTCTTTTTGCTTTTCGGAAATGTAAAAGGATTCGAACCTGAGAAGGTTTCGGCGTTAATAAAATGTGCCGGCGGCACATTTTTAGCCGGAAGCGCGAGGGCGGTACCGCACGCAAAGCGTGGGGTGTCCCGAGCGGGCAGTATGCGGGCGCAGCCCGGCAGACGGTCGAATCCTGCCACCCCAGCCAAAAGCAAAAAGAGCCGTTTTTCGGCTCTTTTTGCTTTTCGGAAATGTAAAAGGATTCGAACCTGAGAAGGTTTCGGCGTTAATAAAATGTGCCGGCGGCACATTTTTAGCCGGAAGCGCGAGGGCGGTACCGCACGCAAAGCGTGGGGT
>CALWIO010000011.1 GCA_944380765.1 uncultured Clostridia bacterium
GCGGAATCGGCAGACGCGCACGTTTGAGGGGCGTGTGGTAATCCCGTACGGGTTCAAGTCCCGTCTCTCGCACCAAAACGAGTGCTTTTACAGTATCTGAGTAAAAGCGCTCGTTTTTTTATGCCGTTTTCTCTTCGGTAAGGCAGCTTATCTCAACGCCTTGCCTTGTTTCAAGGGAAAAGGGCTTTTTTTCGTTTGACGGGGATTTTCGTTATTTTTTTAACAATTTTCGCTTTTGTTATTGCAAAATGATTTTGAATCCGCTATAATCAAAATATAACAAGTGTTATTTTATTTAGGAGCGAGTATGTCGGCGAAAAAACGGATTTTTAAAGAGGATATTCTTGACGCGGGCATTCGGGTAATTCAGAAGCGGGGAGCCGAAGCGCTGACGGTACGCAATATTGCCGGAGAGCTTGGCTGTTCAACACAGCCGATTTATTCGGAATTTCAGAATTCGGAAGCCTTAAAAGAAGCGCTTTTGCCCTATGCGAAGGAGAAATATCTGCGTTTTTCCTACACAAACTATAAGGCGTTTGCGCTGGCGTTTCTGGAATTCGCAAAAACGCAAAAGGAACTCTTCAAATTTTTATACCTGCGCAGGCGGGCGGACGGTGAAAATCTGCCGGAAGATGTCAACTACGCCTCAACCATAGCGCTTTTGTCAAAAAATCTGGAAATGACCGAGGCGCAGGCGAAAGAAATGCACCGCTGGATGCAATACTACTGTTACACGCAGGGCGTTATGCTCGCTACCGACTACCGGGATTTGTCTTTACAGGAAACGGACAAGGAGCTGACCGAGCTTTTCTGCATTATGCTGCGGCACTATAAAGCAGTCAAAAGTGAAGAAGAACTCGCGTTCTGGCTCGAAAAAGCCCGTCACCTTATTCTATAAGGAGGAACATTATGAGCGTAGAAACAAAGAAGTCCTATGATGTTGTGGTCATAGGCGCCGGAAACGGCGGTCTGGTAGCCGCTGTACGGATTTTACAGGCGGGTTATTCCTGTCTGCTTTTGGAAAAGCACAACCTGCCGGGAGGTTTTGCCACAAGCTTTAAGCGCGGACGCTTTGAATTTGAGGCAAGCCTGCACGAGCTGAACGATTTCGGCTCTCCCGAAGAGCCGGGAGATGTGCGTACTCTGTTTTGCGAACTGGGAATTGAGGACAAGATTGACTGGGTTCGTATTCCCGAAGCATATCACATGATAACGACCGATAAAAAATACGACTGCGTTATGCCTTTCGGCAAGCAGGCGTTTATTGACAAGATGGAGGAATACTGTCCCGGCTCGCGCAAGTCCGTGACGGAATTTTTTGAACTGTGCGAAGAGGTACGCGCCGCGCAAACCTATTCAAACTCGGTAAACGGCAACACGGATTCGGCTTATATGAAAAAGAACTTTCCGAACTTTATCAAAGCCGGCAGCTATTCGGTGAACGAAGTGCTTGACGCTCTTAAAATGCCGCAGAAAGCCAAGGATATTCTCAACGCCTACTGGTGCTATTTAGGCGTTGACTGCGACAGAATGAGCTTTCTGCACTACGGCTCAATGGTAATACGCTACATCACCCGTGACGCCTGGATGCCGAAAATGCGCTCGCACGAGATAAGCCTTGCGCTGGACACAAGAATCCGTGAGCTGGGCGGAGATATATGGTATCAGTCGGAGGCGGAAAAAATCCTTGCCGATGACGGCGGCAGAATCACCGGCGTGCGGTTAACGGACGGAAAGGTAATAAACACGCGCCATATTATAGCCAACTGCTCGCCCCATCTGGTATTCGGCAAAATGCTTGAAAAGAAAGCCGTTACAGAACAGATGGTAAGAGCCGCCAACAGCCGCAAATTTTCCGGCAGAGGCTTTACGCTGTTTTTGGGGCTTAATAAATCCGCTCAGGAGCTGGGCATAAAAAGCCACAACTATTTTATTTATGACACAGCCGACAGCGTTAAGCAGTATGACCTTATGAAAAAAGTAAGCACCAACCATGTTCAGGCTACCGTATGCCTTAACAACGCTTATCCCGAATGCTCGCCCGAGGGCACCTGCATGATGTACTTTACGACAATGTTTATGTCGGACGACTGGGGCAACGTGACAGAAAAGGACTACTTTAAGGCAAAAGACCGTATGGCGCAGGATATGATTGATGTGTTCGAGCGTGAAACAGGCTGTAAAATCCGTGACTCCATTGAGGAGATATGCGTAGCTTCGCCCACCACATACGCGCGTTACTGCGGACACCCCGAGGGCGTGATTTACGGCTACGAAACAGCGGACTGGGACAGCCTTATGCCCCGTATGATGATGATGAAAGAGGAAGCCATGATGACTCCGGGACTGAGATTCGCGGGCGGCTACGCCATGCGTTCAAGCGGTTATTCAAGCGCGTACATCTCAGGTGACCTTTCCGGACGGCAGACCGTGGGCGATTTGAAAAAGGAGGCGAACGGACAGTGAATTTCAAAAAACAGATTTTCGGTTTTATGGATATGCTTAGGTTTAAAAAGCTGGTTCCCAACCGCAGAAAAATGTTATCTCAGGGCGCGGACACCCCCTTGCCCGAGGAATACCGCACCAATGTTCTGGCTGAAAAGCTCCACCCCGGATATATGCAGGTTGAAGTTACAGGGGCGCGTTTTCTGACCGACACAATCCGGGAGCTTACCTTCCGGCGCACGGACAGCGGCGAGTTCCCCTTTTTCCGGGCGGGACAGTATGTGTCAATTCAGGTGAAAATCGGGGACAGCCTTGTAAGCAGGCCATACTCCATTGTTTCCTCCCCCGAGGACGCGCTCAGCAACAAGCTGACGCTGGCTGTTGAGAACGCCGGGTTTGTGTCGGGATATTTAAACAGCGAGGTTAAAATAGGCGACCGTTTTGTTATGACCGAGCCGTCGGGCGAGTTTCACTATGAAAATCTGCGCGACAGCAAAAACATAATCTGTATTGCCGGCGGCAGCGGAATTACCCCCTTTGTTTCAATGGCAGGCAGTTTAGCTGACGGTGACGAGGATTTCAGCATGACTCTGTTCTACGGCGCGCGCACTAAAAAACAGCTTGCTTACAAAACGGAGCTTGACACGATTGCCTCACGCTGCGGCAAATTCAAAGTGGTTTATGTTCTCAGCGACGAAACCCGCGAGGACTGCGAGCACGGTTTTGTTACAGCCGAAATAATAAAGAAATACGCTCAGCCTGCCGAAAGCTCTTTCTTCCTTTGCGGCCCTGCCGCTATGTATGAGTTTTTGTCAAAAGAGCTTGCGCAGTTTGATTTGCCCAAAAAGGCTATACGCCGTGACGCCTCCTGCTGCGGCGACCTGCCTGAGGAAAGCCCCTCGCAGGTAACCCTTACTGTGCGTATGCGCGATGAGGTTTACACCCTTGCCGCCCGGACCAACGAAACGCTTCTGACGGCTATGGAGCGCGCCGGACTTAACGCGCCCAACAAATGCCGCGCGGGCGGCTGCGGATTCTGCCACAGCAAATGGATTTCCGGCAGCTACAAGGTAGCCGAGGGCCGCGACGGGCGCCGTGAAGCCGACCGCAAGTTCGGATTTATTCACCCCTGCGTCACCTATCCCCTGTCCGATATGGAAATTGACGTGCCTGCGGCGTACTAAAACACATGTACCGAAACAGGGCAAAACCCTTTTGCTTTACTGTTTTTAAGGTTTAACATTACAAAAAACGGCCTTAACACAGCCGGAAAGAAAAGCGGACTTAAAGTCCGCTTTTTGTTTTGCTCAATGTAGTTTTTTCTTTTGATATTCTCCGCGTCCGTCAAGCGATACTGCCGCCTGAATTTCGGAATATTCCTTTGCTAAGCGCGGACAGTAACAAATACGCAAGCGTATTTTCATTATTATTCACAGTTGATTTTGACTGTAAAATTATTTATAATGAATTTATACTAAATGGCTTAGCGCCGTCAACACTGAGGTGCGGTATGAAAGAAAAAATTTCAGACTTTTTGACGGAGCATAAAATTCCCGTTATAATTGTTTCGGCTGCGGTTCTTATTATTGTAATCGCCGTGGCAGCGGTTCTTATTTTTACCGGCTCGTCCGACAATGAAAACGACGGCACAACCGGCACGCAGCCGGCCGTTGCGCAGTCGGACGCAAGCGAAGAGCCTTCCTATACGGAAGACGAGAGCGAGAGTGAGGCTCCCGGCATTACGGAAGATGAAAGCGAGCTCCAAAGCCAGCAGACCGGCGGCAGCTCGCAGTCGGGCGGCGGTTCACAGACAGGCGGCAATTCGCAGTCGGGGGATAATTCTTCGCAGTCGGGGGATAATTCTTCGCAGTCGGGCGGAAATTCGCAGGCCGCCGAAACAGCCGTTTCGTTTAAAAACGGCGACAAGACGGTATATTATCCCAAAAGCCTTGAAAACAGCGAGAAAAAATATCCCGTGATAGTATGGGCAAACGGAACGGGCTGTCCTACCTCAACATACAGCGGACTTCTTTCGGATTTTGCGGAAGCGGGTTACATAGTTGTGGCGGACTCAACGGTTATGTCGGCGAGCGGAGAGGAACAGAGAGACTCGGTGGACTATGCCCTTGAAGCCGCAAAGGACCCGGACAGCGTGCTTTACGGCAAGGTTAACACGGCGGCAGTAGGCGCCGCGGGACATTCGCAGGGAGGGCGCAGCGCGGTAAACGCGGCTCAGAAGGATTCGCGCATTAAATGTGTGCTTTCAATAGCGGGCAGTAACTATGACTATGAGGCCGAGGGCCTTAAAACTCCCGTTTTCTATATGACCGGCACGGGCGATATGGTAGTACCCTCCGGTCAGTGGGTCAAGCCTGCCTATGAGCTTGCACAGGGCAGAGCGGTTTATGCTTCGCTCAAAAACGGGATACACACAACCTGCATGACAAATCCCGAAAAAGTTTCCGGCTACGGCGTTAAATGGTTTGACGCGGTGCTTAAAAACGACAGCGCGGCCTCCGAAATTTTCAAACAGGGCGGTCAGCTTTCAAAGGATTCGGCGTGGCAGGATTTTGAATGTAAAAACTAAGAGTCTATAAAAGCGGCTTTGCCGCGTAAAATAAAGGGGAAATTGAGATGAGATATTTAACAATTCAAAGAAAAAAGAGCTTTGTGGCGTGCCTTATGCCCATGAAGGTTTATATTGAGAGTCCCGAATTCGGCGACACGAAAATAAACGGCGTTATGTGCGTAAAGCTCGGAAATCTGAAAAACGGAGAAACGCAGACTTTCCAGATACCCGACAATCAGGCAAAGGTTTTCGTAATCGCCGACAAATTGAGCAAGGGCTACTGCAACGATTTTTTTGAAATTCCTGCCGGAAATCAGAACATTTTTCTTTCGGGCAAAAACAACTTTAACCCCGCAACGGGAAACGCTTTTCGCTTTGACTACAACAACTCGCCCGAAGCAAAGGCTCACCGCAAAAAAGGCGTGGCCAAGGGCATTATAGTGCTTATTATTTGCTTGATTATAGGCGTTGTCGTGGGTGTTGCGTCCGCGCTGCTTGACTTCTCCTCGCCTTCGCCGCAGGAATTTTCATACGGCGATATGAGCATTACCCTGACCGACGATTTTTACGAGGTCACCGACTATGATGCATTCAGTATCTGCTATGATTCCGCAGATGTTGCCGTATTTGTAACCGAGGATAAATTCGCGGACTATGACGGTCTTGAAGACTACACAATTGAGGAATACGCCGAAGCCATGGTCAATTTTGACGACTATACGCTCAGCTATGTTGCCGACGGTTCCGAGGCGTTCTTTGAATATGACTACAACTCCGACGGGACTACATATCACTACAAAACATATATTTGTAAAGAAGACGCCGCATTTTGGATAATTCAGTTCGCGGCAGAAGCCGATTATTACAGCGAGAACCAAGCTGTTATTGACGGCTGGGCGGACTCGGTAAAGTTCGATTCCCCTGATGTTTAAGCTAATCCGGTATTAAAGCCGCAAAGCGTTTGCTTTGCGGCTTTTTGCGGTTTTATTGCCATGAAATACTGTAAGGGGTTTCGCAGTCAAAATTTTTCTCGCCGTTTATGTATTTTGCGAAATCCACCTTTCGCAGCCTGCCGTTTGCGTCGGCTCTGAACCATATATGCCCTATATATCCCACATAATTAAAGCTCATATCGCTGTTGAGCGCTATAACGCAGTCATAGGCGGGACGCCTGAGCTTTCCTGCGGGCAGGGCAAAGCCCTCTTTTTTCGCCTGCTTTAAAAAGATTTTTCACAGTTCACGGTTGGCTATAAAAATATAAACCTTTTTTTCGCCGCAGGCAAGCGCCGTGAGCGTTCTGTTTTCACGCATAAAAAATGCTCCTTTCGTATTGACCGAAAAGAGCGCTGTAAAACAGACTTTTAATAAGTCACCCATCGTACAAGCATTAGCACCTTACAAAAGCAGGTTGCTGCGCGGTCACAGGGCTTGTCCCTCACGCGCTCTTTATAGGTCCTTATTTCGCCGCTCGGCGGCGTTTTTTAAAGCGGAGCAGACTCTCCGCCGAATGATACGGGCTTTGCCCGTGTTTTCCGTAAAGCGCAGGGACAAAGCCTTTGCGCCGAAAATTATTATACCACAAATCCGGCGCGCCGGCAAAGGGAAAAGCGTGACGGTTAAAAATTAACTGCCGGTATGTCCCCTGCGCCCGGCAGGTTATAAACATTTGTATAAAGAATATCCCGTATCCTTTCAAATCCGCTTTTTCCCGCAGGAGAAAGCGAAGTCATTATCATAAGCTCCACGCTTTTTCTGTCCTTTGAGAAAGCCGGCTGAAAATAGGGATATTCGTTTAAGTAAAAGCCGTTTCTTTTATAAAACCGCACACGCCTCTCGGCTGTTTCGTTTGTGGGCGGCTCAACTTCCAGCACAATTCTTTTTCTGAATTTTCCGACCAGTTCGCCGAGCATTAAAGAGCCTGTTCCCCTGCCGCGCAGGACGCCTGTCACGGCAATATGCTCTATAAACAAAAATTCGGGAAAATCCCATACCGCCGCAAAAGCCGTTACAGAGTCTTTGTCCTTTTCGGCAAAGACGCGGTACTGACCGCGTTCAAACAGAGCCTTCTGCTCCTTATAGCTTCTGTACTCGTCTTTGGGAAAGCTGTTCTGCATTATTTCAAATATGCTGTCAAATTCGTCCTTAAAAATTTCCTGCATTTTTAATCTCCGGTAAGCGTGAGTATTATTGCTCGCTCTGAGCAAAGCCGCGGGTGTAAGCGTCCGTCAGTTCCTGAGAAAACCACACGCCGTTCTGCCTGTCATAAAGTCCGTAATTTTCGGCTCCGACCTCGTTGTATCCGTTATCCCAGACCATACAGGGTATATTATATGACGCCGCAAGGGCGGTATAGTAGCCTGCCCACTCGCACCTGTCCTCAATATTGCCCTTATTGGTAACTCCGAATTCGCCTATTATAACCGGTATGCCTTTTTTTAAGAACAGCTTGTCGATATTTTTAAACAGCTTGTCAAGCTCTTTTTTATCGTCCTGCGTAAAGTCGGTTCCGCCGTCAATATTCATGGCGAAATCATACGGAGCGTAGGCGTGTATTGACACGATTATTCTGCTGTCCTCGGGCAGCTCCATCTCTTTTAATATGCTTATATCAGAGGTTGCGGCATAGCTCGGAACAAGTATAAAGCGCTTTTCGTTATTGCCGCCGGAAGCTCGGATTGCCGAAACGATTTCCCGGTTAAGCTCATATACAACTTCGCGCTCCTCGCTCGTGCCGCCCATCTATTCAAGCTCGCTGCCTACCGCGCGCGGCTCGTTGAGCGTTTCAAAAAGCAGTTTCTCGTCATAATCCTTAAACTCCGCGGCAATCTGAGTCCAAAGAGTTTTCATGGTTTCTATGCTTTCCTTTTTCACTTCTTCGCTCTGCGCGCTCTCTCCTATTTTATAAAGCTCGTTGTCGTGATGAGAGTTGAGAACTACAAACATACCGTTGCCGTAAGCGTAATCCACAACCTCTTTCACCCTCGTCAGCCAGTCCTTGTCAATATTATTATCGCCGTCGATATGCTTTGACCAGGTCACGGGAATACGGATAGTGTCAAATCCCGCTTCCTTGATGTCCAAAATCATTTTTTTCGTGGTTTTCGGGTTTCCCCAGGCAATTTCGGTATCCAGCCCCTCGCCGTCAAAGGTGTCAAGGGTGTTGCCGAGATTCCAGCCGATTTTCATTTTGCTCACCGCCTGCAAGGTTTCTTCGTCAATTTTCACTTTGTTCAAATGACTGCACCCTCCCGCGGCAAACACAACCGAAAGCGCTAAAATAAGGCACACGGCTTTTTTTAATATTTTCATAGTACCGCCCCTTAACCGGATTATAACAAATTATTCCTTAGTATTCAAGCGGCAGGCTGCGGCTTTTAACGGAAGAAAAAACAAATTAAAAAATACCGCGCAAAGCGAACGCTTTACGCGGTAGTGGAGCTACTGGTCGGACTCGAACCGACGGCCTGCGCATTACGAAACGCAAGTGGTTTACTAAAATAAGCCCTTTTTAACGCTTTTAAGGCGTTTTAAGTATAAATTACTTCAAAATAATTTCATTTAGCAATCTGTAATGCCACCGCTTTCCAATCATAAGTGGTCAATAAGTGGTCGTGTAAAGATACATTAACAAAACATATGCATCATTATTTTTTACTTTGATTTTTTCTGTATTGTGTAGGAGTAGTGTTATAAACTTTTTTAAAAACCTTTACAAAATAGTTATTATCATCATAGCCAACATAGCTTCCTATTTCTTGTACCGGAAAATTTGTTTGGGACAGAAATTCCGCGGCTTTTTTGCATCTTTGAGTTGTTATATATTCATTTACAGTTAAACCGGTTTCATTTTTAAATAACTTGCAAAAATTTGAAACAGACATATCTACCTGTTTTGCAAGATTATTTATTTTTAACTCGTCACTTAAATGAGAAATAATGTATTCAAGCGTTCTCACAACAGGCAAAGAATAATTTGAATATTTTAATTGATGTTCACGAACAGCCTTTGTTAATTCAAGTATCATTTTTTTTGAGTACTCTTTTTGCCTGTCTATCGTTACAGCTGAATCTGCTAACTGCGCATAGCGCTGAGTAATTTCATCAATAGTTACAACAGAAAGTCCACTGCTCTCTGCTGCTTTTCTTGCAAGAGTACGGAGTATGGCAAAACTAACAGCTGGATTTATATATGATGTATTTGATTTCAAAAAACCTGAATTTTGTGCATTATCAAGCATTAAGTGCTGCATAGCAATAACATTTTCAACATCTCCCATTCTAATCAAATGTTCAAATGCTCTTTCGCTGTCATATCTTCTGTAAATACTGCTGTAATTTTTGTCGTCATAGTTGATATTAGAGTTGATATTTTTAATATTGTTGTTGTTAATGAAGAAGTCACTTTCAAGCCTTTTATATAAAAATTCAGCAGTTGAAGGGTTAAAAGCGTAAATGCACGAATTAATTATTGAATATAACTGATTGTGATAAATCAAAGACAGCGAGTTGCGATATAATTTTAGTGACAATGAATATGCAGAAGGAAGATGATACTCTATCAACAAATTATCAATTTCTTGTTGTGAATATTCTTCTCTTACATATGGTCCCACTAAATATATTTCATTCTCGAAGTTAAATATAGATATATAGACATTGATGTCATCTGCGATTTCGTAGATGACATTTTTTTCTACATCAGAAATAATGTTAAGAAGAATTTCTTTAGTAAACATAGGCTGCAAGTTTTCGTCAAAACAATACTCATTTTCAAATTGTTCTAACTGTTCGTCTTTATTATAGAGTTTAAGCACAGGAGTTTTCAGCAGTACATGCAACAACCTTTCAAACAAGTTTGAGTCCATAATAATACCTCGAGAGACAAAAATATGATAATATTTTGCTATATTTAATAATATATTTCTATTTATTTCTTTTTTTCAATGATACACTAAATACAACCAAAAAGCAAGTTTTCATTAAACAATTTGAAAGGGAGTAAAAATTATGCAAGAAAAAAACACAAAGCCGTCACCTGTTTACAGCAGGGCGAAAACTTGGCAAATCGCATTAACAACAATGACCGGTATAGGTCAAATGGTGTTTTATGTACTAATGACATCAGCTACATACATTGGTAATGCAAATTTCGGTATACTTGTTGCCGTTACAGGAGTAATCATTACATTTTCGAGATTATTCGATGGTATTACAGACCCGATTATTGCACTGGTAATGGAAAGATTTAAGAGCAAACACGGCAAAATAAGATTCTTCACAATGATTGGCTGGGCGACCATGTCAGTTGCAACTACACTTATGTGCAATATTGGACCAAAACTCCATCTTGAAGGTGCATTAGGAATAGCTTTTTTTGTCCTTTGCTATGTGATTTATATTATTGGTTATACATTTTGCAGTATCTCAGGACAAATCAATGCAAATGTTTTAACTAACGATCCTAAACAGAGACCTACCATTTCGGTTTGGAATACGGCATATTCTTATTTAGCACCAATGATTATGTCTGTTGTTTCAATGTCTGTTATTCTTCCAAAATTCAACAACATTCAGTCTACTCAATATTTTGAAACTCTCAACATCGTAGTTGTCGCAGTTTCGTTTGTATTTTATCTTCTGTCCTGTATAGGTGTTTCAAAATTTGACAAGCCTGAAAACTTTGAAAACATTAAAATAGGAAAAGATAAAGAAGAAAAACCGTCTTTCAAAGATATGGTTAATCTCATTAAGAGTAATAAGGAATTACAGCGCTATATTATTGCAGCCGGCAGTGACAAACTTGCTCAAACTATCGGTTCGGCATCTGTTGTATCAACAATGCTTTTCGGTATAATCGTAGGTTCTATGTCACTCTCATCAATTCTTTCTGCCATAGCTATGCTTCCGTCAATAATATTTGCAGTTATTGGCTCAAAAATTGCAGGTAAAAAAGGCAGCTTAAAGGTTATGGTTGACTGGTCAAAAATTTGTATTGTTGTTAACATAATTTATGCAGCATTTATTTTGTTTGCTCCTGCCTCTATGATAGGCGATTTGATGAATAAGAAGGCATCATCAGTAGTTTTGGCTGTAATTATCGCAATTGTATTTTTACTTTTAAATTTTGCGGTAAACGCAACTAAAATGGTTGTAAGTGTGGCAACAAATTCACTTCGTATGGACATAGTTGACTATGAGTTTGCCCGTACAGGCAAATATATGCCTGCTGCTGTATCAGCAACATATAGCTTTGTAGATAAGATAATATCCTCATTCGGTGCGTTCATTGCCACTTCAATGATCGGCTTGATTGGTTATACAACAACTGTGCCTCAGCAAGGCGATCCTCTTACTGTAGGTGTAAAAGTTATTACTGTTGTACTTCTTATAGGCTTCCCGATAATCGGCTGGATTTGCACAATTTTAGCAATGAAAAAGAGCAATCTTACATTTGAAAAAATGGAAGAAGTTCAGACAAACATAGCATACAAAAAATCTAAGTCATCAGAGGAAAACAAAAACGAAATAGTTGAAGAAACAGTAACAGAATTTACTGAAGAGTAATTTTGATTTTATTAATTTTATGAATATAGATAATTTTTCATAAAGAAATTGTCTGTCATTAATTTACTATCAGGAGCATATATGAGAAAAACAATAAACTTTAATGGAAATTGGAGTTTTACTAAAGAAGGAAAAACAGAAAAGGTAAACATTCCGCATACCTGGAATGCTGTTGACGGTCAGACAGGACCTGAACAATATTACAGAGGCATATGTACATATGAAAAATCATTTGCCAAGCCTCTAATTGAAAGCAATGAGCGTTGCTATATCGAATTTAATGGTGTAAATTCGTCCTGTACTGTTTTACTGAACGATGTAAAAATAGCAGAACATAACGGGGGCTATTCTACTTTCAGGAGTGATATTACCGATCATCTTAAGAATGAAAACAGTTTAAAGGTATTTGTCGATAATTCACCTAACGATAAGGTATATCCCCAAAGGGCTGATTTTACATTTTATGGCGGTATTTACAGAGATGTAAACCTTATTATTGTAAATGAAAATCATTTCGATTTGGATTATTATGGCGGTAAGGGATTATATGTAACTCCAAAAATCGAAGGCGATAACGCCATTGTTGGGATAGAGGCATATTTTACAGGTAACGCAGACGAAGTAGTTGTTTCTATTGATTCTGTCGGCGAAACCGTTTTGTATCCCACATATGAAAATAATAAAGGAAAAGTAAAAGGTTCAATAGAAATAAAAAATGTTCATCTGTGGAACGGTTTGGCAGACCCTTATCTTTATAATATTACAGCAACCTTAATAAAAGACAAACAACCTGTTGACAGAATTTATGACAGGTTCGGTGTAAGGGAATACTATGTTGACAGCGAAAAAGGCTTTTTCCTAAATGGAAAAAGCTATCCTCTACACGGTGTATCAAGGCATCAGGACAGAGCCGGTGTTGGAAATGCTTTAACAAAGGAAATGCATAAGAATGATATGGATATAATTCTCTCAATGGGAGCAAATTCCATAAGACTTGCACACTATCAGCACGACAACTATTTTTATGAATTATGTGATGAAAAAGGTGTAATCGTTTGGGCTGAAATACCATATATCACTATTCATATGCCTACTGCAAGAGAAAACACCATTTCTCAAATGAAGGAATTAATTACGCAAAACTATAATCACCCGTCTATTATTTGTTGGGCATTGTCTAACGAGATAACATTACAGGGCGTAACAGATGACTTAATTGAAAATCATAAAATACTTAATGATTTGGTTCACGAAATGGATAAAAGCCGATTATCCGCCATGGCAAATTTATTTATGCTTGAAACTGATTCTCCTCTCATAACCCTGCCTGATTTAAGAGGCTATAATTTATATTATGGCTGGTATGTGGGAGAAATGGAAGACAATGACACATGGTTTGATGATTTTCACAAAGAACATCCCGATGTTGCCATTGGTTTAACAGAATATGGGGCAGATTCCGTTATTGATTTACAATCACCAAAGCCTGAAAAGGGCGATTTTACAGAAAGCTATCAAGCCGTTTACCATGAACATATGCTTGAAATGTTTTCTACACGACCATACATATGGGGTACCTATTGCTGGAATATGTTTGAATTTGCGGCAGCGGGAAGAAATGAAGCCGGAGATCCCGGAAAAAACCATAAAGGTCTTGTTACATTTGACCGCAAAGAAAAAAAGGATGCTTTTTATATCTACAAGGCTTGGTGGTCAGAAGAACCGTTTGTGCACATTTGCTCAAAGCGTTATCATGACAGAATTGAGCCGATTACGGAAGTAAAAGTATATTCGAACCAAAACGAAGTTACTCTGTTCGTTGACGGAGAAGAATTTGAAACAAAGCACGGCAAACATATTTTCAAATTCAATGTGCCTATTAACGGTATTCACAAAATCATTGTCAAATCTAACGGTTTAGTTGATCAGGCTGAAATACAAAAGGTATCTACTCCGAATCCAAAGTATTTTGCTTCACCGGAAAAGGTTAAAAACTGGTTCGACAAGACCGAAGAGTCCGAGCCGGCAGATAGTAACTATCTTTCTCTTTCAAGCACAATGGCTGAAATTCAAAGTACTGATGAAGGTAAAGCGCTGCTTGACGCAATGATGCAAAATTTAGGAAGCAAAATGGCAGGCGGAATGGGAAAAGGAGTTAAAATTCCTAAATCTATGATGGCTGTTGTTGCCCGTCAACCCATTAGTAAACTGTTAACCCAAGCAGGCATAGACTTAAGCAGCAACGAAGCAAAGCAATTAGCTCAGGCCCTTTCAAAAATAAAGAAGGCATAGGAGAATTATTTATGAAAAAGTTTAGTAAAGATTTTTTACTTGGCGCCGCAACATCAGCACATCAGGTAGAGGGAAATAATATATATTCTGATTATTGGGCAATGGAACAAATGAAAAATTCCCAATTTGTTGAACCCAGCGGTAAGGCGGTAGACCATTATAACAGATACGAAGAAGATATAAAAATGCTTTCTGATGCAGGTCTTAATGCATATCGTTTTTCTGTTGAATGGGCAAGGATAGAGCCGCAAAAAGGAAAATTTGACAAAAAAGAAATGCAGCACTACAAAGATGTAATTGCCTGCTGTAAAAAGTACGGTGTTGAACCCATTATAACATTGCATCATTTTACTTCACCGAAATGGTTAATAGAAATGGGCGGATGGGAAAACGAAGAAGTTGTAGAACTATTTGCAAATTACACAAGATATGTCGTTGAAAATATTAAGGATGATGTTAATTATATATGCACCATAAATGAAGCTAATATGCGGCTTCAGGTTAAATCGCTTATGGAACGCTTTATGAAACAAATGATGGCTAAAGCTGGAGGCAATTCACCCATAATTCAAAAAGCTGAACAAAATGACAATTCTAATGATATGGAAGGTCAGCTTCAGGTAGGTTTAAATCTTTCAAATCCGATGGAGAAAATGAAATTGGCAGCCATTGAAAATATGCAGGTGTTCGGGGATATGAACCCGCATACTTTTGTTTCGGCAGCAGGTGAAAACGGAGATGAAATAGTTATAAAAGCCCACAAAGCAGCAAAAAATGTAATTAAATCAATCAATCCAAAAATAAATGTAGGAATTACTTTATCACTTCACGATATTCAATGTGTAGAAGGCGGAGAAGAAAAGGCAAAGAAAAATTGGGACGAAGAATTCGGACATTATGTCGAGTACATAAAAGATGATGATTTCTTTGGGCTTCAAAACTACACAAGGACGGTTTATGACAAAGACGGAATAGTACCGGTTGAAAACGGAATCCCAATGACTCAAATGGATTACGAAATATATCCTGAAGCTTTGGAACATGTTATTCGCAGAGTTAATAAAGAAATGCCAAATGTTCCGATAATTGTAACTGAAAACGGAATTGCTGTTGATGATGATAATATAAGATGTGATTTTATTGACAAAGCAATAAGCGGGGTTCAGTCTTGTCAGCAGGACGGAATAAATATTTTAGGCTACTGTTATTGGTCACTGCTTGATAATTTTGAATGGCAAAAAGGTTTTGCTCTTACATTCGGACTTTGCGAGGTTAACCGCTCAACATATGAAAGAACACCTAAAAACAGCCTGACTCATCTCGGAAAATACGCAGGCTAATTAAAGAAGAGGAATTTAAATGATAAAAAAAGCAGTTCAGCAAATTATGATAGGCTCGGTGTGCAAACACGAGGAAAGCACTTTAAATGTGTTAAACTCTATTAAGTCGGCAGGCTATGACTCTATTGAATTAAATGGATTTATGATAAAGCCCACACCGTTTATAGTAAGAGTGCTTACAAAAGCCGCCGGTATGCCTACAGGTTCAGCAGGAAAATTTGATTGGAAATCCCTTGTTAAAGAATCTGGACTTGAAGTTTGCGGTATTCACGAAGATTTAGGAAGCATTGAAAATAATATTGATTCGGTTATAAATGATGCACATTCATTTAACACAAAAAATATTGTTGTTACAGGAATGTATCGCTTTGCCTATAACGATAAAAATGAAGTTAAGAACCTGGCGCAGCGTCTTAATAAAGCAGGCGAAGAGTTAAAAAAGAATGACATAAGCCTGCTCTATCATAACCACAATGTTGAATTTGTTCATTTTGACAATCAGCAAAGTGAATACCTTCAAAACTGCCCGTATTCACTACTGATAAACGAAACAAACGAAGAATATGTGAACTTTGAGTTTGACTCGTACTGGGCTTGCGATGCAGGTGTTAATCCACTTGATATAATGAATATACTTTCAAGCAGAATGAGATGCTATCATATTACCGATAGGGGCTCAAGACTTACTTCTGCATCTATGACCCCAATAATAAAAAATGACAGTATGGAGCTTGGCTGCGGCAATATGAATATAGCTTCACTGATTGAGAAAGCAAAATCCTGCAATACCGAAGCAATTATACTTGAAAGTCACAAGAATTGGATAGATAAAAATCCAATTAAATCACTTGAATTATCAGCAAAATATCTAAATTCAAAGATATAATCGGAGGATGTTTTGAAAGCGATTAATATTAAAGTTGAACACTTGAAAAGTCCTATCGGCATCGACATAAAAAAGCCTTACATAAGTTGGAACTGCGATGAAGGAATTAAGCAGACTGCATATATTATAGATGTTTATAACTATTGTAATGATAAAAAAGGCGACTTAATTTATTCGACAAATAAATACCAAACATCAGATATGTTTGCATATTTTCAAGGTAATTTGCACAGCAGGCAAAGAGTTCTTGTTGAAATCACCCTTTTTGACGAAAATGATGTTCAGGGTGAAACACAGTCAACTGTTTTTGAAACGGCATTTTTAGATAAAAATCAGTGGGTTGCAAAATGGATAAATCCTGAAAACGAAAATTTGACCAAGGTTAACTCCCGCCCCGCATCTTATCTGAAAAAAACATTTAATGTGGAACAAACAGGCTCATCAAGATTATATATAACCGCTCACGGATTATATACAGCGTTTATTAATAACCACAGAGTCGGTGATTATGTTTTAACGCCCGGCACTTCAGAATATTCTGTAAATTTGGAATATCAGACTTACGATGTTACTGAATTGATTAATAAAGGCAAAAACGAGATAGTTGTTATTTTGGGCGATGGCTGGTACAGGGGCAAAAGCGGAATGAATAATCCAAACGGTAATTTGTTTGGCGATGATATTTCTCTTTTGGCACAGCTTGAAATTGATGGAAGTCCTGTTTTAATTACGGATAAGAGCTGGCAGGCTTCTCAATGTGGACCTATATTGAAAAACGGTCTTGATTTTGGCGAAGTGGTCGATGCTACTATCGGCGACGGCTTTTTTGCGACAGAAAAATTTCATCAAGTAAAGACAGAAAATTTTGGTTATCAGAATCTAAAGTGCAGCAACAATGTCCACATAAAAGAAAAAGAAAAGTTTGAGGGAACAGTTATTAAAACGCCTAACGGCGATACTGTAATTGATTTCGGGCAAAATATTGCCGGCTATGTAAACTTTTCAGTCGAAGCTAAACAAGGTCAAAAAATTAAACTTGTTCACGGCGAAGCACTAGATGAAAACGGAAACTTTACTATTAATAATTTTCAGCACGAAGCTCCAACGCCTGAAAATATGATATATCAGCAAATTGAATATATTTGTAAGGAAGGGCAAAACGAATATAAACCGCAATTTTGCATTTTCGGATTTCAATATGTAAAAGTTGAAACAGATATTAATATAGATGACATTAAATTTACCGCACAAGCTCTATATTCCGATATGGATGAAACCGGTTCGTTTGTTTGCGGCAATGAGGATGTAAATAAACTTGTAAAAAATTCTATTTGGAGTATGAAAGGAAATTTTGCTGATATACCTACTGATTGCCCAACACGAGAGAGACAGGGCTGGACAGGTGATGCGGCTGCTTTTGTTAATACCGGTATGTATCTAATGGACTGCTATCCGGTATTTAGAAAGTGGTTAAACGAAGTTAGAGCAAATCAGCTTGAAGACGGAAAAATACCCGGTGTTGCGCCTAATAGTGAACCAGATGGATTTTTTAAAAAATTATCTAACGGCTCTGCAGGTTGGGCAGATGCAATCACTATAGTACCGAATGCTTTATGCAGGGTATATAACTGTACTGATATAGTTAAAGAAAATTATGGTGCAATGAAGAAATGGGTGGATTTCAGTGAAAAAAGAGCCCGCAAAAGCCGTATTAAATCAAAATTAAAAGTTGATAAAAACAAAAAATATATTGTTGATACAGGATTTCATTGGGGAGAATGGCTGGAGCCTGATGTTAATTCAAAGGATGCACTTAAGCAAACTCTTATGAAAGGGTCACCAGAAGTTCCCACTGCATATTTTGCCTATTCAGCATATCTTTTAAGTGTGGCTGCAAAAAAAACGGGAAATGATTCCGACAGCAAATATTATTTGAATTTATCTGAAAAAGTTAAAAAGGCTTATCTCACATATTTTGTTAAGGACGGAAAAATAAATTCTGATCGCCAAGCAAGCTATGTCAGACCTATAGCTTTAGATATTTTGAGCCAATCAGAAAAGCAAACTGCATCAAATGATTTAAATGAGCTTGTGAAAAATAATAATTATCACTTGAACACAGGCTTTTTGTCTACACCTTTTTTGTGCAGCGTTCTATCTTCATACGGCCATACGGATACTGCTTATAAACTTCTTTTGCAGGACACAGCTCCTTCGTGGCTTTATGAAGTAAAAAAAGGCGCAACTACAATTTGGGAAACATGGAACGGAATCGATGAGAACCATAAGGTTAGTGCTTCACTCAACCACTATTCTTACGGTGCAATTACGGGATGGCTTTTTGGAGAAGTTGCTGGAATTAAGCTTAATTACGGCAAGATTACAATTGCTCCCCATCCAGACAAGTCTATCGGCTTTGCGAGTGCCACATATGATTCACCCTTGGGAAAGATTTTTTCAAAATGGGAATATAAAAGTAACAATATTATTTACGAAATTGAAATACCTGCAAACTGCACAGCTGAAATCATTTTGCCAAATGGTGAAAGACATAATTTGACTGCAGGAAAATATACTTTTTCTGAAGGATTAAAACAATGACATATCATTTGGCAGTAGATATCGGAGCTTCAAGCGGAAGAACAATATTAGGATGGATTGATAACGGCAAACTGAAGCTTGAAGAGATATACCGATTTGAAAATTACATAAAAAAAGAAAAAGGCACTCTTGTTTGGGATATAAAGCATCTTGTAAAAGAGGTTATAAATGGTATCGCAAAATGCCGTGAAATCGGAAAATTTCCCGAAACAGTTGCAGTTGATACCTGGGGCGTTGACTATGTTTTGATTGATGAAAACGGCAAAGAAATTTTGCCCGCTGTTTCATATCGTGACGATAGAACAAATCTTGTTCAGGAAGAAATATCAAAAGTCGTTTCTCAAAAAGAACTTTACGGCAGAACAGGTATTCAAAAACAAAATTTTAATACGATTTATCAGCTTTACTGCGATAAAAAATCAGGAAAACTTGATAATGCAAAGTGTTTTTTGATGATTCCCGATTATATTGCTTATAAGCTCACAGGTGTTATGAAAAATGAGTACACCAACGCCACAACTACCAATCTTGTAAACGCCAAAACTAAAACCTGGGACTATGAGATTATTGACAGACTCGGTATTAAAAAAGATATTTTCTTTAAATTGTCACAGCCTAAAACTGAAATCGGCAGTTTTAACGAAAAAACAAAAATGGCGGTTGGCTTTGACTGCAAGGTGATTTGTGCACCAAGCCACGATACAGCAAGCGCAGTCTGCGCCTGCCCTGTTGACGATAAATCAGTATATATTTCTTCAGGTACTTGGTCTCTTATCGGAACGGAAAACACAGCGCCTGTTTTAAGTGATGAGGCTCTGAATGCTAATTTCACAAACGAGGGCGGAATTAACTATCGTTTCCGTTTTCTTAAAAACATTATGGGAATGTGGCTTTTTCAAAATATCCGCAGAAATCTTGATAAAAAGTTCACCTATGACGATATGATGAACCTTGCAATGCAAAGCACTTACTGCGAAAAAATCGACCCCAATGCACCTGAGTTTATCGCTCCCGAAAATATGATTGATGCCGTGAAGAAATATCTTAATAACGATGCTCTTTCGCTGGACAGTGTTATTAATTCCGTTTATCACTCACTTGCTCAGAGTTATGCCGACGCTGTTCTTGAAATCGAAAAAATCAGCGGCAAAACTATTGAATTAATCAATATTGTGGGCGGCGGCTCAAAGGACAGATATTTAAACAGCCTTACAAGAAAATATACAGGCAAAAAAGTCCTTGCAGGTCCTGTGGAGGCAACGGCAACAGGCAATATAATTTGTCAGCTAATGTATGATGATGAAAACCTGACTTTAGAAAAAGCAAGAGAGCTTGTTAAAAATTCACTTGATATTAAGGAGGTAGACTGATGTCCTACACCGAATCAAAAGAAAAATACGCAAAATACGGCGTGGATACAGAAAAGGCGATAGAAAAGCTGAAAAATGTATCCGTTTCTCTCCACTGCTGGCAGGGCGATGACGTAAGAGGATTTGATACAGACCCTAATAAACCGCTTACAGGCGGTATTCAGACAACGGGAAATTATCCCGGCAGAGCAAGAACTCCCGAAGAATTAATGGCGGATATTGACAAGGTTTTATCCCTCGTTCCGGGCAAAGTTAAATTAAATCTTCACGCAAGCTATGCAATATTCGATGATGAGAATCCTTGGGTTGACAGAGACAAAATTGAGCCTAAGCACTTTAAAAAGTGGGTCGATTTCTGCAAAGAAAGAGGACTTGGCTGTGATTTTAACCCCACATTCTTTTCACACCCTAAATGCGACCCGCTGACTCTCTCTTCACCTAATGAAGAAACAAGAAAATTCTGGATAGACCACGGCAAAGCCTGCATAAGAATTTCAAGCTATCTTGCTGAAGAATTAGGCGAGCCCTGCGTAATGAATATCTGGACGGGTGACGGTTTCAAGGATATTCCCGCTGACAGATTAGGACCGAGGGAGCGTTATCGTGACTCAATAGACCAAATACTTTCGGAGCCTTACGATTTCAGTAAAGTTAAGCCCTGTGTTGAAAGCAAGGTTTTCGGTATCGGTGTTGAGGCTTATACTGTCGGATCTGCTGAGTTTGCTCTTAGCTATGCCGCAATGAATAAAGACAAATGTATTCCTCTAATGGATAACGGTCATTATCATCCTACCGAGGTGGTAAGCGATAAAATCCCTGCGCTTTTAACTTTCTTCCCAGAAATTGCTCTACATATCACAAGACCGATTCGCTGGGACAGCGACCACATAGTATTGTTTGACGATGAAACAAAAGAAATCGCAAAGGAAATAGTTCGCTGCGGCGGACTTGACGGCAAAGTTGATATTGCTCTCGATTATTTCGATGCAAGTATTAATCGAATATCAGCCTGGACAGTAGGTTTCAGAAATGTTCAAAAGGCGCTTTTAAATGCTTTGCTTGAGCCGCAGGATTTAAAAAATATTCAAAATGAAAGCAATTTCACAAAACTTATGGTTATTCAGGAAGAGCTTAAGACATTGCCTTTCGGCGATGTTTGGAACGAATACTGCACAAGGTGTAAAAAGCCCCTTGACGGCGAATGGTTTGACTTAGTAGAAAAATATGAAAACGAGGAGTTAAACAAAAGATGAAAAACATTTTAGAGGCGCCATTTGTAGAGGAAATGAAAAAAATAACGGCTAATATGTACCGTCTTGGCTGGGATGAGAGAAACGGCGGCAATATCAGCTATATGCTTGATGAAAAAGAGGTTGCGGAATATCTTGACCTTAATAATGTTATCCGTACTATCCCCACAGGCTTTGGGGCTAAAGAACTTATCGGAAAGATATTTATTGTTACCGGCACAGGCAAGTATTTTAAAAATGTTGAGTATGACCCCGAAAACAATCTCGGCATAATCCGCATAGCTGAGGACGGCAAAACAGCAGAGCTTTTGTGGGGCTATGCAGACGGAGGCAAATTTACAAGCGAGCTTCCCGCTCACCTTATGAGCCATATCTCAAGACTTTCCGTTGACCCTGAAAACAGAGTTGTAATCCATTCCCACCCCACAAACACTCTTGCTATGAACTATGTTCACGAGCTTGACGAAAAGAAGTTTACCCACACTCTTTGGGAAATGTGCACCGAGTGCATTGTTGTGTTCCCAGACGGTGTAGGAGTGCTCCCTTGGATGCTTTGCGGCACTAATGAAATCGGCGAAGCTACTGCCGAAAAAATGAAAGAGTTTCGTCTTGTTATCTGGGCAATGCACGGTATTTACGGCGCTGGCAAAAACCTTGACGAAGCGTTCGGTTTAATCGAAACGGTTGAAAAGGCAGCGCAAATCTATATGCTTACATCTCATCTGCCAAGAATAAATACAATCAAGGACAAGGATATGCAAATTCTTGCCGAAGCATTTGGCGTTGAATACAGAAAAGACTTTTTAAATTTGTAAATTTCATCTGGATATTAAAACTCCTTTGCGGTATATGTTTGTACTGCAAAGGAGTTGATTTTATGTCAATACTTGAAGAACTATGGTATGGGAATATAAATCCTAGTGAGGACAGAGATATTTCTGATGAAAAAAAGAAAACGGTTGCACTGATGGCAAGGCATCAGGAGTATCTGACATCAAACCTTAAGGATAAAGAACTTGATGTGCTCAAAAAAATATGTTGAATGTGTTGATGAGTACACTTCCTTAGTTGAATGTCAGGCATTTGAAATCGGATTTAAGTTAGCTGTCAGATTATTGAACGAATAAGAAATTCAATTTAATAATACTTGTATATGGATAGCAGTTTCTCAATTGCGAGAAACTGCTATTTTTGTTTTAAAAAGAATTGTGCAAAGTGCTGAAAATAAAAAAGATGTATCTTTGGAAGATACATAAATAATTGATAAAAACTGTTGGATTGTGTCAAAAAGGTTTTATGAGTTGTAGTGGATAAATCAGTAAATTGATTTATCCACTACATATTGTTTGTGCAGGTTGATTAGGTTCACTGTTAGACGAAAGCACAAAGAACAGTAAAGTGGTCAAATTTCCTGCATAAATCATAAATGGTCTTTAGCTGGTCAACGGCAATAAAAATATCCCTATCCCGAAAATTCAGGATAGGGATTAATTTATATCAAAAATTTGAGTCTTATTGGGTATAAACAAAAAAATACCGCGCAAAGCGAACGCTTTACGCGGTAGTGGAGCTACTGGTCGGACTCGAACCGACGGCCTGCGCATTACGAATGCGCTGCTCTACCAACTGAGCCACAGTAGCGAAATTGCCGTTTATATTTTCGCGGCAGATTGTATTATAATGTATTTTTATATTTTTTTCAAGTGTTTTGATGCAAAATCATTTAAAATATGATAAAATACATGGTACAGCTTTTTGCGGCTGAATTTTACAGCCGCTGCCTCAGGAGGCGATTTTTTGAGCGCGGAAATTAAAAAGACCGCCGTTGTGACAGGCGCGGCGGGAGGAATAGGCTCAGCGGTATGCCGCAGGCTCGCCCGCGACGGGTTTAAAACAGCGGTTTGCTGCCGCACTTCCATTGAAAAAGCACAAAAACTGGCTTTTGAGATAAACGAAGAGGGCGGCTGCGCCGAGGTGTTTCAGTTTGACATTAAAAATTCAGAAGCCGTAACCCTCGCGATAAGCAGAATAGAAAAAGAGTTCGGGGAAATCGGCTTGCTTGTAAACAACGCCGGAATAGCCAATCAGTCGCTTTTTACCGATATTACTGACGAAATATGGAAAGAGATGATTGACACAAACCTTACCGGAGCCTTTTACTGTTCAAGGGCGGCGCTTCCTTTTATGATACGCCGCAAAGCCGGAAAGATTATAAACATAGCCTCAATATGGGGCGAAACGGGCGGCTCCTGCGAAGTGCATTATTCGGCGGCAAAAGCCGGAATAATAGGTCTTACAAAGGCGCTCGCAAAGGAAACGGGGCTTTCGGGAATAACCGTAAACTGCGTGTCGCCGGGGGTTATACTGACCGATATGACCTCGCATTTTGACCGGGGAGTTCTTGACGCCTTAAAAGAGGAAACTCCGCTGAACCGCATAGGCACGCCCGAAGATGTGGCGGGCGCGGTTTCTTTTCTCGCTTCGAGCGACGCGGATTTTATTACCGGGCAGGATATTGCCGTAAACGGCGGCATGTTTATATAAAAACCTCAAAAACAGCGCTCCGTGTTTTCGCACGGAGCGCTGTTTCGGTTTATCTCAGCGAGTCGTAAGTACCCATCATCATGTTTTCTTTTTTCTTGTTTTCAATATCCTTCATTCTTTTATTATAGTTGGCTTTCATAAGGCGGTACCGTTTTAATACCGCATACAGAAAAATCACAAAAATCAAAAAGCTGCCGTAATTAAGAATAAAGAAAAAGGTATACATAAAGCCGGAAGCCGCCCACCAGCCGACACGCAGGGGCACATCATAAATTTCGGCCATAATCCATGAGTAAACCTGTCTCGCGTAATCTCCGAACTCAAAAAATATAAGAGAAACTAAAAAAATGATAACCAAAATTAAGACGGCTCTTATAATATATTTTTTTGTTTTCTTTTTTCCCTCTTCAAAGCTCCGCTCGTTTTCGGCAATTTCCTTTAAATACTGCGTTCTTGTATACCGCACATCTCTGCTGAGGTTTTCAAGCTCACCGCCGTAGATGGCGTTTAAATAGTCGCGGTTCATGGTGTCGGCGGCAAACTGCTGAGGCGTCATTCCGTTATAGTCAAACACCGAGCTGTAGGAGCTTTTTTCGCTGCTGTTATCCATCTGCAACCCTCTTTCTGCTCTTATATTCTCGCAGTGCCGCTCTCCCTTGCGGCTTTCGCCACCGCCGCCGCAACGGACGGGCCTACTCTTTCGTCAAACGCCATGGGCAGAATATATTCGGGGGAAAGCTCGCTGTCGGAAACGAGCGAGGCTATAGCCTTTGCCGCCGCCAGCTTCATCTCCTCGTTAATATCCCTTGCCCGGCAGTCAAGAGCGCCGCGGAAAATTCCGGGGAAGGCAAGCACATTGTTTATTTGGTTGGGGAAGTCGCTTCTGCCCGTACCAACTACCAGAGCGCCTGCCGCCGCGGCTTCATCGGGCATTATTTCCGGCACGGGGTTAGCCATGGCGAGCACGATAGCTCCCGGCGCCATTGAGCTTACCATTTCGCGCGACACGATTCCGGCGGCGGACACGCCTATGAAAATATCCGCTCCCCGCATGGCGTCGGCAAGACTGCCGCTTAAAGCGTCCTTATTGGTTAGCTGCGCCATTTCCACCTGAGCGGGATTGAGCCTTTCGTCCCCTTTGCATATTATTCCTTTGCTGTTGCACATTATTATATTCTTTATTTCCTGCCTTAAAAGCAGCTTGGCTATGGCTATTCCTGCCGCTCCGGCTCCGCTGAACACCGCCGTGCAGTCCTCGATTTTTTTATCCGCCACGCGCAGGGCGTTTATTACCGCCGCCGCCACTACCACGGCCGTTCCGTGCTGGTCGTCGTGGAAAACGGGAATATCCGTTTTTTCTTTGAGCTTTCTCTCGATTTCAAAACATCTGGGCGCCGCAATATCTTCAAGATTTATGCCGCCGAAAGAGCCCGCCAGAAGCGAAACGCAGTTCACGATTTCGTCCACATCCTTTGAACGCACGCAAAGGGGAATGGCGTCAACTCCGCCGAATTCCTTAAACAGCACGCATTTGCCCTCCATAACGGGCATACCCGCCTCAGGGCCTATATCGCCCAGCCCCAGAACCGCCGTTCCGTCAGTCACTACCGCAACGGTATTCCAGCGGCGCGTCAGTTCAAAGGACTTGTCAATATCCTTTTGTATTTCAAGGCAGGGCTGCGCTACTCCCGGCGTATAAGCCAGAGAGAGGGCCTCTTTCGAGTCGGCTTTCGCCCTTGTTTTAATCTCGATTTTTCCCTGCCATTCATAATGCAGCTTTAAGCTTTCCTTTGCGTAATCCATTTTACTTTGCGCTCCTTGTAAAATTTTAATATCTTAATCGGATTTCCGAGAAAACACTTCGTTATCCGAACAGCAATTTATCCCATAAACAAAGCCTGACTTTTAATCCCTGTTCTCTCCACGGTTTTGCGGCATATACCAATATGAGTTGAATTTGTGAAGATACGTTCTCGCGCCTTTGGGCATCTGGACGGCGGCGTTATACACATTATAATAATCGCCCGCGCCCATTCCCATGGCAACGGCGCCCATTGTTCCCAAAATTTTAAGCTGCGGAAAAACCATAAACAGTATATACGGTATGACTCCGAACACAATGTTCGGGAACAGCGACATTATTATAAAACGGCTTTTGCTCATACTTTCGTTTCCCACTACAAACATCATTCCCTTTGACAGGTATGTATACAGAAACACATCTTCTTTAAAGCATACGGCATGAAGCAGCTCATGAGGAAACATAGACGCCAGCGCCAGAACAGCGCCTATAACACTGAACGCCCCTCTGCCTCCTCTTAATAACACTCCGGCAAGAGCAATCACCATAATTACAACGGATAAGGTGTTTCCTATTAAAGCCATCTTTTTGGGGCTGTCCGGTTCACGGAACTTAACCGCTCCGGGAAAGTGCTCCCGGTGCGGCAGAAGCTCCATATCGCCGTTAAACTTTCCCTTATATATAATTTTCATAAAAATCTCCTTGAATGCTCTCAGTGCTCAATCCAGTCCCTTGAACGCTCGACCGCGCGCAGCCAGCCCTTATATAGCCTGTCGCGCTCCTCAATAATGATTTTCGGACGGAATACCTTGTCAACCCGGCGTATTTTTTCAATCTCGGCGGTATCTTTCCAGAATCCCACCGCAAGTCCCGCAAGATAAGCCGCGCCGATTGCGGTTGTTTCAATCATCTGCGGACGGTTTACGGGAGTTCTGATGAGGTCCGCCTGAATCTGCATCATAATATCACTGACGGAAGCTCCGCCGTCAACTCTCAGCTCGGACAGCTCAATATCCGAATCCTGACGCATGGCAACAAGCAAATCGGTCATCTGAAAAGCTATGGCTTCAAGCACGCTTCTGGCTATATGCTCGCTTTTTACTCCCCTTGTAAGTCCCACAATGGTGCCGCGGGCGTACATATCCCAGTACGGAGCGCCGAGTCCCGTAAACGCCGGCACAAAGTAAATGCCGTTTGAATCCTTTACGCTCTCGGCAAGCTCGTCACAGCGGTGAGCGGAATCAATAAGGTGTATATCGTCGCGCAGCCACTTTATTACCGAGCCGGCGTTGAAAGCCGAGCCCTCAATGGCGTAGGTGGCTTTTCCGTTCATTCCCCACGCTACGCCCGTAACAAGATTGTTTTCGGATTTTACCCTTTTTTCGCCTGTATTCATAAGCAAAAAGCAGCCTGTTCCGTAGGTGTTTTTCGCCTGTCCGCTCTCAAAACAGCCCTGTCCGAAAAGCGCGGCGGGCTGGTCGCCTATGGCTCCCGCTATGGGCACTCCCGCCAAGTCCTCAATTCCCATTACGCCGGAGGCAACCTCGCCGTAAACGCGGCTTGACTCCACACATTCGGGAAGCATTGACGCGGGAACTCCCAGCTTTTCGCAAAGGTATTTATCCCAGCAGAGCTTATCCACATCAAAAAGCATTGTGCGCGAGGCGTTGGAGTAGTCGGTGATATGCACCTTGCCGCCTGTCAGGTTCCAGATAAGCCATGTTTCAACCGTGCCGAAAAGAAGCTGGCCTTTCTCGGCAAGCGCTCTCGCGCCCTTTACATTGTCAAGTATCCATTTGATTTTCGTGCCCGAAAAGTAGGCGTCAACAACAAGCCCCGTATGCTCCTTTATGTACCCGGTAAGCTCTTCGTCCGCCTTGATTTTCTCGCATATATCCGCTGTCCTGCGGCACTGCCACACAATCGCGTTATATACCGGCCTGCCCGTTGATTTATCCCATATTATCGTTGTTTCGCGCTGATTTGTTATTCCTATCGCCGCTATATCCTCAGCCTTTGCCGAGCTTTTTGCCATAACCTCGGTTATGGACTGAAGCTGGGAAAACAGTATCTCCATAGGATTGTGCTCCACCCAGCCGGGTTTGGGATAAATCTGTGTAAACTCGTGCTGAGCCTTTGCGCAGATATTTCCCTTTTTGTCAAAAAGAATGGCTCTTGAACTTGTTGTTCCCTGGTCGAGCGCCAGTACATATTTTTTCATAAAAATCCCCCGTTCGTTTTTTCCTTTTCCCTTGAATATATGAATAGATATTTTTTAACTTTCGATTTATTCGCAGTTATTTTTTAACTTTTCCCTTAATTCTTCGGCTTCCCTTTTCGCCGCGGCGTCATCAAACAGGTTGTAAAGCCCCTGCCAGTGGAACACTCTTCTTCTGAACCACAGCGAGGACATGTGCTTTACCGCAAAGGAGGGGTGCGCCCTTTTTATGGCGGTGTAGTTCACCGAGTAAACATCAAGCAGCTTTAAATAATCTTCCGCCTTGTATAAAAATGTGGTGAACGAGGGATAGTCCTTCTGCGCCCAGCCGGCTTCGGCTATCGCGCCCAGTCTAGGGAACGCTTTTCGTTCAAGCACTTTCATATTGGGCACATATTCGGTCCACATACAGCCTTCTACGCCCAGAGTGTCCTCCTCGTTATCAGTCAGCGCCGGATTGAAAGAGCACACCCTTTTAAGCGTATTCCAGCCGTAGGGCAGGTCAAGATAATAGGGAAACGCGGCGGTGTTTATCAGCTTTCTGCCGCGCATGGCCTCTTCTTTCATAGCTTTGCCGTCGGCGGGCGAGGCGCACACCGTCCACGCTATGTCGGCGGGAATATCGTCCGCCCGGTTCAGGTCGTAATTCCACATTACGGATTTAAAGGAATGAGCCTTTAAGTAATCGTTAACCCTCGACATAAAATAGGCTTGCAGTTCGTCCTCGTCACGAAGCGAGTTTTCGCGTATAGCCTTTTGGCAGTAAGGGCATTCGCGCCAGCGCATTTTTACCGCCTCATCGCCGCCGATATGGATTACGCCGCCGGGGAAAAGCTGCATAAGCTCGTCGAGCACATCAAAGACAAACCGATAGGTGCTCTCCTTGCCGGCGCACAGAATATCGTGCTTTACTCCCCAGTGAGTGGCGACTTCCAGCTTCCTGTCAAGGCAGGAAAGATAAGGGTAGCAGGCTATTGCCGCCGAAGAGTGACCGGGTATGTCAAACTCGGGTATCACCTTAATATTGCGCTTGCGGCAGTATCCGACAATTTCCTTTATATCCTCGGCTGTATAATATCCCCCGTGAGGCTTTCTGTTAAAATTGGTATGCGAGCGCACCGAGCCTTTTTGAGTGAGCAGAGGGTATTTTTTGATTTCCACCCGAAAGCCCTGGTCCTCGGTAAGGTGCCAGTGAAGCACATTGAGCTTGTGCAGAGCCATAAGGTCGGCTATTCTTTTAACATCGCCGACAGGAAAAAAATACCTGCCCGAATCGAGCATAAATCCCCGGTAGGAAAAACGGGGATAGTCCTCAATAAGAGTATAGGGCAGTTTGCCGTTCGTCTGCAAAAGCATCTGCATCAAGGTTTGCAGGCCGTAAAAAAGCCCCGCCTCGGTTTTCGCGTTTATAAACACCCGGCGGTTCTCACAGCGCAGGGTATAACCCTCGTCATGGCTTATGTTTTCGTCAAGCTTTAAAATTATGGACTTTTCCTCGCCCGTATCCTCGTGCTCCCTCACTTTTTTATTAAGGGTTTTTCTTACGAACGATATGAAAATATCTGAAAAAGGGCTCGGAGTTATGGTTGTGCCCGCGTGCAGGGTAAAGCCTTTTTTATCGTTGCTTGTCAGAATACTGACAGGCTGCGGAATAATATTATACATCCTGTTTTCCCCTTTTTTGAAATTCCTTTCCGATTATATGCTAATTTTACCACGCCTTTTTAATTATAACAATAGTATTTGTGATTTTTCCGCGTTGCCCATAGGTAAAAAAAGAGCCCGCCGGCGGCGGACTCTTTAATACAGGTCTATTTTTCTTCGGTATAGCTTATTTCCGGCGTTTCACCCGTACAGTCAACGGTTATCACAAAAGCCTCTCCGCCGGGCGCGCCGTAAATTTTATAGGTATAGGTTCTCGGCTGTTGTTTCATTGTTCCAACAGATTTTTGATATATTACTTCCCGTTGTAAAAGACGGGGAATTTAAAGTTTATGCTTTTTTATATCTGACCATCGGGTTATTCATCTTCAAAGATTTCAATGAATTTTTAATTAACAAGGTCGATGGTATAGTTTCTTTTAATTGCTGTTGTATATGTATCATCAAAAGGAAATACGGTATTACTTTCAACAGAAAAAAGCAGATTGTCTATAATAATATATGATGTATTATCCTCAAAAAATTGAAATGTAAATATATTATCGGCGCTTAGAAAATCTATGGTTTTTTGACCGCCGTTTTGTTTAGTGTTATCAATTTCTTTGATATATGTAAACTCTGCCGTTTCAAAAAACTTTCTCCATGTTTCCATCAAATCTTCATCTGAAAAACGCACGCAAGTCTTAGAGTCCACAGACTTTCTTAGCTGTATTTGAGTCGCGTCTTCTAAAGAAGCTTTACATTCCATAATAAGCTCGTATGCGTCCGACTTTTTTTCATTGACATAATAAATGCTTGTAATCAACACAGCAAAACATAGAAGTATGGTAACAATAACGATACATTTTCTTTTCATATTTCTTCACCTCTTATTCTGAAAAAGGGCTCGGAGTTATGGTTGTGCCCGCGTGCAGGGTAAAGCCTTTTTTATCGTTGCTTGTCAGAATACTGACAGGCTGCGGAATAATATTATACATCCTGTTTTCCCCTTTTTTGAAATTCCTTTCCGATTATATGCTAATTTTACCACGCCTTTTTAATTATAACAATAGTATTTGTGATTTTTCCGCGTTGCCCATAGGTAAAAAAAGAGCCCGCCGGCGGCGGACTCTTTAATACAGGTCTATTTTTCTTCGGTATAGCTTATTTCCGGCGTTTCACCCGTACAGTCAACGGTTATCACAAAAGCCTCTCCGCCGGGCGCGCCGTAAATTTTATAGGTATAAGTTCTCGGCGTGCCTTTAACAAATTTTTGTTTAAGTTCAAAATCGTAGCCGTATGTTTCGGTATATAGCTTTGAAATCTCGCCGCTCTCCCTGCTTATGTTCACCTTTTCCCATGCCGTATCGTTATCATCCCACGGCATATCCGGAATATGAAGAACATACATTTCGGGAGCATTTTCAATATTATAAGGACTTTCATAAGAGCCCTCGCCGCCTGTTATTTCCACGTTTTCGTTATCAGAAGCGGGCAGATAAGTCCTGGATTCCAATTTCCAAAACGGATGTCTGCACCAAACGCCGAGACCGGCAGCCAGCGCCAGTACAACGCACAGTAAGACAATTACAGCCGCCTTTTTCTTTTTCGATAATTTTTTCATAAAATACCCCTTTCTGATTTGTTTCTTCCCTCAGTTTATTTATATCATATTTTTATAATATTGTAAATTGTAATAAAATACAAATCCCCCCCCGTTATTTTAGCCTGTTTTGCTATTGAAATCGGCGGCGTTATGTGTTACAATAAAAAATACATAAGCCTTGATTCAGTCGTGTGCCGTGCGGGTCCTGTGCGGCGGTGCGCCGTGAACCATGTCAGGCGGGGAACCGAGCAGCATTAAACGGAATGCGCCGGGCGCCACAGTCCGCCTGCACGACACATGACTGAGTTAAGGCATTTTTTAAAACGGGAGGGAAAGAGCTTGTACCGCGCATATTACAGAAAATACCGTCCTGCGGCTTTTACCGATGTGGTAGGGCAGGAGCATATTACAAGAACTCTTGAAAACGCAGTAAAATCCGGCAAGATAAGCCACGCTTATCTTTTTACCGGCTCGCGCGGCACGGGCAAGACCTCCTGCGCCAAAATTCTCGCCAAAGCGGTCAACTGTCTTAATCCGCAGAACGGCAACCCCTGCAACGAGTGCGAAATCTGCCGGGGAATTGACGGCGGCTCGGTGCTTGATATTATCGAGATTGACGCCGCCTCCAACAACGGCGTTGACAACATACGCGATTTGAGAGAAGAGGCGAACTTCACCCCTGCCGCCGCCAAATACCGCGTATATATTATCGACGAGGTTCACATGCTTTCAATCGGAGCTTTCAACGCTCTGCTTAAAACGCTGGAAGAGCCGCCCGCCCATGTGATTTTCATACTTGCCACAACCGAGGTGCACAAGCTGCCCTCCACCATACTTTCGCGCTGTCAGCGTTTTGATTTTAAGCGCATTGAGCCGGAGAAAATCGCCGGAAGGCTTAAAGATGTGGCAAAAAGGGAAAACTTGAATCTTGCCGACAGCGGAGCTATGCTGATTGCGAGAATTGCCGACGGAGCCATGCGTGACGCTCTTTCTCTTCTTGACCGCTGTTCCTCGGTTGAGGGGGAAATTGATTCTGCCGCCGTGGCGGACAGCGCCGGGCTTGCCGGCAGGGAATACATTTTTGAGCTTTGCGACTGCATTATAAAAAAGGACTGCGCGAAAGCGCTTGAAACAATAGACCGCCTTTACCGCAACTCCTGCGATATGGAGCGGCTTCTGCTTGAACTTACCAATCATTTCAGGAATCTTATGATTTCAAAGGCTGTTTCGGACTGCCGCAACATGATTATATGTTCCGACGGCGAGCTTGAAACGATACGCCGCCAGAGCGAGAGTACAACTCTTGGCACGATTATGGCGTGCATTGACGCGCTGACCGACTCCGCCGCCGATATGAAGCAGGGCGCGAACAGGCGCACCGCCGCCGAGCTTTGCGTAATACGGCTTTGCACGCCCTCGCTTGATTCAGACATCAGCTCGCTTATCCGGCGGATTTCGGAGCTTGAAAAGCTGGTGGCACAAAAAGGCGCTTTGCCCTCTGCTTCGGCAGAAAGCAAAAAGCCGGACTTAAAACCGGCCGCCGAACAGAGCGAGCCGCTCGTTCTTCAAGAACCGCCGAAAGCAGAAGAGCCTGCCGCGCGGGAAGCCGTAACGCACTCCGAAGAAACCGGCGAGCGCCCTGTAACACAGCCCTTTGACAAATGGCCGGAGGTGCTTGAACTTCTCTTTTCCCGCGACAAGAGCCTTATAGTAATGCTCACGGGGTCGAGCGCCTATATTCACAACGGCAAATATCTGCTTATAAAAGGTTCGCCCGTTCTTGAAATGTACCTTAAAACGGGCGAGTACTCAAAAACAATAAAACAGGCTGTCTCGGAGGTTACGGGCAAAAGCTACACCCTCGGAGTTTACAACAGCAGTCCGCAGAGCGCCGCCAAAAGTCCCCTTTCGGACCTGCTCTCAAAAGCAAGGCTGCTCGGCGTTGAAATTAAGGAGGAATAAAAAATGAAGGCGAGAATACCCAATCAGGGCGGTCAGGCCAATATGATGAAAAAATTGCAGCAGATGCAGGACGATATGGCGCGCATTCAGAAAGAATGCGAAGAGGCGCAGTACACCGCCAGTTCCGGCGGAGGAGCCGTTGAGGTGACCGTAAACGGCTCGCATCAGCTTGTAAGCGTTAAAATTCAGCCCGATGTGGTTGACAGCGAAGATGTTGAAATGCTTGAAGACCTGCTTGTGGCGTCGGTAAACGAGGCTATGAGAAAGGCTGACGAAACAATGGAGAGAGAGATGGGAAAAATCACCGGCGGTCTTAACATTCCCGGACTCGGACTTTGATTTTTACTTTGAGGTACCCGCGCGATGGCTATTGTTTCACTTGAAAAATTGATTGAGGAATTCAGAAAAATGCCCTCTGTCGGTATAAAATCGGCGGAGCGTATGGCATACTACATTCTGGGGCTTGACGATTCTCAGACAGACGCGCTGGTAACCGCCATCAAAAACGCTCATGAGAATATCCACTCCTGCCAGATTTGCTGCAACCTTACCGAAAACGAAAAATGCTCCGTTTGCAGCAACCCCTCCCGCGACAAATCGGTAATCTGCGTTGTGGAAAATCCGCGCGATGTGACCGCCTTTGAGCGCACTCACGAATACCGGGGCGTTTATCATGTGCTCGGAGGCGTGATTTCGCCGATGAACTCGGTAGGTCCCGACGATATACGGATAAAGGAGCTTATAAGCCGTATGGCTGACGATACGGTTGAGGAGGTCATTATGGCTACCAACCCGACCGCGGAGGGCGAGGCTACCGCCATGTACATAGCCCGTCTTTTAAAGCCTATGGGAATAAAGGTTTCGCGCCTTGCCTACGGCGTGCCCGTGGGCAGCGACCTTGAATACGCCGACGAGGTAACACTTACGCGCGCTCTTTCGGGCAGAAGCCTGTTATAAAAAGCTTATGAAAACACAGAAAGAACAGTTAAAGACAATAGCACAGAACAAAAAAGCCCTGCACGATTATTTTGTGCTGGAATCCTTTGAGGCGGGCATTGAGCTTTTCGGCACCGAGGTTAAAAGCGTGCGCGCCGGCAAGGTCAATTTAAAGGACGCCTGGTGCAGTATTGTTGACGGCGAGATTTTCGTCAACGGCATGCACATTAGCCCCTATGAGCACGGGAATATTTTTAACCGCGACCCGCTGAGAGTGCGCAGGCTGCTTATGCACAAAAAGGAAATAATGCGCCTGTTCGGAACAATTAAGCAGGAGGGGCTGACGCTGATTCCGCTTAGCGTTTATTTTAAAAAGGGCAAAGCCAAGGTTCAGGTGGGGCTGTGCAAGGGCAAAAAGCTCTATGACAAGCGTGACGCGGCCGCCAGAAAAGAGGCTGCCCGCAATATTGAACGGGAAATGAAAGAAAGACTGCGCTGAGCGCGGTCTTTTTTATACCCGGCGATACAATAAAAGCTTTCCGCAATAAATCTCAAAAGTTAAAAGTCAAAGCCGTCAGCCTGAAAGACGGATAAATTTTGTATTAAAACAAATAATACAAAGTATTGACTTGCCGTGAATTTTGTATTATTATATATAATACAAAGAGGTGATACGCCGTGATTATAAAAATTGATATGAACTCTGACACTCCGGTTTACCGGCAAATCACAAATCAGATTTTGCTCGGAGCGGCTTCGGGAAAAATCAAGCCCGGCGAAAAGCTGCCTACCGTGCGCAATCTGGCGGCGGACATAGGCGTTAACCCGATGACCGTAAGCAAGGCTTACTCGGAGCTTAAATCCGGCGGAATAATTCTTGCCGACGGAAGAAAAGGCGCCGTTTTGAATCCCTCGGCGGAGGCTTCATGCCTGCTGGCGGAAGAATTTGAAAAGCAGGCGCTGCGGCTCGCTTTATCGGCAAAAGAGGGCGGAATTTCAAAAGACGCCGTTACAAAAATATTCAATGACGCCGCGAAGCGCGTATATGAGGGAAAGGGTGAATTATAATGTACGGTATTTTTGTTTTGCTTATAATCTGGGCTTGCTGCGTTATTATGACCGCGGCTTTGCTCACAGCCTCACGGCGCGGCAGCAGAATATTGGGAATAAGTTTCGCAAAAGACTCCGGCAAGCTTAAAGAGGCTCAGGCACTGCTAAAAAGCTACCGGATAAAAGCCGTTGCCGCCGCCGTAATTTTCGCGGCGGTAAGCGCGCTCGCCCTGACAAAGCCGGCAAAAGGCTTTGCCGACCTTTTTCTTGCCGTGTTGCTTGTTTTATTTATAGCCGCGCAGAATGTTCTGTGGGTTTCCGCCCGCAAAAAGCTGCAAGCTCTCGGCGGTGAAGCGGAATCCGAAAACCGAGTTGAGGTTGACCTTACCGTCAGCGCGGAAAAGGGAAAAGGCTCTGTTCCGGCGGTAATCGTATGGGTGTTTTTTGCGCTCAGTTTCGCTCCTGCGGCTGTGTCGGCGGCCTTTGAGGAATACCGCTCGGCTCTGTATATAGCCATAAGCGTTTCGGCTGTCCTTTGTCAGCTTATATTCACGCTCATATATTATCAGATGCGCCGTCTGCCCGCCCGTCTTGTCAGCGACGACATTGAAACCGCAAGGATTATCGCAAGGCGCACCGAGAAAATACAGACCGCAGGCGCCGCCGTTAACGCCTTTTTAAGCCTTGTTTTCTGGATTGCGGTTTATATTGCTGCGGCTTTTCATTACAGCGCGGCGTTTCTTTTCTTCCCAGCTTTTCCCGTGGCGATTGCGGTAAACGCCGTTGTCAGCTCTCAGCTTCTTAATAAACTTGAAACAGAATATTCCGACCGGGCAAAAGAGGCACGCAGCTCGGGAGCTACCGTAAAATTCGGCTGTTACTATAACCCCGACGACCCCCGCGTCTTTGTCCCGAAAGCCATTGAGTCAATGGGCTGGACTATAAATCTTGCCACAAAAACGGGCAAAACCATATTTGCCACAATATGGATATTTGTCGCGGCTGTTATAGCTGTTGTCGCCTGTCTGAGCCTTATGGGCTTTGAAGTTAAAACCGAGGGTGACACTCTTATAATCGACGCGCCTTTCTACGGCGAAAGCGTCAGCCGCGGCGATATAACCGGCATTGAGCTGACCGAAGACCTGCCCCCTGCCGTGCGTACAAACGGCTACGGCGGAAGCGAAAAAAGCTACGGGCATTTCTCGGTAGAGGGTTACGGCGACTGCCTGCTTTACGCCTACAACGATGTGGATGAGTTTATAGTAATTTCCACCGGCCGAAAGGACGCCCCCTGCATTTTCATAAATGATGAAAGCGCCGACGAAACCGAAAAGCTGTACGCCGAGCTTTGCGAGTGGTATGAAAATGACAAAAATTAACTAAAACGATTTTTACCTTGAATTTCCTGACGGGTTCGACTTATATTTATCTTTTGCGCCCTTGAATACGGCGTAAAAGTGTGATATAATAATCTCCCCATGGGGATGAAAGGATTTCGACGGGGATTTTGAACCGTGATAAGCGAGCAGCGGTGTGGTACCGCTTAAAACAGCCACAGTTTATTTCAAAATAAACGACAAAGATCAAAAAGTACTTCTTGCTGCTTAATTGCGGCAAGCGTTCCCCCGGGAATACTGCGGCCCGGCAAGGAATGTCATTGAGCAGTGCACATGAAAGAGTAAGCGCTCTGTAACTCTTCACGAACCAAAGAGCTACCTGCGGATTTTGCCTGTCAGCCGGCTTGTTCGCGGGGAACCTTATAGACCGACTACGCTCGTAGAAAGTTGCGGGAATGAATTTTCGGACGCGGTTTCGATTACCGCCATCTCCACCAATAAAAAATGCGGCCTTGATACAAGGTGTATCAAGGCCGCGGTTTTTTATGTCCGGAATAAATACATGCAGGTTGCTTTTTTCCGCAGCCTGCGCTTTTGCTGATTTGGCAAAAATACGCAAAAGGCATAGCAAACAATGCTATATAAGTATTAGACATTTTAAAAAAGGAATTATATAATAAAGGTGTCAGAATATGAACCTATTATTTTTTTGACGGAAAGTCAAGCGGACAGCCGCCGGCGAAATCACGATTTTATGTGAGGAGAAAAGCTATGAAATACAAGGATTTTAATGAATTTGAAAAGACAAATTTCTTTAAAAAAGGAGAATTCAACTCCGCTTACGCTCAATATTTTACGGGAAATTCCTATTTGAACCCGCTGACCGACCCGAAAGAAACGGCGGTATTCCTCGCGAATGTAACCTTTGAGCCGGGGTGCCGCAACAACTGGGCTACACCATATTTAAGACAAATTGCCTAAAAGCTTTATAATTACTTGTTTTTTCATTAAATTTCTCATTTAATATAAAATTATAAAAATTAAAGAAAGGTAGGTAATATTTATGAAGCAAACAGCAGGGAGAGAAAATATAGGTAAACTAGCACTAGATTTTGCAAGATATAATGATGATATTTTATTTGGAGAAGTGTGGGGACGAGAAAATAAACTTTCATTACACGATCGCTCAATGATAACTATTGCAGCATTGATGGGGGCAAAAAACTTCCCACAAGTCAAGGCTCATTTGCAAATGGGTAAAGCACACGGAGTAAGCAAAGAAGAAGCAGTAGAAATAGTTACACAACTTGCTTTTTATACTGGTTGGGCAAATGCTTGGACAATATTCCCAATGATAGCAGAAGTATATAGTGATGATGTAGAAGATAATAAGAAATTTAATCCTATGTTTGGATTGGGACAACCTAGTATAGATTATTTTCTGTTTTAATGATATAATTAGCACAACAAACAAATCGTTAAATAGTAATTTGAAAGTGAGGATATTATGGGAATATTTGATAAATTCAAAAAAGAAAAAATGCCAACAAAAAAAGAAATATCAAATTCTATTGATAAATTTAATCAATTATGGAATAAATCCACAAAAGAAATTTGGAATATAGATGATACAAATTCATTTATAATTGCTATGACAGGAAAAATAAATGAGAAATGCAATTATGGAGATAACATTTCTGTATTAACACCAAAAGAAAAAATAGTTTATATTGTTGATAAATTTCAATCGGAAGTTAATAATGGTGGCTTTATTCAATTTCTGTATAGTAATGGAGATTTGGTTGATAGTTTACTTTCTTCGCTTATCGCCATAGGTGCTAAGCATATTGTCGAAATTTATAAGAATGTACTCGAAAATATACCTCACGAATTACCTAATAATGAAGAAGAAAGAAATGCTTTGTTAAATGAATTAATTACGGATAATATTACTAAAGTTTTTGATTCCTGCGATCAAAAATTTTACAAATGTTCTGATGATTTAGAAGAACTACTATATCAGTTCATCCAAAATAATAAAAGTAGTTTTATATAATGTGCTTTGAATTAGAAATACAAATTACAATTTAGTGATTTGTTTAATAAATAGTAATTTGTAAGGAGGTATTGTATGTTAATTACAGGAATTTTAATTACAATAGTTGCATTTTTTATGATTTTAGTTCCTCAATTTTTTATGGGACTTAAAAGTCCTAGAATACCAGATAAATTATTAAAAAATCCTAAAATGAAAATTGTTCTTAGAGTATGGGGTGGCATTTTTGTAATAGTTGGAATTTTATTAATTGTTTTCTCAATTATTTAATGGCAACTTACAATTTATCGAAAAGATTATCAAAAACTTGATAGTCTTTTTTTGTTGTTTATTAAAAAAGTTTTAGTAAAAATTTTTAATTGCTTGACTTAAATTTTTTATTATTCTATCATTTAGTCAGAGGAAGATCTTACTCAAAAAATATGAGGAGGAATGATAAAGAAATGTATCACGCAAGATTTAAAAAAAGTCATTATGAAGCAGGTTACAAGTGGGGTAGCTTATGTTTGAAAATCACCTGATACTTTACCGACGGCTTCACTTCCTTTCTGTGAGCGAGAGAAAATCCTTCATCAGCTCATTTTCCATTTCCAATCTTTTGATATATCTTTCTTTTCTCTCAAGCTCATATTGCAGTTGTGTTAATTTGCTTAATTGTTCAACAGACGGCGGTAAACCTGTTCCGTCCTTTCTCGGTCTGCCTTTTGGCTTAATTACTATTCCTGATTCTAATTTCCTTTTCTTGCGGTTATACCGTTTTATGAAATCATGTACTTGATCACGCGTAATTCCTAATTTCTCACCTATTTCTCTCTGCGTTAATCCTTGTTCCTTTAACTCCAGTATTTCTTTTTCATATTCACTTATGTGCCTGTAACTTCTTGCCATAAAAATTCCCCCTTATGGTAGTTTCTTTAATTCTACCATATGGGGGTGCTTTTTTCTATTGTCCGTTTTTTACGGACTTGTGCAGTAATGCCAGGGGCGTGTTTTTCCGGATTTTAAAAGGGGTTTAAAATCAGGCAAAATTAAGATTAAACTCAAAGTTTTGCACACATGTTACCGCAACTTCTCCGGTATAGGCGCCGGTTTCGCCGTCACAGGCAAGTCTGAAAGATTCGGGTATGCTTACGCCTTCCGCCGTCTGCTCTACCGTAAGCAAAATACCGTCTTCCTCATCTTTTACCCATACGCCGGTTACCGCGCCGGCAACCGCGTTGCCGTAAACAGTAAGGTCCATGCTCCAAGTGCCGTCCGCATTGACAAACAGCGCCGCGTCGCAGGTTACCGCTCCGTCATAAATGCTGCCGGAAGCCGAAAGGGTGATGTCCTCAAACGCAGGCTCTCCGCCGGCGTTCTCAGCTCCGAAATCAAAGGTGAACACCGTATAGGGCGAAGCCGCGTACTCTATCTTTGCGCTGTACTCGAATGTTTCATAACTGAGCTTGAGCGTTATTGTTTCGGGCAGGCTTCCCGCTACCGTCTCGTTCGTGACCGTAAGGACTATGTCATAGCTTGCCGTATCAAGAACCCATGTACCCGAAGCCGCTTCGGTATATCCCTCTCCTATGTCAACCGACATCTTGAAAGTGTTGTCGCTGAAAAGCTCAATTTTCGCTTCGGCTGTGATAACCATTGCGCCGAGGTCAAGCGTATCGGACGCCGTGAGCGTTTTTTCCACGGTCGGCTGGGGTTCGTCGGGCTCGCCGGGCTCATCGGGAGCGTCGGGCTCTGAAACATCTCCGCTGAGGGAGAGCACAAAGGTTCCGTTTACTCCTGACGCGGACGGGTCTTTTACAACGATTACAAATTTTCCGTCCTGCGCCTCAAAGGTCGCAGAGCCGCCGGCGGACGCTTCGGCCGCTTCAAGGTGAGGGCCGTTGGCGTTATATGCCGTATAGAGCGTAAGCTGTGTTTTATCGCTGTTGAACTCGTAAGTGCCGAAGAACCATTCGGAAGCGTCAAAATAAGTAGTGTCAACAAACAGATGGAATTCGCCGTCCTCAAAAATCAGGCTCATCGGGAATGTGTTGCACTTATCGTCGCTTACGGCGACATAATATTCGGATTCCGCGCTTCTCGCGCTGACCGTTACTTTGCACGCCGCTATAAATCCTCCGTCTTTGCTGGAAGCGATAACAGTAGCTTCGCCGGCCGCCAGCGCGGTGACTTTGCCGTTGTCAACTGTCAGCACGCTCTCGTCGGTGGAGTACCAGTTAACGCCCTTGTCGGTTGCGTTGCCGGGGGTTACGGAAGCTGTAAGCTGAGCCGTTTCGCCCTCGGTGAGTTCAAGAGTCTGTTTATCAAGCGTAATGCCGGTAACGGCTACGCTTTCCGAACCGCTCTCAACGCTCTCAAATTCAAGCGTGAAGTTAAACTGTCCGTTGCAGAGCAGGTCGATTGTTCCGCGGTATTTTCCCGTCTGCGCGTCAGCCTCAAAGGCTGTCATACCTTTTATCTCCGCGCCCGTTACCTGTTTAATAACGGTCAGGATTAGCGCCGCGCCGTCTTTTTCCCATGTGCCTTCCGCGGCGTTTTCAACAGTACTGCCGTAAATGGTGGTATTGAGCGACCATGTTCCGTCCTTTTTAAGAGTCAGCACCGCGTCGCAGGTTATTGCTCCGTCATAAATGCTGTCGTGGGCGGTAAGTACAATGCTGCCCTCCTGCGCAGGCGTATCCGGCGTGTCGGGTGTGTCAGGCGTATCCGGCGTGTCGGGTGTGTCCGGCTTATCAGGTGTGCCGGGCGTATTCTGAGCGCCGCCGCTTACCTTATCATTTGCGGGGTTAAGCGTAATCGCGGCTTTGCCTCCGCTGGGGAAATACGCGTCTATGATGAAATTGCCGTTTTTGTCGGCTGTATATACCATAGGCTTTCCTGCCGAGGCTCCCGTAAGACCCGCTTCGCCTGAGCCCTTTTCGGGTGTGAGCGTCAGTTTTTTACCGCTTTCGTCCAGCGACCAGTATCCGGTAATCCACGGGCTGTATCCCTCTCCGGCGTCAACATAAATGGCAAACACCTTGCCTTTGAGTCCGATACCGGACTGCTCTGAGTCAACATCAAGCAGGGAAATATAGGCGTCGCCTACAATGCCGCTGTAAATTCCGTGATAAACCTCGCCCCTGTAAATTTCGCCCTTCTGCGCGGTGGGCTTGCTTACCGTACCCTGCGCCGAGGGTTTTTCTCCCGACGACATGGGCGTTGAGCCTGCCGCCGAGCTGTCGGTTATATCTGTGCTCTTGAAGTTAAAGGAGAATACTATTCCGTTTGCCGCGTCGGCGGTGAACTTAACCGAACCGGTGTAAACGCCGTCGCCGCCCTTCTTAAAGGTAAAGGGACTGTTAAGGCTGCTCTTGTAATCTCCTCCTGATACGGTGAGCGTTACGCTTCCGTCTCCGTTTTCGGTCCATGCTCCGTTTACGGCTTCAACATAACTCGGTACATAAGGTTCAACCTTTACATACATTTTCCATGAGCCGTCTTTCGCCATGTCAATTTGGGCATAGCCTTTTACTTCTCCGTCAAAAAGCGAATCCTCGGCAACCAGCCTTGCGAAAAGATTTCCTGCCGGCTGCTGCTGAGCCTCGTCTTCGGCGGCGTTATCCTGCGCCGGGGTCTGCTCGTCTGCCGAATCGGTAAATTCGCCTACCTTGTCGGTCTTGGGGTTAAGCGTAAATGTTACGCTCGCCGACGGAAGCTCAACGGGAATTTTATACTCGCCGTTTTGGGCGGTATATACCTTATCCGCGCCCGATTCGGCGTCGGCAAGTTTCGTCTGGTTTTCCGCCGTTGTATCCCATGTCGCAGAAAGCGTCAGCTTTCCGTTCTCCTCGTCAAGGTCCCAATGGCCCGAAAGCCACGGGTCATACCCCTCGCCGCTGGACACCATAACATAGAAAACATTTCCGTAAAGAGCGTCGTCGCCGGCTTCTTTTTCGGCAGGCTCTTCCTTATACTGGAAGGACATATACGCCTTGCCTACTCCAACCCAGAACGACTCTGTTTTTGTGCGGTATATTTCGCCGTCTTCTACCTTATTGCCCGCGGCGTCATCCGAAGCGCCTCTGCCAAGCAGGAAGTAAAGGCCGCAGCCCACGGCGGCTATGACAAGCACCAGCGCTACCGCAATAATTATGCCTTTTTTCTTTTTTGTCATAAGCTCGCTCCTGTTTCTGTTTAGTTTAATTAAATGAGTCGCTGCCCTCCTTTCAAGCCATAGCGTATACTGTGACTTTATTTCAAAATTATTATAGCAACACTATGTTGACTTAACAATCATCAGTTTTAGTAATAACTGTTATAAACTCCACAAAACAAAATGTTTTGCCGTTTTAAAAGCCATACAAAAGAAAAAAGCCGCCCAAACGGACGGTTTTTCTGCAAATTTTTTATTGATTTTGCCCTTTAAAGGTTAATCTCTGACGGTAAATTCGGTCAGATTTTTCAGCGCGCTGCGGTTTACGCAGAAAAGCAGGTCGCAGATGGTGTTTTCATCGGTGGCGTAATCGGAGCGCACCCATTGAAGAATAATGCCCGTACTGCCGTTCAATATATATGAAAATACATACTGCTCCACGCTGGGCATAAATGTGATATTGAGATTTTCCACAAAATTAAGTATGGAGCGCTGAACAAAGCGCGACTTGAAATTAGGATCTGCCGAGTCGATAAGCAGCACCCTGAACACCTTATCGTTTTCCTTTAAATACTTTAAAAAGGACTGTATGTATTTGTGAGCGCCCGTATCGTTTTCGGCTCCGATTTTCTTTAAGTGCTCGTCGGTGGCGTTTATTATCTCATCTTCAAGCTCTCTGAGCATATCCTCGGGCTCGTTATAATGGGCGTAAAAGGTGGAACGGTTGAGGTCGGCGCGCTCGCAAAGCTCCCTTACGGAAATTTTGTGTATATCGCCTTTTTCTTTCAGCAAATCCATAAGAGCGTTCTTAAACATCAGCTTTGACAGCCTGGTCCTTTGATTATTTTTTGTATTCATTTTTATTACCCCGTCAAATTTAATTTTTTTGTTGGTTTTATAACATTCAAAATGTAAACTGATGATTGTTAAGACAACAATGTGTTGTTATAATGATAGTGTAATACAAAACCTGCCGAATGTCAAGCGGGAGAATTTGAAGGGAGTAAAAAAATGATTAAAATTTTCAACTCGCCGCTTCTTCACACAAAAATCAAAAGCGAAGAAGTGCAGAAAAGCGAAAAATGGCTGGGCTATCTTTTAGGTCCCGCCGGAGCGCTGCTTTTAAACGCGGTGCTGGGTACATATCTTAATGTTTACTATACGGATGTTCTCAAACTTACCACCGTCTGGGGCGGAGCGTTTCTGACAATCTTCCCGATTGTCTCAAAAATACTTGACGCCGTTACAAACATTATAATGGGATACATAATCGACCGCACAAAGACCGGAGAGGGCAAGGCGCGCCCCTGGATATTTATTTCCGCGCCCATGCTCACAATAACGGGCATACTGCTTTTTACCGTTCCGTCCGGCAATCAGACCATACAGGCAATATGGGTAATGATTTCCTACAACCTGTTCTACTCTCTGGCATTTACAATATTTAATATGAGCCACGGGCTTATGGTTCCGCTTTCAACGCGGGACACGGAAAAACGCGGCTCGCTTTCGGTATTCAATCAGATTACCACAATAATGATGAGCGGAATTATAGTCGCGCTTATTTTCCCGATGGTAGTTATGCCTCTTCTGGGTGTTGACAAATCAAAGTGGATTACCACAATGTGCATACTTTCAATAATCGCTCTGCCCTTTACCCTGCTTGAATACTACTTTACAAAAGAGCGGGTTACTCTTGAGGACGAGGGAAAACCCGAAAAGGAAAAAACTCCTTACAAGAAGCTGCTCAAAGCGATTTTCAGCGACAGGTATATGGTGCTGATTCTTCTTTATTTCCTTATTTATACCATAGGCACTCAGTTTAAAAATCTCGGACTTGTATATTTCTGCAACTATGTGCTCGGAACCTACAACGACGGCATAACGCAGACGCTCATCTCGGTTGTGGGCGGCATACCGATGGGTATAGGCATATTCGCGGTATGGCCTCTTGCCAAAAAATTCGGAAAGCGCAACCTTACCATGGCGGGCTTTATACTCTACGCGATAGGAAGCGCAATATGCTGGATTATGCCCACAAATATGGTGGTTGTAATCATAGGGCAGTTTATAAAAAATATCGGCGGTCTGCCCTGTTCTTATGTATTTATGGCGCTGTTTGCCGATGTTCTCGACCACATGGAATGGAAGAACCGCTTCCGCTGTGACGGTGTGGCTATGTCGGTTTACAATACGATTGCCGTTGCGATCGTGGGAGTTGTTACCGGACTTTTCAACCTGCTTCTCGCTAAAACGGGTTATGTAGCCCCCTATTACAACGCGGCAGGCGAACTTATAGCCGTACAGAGCGAAAGCGTAAAAAACGCAATTACCTTCTCGTTTGTAGGACTTGAAACCATTACCGCGGTTATACTCGTTATAATTCTCGCCTTTATCCCCGTTGAAAAACACATCAAAAAAGAGCAGGAAGAAATAAAAGCGAGAAAACTGGCGGAGAGAGCCGGCAATGGCGTTCAGTAACGATTTTTTATGGGGCGTTTCCACCTCTGCCGCTCAGATTGAGGGCGGAGCCTATCAGGACGGCAGAACCGCGAGCATTTGGGACATATTCGCGCAGAACGGAAAAACGGCGAACGCAAAAAGTTTTTCAGACGCCTGCAACAGCTACAATATGTTCGACAGGGACCTGGATAATCTTATAAAGCTCGGAGTCAACTCCTACCGGCTGTCAATTTCCTGGTCAAGAGTTCTGCCGCAGGGCACGGGAGCGCTGAACCAAAAAGGGCTTGACTATTACAGAACCGTATTTGACAAGCTTCTGAACGCCGAAATAAAACCGAATGTCACGCTGTATCACTGGGATTTGCCGCAGGCGCTTCAGGAAAAAGGTGGCTGGGCAAACAGGGACTGCATATTCTGGTTTGAGGAATACGCGGCAAAAATGTTCCGTGAATTTTCACGCACAGTGCCCTTGTGGTCCACGGTAAACGAGCCGATAGCCACCTATATGGGCTACGCGAAAGGCAAATTCGCTCCCGGCATAGCGGACGAAAAAACCGGAAATCAGGCGAGGCACAACCTGCTGGTGGCTCACGGGCACGCGGTTGACGCTTTCAGAAAAGAAGCGGACAGTTCCTCGCAAATCGGCATTGTTATTGATATATGGAAACGCTATCCGAAAACCCTGAACCGGAAAAATCTTGAAGCCGTAAAAGACGAGGACGAGAGAAACCGGAAGTTCTACACCGACCCCGTTTTGGGAAAAGGATATTCCGACTACATTTTAAGAAAGCTGAAAGAGGAAAACACCCTTATGGAAATCGCGCCCGACGATTACGGGTATATGCAAAAGCCCATCGACTTTTTCGGGCTGAACATTTATAACCGCGTGGTGATTTCCAAATCGCGAAAAACCGACAAAAAGCTCTTTCAGGGCGGAAATGTTCAGGACAACAACAGCGGCTATTATCCGAAAGTTGTATATGACACCGTGAAAATGCTGCGTGAAATGTACGGTTTGAAAATTCCGGTTTACACAACGGAAAACGGCACTCCCGGCTATCTTTTTGAGCCGAAGGGCTTCAACTCAATGATTAACGACAACAGGCGCATAAGATACATAGACGATTGCCTTAGCTGGATTGAAAAAGCCAACGAGGACAATCTTGATATAAGAGGGTATTACGCATGGAGTCTTATGGATAATTTCGAGTGGTGCGCCGGTCACCGTATGAAATACGGTTTAATTCACACTGATTTTAAAACCTTTAAACCCGAATGAAAAAAAGCGCGTATTTTTACCGCGACTATATAAAGTCGCATAAAAATCAGAACGGAGGAAATCAATGAAAGCTGTTAACCTTAAAACAGAATACCTTGAAAATCCCATAGGCATAAACATAGCCTCGCCCCGCCTTTTCTGGAACTGCGAGGGCGGTACGGCGCAGTCGGCGTACAGGATTGTTATGAAAGACGCCCGCGGAGAAATTCTCTGGGACAGCGGAAAAACCGACTCCTCAAAAATGACCGGCATACGCTGTCCGCTGACTTTTGAATCACGCCGCCGGGTTTATTGGAGCGTTATGCTCTGGGACGAAAGCGGAGAAGAGGGCGAGTGGTCAGAAACGGCGTTTTTTGAAATTGGACTGTTAAACGCCGGCGACTGGAAAGCCGGCTGGATTACCGGAAACTATAAAGTAAACAAAAAGCTGCGCTATCCCGCGGATTACTTTAAAAAAGAGTTTTCCGCGCGCGGCGGCATTGAGAGCGCACGCCTTTATGTTACCGCCTGCGGCATTTACACCGTCAGCGTAAACTCGGAAAGCGTAGGCATGCCCTTGGCTCCCGGTATAACCGATTACAGAAAGCGCGTTCAGTATCAGACCTATGATGTAACGGCTCTTATTAAAGAGAACAACACCCTTACCGCCTGCCTTGCGGACGGCTGGTACAGAGGCTCCTGCGGAGCGTGGGGACTTAAAAATCAGTACGGCACAGAAACCAAGCTTTTGGCTCAGCTTGAAATAAATTACAATGACGGCAGCCGCGACACGGTTATTACAGACGAAAGCTGGCGCTGGTCCAATGACGGAGCGGTAACATTCGCTGACATTCAGGACGGCGAAACCGTTGACGCCCGCAAAGAGCCGTCATACTCCTCATTCGCGAAGCTCACCTCCCACAGCGTTGTTCCCACCGCTTCCGACAGCGTGCCCATAGCCGAAATGGAAACCTTTAAGGGCAAAGCGCGCCTGTCGCCCTCGGGCAAAACAATTATTGACTTCGGGCAGAATATCGCCGGATATGTTTCCTTTAAGATAAACGCCGAAGCCGGGCAGAAAATCAAAATCCGTTTCGGTGAGCTGATAGACGAAAACGGCGAGCTTACGCAGAAAAACATTCAGTGCAGCAGCAAAAAGAAAACCACTCCTCTTCAGAAAGCGGAATACATCTGCAAAGACGGAGTCAACATATATAAACCTCATTTTTCGATTTTCGGCTTTCAGTACGCGGAAATCGAAACCGACGCCGAAATTCACGAAGAGGACTTCACGGCAATCGCCGTTTACTCGCGAATGGAGGAAACGGGATTTTTTGAAAGCTCCAACGAGCTGCTCAACAAATTCGTCACCGCCACAAAATGGTCCACAAAAAGCAACAGCGCCGACCTGCCCACCGACTGCCCCACAAGGGAGCGCCACGGCTGGCTCGGAGACGCGCAGATTTTCGTAAACACCGCGAGCTATCTTTTTGACTACATTTCGTTCGCGAAAAAATTTGTAAACGATATCGGCGACGCTCAGCTTAAAAACGGCAACTATACACAGATTGTACCCGTTGGCGGCGTTGACTTTTATATGAACTATATGAACGGCTCGGCGGGCTGGTCGGACGCGGGCGTGTTTATTCCCTACCGTCTTTACAAACGCTACGGCGACACGGATATATTAAAGGAAAAATATGACTCTATGCGCCGTTTTGCCGAATACAAAATAAAAACTCTCGGCAAGTGGTATTTTACCGCCCTGCCTACGGGAATAGGATTTAAAAACTTCAAGAACATCTCAAACTACGGTCAGTCCTACGGCGAATGGGCAGAGCCTGCCGATGTAAAGGCTCTGGAAATATCCGACTTTATAAGTCCCCACCCGGAGGAAACAACCGCCTACATAGTTTATATGCTGCGCTGTATGGCGGAAATAGCGGCCATTCTGGGCAAGAGCGATGACGAAAAGCGTTACGCCGGATACGCCGAAAAAGCAAAACTGGGGTATCAGCAGCTTGTTAAAACCAAAAAGTTCTCGCTTGATACCGACCGGCAGGCAAAACTGGTGCGTCCGCTTTATATGAAACTGCTTGACAAAGAGCAGAGGGAATACGCCGAAAACAGGCTCATAAAAGCCCTTGACAATTACGGCTGGCGTCTCGGCACGGGATTTCTTTCCACGCCGCTGATACTTGATGTGCTGGCGGAAATCGACCTTGACAGCGCTTACCGTCTGCTTGAAAACGAGGAAATGCCCGGCTGGCTCTTTATGACAAAGACGGGAGCCACCACCATTTGGGAAAGCTGGGAGGGCACATCGGCTCAGGGCGGAATCGCCTCTCTCAACCACTACTCAAAGGGAGCCGTATGCGAATGGCTGTTCTCTTCCATGTGCGGAATACAAATTGACGGCGACAGCCGTTTTGTGATAAAGCCCATGCCCGGCGGAAACTTCACCTACGCGAAAGCCGAATACAAAAGTATATGGGGCACCGTGCGCTCCGGCTGGGAAAAGAAAGACGGCAAATATGTTTACAGCGTAGTTATTCCGCCTAACACCACCGCAAAAATCATACTCCCCGGCAAAGAGGCGCAGACAGTGCGCTCGGGCAGCTACACATTCGAGTAAACAAATCACCCTCAAAAGCCTTTAACGGCGCGGAAAACGGAGCTGATTAAAATGACTTATCATCTGGCAATAGACATAGGCGCTTCAAGCGGCAGGGCAATTCTGGGCAGTCTTGACGGCGGCCGTCTGCGCCTTGAAGAGATATACCGCTTTGAAAATTATATAAAAAAGGAAAACAGCGTTCTCATCTGGGACATTGAAAATCTGGTAAGCGAGGTTTTCAACGGCATAGCGAAATGCTCTAAGCTTGGAAAAATTCCGGCGACGGTGGCTGTTGACACCTGGGGCGTTGACTATGTGCTGCTTGACAGCGAGGGCCGCGAAATTCTGCCGGCAGTCTGCTACCGCGACAGCAGAACAGAAGAAGCCGCGAAGGAAGCCGCCGGAATAATGACGCAAAAGGAACTTTACCGCAGAACCGGTATTCAAAAGCAGAATTTCAACACGCTGTATCAGCTTTACTGCGATAAAAAGTCAGGCAAGCTGAAAAACGCCGCGCATTTTCTTATGATTCCCGACTACCTTGCCTACAAGCTGACGGGAGTTATGAAAAACGAATACACCAACGCCACCACCACCAACATGGTAAACGCTCAAAGCCGGAACTGGGACCGCGAAATACTCGGGCGATTTGAGCTGCCCGAAAGCATATTCCTGCCGCTTTCAATGCCCGGCGACTTTATAGGCAGATTCAGCAAAGCCGCAAGGGACGCGGCGGGCTTTGACGCCGAGGTTATATGCGCGCCGAGCCACGACACCGCAAGCGCGGTGTGCGCCTGTCCCATAAACGGCAGCTCGGTTTATATTTCCTCGGGCACCTGGTCGCTTATCGGCACCGAAAACACCGAGCCTGTGTTGAGCGATGAAGCCCTTAACGCCAATTTTACCAACGAGGGCGGTATAGGCTGCCGTTTCCGTTTTCTTAAAAACATTATGGGAATGTGGCTTTTTCAGAGCATACGCCGGGATATGGGCAAAAAACTGAGCTATGACGAGATGATGAACCTGGCTGAAAACAGCCCGTTTACTCAAAAAATCAATCCCAACTCGCCCGAATTTACCGCTCCCGAAAATATGATTGAAGCCGTAAAAAAGGCGCTCAATAACAGCGAAATTGACGCCGGCGGAGTTTTAAACTGCGTTTATCACTCGCTCGCCCAGAGCTATGCGGACGCGGTAACGGAAATCGAGAATATAAGCGGCAAGAAGATTGACTCGGTAAACATTGTGGGCGGAGGCTGCAAGGACAGCTACCTTAACAGCCTTACAAAACGCTACACGGGCAAAAAGGTCTTTGCCGGTCCTGTTGAGGCGACCGCCACCGGAAACATTATGAGCCAGCTTATGTACCTTGACAGGGACTTAACCCTCGCTAAGGCAAGGGATATTATAAAGAACTCAGCGGACATTAAGGAGGTAATCTGATGTCATATACAGAAGCTAAAAACGCCTATCTCGCCCTCGGCGCCGACACGGAAAAGGCTATGGAGATTTTAAAGGACATTCCCGTTTCCGTACACTGCTGGCAGGGCGACGATGTAACCGGCTTTGACAGCCGCAGCGCCCTTTCGGGCGGTATTCAGGCAACGGGCAACTATCCGGGAAAAGCCACCACCTTGGAAGAACTTATGGCGGATTTTGACAAAGCCGCTTCGCTTATCCCCGGCAGAAAAAAGCTGAATCTCCACACGAGCTACGCCGTTTTTGACGGCGAGCCGGCCGGACGCGACAAGCTGAAACCCGAACATTTCGCAAAATGGGTGAAATTCGCAAAAGAGAGAAATATGGGAATCGACTTTAACCCCACATTTTTCTCGCACCCGATGGTAAAGGATAACCTTACGCTCTCCTCTCCCGACGAAAGCGTAAGAAAATACTGGATAGAGCACGGCAAGGCGTGCCTCAGAATAGCCGAATATTTCGCGAAAGAAACCGGCGAGCCGTGCGTTATGAATATATGGATTCCCGACGGATACAAGGATATTCCCGCCGACAGATATTCGCCACGCGCCCGCTTCAAGGCGTCTCTTGACGAAATCCTTTCGGAAAGCTACGACAAAAGCAGGGTTTTTGTAACCCTTGAAAGCAAGGTTTTCGGAATAGGACTTGAAAGCTATACGGTCGGCTCTTCGGAATTCTGCCTTTCCTATTCGGACAGGGCGGGCATTACTCCGCTTTTGGATAACGGGCATTATCACCCCACCGAAACGGTAAGCGACAAAATTTCCGCGCTTTTGCTGTTTAACGAAAAAATCGCCCTGCACATAACCCGTCCCGTACGCTGGGACAGCGACCATGTGGTGCTTTTTGACGATGAGACAAGGGAAATCTGCAAAGAGATTGTCAGAAACCGCGCCGTTGACAGGGTTTTTATCGCTACCGACTATTTTGACGCTTCCGTAAACCGTATCGCGGCTTGGGTAACAGGCGTCAGAAGCGTTGAAAAGGCTCTGCTTTTCGCCTTGCTTGAACCCTCCGCAAGACTTGCCGAGCTTCAGAACAGCGGCCGTCTTACCGAACTTATGGCTGCGCAGGAGGAGCTCAAAACAGCGCCTTTCGGAGAAGTCTGGGCGGAATATTTAAGACGGGAAAACATATCCGCCGACTACATAAGCGTTGTAAAGGAATATGAAGACGAGGTGCTTAGCAAGAGATGAAAGATATAATGACCGCTCCCTTTGTGGAAGAGATGAAAAAAACCGCCGCCAATATGTACCGGCTCGGCTGGGACGAGAGAAACGGCGGAAACATAAGCTATATGCTTGACGAAAACGAAGTGGCACAATACCTCGACACAAGCAGGGTATTAAGGACAATTCCCACAGGCTTTGACGCTTCCGCGCTTACCGGCAGAATCTTTATAGTCACCGGTACGGGCAAATATTTTAAAAATGTTAAGGACGACCCCGAAACAAACCTCGGAATTATACGGATTGCAAAAGACGGAACAACCGCCGAGCTTTTGTGGGGCTACAAGGACGGAGGAAAATTCACAAGCGAGCTTCCCGCTCACCTTATGAGCCATATTGCGCGGCTCAAAGCTGACCCTTTGAACCGCGTTGTTATGCACTCGCACCCCACCAACACCCTCGCTATGAACTATGTTGTAGAGCTTGATGAAAAGAAGTTTACCCACGCGCTGTGGGAAATGTGCACCGAGTGCATTGTGGTATTCCCCGACGGTGTGGGCGTGCTGCCATGGATGCTCTGCGGCACAAACGAAATAGGCGAGGCTACGGCTGAAAAAATGCTGCAATACCGCCTTGTTATATGGGCGCTTCACGGAATATACGGAGCGGGCAGAACTATGGACGAAGCTTTCGGCCTTATCGAAACAGTCGAAAAAGCCGCTCAGATTTATATGCTGACAGCGCACCTGCCGAGATTAAACACCATAAAAGACGAGGATATGAAAACCCTTGCCGAGGCGTTCGGCGTTGAGTACCGCAAAGATTTTCTTGATTTATAAAATCCGCCGAAATCCCCATGTTTTCCTCCCCCGGCGGCAGTAAAAAACGGCAGAGATTAAATCTCTGCCGTTTTATTTATTTTGCGGTCGCCTGTCCCGCAGATGTTCCCGCGGTTACCGTATAGGTTTCGCCCGCGACAAGCTCCGGACTGCTGAAAATAACCGCGCTGAAAGACAGCTCGGGAGTAACCGTCAGAACGGTGTCCTCGTCCGAGTCTGAAACCGTGACCTTTGTTCCCGCGCTCTGGCTGCCCATATTCACGGCTATTACGCCCTGTTCTGAATCGCTGAAAGTCTGCGCCATTCCTGAAGCGCCTGTTCCTATAAAGGTTCCCCCGGTAATGACTCCCGTTGTGTCAAAGTCAAACGTTGCGGTGTCCCCCTGGTCAGGCCCGGTAACGGATATATAACCTCCGGAAATTTCAAGCGAGCCGTTGGCGTCAATGCCGTCGCCGGAAGCCGTAATATTTAATGTTCCTCCTTGGAATCAAACGGATTGTTATTCAGCCACAACTGAGCATTTGTAAAGTAAAAATATCCGCTTATGTTGCTTTTGTTCAGGAAGAAAGACTTTTTCGCATTTGCTTTTAAATCAACTAACGCTGTAAAAGTATCATAATCGTTGGGAAATTCACAAACAACTCTGTTTTCGTTAACACAGCGTACATATAAGCATTCTGACATGGAAGATATGCTTTTTTCGCTTTTATCAGCTAAATCATATTTTACATATTTGCCTGAATTAAACAGCAATAATTCTTCGGCGGAAATCCAATAAAAGCCTCTGTAATAATCATTTAACGAATATTTTTCCGACTCTACATACAGGGTAACTCTGTCATTTAAAAGATATGCAAGTTTGCCTTGTTCGCTTATATCAAAGCAGTCCACATTTTCGGCAACAACAAAAGTATCAGATGTTTCTGCCGTCTGCCTGATAAGTTGACCGTTAATAAGATAATAAACGAAATCGCTGTCGGCAATCATCTTAAATTCTTCTTCAAACAACAACGGCATTTTTTTAAAAACAGCGCCGTCTTTAACAAGTAAAATGTTTTTTTCATCAGAATTTTCTTTTATTCCGATACAGCAAAAATCACCGCCGACATATTTATTCATTAAATATATTATTTTATAGCCGTCAATCGAATACGCTTTCTGAACATCATTTTTTATGTCATATACATAAATTACATTATCTGCGTCCATATCATAGGAGCGGTAACCATCTTCACTTTCAGCCGTAAACAGCAAATATCCGTATTGGTCATTTTTAAGAACCTGCTGTTTGTAGATAAATATTGATGAGGTTAATATCAGCGATAATGCTAAAACTGCGGTAATAGCAATTTTGATTTTTTTCATAAGCGTTTCCTCTCCGCTACAAATTTTAGCTAAGCTTTTAAGCTGAGCGGGTAAGTTTCAGGTATCGGCACGGCGCGAGCCGTTCCCCCGATTTAAAGCCTTTTCTTCTTTTTTTCTTGCTCTTTTATATATGACCGTTATAACAACAGCGTACAGAGCCAAATTTAAAAAGTTGCTTAAATCATACGCATAGGAGTCTATGGAATCTGTAACGCAGACCATCAGCATTGTGTTTATCCCCAGCGGGCATATTGCCTGATAAAAATATCTTATCATATCCATAACATAAAACCCGCCGGCACCCGGTTCCACAGCCTTCAAAATAAGGTTCGCAGCCAGCAAACCGAGCGTCAGTAACAGATAGAGAAGGGTGGGAATGTGCAGTATCAAAAGGTCAAAACGGTCCGAGCTCCCCGATTTGCGCGGCGGAATGTTAAGAATAAACGCCCAGACCAGAGAAAATAACAAGATGTTAAAAATCATATACACCGCTATAGGCGAAGTGTAAACCTTTCCCTCTGTCAGAAAGAAGCCAATCAGCGCGCCCAGCGTAAAGAAATTTACGGCCGCTAACACAAGCCGGATAACGGAAAATTTAATCACACTTTTGACCATACTTTTATTCCCCCTGTTTCTATAGATAGACGCCTCGCTGTACCATTCCCTGTTTAATCACAAAACAAACAAGTAAGGTTCTAATTGTGCCGCTGTTTTCTTTTAGCTGTGGGTATGCGAAAAACAAATCCGCCGTCAATATACGCGCGGCTTTATGCGCCTGAGAAGCGGAAAACTCCACGGTAATAATCGTGAATACAAATCCGACTTTTGCGGTTTTCACAGCCTTATGCATATTGTCTTTTCTCAATAATTTTTTTATTCCTGATATGCTAACATATCTTTTAAAAATTCCAGCGCTTTTGTTTCATCGATAGGAAATGAGGAGGAAGTAGATTCAACATTCACAAAAACAAACGAATCCTTTGTTTTGCCCATCATTACCATTTTGTTGTTTTTTATAATGCCGTCAAACTCTCCCCAGTCATAATAATAGATATAATTATCGCTTTCTGAAATATCTGTATCTTTAAAATACACATTTTTGTAAATACCGTATTTGAGATTTTTTAATATGTATGATTTTGTGTCAATTTTGGACATTTCAACGGTCAGAACACAAGGGTCGTCATCAATATCAATTCTCTTTGATACATTTGTGCTTTTTGAGTTATACATATCCAAAACCGTAATATATGCGTCCTCTACATATTTACTTGTTTCGTTTTCTTCATAATCAACAAAATTTAATGAGTTGCAGTATTTGTAATTTTCACTTTGGGGTATAACCTTATAGTGACTGCTCATATTGAAATAGAATAATCCAATACACATATAAACTAAAACCGCGCTGATAAACACATTGCAAACGATTGTATATGTTTTACTGAGTTCAAATTTCAAACTGAGAACTAATTTGACTGCGAACAAAAGCGTAACCAACAAAAACGGTATAATGAATATATAGTAAATAAAAACATCTTCAACCGGCAGCCAGCTAAGCATATATGTACTAAATACTAACGCTATAATTGACAAGATTAAAAATATAATATTGATTATAACTCTTTTCTTCATGTTATTCCTCCGAATTTTTTTATATCGTTATATTCTGGAATTAAATGTCTGTTCATATATTTGTTTACACCCTTTTTCGTAATATGACTTGATTCTTTTGATATTGCATACATTCCGGAATGTTTTTCATATTGTTTCCATTGATAAGTATATGACTTTTTGTAAAAATGCATATCTATTGCCTTTGCCGATATACTAGCAAATTCATTAAATGCATAACCTGCACCAATAAAAATATTAGTGACCAAATTCAAACCTGCATCTTCACGATATTCAGAATGAACACCAAAATTATCTACATAGTATTCTGTTAATGCATCTCGACTATCTTGTTTCATTTGTTGAAATTTTTTGTCTGTTAATGGGCTTATATTTTCAAATTGTTTCCATGAGGCAATCGACCCCCACAACACAGTTATGCACATATACCCAACAGTAGTTTTTCTTGCAAGATGTCCGATAGTTATATTTTCTTTAGAAAAATAATAGTTAAAATCATATAGCAAGTTATCATCTAAATACTTATCATATCCTTCTTTATTTAACAACTCTAAACATGATGCCGCAATAACTATGAGAAGCAACAATTCTCCATTCGAATACTCTTTATCTTTAAATCCATTTGGATCTATTCTATTAATAGGATTATTACTACAATACGCAAAGAGGTTAGCGCCGTGGGTTTCGCCTTGGGTTGCGAGGAGAATGTTGGTATCATCACAGTTTATGAACCGTCCCCATTCGGGGTTATAGTAGCGTGACTGCAAGTAATACAGACCTGTTGTAAAATCGTAATTGTAACCACGGTAAGTAAGCGGGCAGAGAGCGGTAAACATCATTACTCCCTGTTCATCATTACTTAAATCTTCATCGATAAAATGATATTCAATATTCCCCCACGGGTCATAACTGTATTCTATAACGGGATTGCCCTCAGAGTCAACTGCTGCGATTACATCTCCCTGAAGATTTCGTACAAATGTAAATACCGTCTCACCACAGAAAGAGAAGCCTTGCGGAGTACCGCTTTGATCATAAAGAATTATGCATTTTACAGTGCAAGGTATTCGGGATTCATGGCGGTGAATTTGACCGAATACCTTGTCAGACCTAAGGGACTAACCCCGCATATCAGGTTTATTGCCGCTTTGCAAAAGCAGAACACAGAGCCGCGCCTGCGCTTATATACACCAAATCCCGGTTGTTCATAATAAGCACCTCAACCTCTGCCTGATTGTGCCTTTTAGTGCAGCCGCTCAGGCGTCCTGCTGTTCCAATGGGTTTTCTTCAAACCATTCCAAAGTTCCGTAAACATCTCGGTTAATTCAATTTCACAGGCAGTCTTTGCTTATGAGTTCATCTGCTATTCTTTCAGTTGTTTTTTCTG
>CALWIO010000012.1 GCA_944380765.1 uncultured Clostridia bacterium
AAAGCCGTAAACTACACCTGCATATTGACCGCCGAATGTCATTCTGGTGTCAATTACAACGCCGTCTGTTGTGCCTTTCTCAGTAAGAGCAAGGTCAGCCGGCTGAGCCGCGGAGCCGATTGTAACGGCCGCGCTTGTTACAAGGCCTGTTGCCTCAACATTAACGGGAACCGCGTTGATAGTATCACTCGCGATTGAGCCGATGTAGAGTGTGCCTGTAACATTAGTTGAAGTCTTGCGTGAAGCCTCAACTGTCTGGAAATTAACTGTTCCCGAAGCGCCCGCGTTAGCGGTAACCGTGAACGAGAGAACCTCGCTGTCATTAAGGGTGCTTGTAGCAGTACCTGCCGAGGGAATGTATGTTACCATAACAAACCCGTAGGTCGCTGAATCAAGACCCGCACTCGCGAAAACCTTAGCGGCGTCAACCGCTGTTGCGCTCTCGGAATATGAATAGCCGGCAGCAGAGGGAACGGTAATTCCGCTTACTGTTACATTGGCTTTTTCATAAAATACGGGAATAGAGAATGTTCCGACTGTGAAGTTAGTTGTTACCTTAACGGAAACTGTTGTGCTTGCTCCGGCTTCAATATTGGAAGCGGCAGGAACGATAGCAACAGTCGCGGTTTTATCGGCAGGATCCTCAAAGGCGAAAGCCATTGTGAATGACGCGAAAACCATAACAACCGCCAACACAAGACCGATTATTTTTTTAGATCTTGACATCGTTATTCCTCCTATATAAAACATATAGTTCCGTAGTGCCCGGTGAGGCTTAAAAATTTTGCTGCACAGCGTAGAACGGATTTTGCGCCGGATTTGCCGCTGCACCGGTAAATGCAGAATGGCAACCGCAAATTCCTTATTGCGGAACGGCAATATAAATTTCGGCTGTGCAAGAATCAGCAAAGAATCGGGCGCTTTGCCGAAAGGTTCCGTGCCGTGGGTGCCCGAACACGGTGGGTAAGATTTTTGTTCCGGATTTTCGTTTTTTACGGTACGCCGAGCTATATAATCACAGCTTTGCGGCGCGAATGAAACCATTTATATTAAGCGCAGGACAAGCCGCGGTACACCGATAAATCGGAAGGCATGTCTTTAAAGCGCAAAATATCTATTCGCAAAACACATTTTAACATTGATTTTTTTCTTTGTCAACTGTGTTTTATTTGTAAATTATTATAATTACAGCATTGCCGGGGGGAGGGGGCGCCCTCCCCCGGCGTTAGAAAATTAACCGAATCAGAAGCGGATAACTTTAATCTCAGGAAAGAGAAAGTGTTCCGGCCGCCTGATTGATTGCCGCGTTACCTGTGGCAACGCTCTGGAGAGCGGCATAGTCGGCAGATGTTACGCCGTCAACGCTGTCTATATCAGCGGCGGTGTAGTAAACTCCGTTAAGAGTTTCAAGTCCCGCGGCCGCAAGAGAAGCCTCGATTGCGTCGAATCCGTCAACAGCGCCGTCACCTGTTACATCACCGTAGATAAGTACATAGTATGTGCTTATTGTTCCTACATTGGCAAGATTGATGTCAACCTTAGCGCCTGTACCGAAAGCGTTAGCTCTCGAAACGGTTGTTTCGGTTGTAACATTGGAATCAACAACATTGAGCTCAACATAGGTGAGAAGCTCTTCCATTGTAGCAATCGAGCCGGGTGTGATGCCGTCGATAACATTAACTGTTGTTGTGATACCGTCAGACTCGGAAACGATAACCTCGTCTGTGCCGGGTTTCTCAACAAGTTTGATTGTGCATTCGAAGTTCGCGAGAGCTTTTTCAAGCTGAGCTTCGGCGGCAGCAATTCTTCCAAGGTTAGAACCGGTGATTTCACGGTCATATGTGAGATACTCGGCAGCGGAATCCGCATAGAGAATAACTTCGTTATCGCTTTCATCGGTGTACTTGTAACCGAGAGCCGTGATGAGCTGAGCATAAGCGTCAGACTCCTCAACGCCTGCGATTACGCCGTAATACTCAGGATTGTTGAATATTACATTTGCCTGATCGGAGAGAGCCTGGAGCTGATCAAGAGCGCCTGTCTCCATAGCCGATCTGGAAGCGAGAATGAGTTCGTTCTCAGCCTTCATGAGCTCATACTTAGCGTCAAATACTACGGACTGAAGAGCAGCGGGGTCGCTGTTAACCGTCTGAGCATTATCAAGAGCTCTTTCATAAACTGCCCATGAATACGCAGAGTAATCAGCTTCCTGATAGTTCTGAGCGGCAGCGTACTGGAGTTCTTTCTCAAGGAACTGCTTGTCGGCTGTTCCTCTTGAAATCATAAGGCCTTTGTAGTAGCCGAGCTTAGCGGCATAGTCGCCGAGCTCAAGAGCTGTGTAGCTGGGATATGTGAAGTTCGCGAGAGCCTCAGCATAAGCTTCAAGGTCAGCCGCGGTGGGCTCAACTACGGTGTAACCGATAGCCGCCGCAATCTTCTCGTTTGCCTCAGCAGCGATGAGAGCGTTGATTTCTGCCTCGCTCAGGCTGCTGCCGTTGATGTAGTTTTCGGGTTCTGCGGGAGCCTGATAGCCGGCAAGTACATTGCGGGCATTTGTTCTGGCTTCCTCATAATCCCAGTACTCATAAAGCTCATAGTCCTGATAATTTGTATCCTTATCGGTGGGCTCAGCTGCGTCAAGAGCATCCTGAAGCTGCGTATAAGCGTTCGATGAGCTGGGCTTAGCCGAAAGAGCTTCATAAGCTGTTTCAATATTTTCAATAGTAGCCTGAAGGTTTGCAGCTGAATAGTCAGCAGCGAAAGTGTCGGGGTCAATGGGCTGCATGATTATCTTAGCGGCAGCGAGCATAGCGTTCTGGAATGCCGACCACTCAGCGTCCGCGTCAGCAGCGTAGTCGCCTCTCTTAAGTCCTGTGTAGCCGTTAAATACCTCTTCAAGAGCTGTTGTATCGGTGTAGTAAACATCGCCCATATCGAAATTGAAGGACAACCAGCAGTCGCCGCCGTCTTCGCTTACGCCGAACCAGCTGCCTTTGCAATGGTTGTGCCACTCAACATAAGCTGTGCCGAGGTCGATTATGTCACCGTACTCATAGCCGGAAAGATCTATATTGTAGTTGAATGCGAAAGGCTGTATCCATGAATATTTGGTATCGCCGTCCATGTAGCCGATCTTGTTGTTTGCCATGGTGTTGTTCTTATTATCACCGTGCTTATAATCGTCAAATTTGCTGATCAGGAAGTCCGGAGCGCCGGTAGAGTATGCGTTCTTAATCCATGTGCCGTAGGCTTCCTTGTTGGTGTTGCTGAAGCCGAGACCGATTTCGGCAACCTGAGCAAGGTCACTGACTATGCGGTATTTGGGTATATCGTCCATCTTAACCTTGATGGCGTCAACCTTTGAAGCAGCGGTGTTGTTAACCTCCGTATACAATTCCTGACCCGGGGTAACATCGTTCTCGGTAGGAATGCGGTTGGAAACAGACGTGTAAGCCATGGCGGTCTGCTCGCCGCCTACCGCTGTGCCGTCCTTGAAGAGGTAGTAATACTTAATCTCAAAGGAAACGGCCTTGTCGCCCGAATAGGTCATGCTTATCGGAATAGAACCGGAAGCGCCGGGAGCGATTGTCAGGGGCAGCGAAGCTGATGTTGTAAAGCTTGAATCACTTGATGTGACAGAAGTAATAACCATGTAATAGGGATCGTCATAGTCGCCTGTCGCACGGTGTTTAAGCAGCATGCCCGAAGAGTCGTTTCTGAAACTCAAGGTTGAGTTAACCGTTGCCGAATCAGCAGAATACATATAAGGATAATTGTCTGTATTGCTGAACGAAGCGGTCGGAGAAGCGAGCTTCTGCGCGTCTGTTGACCAGCCTACAAAGAAGCCGAGAATCGGCATTACAGTATCAAGAAGGCCGTTTGTATAAGCTGTGTAAAGCCTGTTGACAAGAGTACCCGCAAACACAGCTATGTTCTGCTGATTGAATACGCTGTCAATGCTTGTTATAGTGGCAGGATCCAGAAGGTCAACGCCCGCCGTTACTCTGAGAAGAGAGTTGAGGAGGTTTCTGATAACCGTTACTATCGCGGAGAAAGTATTGGTTGTTCTGAGAATGCTGCCTGTGGGTATATTGATAATGCCGGTAGCCGAAGCGCCGCCCGCAATCTTGGTAAGATCAAGGTCAAGAAGCGCAAGGACAAAGTTATCTCTCAAAAGTGACTCAAGCCAGTTGGGGTTGCTTGTATCAATGTTGAACACATCGTTAACGGGAAGGATCGACATGAAGATTACGCCGAGTTTCTGCCAGGGATCCTGAGCAGTTCCCATATTAACTTCCAAACCGGATGTGGTAACAAGGTTTGCCATTTTCCAAGACCACTCATAGTCTCTTGAAAGCGCCCAGTCGATTATCCAGTCGATTGTCGCTTCCCAAGCCTGCGGGTTCTGTTCAAATGTAGCAAGGTCATAAGTCTTGCTGTCGGGAACTTTGTAGCCTACATCAGTATCCTCGCCCAGATCGGCAAGATTGTGAAGGTAAGCCATACCGATGTCAACGCCGATTGTAAGGCATACATCAAGCCAGTAGCTGTTGTCTTTTCCGGCAACAAAGGTCTTATCGTTGTAATCGGAATAGATAAGAGCGTCAAAGTTATAGGTGGGAACAAGCTGTGTGGCAAGTTCACGAAGAAGAGCGGCAAGGATTGAACCTACGCTCTGACCCTTAAGCTTCTCAGCCGAGGGAAGAATCATCTGAGGCATGAGCATTTCAATAAGAGTAGCCGCGATACCGCAGAGAATTTCCTGGTTTGTGGAAGCGGAGTTGGTCATAAGGTCATAATAGCCGTTCTCGAAGTCAGCGCCGAAGATTGACTCGGGGCTGTGCTTAACGATGGTCTGAGCAAGATTCTTGGCGTTTGTAACAAGGTTGGAGTTGTCGCCGTTTACAAGAGAAACTTTGCCGAGAATTTCATCGGAAAGAACGGTGTTGGCAACCTTAACTACGAAATCATTGAGCCCCTGAAGAATGGTTGTATATCCCTTGGCGGAAGGAGTTTTTCCGTCAGCGCCGGGGATAAACTCGTTAAGGAAATCGTCTGTGATTACATACTCCCAGTTGATTATGTTGAAATAGGGGTTAACATTTCCGATATCAGCCATAAAGATCTGATCCTGGAAACGATAATAGTGTGTTCCGTTGATTACAGCGTAATCGGACCACTCCCAAAGATATTCGCCCTGTTCCTGTGTGAAGAATACATCAGAAGCATCCTCAAGTGCGGCAACTTCCTCGCTGCCTACATCGCCGATGTAGTTGTATTTAGCGCCGAACCATTCGCCGAGGATCTTTTTAAGCGAGCCGTTGAGAACAACGGGAGCCATCTCCTGGAATACATAAGGAATAAACTTGTAAAGAAGCGAAGCTGCGCTGTCAACGCCCAAATCAAGGGTAACCGCGCCGGTAGCCAAGTCGGCCTGCATTGAGGGAAGCCAATAGCTGCCGTTCTCATAATATTTGAGGTTGTCGCCCGCCATTGTCTTGTAAACATACTCGCCGCTGTCCGCAGGCTCTTCTGTCTTGTAGAATTTAGCCTCCTCAGCAACATAAGCGCTTGTTTCAGTGTCATAGTAATAGCACTCGTAATAGTCGCCTGTTGAATCCGTGCCCTTTACATAATAGTAACGAAGTTCGTCATCCTGTGTGGGCAGAGTATGGTCGCTTATGCAAACGCCCGCCGCGTTCTCTCTGTAAGAGGTTGTGGACTGGGGTTTTGTGAAGAGACCCTGAACGAAGCTGTTAAGAACAGTCTGTACGCCGCCGTTGCCGGAAGTGTTATTCAGAGTGTTAATCTGAGTCTGGTTATCGTCTTTTCTCTCGAAGAGCGGGAAAATAAGTCCCTTGATAAGTCCGGGGATATCAGCGATAACGCTGAGGTCAAGTCCCGAAATAGCGGACGAAGCAACGCCGAGGTCAATCTCGCCGGTGCTGATAACAGTCTGAACTACGCCGGAGTTATCTCTGAGAACTTCAAGAAGCTCATTGATAATCTGAAGCTGAGCAACGCCCTCACGGGTCATGCCCGGCTGCCAGCTGTCAAGATTGAGGTCGCCGATAATACCGAGAAGTCCGCCGACCAATGTTACCAGTGCGCTGTCTAAAAGCGATTTAGCGTTATCAACCGTTCCGCAGAGAGCGTTAATTGATCTGAGGTCAACCGTAAGCGAAAGTCCCGCAACATCAAAAAGTTTGCCGGGGTTGATGTTCAGGTCGCCGAGAACCTGGTCCAGATAGTCGAACAGAATTGATGTTCTTTCCTCTGTTGAAAGTCTTGTAACCGCGCCGTAGGGGCTGTAAGCGTCAAGAGCTACCAAGTCTTCGGCCGTTTTGTAATTGGTTTTAGCCGCTGAAGCCAAAACGGTCATACTTGATAAAATCATTACCAATGCCAGCAAAACGCTGAGCAATTTAGTTGATTTTTTCATTTTACTTTTTCCTCCCTTTATAAATAGGATAATTTCGCATATATATTATGTATATGCTTTGCTCCGCCTTTTTCAGTGTCCGCGAAGCTTCGACACGGGAGCTGCACCGCTCTCTCTCTGACCCCGCCGTGCCTTTTGACATCCGGCAGAGTAGCTAATGCGCTCTTCTGTTACCCGTTGCGCCCTCCACCATTCTCCGCATTGACAACGGCGGAAGACTGATGATACACACCCGAGTATATTACCGATAGGATGTGTATCAGCAAAGCGCTTACATTTTCGTTTTCCGAAAATGAAGACACTTGTCCCATTGCACCATTCCTATGGTTACCATAATTATACAAGCCTTATTGCGAAATAGTCAAGAGTTTGTTAACAAACTTTACTTAATTCTACAATCTAAACAATTTTTTTTGTTAGCTTTGTGCAAAAGAACAATCAAAGTTTGCAACTATTACACAAATATGTGAACAAAGTGTGAACGAAAAAATGTGCCTTAAAAACGACATTTTTTATGCGTTTTGAGGGGATATACAACATATAGTGTATGCTTTCAGAATACCGTTTTTTTACCACAAAATGGCAAGATTCCGTATGAAAAAATCCAGAGCTTTTGCCGTTTCGGATATTTTTTGCAAAATCCTGTGCCGCCGTTAAAATCCGCGCCGGTTAAAAGCAGAAAAAGGGCGGAAAGGAGCTTTCGCTCTTTTCCGCCCTCAATTTAAAATCTTACTGCTCCGCGGTTTCGCCCGAGGTCTGCTCGGCTGCGGATTCCTTATCCGCTTTTTTAATTGTGAAATCCTGAAGCATGGCGTACAAATCAACGCTCTCGTCATAGGCGCTGTTTACGCCGGCGTACTCAATTTTGTAAATTACGCTGTCAACGGTAAAGTAGATACCCTCGGCGTAGTGAATTACCTTGCCGGAATCGTCCTTTACCACAAATTTAAGAACTTTACCCTCGTACTTCTTTGAGGAGAATGTAACATCGTCCAAAGTTACGGTTGTGTCGGGATAGGTCTTTTTTATCTCCTCTGCCTGCTGCTGGTTTGTGCTGAGCGTTTCCGCAAGAAGAGCGTTCATATTCTGGCTTCCGTCAGGGTCAATGGTGAGAATGTTGATATAAACATTACCGTCGGAGTCGTCTTTTACCGCTTTGCCGTAGCCGTCAAAGGTCCAGCCGTCGGCAAGAGTCCACGAAAAAACGGGAGTTTCTATTTTCTGACCGGTAATAATCATCTGAGGAAAGTCAATAATATTCGTCTGCGGCTCGCCGTTTTCGTTCTCAATGATTTTTCCGTTCTCATCGGTGACATAGACATAAATATCGCCGTTCTCATTAAGCACCGTGTTGCCCTCGTCGTCGGTAACTACCGCGTATTCCATTCCGTTGTCGGCGGTGATGGTTTGCAGCTTCTGACCGCAGGCGGCAAAGGTTGAGGCTATGAGCAGCACCGCCAGTGCCGCGGCGATTATTTTCTTTTTCATAAAAATTCCTCCGTAACGCCTTTTATTCGGTGATTGTGGTCTTTGACCTGTTCTTTTCGGGTACAACTCCTATGTAGGTCTGCCCCATATTTACGGTGAGCTCCTTGCCGTCTTTTCCGTAGAATTTAAGCGGAGAGGTTTTGCTCGCCTTTTTCCAGGTTATTGACTCGCCGTATCCGTGAGAAACGAACACCGCGTCTCCCGAGGACAAATCCCAGTCCTGCCTGCCCTTGTCGTCGCCGGCGATTGTTCCCACATTACAGTACATAATGATAACATTTGTGACCGCCATGGTCTCGCCCGTTGTGCCGTCTTTCATCTCGCTGGTGTTCATATAGTTATAATAGAGCTTTTCGTCGGCGTTGTATTTGAATGTATGGCGGTAGCTTGACGAAAACTCAAAGGTGATTGACGAGCAGGAGCCTGTTCCGTCACCGAAAGCGGCTCTTGTGTCATCGGCTATAAGGTAGGGCGCCCAGTCGTCGGACTCGGCTTTTGTGCTGATTCCCATACTCTCGATAGCCGCCGCCAGATGCTCGCCGTCGGTAAAGCCTCTGTGCTCGGTGGCGACAGATGTTCTTGTGTTGTCCTTAAAGAAAGTATAGCGGCTTGAATTTGCCGAGGTCAGATTTGAGTTTGTGCCGCGGTAACTGCCGTCAATGTCCTTCATTCCGATTTCTTCCATATAATCGTATGCCTGCGGACTGCCGCCCCAGTGAGCGTAAATGGCGTTCATGCCGTCGGCAATCTCAACAAAGTCATGGCGCGCGCTTCTTACCGGGCCGACCTTGGGCACCTTTGAAACATCTGCGAAAATCCACATCATTCTTGTTATGCCGCCCTCAACGAGTCCTTCAAGCACTATGTCCGGTGAGGCAAGTCCCCACTGAGGTCTTGCCGAGGGTGAGTTCTCAACCATTATGGCTATCGGTCTCGCGCCTATCGCGCTGTCGGAAAGGTCTGCCGCGCCTGTAAGCGGGTTTATGTTCTGCGCTGCGGGAGCCTCAGTAGGCGCCTCGGTTGACGAAGGGGCCTCGGTTGTGCCGTCCTTTTCGTACTCCTTGCCGCCGCAGGCGGTAAACATTGTCGCCAAAAGGGCGATTGCCATTATTACGCTGCAAATTTTTAAAGCTCTTTTTTTCATTGTGTATCCCTCTCTGCGGTAATGTTTATTTCTTCTCTATCTTCGCCTTGCCGCCCATATACATTCTGAGCGGTTCGGGAATATTAACGCTGCCGTCTGCGTTAAGGTTGTTTTCAAGGAACGCTATGAGCATACGCGGGGGAGCTACCACCGTATTGTTGAGCGTATGGGCAAAATAGTTGCCGTCCTTGCCCTTGACGCGTATTCCGAGCCGCCTTGCCTGCGCGTCTCCGAGATTCGAGCAGGAGCCAACCTCAAAATACTTCTTCTGACGGGGGCTCCACGCCTCCACATCACAGCTTTTAACCTTTAAGTCCGCCAAGTCGCCCGAACAGCATTCAAGCGTTCTTACGGGAATATCCATTGAGCGGAAAAAATCCACCGTGTTCTGCCAGAGCCTGTCATACCACGCCTTGCTGTCCTCCGGCTTGCAGACTACAATCATCTCCTGCTTTTCAAACTGATGAATCCTGTAAACTCCGCGCTCCTCAATTCCGTGAGCGCCTACCTCCTTGCGGAAGCAGGGCGAATAGCTCGTGAGCGTTTTGGGAAGCTCCGCCTCGGGAATAAAGCTGTCAATGAACTTGCCTATCATCGAGTGTTCGCTGGTGCCTATAAGATAAAGGTCCTCGCCCTCGATTTTATACATCATATTTTCCATTTCAGCGAAGCTCATAACGCCCGTTACAACCTCGCTCCTTATCATAAAGGGCGGAACATAATAGGTAAAGCCGCGGTCAATCATAAAATCCCTGGCGTAAGAGAGTATTGCCGAATGAAGCCTTGCTATGTCGCCTTTAAGATAATAAAAGCCGTTGCCGCTGGTCTTTCTCGCCGAGTCAAGGTCAATTCCGTCAAAGCTCTCCATAATATCCACATGATAGGGAACCTCAAAATCGGGAACTGCCGGCTCGCCGAAACGCTCAATCTCAACATTTTCGCTGTCGTCACGGCCTATGGGCACGCTCTCGTCGATAATGTTGGGGATAACGAGCATTATTTTGCGGATTTCGCCTTCAAGCTCGGTTTCCTTTACCTCTAAATCTGCCAGCTCCTGTGCCATATCCTTTACCTTCTGCTTGGTCTTTTCGGCTTCTTCGCGCTGACCTTTCGCCATAAGCGCGCCGATTTCCTTGCTGACCGAATTTCTCAGAGCGCGCAGCTCGTCGCCTCTGCCCTTCGCTTCCCGGTATTCGCGGTCAAGCTCAATCACCTTGTCAACCAGCTCAATTTTTTCGTCCTGAAACTTTTTCCTGATATTTTCCTTGACGGCTTCGGGATTGTTTCTTACAAACTTAATATCAAGCATTTTTCATTTCCTTTCTATTTATCGAGTACGGCGGCAAGCTTTTCAAGGTCTTCCCTGCCGAAAAATTCAAATTCAAGCGTTCCTCTGCCGCCCTTTGAAAGATAAATCTTTACCTTTCTGCCAAGCGTTTCGGTAAGGGCAAGCTCCACCTCGTCATAATACCTGTCCCGCTTTTTCTCGCGTTTCACGGGTTTTGCCTTTTCGCCTTCAAGCGCCTGCCTGACCATTTTTTCAACCTGACGCACCGAAAGCCTGTCCTTTACGGCGGCTCCGGCGATTTTTAAGGCTTCGGCCTCGTTTTCAAGGGGAAGCAGAGCGCGGCAGTGTCCTGCCGAGAGCTTTTCCTCCGCAAGAAGCTGCAAAAGAGGTTCGGGCAGCTTTAAAAGGCGGAGAGTGTTGGTAACGGCGGTTCTGGATTTCCCTATGCGGTCTGCCGCTTCCTCCTGAGTAAAGCCGTAAGCGTCAATAAGCGATTTTATTCCCCGCGCCTCTTCAACGGGGTTCAAATCCTCGCGCTGCAAGTTCTCAATAAGGGCGAACACGCCCGCCTCCTCATCGGTCATCTCGCGGATTGTTACGGGCACCTCGTGAAGTCCCGCCATTCTCGCGGCTCTCCAGCGGCGTTCGCCTGCAATAAGGCGGTAACTGCCGTCAGACATGGGCCTTACCAGCAAGGGCTGCAAAACTCCGTTTTTCTCAATGCTCGCCGCAAGCTCGCCGAGCGATTTCTCATTAAACACCTTGCGGGGCTGGTCCCGGTTAGGCTCAATCTCGTTAATCGGCAGCGTTACCGCCGAAGCGGCCGAGTCCGCCGCGGAATTGTCAAGGAACAGAGCGTCCATACCCCGTCCGAGTCCGCTTTTTTTTGCCATCTTTACGCCCCCCTGTTTTTCTGCTGTGACAAAAACTCCTCCGCGAAGTCCATATACGCCGCGGCTCCCTTTGAGTTTCTGTCATAATATATTATCGGCTCGCCGAATGACGGAGCCTCCGAAAGCCTTACATTTCTCGGTATAACCGTTTTGTAAACCTTGTCGGGAAAAAACTTTTTTATTTCGGAAACGACCTGCTGAGTAAGATTCAGCCGCCCGTCATACATCGTCTGCAAAACGCCTTCCAGCTCAATGTGCGGATTGTAAAGACGCTTTACCTGCCGCACCGTAGCCATAAGCTGAGCCAGTCCCTCCAAAGCGTAAAACTCGCACTGAATGGGCACAAGGAATGTGTCCGAAGCAGTCAGCGCGTTAATGGTTATCAGCCCCAGCGAGGGCGGACAGTCAAAGAATATGTAGTCGTACTTGTCCCAGAGCCTTGCTACGGCGTTTTTTATGCGGCTTTCGCGGCGCTCAATCTCAATAAGCTCCACCTCGGCGCCCGCAAGGTTCAAATCCGCCGGGATTATATCCACATTCTTAAAGGAAGTTTTCATTACCGCCAGCTCCGCGTCAATATCCCCCACCAGAATATCATAGGAAGAATTGACAATTTTGCGCTTGTTTATACCGAAACCGCTTGTGGAGTTGCCCTGAGGGTCAATATCCGCGAGCAGAACGCGGTAACCCTTGGCGCCCACGGCGGCGGCAAGGCTGACGGCGGTGGTCGTCTTACCCACTCCGCCCTTTTGATTTATAATTGAAATTACCTTTGCCAAAATACCCCTCCGATTAAAAAGCGCCGTCAGAACAGACCGCGCCCCTTATAAAGGCCGATTTATGCCCGCTGCGGCATTTTTGCCGGCGGCAGGCGTATTTTTTATTAAGTATATCACATCATACCGGAAAATTAAAGCTAAAATCTCAAATTTTACATTTTGGCAAAAATCGGCAAAAAAATATGTATCATTTGCATAGAATGTTTCACGGGAAACATTTTTGGCTTTTTCCTGCGGCTTTAAATATGTTTCATGTGAAACATCAGCTTTTGCCGGCTGTTTTTACGGCAGAAGCGAAGCCCAAAGACAGCAAAAGACTCCTCTTGCGAGGAGCCTTTCGCTGTGGATGTGGGGTGTGAAAGAGAAGGATATGGATGGCTTTCGCCATTTTATAAAAACACCGCAAATCATCGGGGGAGATAACAACGGTGATTTTACCTGAATCAGGTGGCCGTTTTACGCGGTATCTCTTCAAGCTTGGGTATGCGCACAATGTATTCCACATACTCGTCGGTTTCGGTCTTTACCGAGTCGGCGTCTATTCCCGCGCGGCGGATTGTGTCCACGGCGTTGTTGAGGGTGTTGATAAATATGCGTATATCCTTGAAGCCGCGCAGCATCTGCTTTTTGGGAGTTTCGTTTTTGCGCAGCATCTGCTCTATGAGCGTTTCGCTCTCGCTTACATTAAGGTGGCGGTCAATGATTATCGCGAGAGCCCTCGCCCGCTGTACCTCATCGTCGATGGTAAGCAGCGCTCTGGCATGCCGCTCGGAAAGTCCCGCCCTTGTGATTTTGTAGCGCATTTCATCGCTGAGTCTTAAAAGCCGGAGCTTGTTCGAGAGGGTTGACTGCGCTTTGCCCAGCTTTTTCGCCAGCTCGTCCTGGCTTATGTGGTAGTCGCTGATAAGGGTTGCCAGCGCCTCAGCCTCCTCAAAATAATCCAGGTCCTGCCTTTGCAGATTTTCAAGAACGGCAAACACGGCGGAGTCCGACTCGGAGATTTCGCTCACGATACAGGGAATTTTAGCCATTCCTATAAGCCTTGCGGCTCTGAGCCTGCGCTCGCCTGCCACAAGCTCGTACTGTCCGTTTTCGAGCGCCCTTACAATCAGCGGCTGCAAAATTCCGTTCGCGCGTATGCTCTGCGCCAGTCCTTCAAGCTCGTCGTAATCAAACCGTTTTCTCGGCTGATTGGGATTAGGGAGAATGTCGCTCTGGGAAACTGAAAGAATTTTGCTTTCCGGCCTGAGTTTGTTCTGCTTTTTTAACATAAAAGAAAACCTCCGCAGTGCTTGTCCTTGACTAAATGATAGCACCGCGAAGGCTATGTGTAAAGAAAATGTGTTCGCCCGTATTTTTTAAAATGTACGCCTTTTCGCCTTTATTTTAAAGGCTTTTTGGAAATTTGTGCCGAGGCTCTCGGATATTTTGTCGGCGTTTGCGATATTTTTTTAATGATTATAATCTTTCTCGGCAGTCCGCCCGTCAGCTCAAAGTCGAATACCTTATCGGTCCTGCCTCCGAGAAGCGAAACCGCTCCCCCGGCGAGCGCGAGCTCCTCGTCCCCCTGAGCCGATTTCATGGCTATAAACGAGCCGCCCTTTTTAACAAAAGGCAGGCAGTATTCGCACAGCGCCGGCATAGCCGCCACCGCTCTTGCCGTCGCGAAATCGTAGCGCTCACGGTATTCGGGAAGCCTTGCCGCCTCCTCGGCTCTCTTGTGAAGTATTGTTCCCTTTTCGCCTGCGGCTTCAAGCACTCCGCTTATAAAACCCAGCTTTTTGCCCGTTCCGTCCAGAAAGGTCATATCAATATCGGGACGGGCAAGTTTAAGCACCAGTCCGGGAAAACCGGCGCCCGTTCCCACATCGATGATTTTTGAATTTTTTGGAATATCGGCAAACCCGAACAGGGAAAGGCAGTCGGCAAAATGCTTGACCGTCACTTCATCTGGCTGAGTAATGGCGGTAAGATTGAAGCTGCGGTTTGTTTCAACAAGCATTTCAGCGAATATATCCAGCCTTTCGTAAGCCCGCGCGTCAATTTCTATATTGAAATTTTCCACTGCTTTATAAAGCAAATCCCTGTTCAGCATTTTCCGCTTCGTCCCCTTTTGTTTAGATATATCAGCAGCACCGAGATGTCCGCCGGCGAAACTCCGCTTATTCTTGACGCCTGCCCCACGCTTTCGGGACGCACCCGGCTGAGCTTTTCTCTCGCTTCAAGACGAAGCGAGGGTATCTCGTTATAATCGGTGTCCTCCGGTATTTTCTTAACCTCCAAACGGCGCATTTCGTCAACCTTCGCCTGCTGCCGCTTTATGTACCCCTCGTATTTCAAGGTGATTTCAACCTGCTCGGCAACGCTTTTTTCAAGCTGAGGCCGTCCCTTGTCAAAGGGAGCCAGACAGGCGTAGTCAAGCTGAGGTCTTTTGATAAGCTCCGCAAGCTTTATTCCCGTTGTCATAGGCGCGGTGCCTCTTTCGGCAAGCAGTTTGTTAAGTTCGTCCGAGGGAGCTATGGCGGTGCTTTTTGTTCTTTCGATTTCCAAAGCTATCAGCCTTTCCTTTTCAAGCAAGGCGTCATAGCGCTCTTGCGGCACAAGCCCCAGCTCGTAGCCGTATTTCATAAGGCGTATATCCGCGTTGTCCTGCCTTAAAAGCAGACGGTACTCGCTGCGCGAGGTCATCATTCTGTAAGGGTCGGAACAGCCTTTCGTAACCAGATCGTCAATCAGGGTGCCTATATAGGAGCTTGCTCTGTCAAGCACAAAAGGCGCCTGCCCCTTCGCCTTGCGCGCGGCGTTTATTCCGGCAATAAGCCCCTGAGCCGCGGCTTCCTCATAGCCCGAGGAGCCGTTGAACTGCCCGGCGCCGAAAAATCCCTCAATATTTCCGAATTCCAGCGAGGATTTAAGCGCCAGCGGGTCAACGCAGTCGTACTCGATAGCGTAAGCCGTACGCATAACCTCAACATTTTCAAGTCCCTTTATGCTGCGCAGAAATTTAAGCTGCACATCTTCCGGCAGCGATGAGGACATTCCCTGCAAATACAATTCCTCAGTATCCGCTCCGCAGGGCTCAATAAAGAGCTGATGCCTTTCCTTTTCGGAAAAGCGCACGATTTTATCCTCAATGCTCGGACAGTATCTCGGCCCTACGCCCTCGATTTTTCCCGAATACAAAGGCGAGCGGTGGATATTGTCGAGTATTATTTTCTTGGTCTGCTCGTTGGTGTATGTAATGTAGCAAACTGCCGTATTTTCCGGAGCGTGTTCGGTGCTGTACGAAAAAGGCACCGGCTCCTTGTCGCCGTACTGCACTTCAAGAGATGAAAAATCAACACTTCGTCTATTAACTCTCGACGGCGTACCCGTTTTAAATCTTCTCAGCGGTATGGAAAGTCTTTTAAGCGCCGCGGAAAGCTCGTTGGCGGGGAACATTCCGTCCGGCCCGCTCTCGTAGGAAACCTCGCCTATGTAAACCCTGCCGCCCAAGAAGGTGCCTGTCGCCAGCACAACGGTTTTTGCGGAATACACGGCTTCAAGCCTTGTTTTTAGGAAGAATTTGGAGTCCTTTTTATATAAATCGACTATCTCCGCCTGTTTTAAGTCCAGCCCCTCCTGCATTTCAAGGGCGTGCTTCATATATTTTGAGTATTCGCGCCGGTCAATCTGAGCGCGCAGGGAGTGAACCGCCGGACCTTTTCCGAGGTTGAGCATTCTTGTCTGTATGGTGTTTTTGTCGGCGGCAATACCCATTTCGCCGCCCAAAGCGTCAATTTCCCTGACAAGATGGCCCTTTGATGTTCCGCCTATTGACGGGTTGCAGGGCATATTGCCCACCCAGTCGAGATTTATTGTAAAAACAACCGTTGACGCGCCGAGTCTGGCGGCGGCAAGAGCCGCTTCAATTCCGGCGTGCCCGGCGCCGATAACGGCTACATCATAATCTTTCGCGAAATATTCCATAAAAACTTCCTTAAAATTTATAACTGCCAAAGTAAAAGCGGTTAGTCTGCGTATTCAAAAAAACGGCGGAACCAACGCCGCCGTTTTGTTTTCTTTTATTCCTCGGTTTTTTCGGCAGTCGCCTTTATCTCGATTTTTCCGTAAAGCGAGGAGCCGTCCATATCGCTCTTGGGCGCTCTGTCGGGAGCAATCTCAGGCTTATAGGCCTCTCTCTTTTCCCGTCTGGGACCTCTGCCGCCGGAACGGCCGCCTCTCGGATTTCTTGAATAACTGCCGTTTTTGGCGCCCTCAACGGGAGTGATTACCACTCGTCTGTCAAGGTCGGAGCCTACCGAATGAGAGGTGGCTCCCTCAACCTCCTGCACGGCGGTGTGAATTATTCTTCTCTCATAGGGGTTCATGGGCTCAAGCGAAATGCTCTTGCCGAGCCTTACCGCTTTAAAGGCGGTCTTTTTAGCGAGGGCGCGGATTGTTTCCTCGCGCTTTTCGCGGTAGTTGCCCACATTTATTGAAACTCTCTTGTAGTTCTGCTTGCCCTTGTTGGCAATCATTCTGGCAAGATACTGAATGGCGTCAAGGGTTTCTCCCCTCTTGCCGATAATAATGCCGTAATCGTCGCCGCATTCAAGCTCAAAGAAAATTTCCTCTTCGTTTGTTTTTTCGGTGATTTCGCACTCGGTCATTCCCAGCGCCTTAACCACCGACTTGATATAATCGGCTGTTTCGCCGTAAAGATTTGACTCGGTAAGCGGAGAAGCCTCTTTCTGAGCGTCAGCCTTTTTGCCCGCGGACTGCTCGGTTTTTTCGCTCTTTTCCCTTTTTTCAGCCTTTTCCTTTTTCTGCGGCTTTTCTTTTTTCTGCGCCTTTTCCTTAGGCTGGGCAGGCTCTTTTGTTTCAACGCTGACCTTTACCTCAGCTGGAGTGGAGCCGAAAAGTCCTAAAAATTTCTTCTGGGGAGTTTTAAGAACCTCTACTTTAAAATCGTCATACTCACTGAGCCCCAGTTCAAGCATAGCGGCGGCCTTTGCCTCTTCAACGGTAAGGCCCGTGCCGATTGCCTCCTTAATCATATTTTTCACCTCGGTCATTTTTCTTCAATGTCTTCGTTTTTGTCCTCGCTTAGCGTCTGTGCCACATTTTTGAGCACTTTCTCCCTCGCGCGGTTGTTGATTGTTTCCTCAACCATCAGCTTCGCGAGCACTTTTTTGGGCGAATATATAATGTTGAGAATTACCATCTGTATAAATTGCAGAAGGCTTGACATAATGATGTAAACGCCCACGCTCGCGGGGAACAGGAACGAGAACCATATACTCATAAGGGGCGTCATAAATGTCATACAGCCCATCGAGGGGTTTTTCGCCATTTCGGGGTTTGTTTTTCTCTGCCTTAAATATGAGTAAACCGCCGTAGCGAAAGAGATTATACCCGTAATAACGGGGACAAGCCACAAAAGGGAAAGCCCCATATCGGGTTTGGGCGTTTCGTGAAGCGAAACCCCGAAAAATGTGAATTTGTCAATAAATTCGTTGACCTGATTTATAACTTCCGCCGAAAGTCCCGATTTGTCAATCTCGTTCCAGTGGCTCAGCGCTGTAAGCTCCAGACGGAAATCCGAAAGCTCCGTTTTGCTTTCAAGGCCGAGATTTTTAACGGCGTCGGTAATTTTCGTTATAACATCCTGCGGCAGACGCAGAACATAGGAAAGAGTTTTGTAGTTTACATAGTAAACGCCCATCATAATAACAAGCTGAACTATGGTGTTGCCGCAGCCGCCGGTCATGGCGGAATAACCCTCTTTTGAATAGAGAGCGTTCATCTCCTCCTGAATTTTTTTCTGGTCGCCGGCGTATTTTTCCCTTATTCTTCTGATTTTTGGCTGAAGCCTCTGACCTTTCGCCATGCTTTTCTGCTGTCTTATTGAAAAAGGCAGAAGTATCAGCTTAACGACAACCGTCATTAAAAACAGCGAAAAAATATAGTTTCCGCTGATGTCATAGAAAAATCCTATGATATATCCGAAAGGTATTGAAATAATTTCTCTTAAAAAAGTCATTGCGCCCTCCGATTTAGGACTTATTTTTTCTTTTTTTCGGGGACGGGGTCATATCCGCCCGGAAAAAATATATTGCACCGCAAAAGCCTTGAAACCGCCAGCAAAGAGCCTTTTACGGCCCCGAACCTCTCGACCGCCTCGACCGCGTACTGCGAACAGGTGGGATAATAGCGGCATTTCGGCCCGAACAGGGGCGATATTTTTTTCTGGTAAAACCTGATTGCCTTAATTATCAGATTCTTCAAACTGAACACCTGCCGCTTTGAGCTGAGACAGCATTATTTCGGCTATCTGCGTGCTCTTCCGGTATTTTGTAGCGCCGCGGGCGACAAAAACAAAGTCGTAACTGCCCGCAATTCTTCCTTCAAGCGACCTGTAAGCCGCCCTTATAACACGCCTTGAACGGTTGCGCTCAACGGCGTTTCCGATTTTTTTTGAAGCGGTTATTCCCATACGACAAATACCCGCACGGTTTTTTAATACATAAGAAACCAGTGCAGGATTTTGAAATACTTTACCTTTGCCGTACAGCCTGCGGAAATCGCAGTTGCTTTTGAATGTAACAGTTCGCTTCAATTTTTAAAACCCGGACCGACAAAATCAGTATGTCAGCTGCTTTCTGCCCTTGGCTCTTCTGCGGGCAAGTACCTTTCTGCCGTTTCTGTCAGACATTCTCTTACGGAAGCCGTGTTCCATCTTGCGATGACGCTTTTTAGGCTGATAAGTTCTCTTCATTTCTACTCCTCCGTTTCATAATATAGTCACACATTGTAAAAATATCTGCGAGTAGTCATTATATAAAAATTTAGCCGACTTGTCAACTTTTAAATTATTTCAATTTTTTCAATATATACCCCAATTTTATATATTTTAAAATATTTTTGTCAACATATTGTAGAATTTTTTTTATTTTTAAAATTTTTTTATTAAAACCGAGCCTGAAAAGCAAAATTTCAATAATTTAAAAATATAGAATTCTGCACTATAAGTCTTATATATATAATAGTATATTTATATAACTTTTTCCATTGAAAAAGCTGAAAAAGTATGCTAAAATCTATTATGTATGATAATAGAGTATTTTTGCCATATAACATAAAAAAGCAAAATAGGGCTGTTTTTATTGAAAATAAGACGATAGGCGTTTTTTTCGCGCTTTTGAGAAAGGAAGATAAAAAGTGAATTCCTATTCCGAGTTATGGGAAATGGTCAAGGCTTACTGCAAAAAGAATATAACCGAAACCGCTTATAATATGTGGATTAAGGACCTTGACCTTATCTCTCTTGAAGCCGAGAGGGTTATTTTGTCCTCGCCGGGATTCAGAATAAATCTTATTATGGAAAAATACCGCAGTCTTATTGAAGAAGCGTTTTTCAATGTAATGGGGTTTGAAGTGAATATAGAGATTATTCCGGCTGAGAACATTCCCGGCAAAAACGCCGACAGCGAAATTCTTTCCTATATGAGCATTGAAAACGCCAAATACACTTTCAGCAATTTTATTGTAGGCCCGTCAAACAAGCTGGCTTACACCGCTTCGCTGAGAATTGCCGAAAATCCCGGCTCGGTTTTTAACCCGCTTTTTATTTACGGAAATTCGGGACTGGGCAAAACTCACCTTTTAAACGCGATTATCGAAAAAATAAAAAGCAACAATCCCGGCGCGAATATAGTATATACCACAAGCGAAAATCTCACAAACGAGCTTTTCTTCGCCTTGCAGACCAAAACTACTTACGATTTTCACAACAAGTACAGAAACTGTGACGCGCTTCTGGTTGACGATATTCAGTTCATAGCCGGAAAAACCCAGACGGAAGAAGAAGTTTTCCACACCTTTGACACTCTTATTAAGGCCGGAAAACAGATTGTTCTGACTTCGGACAAGCCGCCAAGCGCGATTCCCAAAATTGAGGACAGGCTTAAAACCCGTTTTGAAAGCGGAATACTCTGCGACATTCAGCCGCCCGATTTTGAAACGAGAGTTGCGATAATCAAGGATAAATCAAATTATCTTAAATTTGACCTGCCCGACGATGTGTGCATTTTCATAGCGGAAAACATAAAGAACAATGTGCGCCAGATAGGAAGCGCGGTAAAAAATATTTACGCCTACTGCGCGTTCAATTCAATACCCGCGCCGACAGTCGATATTGCCAGGGAAATTTTAAAGGATATTTTAATCACCAGCCAGCCCATAAGCGTTGTGGTGGACAATATACTTGAAAAAGTGGCGTTCACCTTCGGCGTTACGGTGGAGCAGATTAAAAGCGAACGCCGTGACGCAAACATAAACTCAGCAAGGCAGGCGGCTATGTACATAATAAGGGAAATTACCGAAATCTCACAGCCGGAAATAGGTAAAATTTTCGGCAGAAACCATTCCACCGTAAACAACTCCCTTAAAAATGTTCAGCAAAGAATTGAAAAAGACTCAAAATACAAAAATTTAATCAACGAGATAATCAAAAATATCAATGATTAAAATTAACTGACTTTTCAACTGTTTTTGTTTTTTCGACAGTCAGCTTTTCAACAAGTTTGTTTTTAACTTTGAAACAGACATTTTTTCAATGGCTTTTCAAAAGGCAAAAAAACGCCGCAAGCCTTGATACAGATTTAAAAACAGTCTTTTTCAACATAATTGACAGGCTCTACTACTAAAACTATTCTTTTATTTATTTTTTCACAGAAAAGGAGAGTAAAAATGAAATTTGTTTGTTCTTCACAGGTTCTTTCGGAAGCCTGCATGAATGTGCAGAGGGCGGCAAGCGCTAAATCCTCAAACCTGCCCACAATCGAGGGAATATTCATAAAAGCCGAAAATAACAGGATAATGCTTACGGGCTACGACCTTGAAATGGGAATTATAACCTCTGTCGAGGGCAGAGTCGAGCAGACCGGCAGCATTGTTATAAACGCTAAAATTCTCTGCGACATTTTAAGAAGCCTTCCCGATGATTTTGTGACAATCGAAAGTGACGAAAGGCTTATCTGTAAAATCAAAAGCGGAGAATCCGAGTTCTCAATAACCGGCTTCCCTGAGAGCGACTATCCCGATTTGCCGACCGTTTCCGGCGGTTTTCCGGTAGTTGTCGGCGGCGAGATTTTAAAGGATATGATTAAAAAGACGGCTTTTGCCGCGGCTGAGAATGAAACAAGGGTTATTCATACGGGTATAAGATTTGAAATAACCAAAATGAATATACGCCTTGTGGCTGTTGACGGCTATAAGCTCGCTATCAGAAACGAAACCATTGACTATGACGGCGAGGAAAAAATATTCGTTGTCCCCAAAAAGACGCTAAACGAGGTAATTAAGCTCATAAACGACGAGATCGAAACCGTTTCAATGATAATCGCCCAGCGCCATATTCTTTTTGAGTGCGGAAGCTATGTGATTGTTTCAAGACTTCTTGAAGGCGAGTTTTTAAGCTATAAGAGCGCTGTTCCCACAACCGCGAAAACCGAGGTCAAAGTAAATATAAGAAGCCTTATAAGCAGTATTGAAAGAACTTCGCTCATTATTACCGAGAGAATAAAAAGCTACATAAGATGTATTTTTGACGGCGGACTTATCAGAATTTCCAGTACAACCGCCTTAGGCTCGGCAAGCGACAAAATATCCGCCGAAATGCAGGGCGAAAGAGTGGAGATAGGCTTTAACAACAAATATCTGCTTGACGCCTTGAAGGTCTGCGATACGGACGAGGTAACTTTAAGGCTCAACGGCGCCACTTCGCCCATAATCATTGTGCCCAACAACGCGGCTTCACCCGTTTATGAAAGCGATTTTCTGTTTATGGTGCTTCCGGTCAGGATGAACTGATATGAAAAAGATAACGGCAAAAGTAAAGGAAAAGAAAAGAGAAGAAATTAAAATCGACACCGACTTTATAAAGCTTGATTCCTTTTTAAAGCTGTGCGGAGCAGTTATGACCGGCGGCGAGGCGAAAACAGTCGTGCAGGAGGCTATGGTAAGGGTAAACGGCGAAATCTGCACAGCCAGGGGGAAAAAGATAAGGCCGGGCGACCTTGTCAGCTTTGGCGGCGCCGTGTATGAGGTAAAATAATGCTGGTAAGCAATATTAAAATTAAAAATTTCCGCAACATAGAGTCGGCGGAGATTTTTCCCGACAGGGAAATAAATGTGATATACGGCGACAACGGACAGGGCAAAACAAATATTATAGAAGCCGTGTGGCTTTTTACCGGCTGCAAGAGCTTCAGAACCTCAAAGGATTCGGAGCTTGTAAATTTTTCGGCAGAGAACGCGGAAATACGCCTTGACTTTGAAAATTCCGTAAGGGAAAACAGCGCGGCTTTGTTTATCGACAAAAAAAGGCTTGCGGCTTTAAACGGCGTGAACCTTGACTCTCCGCGGGAGCTGATAGGCAAATTTTACAGCGTTGTGTTTTCGCCGGTGCATATTTCCCTTGTCAAGGAAGGGCCGTTAAACCGCAGAAAGTTTATTGATACGGCAATAAGCCAGATTGACAGCCTTTACGCCAAAAAACTGACTTATTACAATCACCTTATACACCAGAAAAACGCGCTTTTAAAAAACGCCGCGGAAAACGCTTCGCTTATCGGCACCTTTGATATATGGGACGAAAAAATTGCGGTTTCGGGAGCGGAGATAACCGCCGCAAGGCTCGGCTATATTAAAAAGCTCAGCGAAAAGGTTTGTGAAATCTACGCGGGCATTTCCGGAAAAAAGGAAATGATAGATATAAAATATCTAAGCAGCGTGCGTTTTTCGGAAGAAACGGTAAACGGGATTGCCTCGGCTTATTTTGAGGAGCTTAAAAGAACCCGTCCGGGCGATATGTATCTTAAAAACACCTCAACAGGACCTCACCGTGACGATATTGAGATACTTATAAACGGAATTTCCGCGAGAAAGTTCGGCTCGCAGGGGCAGCAGCGCAGCGCTTCGCTTGCCTTAAAGCTGGGCGAGGCGGAAATTATAAAGGACGAGAAAAAAGAACAGCCCGTAATTTTGCTTGACGATGTTATGAGCGAGCTGGATATAACAAGGCAGAATTATATTTTAAATAAAATGAAGGACAAGCAGGTGTTTATTACCTGCTGTGAGGAAGAAACTGTTTCACGGCTCAACGCCGGAAAAGTAATAAGGGTTGAAAACGGAAAAGCGGTGGAAATTAAGTAATGTATATAAATCTCGGGCAGGATACGGTTATTTCCGACAGCGAAATTCTCGGAATTTTCGATTTGGACAACACAACCGTGTCAAAGGCCACAAGAGAATATATAAACAGCGCGTCCAGAAAAGGCGAGTGCGCCACCGTTTCAATGGCGGAGCTGCCGAAATCCTTTGTTGTGACCGTTAAAAACGGCAAAAGGGAAGTGTATATTTCTCCCTTTAACACCTCAACGGTTTTCAAAAGATTAAAGCAGCGCTGAAAATGAAAATTCGGTTTACTGTGACGCTTTGACGGAGGAAAAAAATGAGTGACGAAATCAAAAAGGAATTAGAAGAGGAAGAAGAGGTTATGGATACCGTTGTAACCGAAACCTATGACGCCAGCCAGATTCAGGTGCTTGAAGGGCTTGAAGCGGTAAGAAAGCGTCCGGGTATGTATATCGGCTCAACGGGACCCAAGGGACTTCACCATTTGGTCTATGAAATCGTGGACAACTCAATAGACGAGGCTCTCGCCGGGTACTGCACCCATATTGAGGTTGAAATTCTTCCCGGCGATATAATCACCGTAAGGGACAACGGCCGCGGTATTCCCGTAGGCATAAACGAGCAGCAGGGACTTCCGGCGGTAACGGTTGTTTTAACGGTTCTGCACGCGGGCGGCAAGTTCGGCGGCAGCGGCTATAAGGTGTCGGGCGGACTTCACGGCGTTGGCTCCTCGGTTGTTAACGCCCTTTCGGAATGGTTTGTGGTCGAGGTAAGCCAGAACGGCCATGTTTACCGCCAGAAATTTGAAAGGGGAAATATTGTTTCCGATCTGGAGATTGTGGGCGACACGGACAGCACCGGAACATTTATAATGTTCAAAGCCGACCCGGAAATTTTCAAGGAAACAACCGAATACGAGTTTGAGGTTCTGCAAAAAAGACTGCGCGAGCAGGCGTTTTTAAACGCCGGTCTTGCCATAAGTCTTACCGACAGCCGCGACAGCGAAAATATTGTCACCGAAAAATACTGCTACGAGGGCGGAATAAAGAGCTTTGTTGATTTTATCACAAAAACAAGGGGGCTCACTCCCGTTGTTGACGAGATAATGCATTTCAGCACGGTAAGCGGCGACAGAAGCGCCGAGGTAGCCCTCTCTTACAACGACGGCTACAACGAGCTTATTTTAAGCTTTGCCAACAATGTGCGCACCATCGACGGCGGCACTCACGAAAACGGCTTTAAGACGGCGCTTACAAGAGTTTTCAACGATTACGGCAGAAAATTCAAGCTGTTAAAGGATAACGACAAAAACCTTTCGGGCGAAGATGTGCGCGAGGGGCTTACGGCGGTAATAAGCGTTAAGCTGACCGAGGCTCAGTTTGAGGGACAGACCAAGGGTAAGCTCGGCAATACCGAAATGCAGACTCTGGTTTCAAAAATGATATACGAAAAGCTGATGACTCATTTTGAGGAAAATCCGGCTCTGGCAAAAGCCATATTCTCAAAGGCTCTTGACGCTTCAAGAGCGCGCGAGGCGGCAAGAAAGGCGCGCGACAGCGCCCGCAGAAAATCAGCGCTTGAAGGCAATTCACTGCCCGGAAAACTCGCCGACTGTATTGACAAAAACCCCGAAAACACCGAGATTTTCATAGTCGAGGGCGACTCGGCGGGCGGCTCGGCAAAAGAGGGCAGAGATAACAGAATACAGGCTATTCTGCCGCTGTGGGGCAAAATGCTCAATGTTGAAAAGGCGAGAATAGACAAGGTAATCGGCAACGAAAAGCTGACTCCGGTTATCACGGCTCTCGGCACCGGTATCGGCGAGGAGTTCGACATTTCAAAAATAAGATATCACAAAATCGTTATTATGGCGGATGCCGATGTTGACGGACAGCATATCAGAACACTTTTACTGACCTTCTTTTTCCGATATATGCGCCCGCTCATTGACGAGGGATATATCTATATAGCCCAGCCGCCTCTGTTTAAGCTGAGCAAGGGCAAGCGCCACGAATACGCCTTTTCGGACGAGGAGCGCGACAGGATAATTGAGGAGATGGGCGGAAGCTGCGACATTCAGCGTTATAAAGGTCTTGGTGAAATGGACGCCGAGCAGCTTTGGGAAACCACTATGGACCCGGCAACCCGCCTTATGCTGCGCGTAACGCTGGAGGACGCTATGGAGGCGGACGAAACCTTCTCGATTTTAATGGGCGACAAGGTTGAGCCCAGAAGAGAGTTCATTGAAAAGAACGCCAAGTATGTTCAGAATCTTGATATATAATGAATAAGAGGAAAAAAGATGAGTGAAAAAAATCAGCATGTTTTAGGTGAATATGTACCTCTTGAAGAACAGCACATTGTCAATGTGGAAATAAACAAGGAAATGAGAAAATCCTTCCTTGACTATTCCATGTCGGTAATAACTTCAAGAGCTCTGCCCGATGTGCGCGACGGCTTAAAGCCGGTTCACAGAAGAATACTTTATACCATGTATGAAAATTCCCTGTATCCGGACAAGCCTTTCAGAAAATGCGCCGACACGGTAGGCGCCGTGCTGGGACGCTACCACCCCCACGGCGACGCCTCGGTTTATGACGCCATGGTGCGTCTGGCGCAGAACTTTTCAATGAGATATGTGCTTGTTGACGGCCACGGAAACTTCGGCTCAATCGACGGCGACCCGGCGGCGGCTTACAGATACACCGAGTCAAGAATGAGCAAAATCTCAATGGAGATGTTAACGGACATTGACCGCGACACGGTGGATTTCATTCCCAACTATGACGACCGCCTTAAAGAGCCGGTTGTACTGCCGTCAAGGTACCCGAATCTTCTCGCCAACGGCTCAACGGGAATCGCCGTAGGTATGGCTACCAATATTCCGCCCCACAATCTGGGCGAGTTAATCGACGGTATCTGCTGCGTTATCGACAATCCCGAAGCCTCTCTTGAAGAGATAATGGAGCATATCAAGGGGCCCGACTTCCCCACGCAGGGTATAATAATGGGCAAAGCGGGTATCAGAGCGGCTTACGCTACCGGCAGGGGAAAAATAATTCTGCGCGGCAGAGCTGAAATTGTGGAAAACGAGCATAACTCAAAATTCCAGATAGTAATAACCGAGCTGCCCTATCAGGTGAACAAGGCAAGGCTTATAGAGTCCATGGCGGATTTGCACAAGGAAAAGAAAATCGAAGGACTTTCCGCCATCAACGATTATTCCTCAAAGCGCAGCGGCGGCATAAGAATAGTAATCGACTTAAAGCGAGACGCCAATCCGCAGGTAGTGCTCAATCAGCTTTACCAGATGACTCAGCTGCAAATTTCCTACGGCATTATCCAGCTCGCGCTGGTGGACGGCGAGCCGAAAGTGCTCACTTTAAAGGAAATAATCGAGCAGTATATTAAATTCCAGACCGAGGTAATAACCCGCCGAACTCAGCATGACCTTAAAAAGGCGCAGGCAAGGGAGCATATTCTCGAAGGACTCGCCAGAGCCATTGATATTGTCGATGAAATTATAGCCACTATCAGAGCCTGCCGCGGCGGACAGGCTGAGGCCAAGCAGGCTATTATGGATAAATTCGACTTTGACGAGCCTCAGGCGGCGGCAATCGTGGCGTTCAGATTAGGTCAGCTTGCCGGCCTTGAAATTCAGAAAATCATCGCCGAGCGCGACGAGCTTCTCGCCAAAATCAAGGAGTACCTTGAAATTCTCTCTTCCGAGGAAAAGGTACACGCCATACTTAAAGAGGAGCTTTCGCAAATCGGCAGAAAATATGCCGACGAGCGCAAAACCGAAATCGCCAATGTTTCGGGCGAGGTTGATATTGAGGACCTGATAGCCGAGGAGGACTGCGTTTATACCCTTACAAAGATGGGATACATCAAGCGCCAGCCCGTTGAAACCTATTCGGTTCAGCGCCGTGGCGGCAAGGGTATCAAGGGTATGAACCGCCGGGAGGAGGATATGGCGGAAACCATGTTTATCTGCTCCTCTCACGATTACATTCTGTTCTTTACCTCGGCAGGCAAGATGTACCGGCTCAAAGGATATGAGATACCCGAGGGCTCCCGTACCGGCAAGGGAATGAATATAGTGAACATTCTTCCCATAAACGCCGACGAAAAGGTAACGGCAATGCTTCGCGTTCCCGATTTCGGCAGCGGCAGCTATTATCTGTGTATGGCTACCAAAAACGGAATTATCAAGAGAACGGAGCTTGACGCATATAAGAACATAAGAAAAAGCGGAATTATCGCCATCAACCTTGACGAGGGCGACGAGCTTCGCTGGGTTAAGCTGACCGACGGCAACCAGAAGCTGATGGTCGCCACCAAGAAGGGCATGAGCATCTGCTTTGACGAAAACGACGCCAGAGCAATCGGCAGAACAGCCCGCGGCGTGCGCGCCATTTCGCTCAAAGAGGGCGACGAGGTTGTGGGAATGGTAATATTCGGCGACAGCGGCAAGGTGCTTACCATCAGCGAAAAAGGCTACGGCAGGCGCAGCGATGTTTCCAATTACCGCGTTCAGTCCCGTGCCGGCAAAGGACTTACGAACTATCATACCGAGCAGTACGGCGATGTCTGCGCTATCGAGATGGTAGAGGACGACCAGGATGTAATAATGATTTCCTCCGACGGAATCATTATAAGGCTTCCCGCCGAGCAGGTAAGGGAGTGCAACCGTCCTTCAAAGGGCGTAATCCTTATGAAGGTCAACGAGGGCGAGCGCGTGGCGACTATTTCACTCGCTCAGCATGAGGAAGACGGGGAAGATACCGAAGAGGCGCCGGCTTTTGAAGAGGCAAACGCTCAGGGCGGCTCAGAGCAGTAACTTTACTCAGTGTGAAAGGAAAGATATTTCATGGATAAGAAAAGCAAAAAGGCTGTCGAAACCACGGCGGCTGAAAAGACCAAGGCCCAAAAGGACCCCAAAAAGCGCAAAAAGCTGAAAGCGGCTCTGATAGCGGTAATATCGGTCGTACTTGTGATTGCAGTGGCTCTCGGAGCTTTCGTTATTCATAAATTCAGTCTTATTGAATTTGATACGGACGAGTCCACCACAATAGACCCCAATCAGGAGTTTGTGGAGAACCAGGACGAAATTGTGGATTTCGGCGAGATTGACGACGCGACCGGCTCGGATTATAAGAGTATTCTTAAAAACTGGGCGACCAACGGCGGAGCCAAGATGAGCAGCAAGAATGTTATAAATATCCTGCTGATCGGCAGCGACGCCTCCTCTGAGGACGCCGGCAGAACTTCCATTACCGATAAGGGCAACACCGACGCCATGATTCTTGTTTCCATTGACAAGGTAAACGAAAAAATCAATATGGTGTCCTTTATGCGTGACAGCTATACATATATGGCGGGCTTTGACCGCTACGCAAAGCTGAACGCGGCGTGCGCCAACGGCGGTCCGGCATACCTTGTGGAAACCATTGAAAACGATTATAAAATTGAGATAAACGGCTACGCCCTGGTGGACTTTGACTCGTTCAGACAGGTTATTGATGTGCTGGGCGGAGTGACCGTTGATGTGCCCAAATATGTGGCGGATTATCTTAACAGAAGTCCCGACTATAACGGTGACGAACCTGTTCCCTACGGTGACGGTGTTCTTCTCAACGGTGAGCAGGCTCTGGCTTTCAGCCGTGTAAGGTATACCGACGCCGACGGCGATGTGAGCCGTGTAGAGCGTCAGCGCCAGGTTATCAGCGCGCTTATAAACAAGTGCAAGGACGCCAGCCTCTCGCAGATTAACGATGTTGCCGATGTGGTGCTTGCCAATGTAAGAACAAATGTCAGCCGCAAGTCCATTCTCAGCTACGCGGCTCAGGCGGTGACCGACGGCTGGGCGAAATTCGAGATAAACGAAATCACAATGCCCACTCCCGACACCCGCTACGGTTACAGCGGCTCATCGTGGATATGGGTTATCGATTATCCTCTTGCCGCTCAGAAATTGCAGCAGGAGCTTTACGGTCAGACAAATATTAAGCTTGAAGAGGACAGAGTAACCGCCATCACCATAATGGGCGGATATGTAACAAAAGTATCGCAAGATTAAAAGATAAGCAGATAAACTGATAAGGAGCGTTTTTATGAACGGTACAAACAATCCCAACGGTCAGTTTGGAGCATGGGGGCAGCAGGCGCAGTTTCCTCCGGCGGGCTGCGGATATTATCCGCCCAACGGTTACAACGGAGCGTTTAATCCTTTTGACGCGGAGTATTTCAATAAGCTCAAACAAAAAAAGGCGGAAAAAAAAATAATAGGAACCATGGGAAAACTCACCGCGGCAGCGATAATTATCTATAATGTTTTAGCCTTCGGGGTAATTTTCCTTATCGGCGTTTTGTCCTCGGTTTATGAGAAAGTAGCAATGCTCATAACCGACACGCCTATGTATTTATCCTTTGAGGCGATAGGCTCGGTGCTGTTTTTAGGCTCGGCGTTTCTGTTTATGTATATAATGCTCCGCAAAAAAAAGCTGGCGGGGCTTCTGCCTCTGGGCACCACATACAACCGCAAGGCTTCGGTGTATCTGGGCATGATTATGCTGCCGATAGTGCTGATTTCCACAATACTTATAAATATAATATCCTATTTCTTTCAGGCGTTGGCCGGTCTGGAATTTTCAAGCGGAGTTGATTCTCTTACCTTTAACGGGCCGCTTGAAATATTTATGGCGGTCATTTCAATGGCGGTTGTGCCGGCTCTTGTTGAGGAGATTGCCATAAGGGGAATAGTAATGCAGCCTCTGCGCCGTTACGGCGACTGGTTCGCCATTGTGGTGTCGGCTCTTATATTCTCGCTTCTTCACGGCAATATGGTGCAGATACCATATACCATGGCGGCAGGAATTTATTTCGGCTTCGCGGCGGTTTCAACGGGCAGCCTCTGGGTGCCCATCGTCCTGCATTTCTGCAACAATTTGTTTTCGGTCATAATAACCTGCGTTGACAGCGCCGCGCCTGAGGCTTCCGAAACGGTAACAGCCGTTATGCTCGGCGTTATAGTGCTTGTCGGAATTGTGGGCGCGATAGGCTTTGCCGGAACAAAATTCAAGCCCTATTTTGCCGCAGGCGTAAAAACTCTCACTCTCGGCGAAAAAATCAAGGCGTATTTCCTTAACGCTCCTATGATTGTGGCGGGAATTATACTGCTCGCTTCAATAGCGATGAGCGTTTCAAGCTACTGATATGGAAGAAAAAGAAATTTTTATGGGGCGCGCGCTTGAACTGGCGCGCCTTTCTGCCCGTGAGGGCGAGGTGCCGGTAGGCGCCGTGGTGGTCTGCGAGGGCAAAATCGTGGGCGAGGGCAGGAACCGCCGCGAAAGCGGAAAAAACGCCCTGTGCCACGCCGAAATTGAGGCGATTGACTCGGCTTGCCGGTCGCTGGGCGGCTGGCGGCTGTGGCAGTGCGATTTGTATGTCACTCTGGAGCCGTGTCCCATGTGCGCCGGCGCCATAATAAATTCAAGAATAAAAAATGTGTATTTCGGAGCTTATGACGAAAAAAACGGAGCGGTTTGCTCCGTTGCCGGTCTGTTCGATATGAACTTTACCCATAAACCCCGTTACGAGGGCGGAGTACTGCGTGAGGAATGCGCCGGAATACTTTCCTCGTTTTTCAAAGAACTAAGGCAGGTGAAGAAAAAATGAGCACTGTTGCCGCAATTTCAACGGGTATGGCGCCCGGAGGAATCGGTGTGGTAAGAATTTCCGGCGAAAAGGCTGTTGAAACGGCGCAGAAAGTTTTTTCTTCCTTTTCCGGAAAAAAGCTGTCCGAAATCGGCGGCTATCATGCCCTTTACGGCAGGGCGCGCGATGAAAAAGGCGATATTGACAATGTTATAGCGCTGGTTTTCAAAGCGCCTAAAAGCTATACGGGCGAAGATGTGGTTGAAATTTCCTGCCACGGCGGACTTTATGTTACTAACCGGGTGCTCAAAGCGGTGCTTCGCGCGGGCGCCGAGCCTGCCGGACCCGGCGAATTTACCAAAAGGGCGTTTTTAAACGGCAAAACCGACCTGTCTGCCGCCGAATCGGTTATGAATATGATTTCCGCGCAGGGCGAGCAGGCGGAAAAAATAGCCCTCTCGGTTATGGAGGGCAGGCTTTTTAAGCAGATAAAGGAAATTTCCGACAGCCTTTTGTACGATATGGCGCTTTTGTCGGCGTGGGTTGATTATCCCTACGAGGAGATTGAGGAGCTTTCCGGCGAAAATCTGAGCGCCCATGTGAAAAACGGCATTGAAAAATTGGACGCCCTCATAAAAGGCTTTGATAAAGGGCAGATTATCCTTGAAGGGGTTGACACCGCCATTGTCGGCCGCCCCAATGTGGGAAAATCCACCCTTATGAACCTGCTTTCGGGAACGGAAAAGTCAATAGTGACCGAAATTGCCGGAACAACAAGGGATATTGTAGAGGATACGGTCAATTTAGGCTCTGTAACTTTGCGCCTTGCGGATACCGCCGGAATGCGCAGTACCGAGGATACGGTAGAGAGTATCGGCGTTGAGCGGGCGGTAAAAAGGCTTGAAAGCGCGGGACTTGTGCTCGCGGTGTTCGATTCCAGCCGTCCCTTGAACGAGGAGGACAGGCGGCTTATCGGGCTTTGCCGCGGCAAAAAAGCGATTGCCGTTATCAATAAAACGGATTTAGACGGAAATTATCTATTTGATGAGATAAGCGAAAATTTCGCCAAGACAGTTTTTATCTCAGCCAAAACCGGAGAGGGCAGACAGCAGCTTGAAGAGGCGGTCGGGAGCGTTCTCGGCACCGCCGATTTTGACTGTACGGGAGCCGCCCTCGTAAACGAAAGACAGCGCGACTGCTGCAAAAAGGCGCTTGACGCCCTTGCGGACGCGCAAACCGCCGTTGAAACGGGAATGACTATGGACGCGGTCACGGTCTGCCTTGACAGCGCCGTTGAAAACCTGATGACGCTTACGGGCGAGCGCGCGACCGATATGGTTGTGAACGAGATTTTCTCAAAATTCTGCGTGGGAAAATAAAAGAATTGAAACAGCAAAAAAGCCCATAGATAAAAAATAACTTAATCAGCGTAAAATTTAAGCTTGTTCCCTGACGGGAAACGGCTTGATAAAATAAAATACAGCGGGCAGTTAAAAACTGTCTGTTTGAAAAGAGGTCTTTAAAATGAGTGAAGGATGCAGCGGAAACTGCGCCGGCTGCGGCGAGAACTGCGAGAGCAGAAAAGAGGATATGCGCACGCCGCTTAACGCGCTGAGCAGCGTTAAAAAGGTAATAGCGGTAGTAAGCGGCAAGGGCGGAGTAGGCAAAAGCCTTATAACCTCAATGCTTGCGGTAACAGCTCAGTCAATGGGTTATCAGTCGGCGGTGCTTGACGCCGATGTAACCGGCCCGTCAATTCCGCAGGCTTTCGGCCTGCACGGTAACGCCGAGGGCAGCGACGAGGGCATTTACCCCATGCAGTCAAGGCTGGGCGTAAGAGTGATGAGCGTAAATCTGCTTTTGGAAAAAGAGGACCAGCCCGTGGTGTGGAGAGGTCCCGTAATTTCCGGCGTTATCAATCAGTTCTGGCAGGAGGTTGTCTGGGGCGATGTGGACTTTATGTTCGTTGATATGCCGCCCGGAACGGGCGATGTGCCCCTTACCGTGTTCCAGTCTTTGCCCGTTGACGGCATAATCATCGTCACAACTCCTCAGGATCTGGTAACGCTTATAGTCAAAAAAGCGGTCAATATGGCAAAGCTTATGAATGTGCCGATTCTCGGAATCGTTGAGAATATGAGCTACTTTGAGTGTCCCGACTGCGGCAAAAAGCACAGCATATTCGGCGAGAGCCGCCTTGAAGAGGCGGCGGCGGAAATGGAAATTCCCGTGCTTGCCCGCCTGCCCATTAACCCTGCCAACGCCGCCCTTGTGGATAAAGGCGCCATTGAGCTTTGCGAGGAAAAGCAGTTCGAGAAGATTATAAAGGATATTGCCGAAAAATAAGAATTTTAAAGAGTATAACAATGCAGGCAAAACTTAATATTATTAAATTTAAAAGGGAGCGGACTGCGGTCGCTCCTTTTTTGCTTTACGCTTTAAAAATCAGGCTTTGCGCGTGGGGTCAGCCTGAAATTTATAAAAATTTCGCGGTATCTTTACGGCGGCCTTTCATGGTTATGGACAAAACCCTTGTATTTTGCTATAATAGCCTTGAAAATGCGGATAAAATTTTGTTTTACGCTATACGGAGTATTGTTATGAAAAATATAATCTTAAAAAAACTGCCTGCCGCACTTCTGGCGGCGAGTCTGGCGCTTTCGGGCGCGCTTTCGGCTGCCGCGGCGGACAGTATGGCTTTAAACGGGGACGGCGGACTTTCGCAGAGCTATGTTTCAAAGGTGAGCTGCCTTACGGCGACCGCCGAGGAGGAAAAAGAGCTTGCCGAATTTTTAAGCGACGCGGTTTTTGTGTTCTCATCGGGCAAAAAAACGGCGCAGGAGACCGAAGAAACGGGCGTGATTTTTGATTTCAGCACAAGCAGCTATGAGGACTGTCTTGAAACCATGCTTTTCGCCTTTGACGGTACCTCGCGGCTTTATGACGCCTATTTTACCGACAGTCGCGCTCTCTCGGCGGAGGAGGTAAGCCTGCCCTATGAGCACAGCACCGCTGAGGGCGAAACCTCGGAGGTGACATATTACGCCTATTCAAAGGAAAATACGGACTGGATAATTCGCTCGGTTTTAAATCTTGACCCCTCGGCTGTCTCCTCATATAAGCCGGAAAAGCTCAACAGCGTAAGGCTGTATTACAGCGAGGACGAGTATATCGCCGAAAAACTGACAAAGGAATTGCCCGGAGCCGAGGCTGAGATAACCTCGGTAAATCAGAGGGAAAACGGAAAATATGAGGTCGCCTTTACCCTGCAAAAGAACGGCAAAACCCTCGCGCTCAAAGCGGTGGCGGCTTTAAAGGAGCTTTCGGGCGTTCGCCGCTGGACTCTTTATTATCTGGGCGACGGCAGCCTGATGACCGCGGCGCTCAGGGCCGACCCAATGCTTATTTCGGTTGACAACAACAGCTTTCCGAACGCCTCTTCCTCGTTTATATCCCTTGCGGAAAGAAACCGGTATTATATGACGGCTCAGGATATTGAAAAACTCACCGCAAGCAAGAGCGTTCAGTTGAGGAACGCCGTATATGAGTATATTATCGGCGGCTGGGACGGCTCCGCCTACGGAATATCCTCGGCAATGGCGCTGTATTTTGAAAGCAAGATTACAAAGGAGCAGTACAGCGGCGATTTGACAAAGGATTTCTACAAGCTGTCCTCGCCTGTTAAGGACAGCGCTCTGCGCTCGTTTATAAATTACTGTCAGGCGGCTCAGCTCATTTTAAACAAAGATGATGTCAGCCGTTATGACGAAAAGCTCGGCTCAGGCGCGCAGGAGAAAGCGCAGGTGCTCAAAGGAGCTGTCGCTTCGGCTCAGAAGGAAGAAGCCTTTATTCTCACCTGCCAGTGGGAAACCGCCTCGGGCATTTCGGCGCAGGCTTTTGTATGCTGCGGATACTCGGCGGGCGAGGACGGGGCGCACCGCTTGGTGCTTATCGACCCGGATAACAGATACTCAAAGGTCTATCTTGAAATATCGTCCGATTACGGCGAATGCGCTTTTGAGGGCGCCTATGAGGGCTCGTCGGTATTTATGGTCGGCTGTCAGTCGCTCAACGCGGCGGCGTATTCGGGCGCGGCGGCTGAAAATTACGAGGGCAGGAGCCTTGTTATTCTCGAAAGAAATTCCGAAATCCGCCTTACCAACGCCGGGGGCGAGGAGCTGCTGCTGGGCGGCGGCGAGTTTTCGGGGAATATGGAATACAGAGTTGAAGGCTATGTTTTCAACGGAGCGTCAAACAGCGCCGAAATGCTTGTTTCCGTGCCGGAGTCGGACAGCTTTATAGCCGAAACCGAAAAAGACACGCTTGACTTGACAATTTCGGGCGGCAACGGAATTTTCTGCGGAGTGGACGGCACAAATATCCAGAAAGTCACCGTAAAAAAAGGAGAAATCACCGTTGAGGGCAGCAATATGGCGTATTCCGTTTCCGCGCTTTCCGGTCAGGAGGAAGTAGGCGTAGTCAATATCCGCGGAGGTGAAACCAAACGGCTTTTCCTTGCCGTGGGCGAGTCGGTGACGGTCACCAGCGAAAGGCGGCAGAATGTCAAAATCGCCCTTGTCTTAAAGGACGGAACAATTAAGGAGTGCGACTACCTGCCCGGTCAGTTTGAATATACCGTAACCACCGATTTGGTGGACGAGTGCATGGCGGCAGAAAAAACAAACCATATCAAGGTGCTTGTTTTCTTCGGCTGTTTCGCCTGCGTGATAGCTATGTCCGCTGTTGTGACGGTTATAATAGTCAGCGACCGGCGCAAAAAGCAGAAAACCGTAAATGAAGCCGAAAATACGGAGAATACCGGCAATACGGGCGGCTGATAACCCGCATTAAAACCGAATAAAAGCAGAAAACCCGCCCCGGAATTTATTCAGGGCGGTTTTACGGTATAAAATGGTATTGCTATTATTCTAGATTAAGAATATAATAAAACAAAGAATTAAAGACACGGAGGATTACGATGGATTTTATGTCAACAAAAGAAGCCGCCCAAAAGTGGGGAATTTCACAAAGACGAGTCGCCGTTCTTTGTTCTGAAAACAGAATATCCAACGCGGCTATGATAGGAAACATGTGGCTTATTCCCATTAATACCGAAAAGCCGAAAGATGCGAGAAGCTTAAGATATTCAGAATCGTTAATTCAAAAGGCAAAACCGTTTTTAAAGTGGGCTGGCGGTAAGGGTCAATTACTAAGTGAATTAGAACAATATTATCCCTTTAAAGATAATAAAATTACAAAATATGCAGAGCCGTTTGTTGGCGGAGGAGCAGTATTATTCGACATATTAAATAAGTTTGCAATAGAAGAGATATATATTAGTGACATAAACAGGGAATTAATTAATGCATATAAGGCTATCAGCAAAGATGTTAATACTTTAATAGAGTTATTAAATAAATATCAAAATGAATTTTGCATATTAGAAGCGTCAAAACGAAAAGAGTATTATATCAATAAAAGGGACAGATATAATTATATAAAATTAAACGGTGATATAAATATAGACATTGAAAAGGCAGCTTTGATGATATTCCTTAACAAAACCTGTTTTAATGGTTTATATAGAGTAAATAAAAAAGGGCTTTTTAATGTTCCGATGGGGTCATACAAAAACCCGTTAATATGTGATGAAAATAATTTAAGAACAGTATCTGAAAAGCTTAAAAATGTAAAAATTGTGTTTGGGGACTATAAAATGTCATCGGATTTTATTGACCAAAACACTTTTGTATATCTTGATCCTCCTTACAGACCGATTTCAGATACGGCAAGTTTTACATCATACAACGAATATGTTTTCAATGACAGCGAACAAAAAAAACTGGCAAAATTTTTTCGTATGATGGATAAAAGAGGCGCAAAAATTGTTTTAACCAACTCAGATCCAAAGAATACGAAAGAAGATGATAGCTTTTTTGATTGTTTGTATTCAAATTATAAAATTAAGCGAGTCAAAGCCAATAGGATGATTAATTGCAAAGGCTATGCACGCGGAAAAATTAACGAATTATTGATTTCAAATTTTTAAGGAGCATATTTATGAGAAATTTTGAAGAGTGGTTTTCTGGTTTTAGAAAAAGCATTGCAGATTACAGTTACTATACAGATTTTGAAAAAGTATATGGAAATATTGAATCAATAAAATTGGAGTTGAATATACTTAATTCTCTTATTGGCTCTAAAAATATTGAACGGGAGTTTGAAAAACTAATTGGGAAATATCCTGAAACGCTAAAATGTATTCCTTTGCTGTTAGCGGTTAGAGCAAAGGAAGTCTTTGTTTTTGACGGCATAAACGAGTTACAATATAACTTTGCAAAACAAAATTTACCTATTGAGCAATATAAAATATTTATGAAAAAGACAGGAATGTTTGACTTAATTTCAAATCACCTAATAAATAATCTGGTTGATTATGCAACGGGTGTAGAAATCGGTCTTGATTCAAACGGAAGAAAAAATCGTGGCGGACACTTAATGGAAAAACTAGTTGAATCGTATATTTTAAAAGAAGGATTTGTTAAAGATGAAACATATTTTAAAGAAATGTATATCAGACAAATAACCCAAAAGTGGGGCGTAGATTTATCGGCAATTTCAAATAAAGGGAAAACAGAAAAAAGATTTGATTTTGTAATTATAACTCCTAAAATGATTTATGGGATAGAAACAAACTTTTATGGCGGAGGAGGAAGCAAACTAAATGAAACTGCCCGCAGTTATAAAGCCCTTGCCATTGAGTCGGATTCCATAGAAGGCTTTGATTTCGTTTGGTTTACTGACGGTAAAGGATGGATAAGCGCCAAGCATAATCTTGAAGAGACTTTTGATATAATGCCGCATATTTATAATATTAATGACTTGGAAAACGGTATTATCCGCGAGGTGTTTAAATAATGGCAAAAAAAATATCAAAATGGGAACCGGAAAATTTCAGTTTAGAGATGACAACTCATTGGTCTTTTCCAAAACGCGGAGATTGGGCAACTCATGATGCAAAATGGCGAGGTAACTGGTCTCCATATATTCCAAGAAATATTTTGCTTAGATATTCAAATGAAAATGATTTAGTTCTGGATCAATTTGCCGGTGGTGGAACAACGCTTGTTGAGGCAAAGTTGCTAAATCGCGATATTATTGGTATTGATGTTAACGAAAATGCTCTTGCTAGATGCAGAGAAAAAGTAGATTTTGTTAGTGATGGAGCCAATGGTAAAGTACATATATATAAAGGTGATGCAAGGAATCTAAGTTTTATACAAAACAGCAGCATAGATCTTATATGTACGCATCCTCCTTATGCCGACATTATAAAGTATAGTGAAAATATAAATGAGGACTTGTCGCGGTTAAAAGTTGATGATTTTCTGGAGGAAATGAAAAAAGTTGCAAAAGAAAGCTATAGAGTTTTGAAAAAAAATAAGTTCTGTGCAGTTTTAATGGGAGATTTGCGAAAAAAAGGTTGCATGATTCCTCTATCTTTTGAAGTTATGAAAATTTTTAAAGAGGCAGGTTTTAAAATAAAAGAAATAATAATAAAAGAGCAACACAATTGTAAGGCTACAGGATATTGGAAAACCAGCAGTATAAAATACAACTTTTTATTGATTGCTCACGAATATCTTTTTGTGTTTTACAAGTGACTCTGATTTACAAAATTACTGTATTTTTCATTTCAGAGTTTTCAAGTACGCTTTTTGTTCGGGGGTTATTCTGCGGCTTTCGCAGGCCTTGCGGATTGCCATGGCGTGGGTGACTTTGTCAAGCGCGCGGCTTTCAAGCACAGCGGCGGCAGGCTCCCACTGTTTGCAGAGCGCCGTGGCTATGTACCACGCCCTCATCATATTTACATAGTACTCCCCGCTTCTGATATTTGTTACAAGGGTTAAATGCTCCGGCGAAAACTTTTCGTCCAGAAAACAGCGCATAAGCATTCCCACAGCGAAGCGCACGGTGTAGGGCTTTTCGTCAGCCGCCCAAAGGCGGATTTTTTCATACAGCTTTTCGTAATTTGCGGCAAGCCCTTTCGGAAAAAACGAGTCGCACACCGCCCAGTTGTCAATATAGGGCAGAAAATCCCCGGTCAGCTTTAAGCTGACCGAAAAATCCTTTACCTGTCCGATTATAAAGGCGTGCAGCAGATTTTCCTCGTGAAATCGGTGAGGAAGAGCGCCTAAGAATTCATCGGCGCAGCCGCTTTTTGAGATTTCAGCGGCAAGCCGCCGGAGCTTCGGCAGGCGCACGCCTATTATTCTGCCGCGCGGAAGCTCAGGAATAAGCGAAGCGGAAAAATCGGCGTATTTTTCGTCTTTCAAAAGCAGTAATCTGTTTAAAATCTCGTTTTGCGTCATATCAGTACAGCGCCTTTGAAAGTATAAAGCAGGTCCACAAAGCTACGCAGAAAAAAGCCTCGGCAGGAATGGCAAGGCGAGTGTAGGGGCATTTCCAGCCCTTGTCCTTAAACAGAAAAACCGTTCTCAGCACAAAAACCGTGGTAGAGAAGAACAGCCCCCCGTACAGGGAATAGACGGGAGTTTTTAAAGCCGCCGCCAGAAACAGCAGAAAAGCGCCCAGCGCAAAGGAAATGCCGCCGTAATAGACGCGGATTTCGGTAATGCCCGCGTTGTCAGCGGGCTTTATCGAGAAGCTCTCGGCATTCTTTACGGGACTTGCGATAAACACCGCCGCCATGCCGAAAAAATAGGCAATAAGCCCTATAACTCCCACGCTCGCGGGAATATTCGCAAAAAACAGTTCTTTCATCAAACCGCCTCCATTTTTAATTATAACATACGCCGGCGGTAAAATAAAGAAATTTATAATAAAAAACAGCCGCCCTTTTGCGCACAGAGCGACTTCTTTTTTTTACCCTTTGCCGCACAGGCGACGACTTTTTATAGCAAGGTGTGATATTTTTCTGCAAGGCGACCGATTTTTGCCGCAAGGGGGATTACCTTTTTCGCAAGGGCGACTTTTTTAATATTGTTTGCCTTACTTTATTTTCGCGGGGTTAATTTTTGATTTTTGGCACTTTACCCCGCGAGGTTATTATTTATTTTTTATTTTATTCCCCCCTCGCTGGGTAGATTTTTGATTTACCGCATTTTCCTGCGTTAAAGGGGTTATTATCTTTTTTGCAAAGGTGGCGGATTTTTGCCGCAGGTATGATGTTTTTTGCACAGGTGACGGATTTTCACCGCAAAGGGTGATTATCTTTTTCGCAAGGGTGCCCGATTTTTGCCGCAAGGGGGATTACCTTTTTCGCAAGGGGGACTTTTTTAATATTGTTTGCCTCACTTTATCTTCGCGGGGTTGTTTTTTGTGTTATCATTTTTATATAAGATTGTTATTTATTTCTTTCTTTTCATATCTTCGCGGGGTAATTTTTGATTTACCGCAATTACCCCGCGCTAAATTTATGCTCTGTAATCTTTTTTGCCGCAAGGGGGGGTTGTCTTTTTCTCAAGGGGGACTTTTTTAATATTGTTTGCCTCACTTTATCTTCGCGGGGTAGTTTTTGATGTTTCGCCCACTCTGCTGATTACCGCAGAAAAAACTCCCGGAAAAGCTGCTTTTCCGGGAGTCGGGTTTAATTGGTTATCTGTCCTTAAAGGCGGATTTTGTATGCCATACCTTTTCGGCGTATTCGTTAATCGCTCTGTCGGCAGCAAAGCGGCCGGCTCCGGCGATATTCATAAGCGACATTCTGTTCCAGTTTTCACGGTCGAGATAGTCTTTGGCAATTCTCTGCTGGGTTTTTCTGTAATCGTCAAAGTCCGCAAGCACCATGTAGGGGTCATGGTGGATAATGCCGGAGGTGACCTCATGGAAGAACTTTGAGTTTATGCCCTGCTGGTTGGCGAAGTCAAGCACACGGCGTATCTCGGCGTTGTTGTTGTAGAAACTCTGGGGGTCGTAGCCTCTCTTTTTAAGCTGCTCAACCTCGGGAGTGCTCATACCGAAGATATAGATGTTGTCCTTGCCTACCGCTTCAAAAATCTCAATATTCGCTCCGTCCATAGTTCCCAGAGTAACCGCGCCGTTGAGCATGAGCTTCATATTTCCGGTGCCGCTCGCCTCGGTTCCCGCAAGGGAAATCTGCTCGGAAATGTCCGCCGAGGGCATAAGGCGTTCGGCAAGAGTCACATTGTAGTCCTCCACATAAACGACTTTAAGCCTGCCCTTAACATCAGGGTCATTGTTGATAAGGTCGGCAAGCGCGCAGATAAAGGATATAATCTTTTTGGCGAGATAATATCCCGAAGCGGCTTTCGCGCCGAAGATGTAGGTATGCGGTATAAAGTCGGCGCCCGGATTTTCCTTAATTGCGAGGTATTCGCCGAGAATGTTAAAGGCGTTCAGGTGCTGACGCTTATATTCGTGCAGTCTTTTTACCTGCACATCAAAAATCGAGTCGGGGTCAAGGGTGATGCCGTTGTGCTTTTTGACATATTCGGCAAAACGCTCCTTGTTAAGGCGTTTGATTTCACCGAGCTTTTGAAGAGCCGCCGGGTCGTCTTTGAATTTTTTAAGCTCGCTCAGGCAGTCGGCGTTCTTAACAAAGCCGTCGCCGATAAGCTCGGTAATATATTCGGAAAGAGCCGGGTTCGACTGACACAGCCAGCGGCGGTGAGCAATGCCGTTTGTAACATTCGTAAACTTGTTGGGAGTAAGGGCGTAAAAGTCCGAGAACACGGTGTCTTTGAGTATCTCGCTGTGAAGCGCAGAAACGCCGTTTACGCAGTGAGAGCCCGCAACGCAGAGGTTTGCCATTCTGACAACTCCGTTTGAGATAATCGCCATACGCTCAACGGTGTCGGCGTTGCCCGTACCCTGCCATACAAAGGAGCGGAAACGGTTGTCGATTTCCTTGGTAATCTGCCATATTCTGGGCATAAGGCGCTTGTAAAGGTCTTCGGGCCAGCATTCAAGCGCTTCCTTCATAACGGTGTGGTTTGTGTAGGCGACCGATTTTGTGACGATGTTCCACGCATCGTCCCAGCCGTAGCCGCACTCGTCAAGCAGAATACGCATAAGCTCGGGAATAGCCATTGTGGGGTGAGTGTCGTTTATGTGAATAGCTACCTTTTCAGGGAAGTTTTCCATAGTGCCGAACTCGCGTAGATGGTGCTGAACAATATCCTGAATCGAGGCGGAAACAAGGAAATACTGCTGACGAAGGCGAAGGGATTTTCCCTCCGGATGGTTGTCGGCAGGGTAAAGCACCTTGCTTATAACCTCCGCCATGGCGTTGCGCTCCATGGCGCGCATATAGTCGCCCTGGTTGAAAAGGGACATATCAAGTCCGGGCGCTCTCGCCGACCACAGGCGGAGAACCGAAATTCCCTTGCCGTCTTTTCCGGCAACATGCATATCGTAGGGTATTGCCTGAATGGTGCTGGCGTTTTCAAGCACAACGCTGTGGTACGAGCCCTCCCAGGAGTCCTTTACCTCGCCCTCAAAATTTACCTCAAAGGCGCTCTCCTCATGGGGAACAAGCCACACATCGCCGCCGGGAAGCCAGAAATCGGGAAGCTCCGTCTGCCAACCGTCAACGATTTTCTGCTTGAAAATACCGTATTCATAGAGAATGGAATATCCCTTTGAAACATAGCCCTGCGTGGCAAGACCGTCAAGATAGCACGCCGCAAGGCGTCCGAGGCCGCCGTTGCCGAGACCCGCGTCGGGCTCGCAGTCATAAATGCTGTCGATTTTAATGCCGTAATCCTTTAAAACGCTCTCAAAAACCTTTGTGAGGTTTAAGTTGTAAAGATTGTTTTTAAGGGAGCGGCCCATAAGAAATTCCATGCAGAGATAATAAACTCTCTTGGTGCCCTTTTTGGAGCCCTCCTTTGAGAATTCCGACCTGCCGCGGCTCATCATATCGCGGACAATAAGCGAAATCGCCTTGTAAAACTGCTCGTTGGTCGCCTCTTTCGGATTAACGCCGATAAAGTGGGAGAGCTTTGACTCAATAAGCTCTTTTGCTTGCTTCTTTGTAAGCGTATAATTCATACAAATCCTCCAAAAAAATTTATAAAAACTATCAAAAACAAATTACCGTTTGTATATTTTACACTAAAATCGCCCGTTTTTCAACCATAATGAAAAAATTTTTTTATTTTGGCTTTTTATTCCTTATATTAAAAGGCGCAAATAAAAAGAACCTCTCCCGTTAAGGGCTTTTTCCGCCGCGGCCGTCAAGGCGTATCAGGTCTTTAATGCAAAAAATAAAACCGGAAGAATTTTCTTCCGGTTTTTGTTCGGGTTTCAGGCTTCAGGCTTAACCTACATAATTCTGATAGCCTGCCGAAAGCCATATAATTCTGAAGGTGTTGCCGTTTCTGATGTAGAAGTTGGCGCCGGTCGCGTTGCTGCCGGTGTAGCGGGTGAAGCCGTTTGCGTTGCCCTTGTCGTCGGTGACGGCTAAAAGTCCCTTTTCGATTCCGTCAGCCATGGCGGTGTCCTTGGCGTTGAGCGTCATCTCCATAACGCATCTCTTGGAGTCGCAGTAGCCGAACTGGAATCCGGTAAGCCACCAGTGCTCTTGCAGCTTGCGCTCAAAGGTGGGGGTCTTGCCGTTGAAATCGGCTACGGTTTTATAGAATTTGAACTGCATTTCCAGCAGATTCTCATCGGAAGCGCATTCGTAGAAATCCGAATCGGATTCAGGCTCTTTGGTGTAAACGCCCATCTCGCCGCCGGCAAGCACGCCGTACTGACCTTTCCAGCACTGTATTCTCCAAAGAAGCCCGTGATAGGTAAAGTCAATTTTAATGGTGGTGTATCTCATATTGGCGTAAACGGCAAGCTCGTCATAAGCGTCGCCGAAACCGAAATGGCGCTGCCAGGGATTAAGCACGGAGTAAAACACCTTTTGCTCGGCGTCATACTCATATCCTGCCGCTTTTACAAGGTCCACAATATCCTGCTGCGAGAGCGAGGGCAGCGAGTCCTCGTCGGTTACAACCGGTATGGTTGAGCCTGTGCCCGTACCGTTACCTGTTCCCGCGCTGTTCTGCGAAGAGGTCGGAGTCTGCGTATCCTCTTCGGCGGAATCGTCCTCGCCGGCGGTTGTACCCTCCTCGGCGGAGTCGTCGTCTATGTATAAGTCAAGGTCAAGCAAATCGTCGTCAGACGGAGCTTCAACCGAGCCCTTTGTCACATCTGGGTCCTCGGTTTCCTCACCCCTTTTGCATGAGGCAAAGCAGACGGAAATAAGCGAAAACGCGAGTATTATTGCAATCGGTTTAACAAATTTTTTGTTCATTGGTTTCCCTCCCGAAAGAACACATTTTATTGCAGGATAATTATGCCACAAAAATCGCTTCTTGTCAAATGCCGGAGTTTAATTTGAGGGGGCGACAAAGGGCGCTATCCTGCGCGCGAAATCAATGAAATTCTGGGATTGAAGAATAACCCTGCCCGGTCCTGTCAGCCTTGTAAGGAAAAGTCCCTCGCCTCCGAGCAGAATGTTGCCGAGTCCCTTTACGGTTTCCACCTCATAGCCTACGCTCGGCTCAAAGGCTACCACATTTCCCGTATCAACTTTCAGCACCTCTCCGGGCGCGAGCTGTTTTTCAATGCAGTCGCCGTCAATTTCAAGGAACATAAGCCCCGTACCCTGCGCTTTTTGCAGCACAAAGCCCTCGCCTCCGAAAAGTCCCGCCGAGAAACGCTTAGCGAGCATAAGCGACAGATTGACCGTCTGCTGAGCGCACAGAAACGCTCCCTTTTGAAGCACAAGCCCTCCGGGCACGGCGGTTAAGTCAACCACCATTATGCTGCCGGGAACGGTAGCCGCGAAAGCCACGCACTGCCCGTCACGCAAAGCGGTGTAGTTGACCATAAACACCGATTCGCCCGTAAACAGCCTGCCCAGACTCTTCGCAAATCCGCCCCTCGCGTTGGTTTTCATATCCACAAAGGCGCTCTGATAGGCCATTGAGCCCGACTGGGTATAAACCGACTCACCCGCGTTCAGGTAAATTTCCGCTACGGGCACAATTTTTCCGTTTATTGAGTAATTCATAAAATTTCCCCCTATATATTTGTTTATATTTATATTATAAAAAATCAGCTTCGGGCGGTCAATACGGCAAAAAAACGAATATACCGCCGCGCAGATGGTAAAAACGATGAAAAATCCTGCCGCAAAGCTCTGCGCCGATTGATTTAACGGGCGGAATGTGGTAAAATCCCCATATAGGGAAAAAAGTAAAAACGGGGGTAGCTTTATGTATAAACTCTATGCCGAAATAAAAACAGCCGGCGGAATAAGAGCCTATTCTTCCTATGACAACGAGTGCTTTCTGTTCACCCTGACCGTGAGCGAGGGCAGAATAAAGGGAGAGATTAAGGCCAAAAAGGATTTTGAGGCGAAAACTCTGTATTTAAGCGAAAACAGAGAGTATTCCGATTCCGACCTGTTTTTCGCCAACGGCTATCAGTCATGGACCACCTCGCGCGAGTTTTCAAAGAACGATGTCTTAAACGGCATAATGAAAGCCGGTGAAATTTCGGAATTTACAAGGGCGCTGGCAGGTATTTCCGGCGACTACGCCTTCGCGCGGTACGGCAAAAAGGGCTGTTTTCATTCCTACACCTACTGTTATTTCAGAAAAAAGGACGGGGACGAAATAACGCTCTACGGCTCAAAGAGCGAAAAGAACGGCTTTACGGTTTTTGAGGCCGATATGAACGAGGGCGTTTTCAGAATAAAAAAGGATATTGAGGGGCTTTTCCTCTCTGCCGGGCAGGAGTACACGGTCTTTGACCTTTGCGCGCTCAGGGGCCCCTACGAGGACGCCTTTGACGAGTATTTCTTTGACTTTGCGGGATTTTCAAAGCCCCGTATAAGCCGCCTTGCCGGCTATACCTCATGGTACAACTATTTTCAGAATATAAACGAGAAAATAATCCTGCGTGATTTGGAGGGACTCTCGCGCGCCGGGGAGGGCGCCGGGATTTTCCAGATAGACGACGGCTACGAATCCGCCGTGGGCGACTGGCTTCTGCCCGACGGCAAAAAATTCCCCCGCTCAATGAAATATATGGCGGATAAAATCCACGAAAAGGGTTATCTTGCCGGAATATGGCTGGCGCCCTTTAACGCGCAGCGCGGCTCGCTGATACTTAAAAAGCACCCCGACTGGGTAATACGCGACAACTCGACCGGCAAAAAGAAGCTCGGCTGCGTGGGCTGGGGCGGAGCGTATACCTTTGACATTTACAACGAGGAATTCCGCGCCTATCTCAAAAAGGTGTTCGACACGGTGCTTTTCAAATGGGGCTACGATATGGTAAAGCTCGACTTTCTTTACAGCCAGTGCATGCAGCCGCGCGGCGGCAAAACAAGGGGCGAGATAATGTGCGACGCGGTAAATCTGTTAAGGGAGCTGTGCAAAGACCGGCTGATTCTCGGCTGCGGAGTGCCGCTGGGCGCGTGCATGGGAGTATTTGACGCCTGCCGCATAAGCTGTGACGCCGACAAGACCTACGAATCCCTGCTTAACCGCCTGGGCGTGAACTGCGAGGTGCCCTCATCTCCCAACGCCGTCAACAACACGGTTTTCCGCAGGCATTTAAACGGCAGGGCGTTTTTGGGCGACCCCGATGTGTTCTTTTTAAGAGATACCAATATAAAATACACCCCCGAGCAGAAGCTCCTTCACGCCGAGGTAAATTCCCTTTGCGGCTCGGTGCTGTTCGTTTCCGATAACGCCGGCGACTATGACGAAAAAACCGCGGCTCTTTTAAGGGAGTTCTTTAAGGAGCGTAAAGCAAGCGAAATACGCGCGCAATATACGGGCGACGAGGAGATAACGCTCTGCTATACCGAAAACGGCGTTTATAAACGGCTGATTTTCAATGTCAGAACGGGAAAAAGCAACATAACCGACTTTTATAAGCCGTAAAATACATTAAAGAAGGCGCAGTAAAATGAAAAAAACCGATATATCAAAGCAGATGGCAACAGAAAGCGTCGGCAGGCTGATGTTAAGGCTCAGCATACCGGCGGTTGTGGCGCAGATTGTGAACCTGCTTTACAATATCGTTGACAGAATTTATATAGGTCACATGCCCTCGGTGGGCAGTCTGGCGCTTACGGGCGTGGGGCTTTGCTTTCCCGTAGTCTGTATTGTGACCGCCTTTACCATGCTCGCCGCGCAGGGCGGAGCACCGAGAGCCGCCATAGCCATGGGCGAGGGCGACATAAAGAAAGCGGAAAAAATACTCGGAAGCTGTTTTTCCCTGCTCATAATTCTCTCGGTGATTATAACGGCTCTGTTCCTCGCTTTCGGCGAGAGCTTTCTTATGCTTTTCGGCGCCAGCGGAGAAACTGTCGGATACGCGCTCGACTATCTTAAAATTTACGCGGGCGGCTCGGTTTTCGTAATGCTAAGCCTTGGGCTTAATATGTTCATAACCACTCAGGGCTTTACGAAAATCAGTATGGCTACGGTTGTTATAGGCGCCGTCTGCAATATAATTCTTGACCCGGTTTTTATATTCGCCCTTGATATGGGCGTTAAGGGCGCGGCTCTCGCCACCGTAATATCTCAGGGAATCTCAGCGGTATGGGTTGTGAGCTTCCTTTTCGGGAAAAACACAAAGCTGCGCCTGAGGGCTGAAAACCTTGCCCCCTCGCTAAAAATACTGCTGCCCGTGCTGGCGCTGGGCGTTTCTCCCTTTATTATGAATTCCACCGAGGCGCTTATAAATGTTTCCTTTAACTCCTCGCTTCAGAAATACGGAGGCGATTTGGCGGTGGGCGCCATGACCGTGTGCAGTACGGTGTTTCAGTTCGCGTGGGTGCCGGCTCAGGGCATAGGTCAGGGCGCTCAGCCTATTATCAGCTACAATTACGGCGCCGGCGATATGCGCAGGGTAAAACAGGCGTTTTTTGATATGCTGATTATGAATTTCAGCTTTATTTTTGTAATGGGAGCGCTTGTGGAGCTGTTTCCGGCGGCGTTTATAAAAATATTCAACAGCGACCCCGCCCTTGTGGAAACGGCGGCTCCTCTTTTAAGGATTTACGCGGCGGCAATGATGTTCTTCGGAGTGCAGATGTCCGTGCAGCAAACGCTTATCTCAATAGGAAAGGCAAAATCCTCGCTGTTCATAGCCTGCCTTAGAAAAGTATTTCTTCTGGTGCCGCTTATATTTATCCTGCCCTTGTTTATAGAAAACAAGGTGCTTGCGGTATTCCTTGCCGAGCCGGTGTCGGACGCGGTGTCGATTGTCACTTCGGTGATTGTATTTATCGCGGTTTTCGGCAAAGAGCTGAAAAAAAGAGAAAATCAAAGCGCCAAAAGCTAAAAATCCGGCTTATGAGCGCAAGGGCGTATTAAAAAATACTGTACAATTGGACTTTATTGTGTTAAACTGATATATTATATGAGATTCGGAGGATAAAGATGGACTTAAACCAGCACCATAAGCCTACCTTTGACAATATTTCTCCCGAAAAACGCCGGCGGATAATCGAAACGGCGACAATGGAATTTGCGAGAAAGGGCTATCATGACGCGAGCGTAAGCAATATCGCCTCAAAGTCGGGCATCAGCGTCGGCTCGGTTTATAAGTATTTCGACAGCAAGCTGGATTTGTTTCTGACCATCGTGCACCACAGCATAAGCCGTATGGAAAATCTTTTGCTCGGGCTTGCCGCCGCCGATGAAGATGTTATAATCAAGGTTGAAAAAATCCTGCGCGAGATTATAAGCGCCTCCCGTGAGGAGAGCACGCTGATAAAGCTGTATAACAGCATTACAACCATAAACGACAAAAAACTTGCCGCGCAGTTTGCCGCCGAGATGGAGTCAATGACGGCGGGTATTTACGCCCGCGCCGTGAGCGAGGGGCAGAAAAGCGGCGAGATAAGGGCGGATATTGACCCGAAAATAGCGGCGTTTCTGATTGACAATCTGTTTATGACGCTCCAGTTCTCATACGCCGGCGACTATTATGAGGAGCGTTTTAAAATTTACTGCGGCGAGGGCATTGACCGTCCCGAAAAAGACGAGTTTGTAATTGAGCAGATACTTAAATTTATAAAATCAGCTTTAAAAAACAGAGGAGAATGATTATGGAAAAAGAAATTTTCGCTCTTGCCTTTGATATAGGCACAACGGGAGTAAAAACATGTCTGTTTAAAATTTCCGACCGCATTGAGCTTATTGAGGCGGCGAGCGAGGGCTACAAGCTCTATGTAATGCCCGACGGCGGAGCCGAGCAGGACCCCGACGAATGGTGGGCGGCAATGTGCTCGACCTCACAGAGCGTAATCAAAAAATCCAAAATCGACCCTTCCAAAATTTACGGAATTTCATTCTGTTCACAGATGCAGGGCCTTGTGCTGGTGGATAAAGAGGGCAGGCAGGTGCGCCGCGCGTTCAGCTATATGGACCAGCGCGCTTCGGAACAGCTTAAAAAAGGTCTCGCCTACGGTCCCCAGATTGCGGGCGCAAATGTGCCGAAACTTCTTCGCTGTCTGCAAATTACCGGAGCTGTCCCCGCAAGCGTCAAGGACCCGGTGTGGAAATACAAGTGGGTTGAGGACAACGAGCCGGAAAACTTCGCCAAGGTACATAAATGGCTCGATGTTAAGGAATATCTTGTGTGCCGCATGACCGGAGAGTTTGTAATGACAAGGGATTCGGCTTTCGCCACCATGCTCTATGACATCAGAAAGGGTAAGCACTGCTGGAGTCCCGAAATCTGCAAGATGTTCTCGGTAAAGCCCGAACACTTAGCCAGAATAATCGACTGCACCGAAAAGGCGGGAATACTCCGTCCTCAGCAGGCGAAAGAGCTGGGGCTTGTTCCCGGAATACCCGTTTTCGGCGGCGGCGGCGACGCCACATTGATAGGAGTCGGAGCGGGAGCCGTGAATATGGGCGACACTCATATTTATCAGGGAACTTCCGGCTGGGTTTCAACGGTTGTTGACAGGAGCATTGTTGACGCCAACGCCATGATTGCCGCTACGGTAGGCGCCGAGGACGGCAGGTACAATTATTTTGCCGAGCTTGAAACGGCAGGCAAGTGCGTTGAGTGGGTAAAAGACCATCTGGCTCTTGACGAAATCGACATTTACCTTGACAAACAGCATGACTTAAAGCACAAAAAAGCCGATATGGAGGTTGTTTATACCAATCTCTATGACTATATGATGGCGGTTGTGGACTCCATTCCCGCCGGAAGCGGAGGAGTAATTTTCACTCCCTGGCTTCACGGAAACCGCTGTCCCTTTGAGGATTCAAACGCGAGGGGAATGTTCTTCAACATAAGCCTTGAAACCGGCAAGACCGAGCTTATCAGAGCCGTTGTCGAGGGAGTCTGCTTCCATCTTCGCTGGATGCTTGAAGCCGAGCAGAAAAAGGTAGCCTGCTCGAATACCATAAGATTTGTCGGCGGAGGCGCGCTCTCTCCGGTTACCAGCCAGATTCTCGCAGATGTTACGGGCAAGGTAATTGAAACCGTTGAAAGCCCCCAGAATGTCGGTTCGGTAGGAGCCGCGGTTCTCATAGCCGTAAGCGCGGGACTCGTAAAGAATATTTCCGAGGCGAAAAGGCTTATTCCGTCGAGCGCTACATATACGCCCGATATGAAGAACAAATCGGTCTATGACAAGAACTTTGAGGTGTTCAAGCAGCTTTATAAGTCCAATAAGGACAATTTCTCGCTGTTGAACTCTCTTAACTGAAACGCTCAAACCCCATAAATTTACAATATCCGACAGACGCCGAGGGCGCAAAAGCTTTCCGGCGTCTGTTTTTTGTCTTTGGGAGCGTATTCTATTGAAAAAAAGATAATTATTTGCTAAAATAAAATTTACTGAAAAACCGGTAAATCAGCTTGGCAGGTGAAAATATGGCTTTAATACCTTTTAATTCAAGGGACTGCTTTTTTAAGGATAAATTCGGAAGCGTTGAGGCGGGCGAGCGCATACATCTGCGCCTTTTGCTTCCCCGTTCTTTTTGTTGCAGCGCCGCGTATTTTATGCTGCGCGCCGATGACGGCAGCTTTGTCGGGCGCGAGATGTACTGGGCCGGCATGAGCGGCGACGACTGCGAGATATGGGATATTTTCACAGCTGTGGAAGAGCCGGGACTTTATTGGTATCATTTTGATTACTGCTCGTCTTACGGCAGAAGCTCCGTACTGGAAGTAAAGGACGGCGTAGGCGGATTTTCGGGCGGGTTCAGCGCGCGCAACGACTGGCAGCTTACCGTGACCGAAAAAGGCTTTAAAACGCCCGAATGGCTTAAAGGCGGCATAATTTATCAGATTTTCCCCGACAGGTTTTTCTCCTCCGGCAAGGAAAAAAAGAATGTTCCCTCCGACCGGGTGCTCAGAAGCGACTGGGGCGGCGAGCCTCAGTGGCGGCCCGATTCCGAGGGCAGGGTGAGAAACAACGACTTTTTCGGCGGCGACCTGGAAGGAATACGCCTTAAACTGCCCTATCTTAAAAGTCTGGGCGTAAACTGTATTTACTTAAACCCTATTTTTGAATCCCATTCAAACCACCGTTACGATACCGCCGACTACGGAAAAATCGACCCGCTTTTGGGTGATGAAAAGGACTTTAAAAAGCTGTGCGCCGAGGCGGGCGAAAACGGCATACGCATAATTCTGGACGGCGTTTTTTCCCATACCGGCGATGACAGCGTGTATTTTAACAGGAAAAACCGCTATAATACTCTGGGCGCTTACAATTCAAAGGAAAGCCCCTATTACAGCTGGTACAAATTCAGAAATTATCCCGACGATTACCAGTGCTGGTGGGGTTTTGTTACGCTTCCCGAGGTAACAGAGGAGTGCGAGGATTACCGCCGGTTCATAAACGGCAGGGGCGGAATTGTGGAAAAATGGCTCAGGGCGGGCGCTTCGGGATTCAGGCTTGATGTGGCGGACGAACTGCCCGATGTGTTCATAGACGAGCTTCGCGCCCGTTTAAAGAAAACAAAGCCGGACGCTCTTTTGATGGGCGAGGTCTGGGAGGACGCCACCACAAAGCACAGCTACGGCTCCCGGCGCAGGTATCTGCTGGGCAGTCAGTTTGACTCGGTTATGAATTATCCCTTTGCCGAGGCGGTGCTCGGCTTCTGCCGTACCGGGGGAGCCGAGGAGTTTATGTCCTCGGTGATGAGAATAGTTGAAAATTATCCTAAACAGTGCCTTGATGTTATGATGAACCATATAGGCACGCACGATACCCAGCGCGCGGTAACCCGAATAGCCGGCGAAAGCTGCGAGTACCGCGACCGGGGCTGGCAGTCGGCTCAGCGGCTCGGCAAAGAGGCTTACGAAAAGGGCATAAGGCTTTTAAAATGCGCAGCCGTATTGCAGTTTACCCTGCCCGGAGTGCCCTCGGTATATTACGGGGACGAAGCGGGAATGCAGGGGTATAAGGACCCCTTTAACAGATTCTGCTACCCGTGGGGCGGCGAGCGGAAAGAACTTGCGGACTTTTACCGCGCCCTCGGAAAAATAAGAAGGGAAAACCCCGTTTTCAAAAAGGGAGCTTTTTATCCCATCTCCTCGGTAATGGGCTGCGTGGCGTACCGCCGAAAGGACGAAACCGGAGAAATAGCGGTAATCGTAAACCGCAACGAGCACCCAATAAATTACCGCCTGCCCGAGGATTTGCGGTCAGCCAAGCCGCTTATGCGCGGTACGGTGACCAACGGCGAGGTCTGTATTGAGGGCTGTTCCTTTACAATCTTGTCAAAATAGCTTGTAAAAAACTTAAATCTGTGTTAAAATTCAAAATGTATGAAAAAACGGGGAGGAATCGTTATGAAGAATAAGAAAGCAATAGCGGCGGCAGTCATATTCTTGCTTATCGCAATAACATTCGCCGCCTGTAAAAAAGGCAAAATTGAGCCTATAATAGTGACCGATGTAAACGGCAACCCCGTAACCGACGAAAACGGCGACCAGGTAACGGTAATCCCCGAAACCCAGATTGTCGAGGTGACCGATGAGAACGGCGAAACCGTCACCGATGAAAACGGCAATCCGGTCACAACCGTAGTCTATGTTCCGCAGGAAGTCGGCATACCCGTTACCGATGAGAACGGCGAGGCTGTAACCAACGAAAAGGGCGAGGTGCAGACTACTATCGTGGTAGTTCCAACCGAGGTCACAACGGGCATTGTGGTAACCGTTCCCGTGACTGACGACAACGGCGAGACAGTGACCGATTCAAGCGGAAACGCGGTAACCGAAACCTCAAAAATAACCTCCGGAGGAAACACCCCGTCAAATAACCTGTTAGCCTCAAAAACCATGTCGGGCAGCGGCAACGATAACGCCGCGGCTTCTGCGGCAACTCCCGACGGCGGCTTTGTAATAGGCTATAACACCGCCTCCGGCGACGGCTCCTTTAAGGGGGCGAACGCGGGCGTAGGCTCGGCGGTAATCTGCAAGTACAACAAGTCCGGCACCCAGCAGTGGAGCAAAACGCTGACGGGCAAGGGCGTTATCGGCATAACCGATATTGCCGTAGCCTCCGACGGCAGCATTGTTGTTTCGGGCGAAACCAGAGCGTCAGACTTTATCTCGCTTCACGGCACCGAGTATGACGGATTTATTCAGAAATACACTTCCTCGGGCGAGCTTGTGTTCACAAAGGGCTGGGGCGGCAGCTCCAACGAGTCTTTTTACGGCGTTGATGTAGCCACCGACGGCAGCATTTACGCGGTGGGCTTTGCCTATTCAAGGGACGGCGACTGCGAAAGCCTCGGCATAGCCAGCGGCCGTTCCGCGGCGGTAATAGTCAAGTTTGATTCATCGGGCAAAGTGACGGCGCAGAACAGCGTAGGCGTTTTCGGCGACTATTTTTCCGATATTGATATAAACAGCAAGGGCGAAATATTTGTTTCCGGTATGTTTATCTCCGGCAACTCCTATTTTTCAAACAAGGGCGGAGCCGACGGCGTGCTCTTTAAATTCAAGAGCGATTTAAGCGTGGTGTTCGGCAAAAACTGGGGCGGCTCCAACGCGGAGAGCTTTCCGGGCGTTGCCGTAACCGCCGACGGCGGCTGCGTTACGGTCGGCAGCAGCAACTCTACCGACGGCGACTTGGCGTCAATCGGCAATAAGGGCTATCATGACGCGGTGCTTGTAAAATGGAGTTCCGGCGGAAATATCGAATGGGTAAAAACCTTTACCGGCAGCAACAGCGAAAAGTTTACCGATGTGGCGGTCACCGCCGAGGGCGATATTATCGCCGTAGGCCATTCCGCTTCCTCCACAAGGGATTTCAGGCTCGTGGGCAATATGGGCGGAACCGACGGCTTTGCGGTCAGGTACAGTTCTTCGGGAACAATGCTTGCGGCTCAGGGCTTCGGCGGAAGCAATAAGGACGAGTTCAACACCATGTGCGTGCTCACAGGCGGTCAGGTTGTGGCGGCCGGCAGCACTCTTTCGACTGACGGATATTTTACCGACCTTTCGCCTAAGAGCGACGGCAAAACAACCGCGGCTATGTTCTTCTGTTTCAGAATATAAAACTGACGGTGACGATTAATGACAAAAACCTTCGGATATGTTTCAAAAGCTCAGAAAACCGCTTGGCTTGTACTGAGAATAATTATATTGGGCTGGGGAATTTTCGGACTGTTCCACGGCTCGGTGGTGGAATTTCTGGAAGCAATTTTTGCCGTGATTTTTACTCATTTGTGGGATTTCTTTCAGATTTTCGGTAAAAATTCATTTATTATCGAGGTGGAAGCCTCGTCACAGACAATGCTTACCGGGTTCATCTTCGTGGGCGTTGTTATCGGCTCAACGGTCAATAACCGCACCACCTTTGAGCATATAGATGTGCTGACTCACTTCGCGGCAGGCTTTATCTCGGCGTGGTTCGGCTACGATTTTGCCAATATAGTTTACAGAAAGCGCGGCGACTTAGGCCCCGCCATGTCCTCTCTTTTCGCCCTCTGCTTCGCGCTCGCAATTGCGGTCGGCTGGGAGATTTACGAGTTCTCTATGGACAGGATTTACGGCCTTAATCTTCAATGCTCTTCGCCCGATTCCGAATACGGGTTAATCGACACCATGTGGGATTTTATAATGTGTTCGGCAGGCGCGCTGACGGGTATGTTTTCAATCGCGTTTCTGCGCAACGGCGTAATCGGCAAAAACCGTAAAAAGGTGCGCGAGCAGCGCAAAGCGGAAAACGAAAAAAGACTGTTGAAGGAAAAACTTTACAGGGAGTATATAAAAAATCACGGCGGGGAGGAATTGAAATGAAAAGAGCGGCGTGCATAGTGTTGACGGCTCTTTTCCTTTTTTCGCTCGCCTCGTGTACCGCAGGCGGTCCCGCGGTGAACGGCGTCAGGACCGACAGCGAGGTTTACTCCTATTTCCTTGATTTCACAAAGGACGAAAACGGCGAAAACGAGGAAGCCGCGAAACAGGCGCTCGTCCGTTATGTGGCGGTCAATTCCGAGTTTGCCGGCAGAAAAATGACTCTTTCCGTAACCGAAAAAGCGGAGCTTTCGCAAACGGTCAACGATTTGTGGCACCTCTACGGCGGTTACTATGAGAATATCGGCGTGTCAAAGCAGACGCTGTATAAAATCGAGATGTCAAAGGCTTATGAAAAAAGCCTGCTCGCCGAGTATTACGGCGAGGACGGAGCCGAGCCCGTGACCGAGGAGGAGCTTAAAAGCTTTTTTGACGGACACTACGCCGGCATAAGGCTCGTTACCGGCTACCTTTTCAATGTGGACGATAACGGCGCACCGGTCGATATGACCGAGGACCAGAAAAACAACCTTAAAGGCACCTTTGAGTCCATAGCCGAAATGGTGAATAAGGGCACTTCAATGGAGGAGGCCGTCGGCGTTCTGGGCGAAAATACCGAGATTCACGATATGGTGGTGTCCTCTTTTTCGGCGGGCAATTTCCCCGAGGGCTTCTTTGATAAGGTAAAAGAGGTCGAAACGGGAAAAGCCGCGGCCATAACTCTTTCGGATTATGTCTTTCTTGTGGTAAAGGTTGACCCGTACAGCGAGGATTATATGTATTACGAAACATACCGCAGCGAGTGCCTTGAAAATATGAAGGGCGACGATTTCGACAAGGTTGTTGAAAACTGGGTAAAAAATTATACGGTTGACTGACCGCGTTAATCATAAAGCGGTAAATCATAAAAAACGTTCCCGGCGAGGAACCGCCGGGAACGGCTGAAACTGAATATACGCCTCCTTAGTTAAATGGATATAACAAGCCCCTCCTAAGGGCTAGTTGAGGGTTCGATTCCCCCAGGGGGTGCCATAAAAGCGGACAGCATAAAGCTGCCCGCTTTTGTTAAATGAATATAAGAACCTGCCGCCTGCGCGGCAGAACCTTGTTACTCGCTTTGCTCGTTATAAGAACCTCACCCGTTACCAAAATCAAAGATTTTGAACGGGTACCCGAGAACCTTGTTACTCGCTTTGCTCGTTATAAGAACCTCACCCGTTACCAAAATCAAAGATTTTGAACGGGTACCCGAGAACCTTGTTACTCGCTTTGCTCGTTATAAGAACCTCACCCGTTACCAAAATCAAAGATTTTGAACGGGTACCCGAGAACCTTGTTACTCGCTTTGCTCGTTATAAGAACCTCACCCGTTACCAAAATCAAAGATTTTGAACGGGTACCCGAGAACCTTGTTACTCGCTTTGCTCGTAATAACAAGCCCCTCCTAAGAATATGTTATAACGACCGCCTTTTGAGGAAAAGTGATTGACAATGAGTTAATCTAAGCCTAAAATTGAATAGATTTCAAAGATGTTTCCGTAGCTCAGCTGGATAGAGCGACCGCCTCCTAAGCGGTAGGTCGGGTGTTCGAATCACCTCGGGA